>NZ_BAABAQ010000009.1:0-385983 GCF_039537505.1 Streptosporangium oxazolinicum
TAGGGTTACGGCGGTTATGGCGAAGGGGAAACACCCGGTTACATTCCGAACCCGGAAGTTAAGCTCTTCAGCGCCGATGGTACTGCACCGGGGACGGTGTGGGAGAGTAGGTCACCGCCGGACAATCGTTTATGAAGGGCTCCCACCGTTGGTGGGGGCCCTTCATGCTTTCCAGGACCTGTTGTCCCGGCCACCTTCACTGGCACATGAGCCTTCCCGCCGCCGCGATCGCCTGCCCCGCCGCCGGGGAGTTGAGCTGGACCACCACCTGGCGTCGGCCGTCCTCGCTGCTCATGGCGATCCCCGAGTACCCGTAGATCATCCCGGAGTGGTTCCACACCCGGGTGCCGCACGGCAGCCTGTCGGCGAAGACGCCCAGGCCGCCCGCGCGCTTCAGCGCGGCCCCTTCGGGGAGTCGCTTCGGGGCCGACCCCTTGGCGGGTTCGCGGCCGGACGCGGCCCGCCTCCCGCCGAACAGCGCCTCGTAGAAGGCGCCCACGTCCCCCGCGGTCGATACCAGCCCGCCCGCGGACCAGAAGATCGAGGAGTTCACGACCGTCGCTCCGGGGCCGTCGCCCTGTCTGCCCGTGGCGAGCCCGGGGGGCCGTAGGTCTCGTGGCAGTTCGGTATCGCGCAGCCTCAGGGGCTCGGTGACGCGCTCGCGGAGCGCCTCGGCGTAGCTCTGACCGGTGACCTTTTCGATGATGAGACCGAGAAGGATGAAGTTGCCGTTGGAGTAGCTGTTAACCCCGCTTTTGCCAGGGCTGCCGCCGTAGCCGAGCAGCTCTCGCGGTGGCCAGTCGCGCGTGTGCATGCCACCGTCGACGACGGCGTCCATGAAGCGGGAGTCGGTGAGATAGTCCGGTATTCCGCTGGTGTGGGTGAGCAGTTGCTCCACGGTCACCCGGTCGGCACCGGGAAGGACGCCGGGAAGCAGCTTGCCGAGCGTGTCGCGGAGTGCCAGCCGCCGTTCGCGTACCAGCTGGAGCACGATCGTCGCGGTGAACGTCTTGGTGATACTCGCGATCCGGAAGCGGTGGCCGACCCGCATCGGGGTGCGTGTGGCGGGGTCGGCGAACCCGGCGGCGGCCTCCTCGACCCTTCCGCCGTCGCGGACGTGTACGACGGCCCCCGGAGATCCGGCCGCCACCAGCAGGTCGTCCGCGACTCTCTGGATGGCGGAGGCCGATCCGGGCGGTCCCGGTGTCGCGGAGGAAGTGGGCACGGGGCTTGTCTGTGAAGAGGACGTGGGTACGGGCACGGGGCCTGTCGGTGAAGATGTCCGTGAAGGACGCGGAGGGGAGGCGGCGTCGGGGGCCGGGGCGCAGGCGGTCAGCGCGATCACCAGTGAGATGGCTCCGAGTCCGGTCGCGCGCATCCGGCGGTTCCCCTCTCGTTCCGCGTGCTCCTCGCCGGGGCCATCGGTTCTCCTTCGGGGCGGAACAAAAGCGGAACGAACGCAGAGCGAGCGCGGAACCCTCGAATCCTTCGAACGGGAAAGGACGTCAGGACGCTACAGCCGCCGGGGCGAACGGTAAAGCCCTCCGATGGAGGATCCGGCGCCCGACATGCCTCCCCCCGCTTCGTCCTCGCCCACAACCCCCCGCTTCTGCCGACTATGAGCGAAAGTTTCATGCTCCTTGACCAAAGTACCCGCCGAATGTGCTCCGTGACCGTTCGTGGCGAGGTCGTGGCGAGGCGGGCCCGCGGGTCGATCGGGAGTCGCAGGTCCGGCCGGGTGGTACTGCCGCCGGGGGGTCATCTGACGGACCTATCTGCCCATATCGTTACAAACCAAGTCTATTGCGGCATTCTCCGGGCGGCCACCCCGGTTGATCAGGGAAGATCCCCTGCCCGAGGGTGCGCCGGGGGCCGGTGGGCGGGGGTGTCCGCCGGGGTGACTTCGGTCGTTGATCGTAGAAAGTTCAAGTGATCATGACAAAAGTTCTTCCAAAAACGGCAAAAGCCGCGTAACTTCCACGCCAAGTTCTCTGCACACCAATCAAGAGGGCGAAGTGAGTCGGCCGGTGGCGTTCGCGGGCGGATCCCCTCGAAGAGGTGACCCGCTGGGCGGGGCCGCTGCCCCGCGGCGGAAAGGAGTCGGCGGTCCCTCGGCCGAGGCGCCGGGAGTCACGGGCTCCATCCACCCACACGGAGATAGGAAACCATGAGTGCACACGAAGAAGAGACCGACGAGGTCACGGGCGCGCTGCGCCGCAGGCTCGGGCTGAACCGCCGCCAGTTCCTCGCCGCCACGACGGGAGTCACCGCGGTGGCCGCCGTGTCGGCGGCGGGCCCGCTCGCGTCGGCCGCGTACGCGTCCCCCGACGGCGACCAGGAGCGCGGTCAGGGCCACGGCCACGGCCACCGGGACCCTCTGGTGCCCGATTTCAAGCGGGGCATCATCCTCTACACCGTCCGTGACGTGATCTCCCGCGACCCGGCGACGAACCTGCCGGCCGGTTTCCGGCGTGTGTTCGAGGAGCTCTCGCGGATCGGCTACAAGCAGGTGGAGTTCGCCGGTTACGGCCAGCACGCGAACGCCGAGGGCGGCGCGAACCTGGAGAGCGTCGAGGGCGCCCGGCTGCTGCGCCGGTGGCTCGACGACAACGGGCTCAAGGCCCAGGGCAACCACGGCTTCATCCCCGGCTCCTGGCCGCTCACCCAGGCCGACCTCGACCGCTTCAAGCTGACCCTGGAGATCGCCAACATCCTCGGTATGGAGCACGTGGGTACCGGCGGCGACCCGACCGACAGCGCCTACAAGGCGGACTGGGACCTCGCCGCCCAGAAGTGGAACGGCCTCGGCTCGATCGCCTCGGCAGCCGGTCTCAAGCTGTACACGCACAACCACGACGCGGCGTACGGCTTCCTCGTCGACGAGGGCCCGCTCGACGAGCTGGGCCGGCCCACCCGCTCCTCGGGCGTCAGGAAGCTGGAGTACTTCCTCGACATCACCAACCGCAGGCACGTCTACCTGGAGATGGACATCTTCTGGGCGCACGTGGCGCAGTACAGGTACCGCTCGTACGTCGCGCGCAACGGCTCCACCCGGACCGACGTCTTCGACCCCCTGAAGCTCGTACGGCGGAACGAGAAGCGGTTCCCGCTCTTCCACGCCAAGGACGGAAAGTCCAACACGGCCACCGGCAACGGCTACGACATGGTGCCGTTCGGCACCGGTGACATCGACTACGGCGCCTTCTTCTCCAAGCTGGACATCGCGCGACACCACAACCCGATGTACGAGCAGGACAACGCGCCCGGAGGGGCCGAGGAGCCGGGCCGCTCGCTGCAGTACGCCGCCCTCAGCTACAAGAACCTGGCCGCGCTGCGCCGCCGCCGCTGAGAGCCCGGCGAACGACCGGACACATTTCGAGAAAACACCCGAGGAAGAATCCGACGGGTTCGGCGGACCGCCACATGATCGAAGCCGTTGCCGCGGCGCGAGTGGCGGCCCGCCATGCCCTGACACCCCCCTGAAGAAGAGGCTCAGGAAGTTGAAGCGTACCCGCGCCATGCTCGGCGGCGCACTGGCCGCCCTGCTGTTCCCCCTGGCGGTGCCCGGCGCCGCGCCCGCACAAGCCCACATCGCCGTCCAGGACGGTCCCACGGACTGGTCGAACTACGAGAAGATCACGCTGACCAAGAACGTCGGCGAGCCGATCGACCTGGCGGTCCTGCCCGACAGGAGGGTCCTGCACACCGCCCGCAACGGAGACATCCGCCTGACCGACGGCGGCACCGGCCTCACCAAGGTCATCAACACGATCCCCGTCTACGCGAACTCCGAGGACGGCCTCCAGACGATCGCGATCGACCCCGAGTTCGCCGAGAACAAGTGGGTCTACGTCTACTACGCGCCCAAGACGATGACGGCGCCGTACCCGGAGACGACCCCCACCGGGTCGGCGCCCAACTCGCTGCCCGCGGGCGCGGACGAGTCGTACTGGAACCAGTGGAAGGGCTACAACCAGCTGTCGCGGTTCAAGTGGACCGGTGACGCGCTGGACCTCTCCACCGAGCAGGTCATCATCAAGGTCGAGGCGCAGCGCGGGCAGTGCTGCCACGTCGCGGGCGACATGGACTGGGACGCCGAGGGCAACCTCTACCTCGTCACCGGCGACAACACCCCCGCGGGCACGCCCGGGGCCAACGGCATGGCGCCCAACAACGACGCGCCCGGGATGAACCCCGGGCTCGACGCGCGGCGCGGCGCGGGCAACAGCAACGACCTGCGCGGCAAGATCCTGCGGATCACCGTGAAGGAGGACGGCTCCTACACCGTCCCGCCCGGCAACCTGTTCCCGCCGGGGACGGCCAAGACGCGCCCCGAGATCTTCGTGACGGGTGTGCGGAACGCCTTCCGCATGGACGTCGACGACGTGACCGGCACGCTCTCCTGGGCCGACTACGGCCCCGACGCCGGGGCGGCCGACCCGGCCCGCGGCCCCCTGGGCTACGTCGAGTGGAACGTCACCCCCCTCGACAAGCCGATGAACAGCGGCTGGCCCTACTGCACCGGGAACAACTTCAACTACAACGACTGGAACTTCGCGACCTCGACGCCGCGCGAGTGGTTCGACTGCGCGGCGGGCCCGGCGAACACCTCCCGCTGGAACACCGGTGTGGCCACCCTGCCGGCCGCGACCCCGGCGGACCTCTACTACGGCGACAACAACACCCACCAGCCCGCGGAGTGGGCCGGGCTCACCGACTTCGAGCCGGCGGGCGGCCAGGGACCGATGGGCGGCCCCGTCTACCACTACGACGCGGCGAACCCGTCGACGACGAAGTTCCCGGCGTACTGGGACAGGAAATTCTTCTTCGGCGAGTTCTCCCAGGACTACCTCGCGGCGTTCACCGTGACGGGGTCCGACGGGCCGGTCACCAAGCTCGAACACTTCCTGCCCAACGACGCGCTGACCACGGCGGCGATGCCGATCACCGACAGCCCGATGGACATCGAGTTCGGCCCCGACGGTTCGCTGTACGTGCTCGACTACGGCGACGGCTTCTTCCGCGCCAACCCCGACGCGGGCCTCTACCGCATCGACTACGCCGAGGGGAACAAGACACCGCAGGCGAAGATCGTCGCCAAGCCGACGTCGGGCAGCGCCGCGCCGCTGACCGTCGCGTTCAGCGCGGAGACGTCCACCGACGCCGAGCCGGGCGCGCTGCGCTACGAGTGGGACTTCGACGGTAACGGCACCTTCGACGCCACCGGCGTGACGGCCTCGCACACCTATCCCGCGCTCGGGCAGTACGCCGCCAGGCTCCGCGTGACCGACGCGCAGGGCAAGTTCGGGCTCACCTCCACCGAGATCACCGTAGGCAACACCGCGCCCGAGGTGACCATCCAGACGCCGGGCAACGGCGCCTTCTTCACCTGGGGCGACGCGGTGCCGTTCCAGATCAGGGTCTCCGACAAGGAGGACGGCGACACCCCGGTGTGCGGCCGGGTGCAGTGGACCTTCGGTCTCGGCCACGACACGCACGCGCATCCGGAGACCCTCGGCTCGGGCTGCTCGGGCGCGTGGCCGACACCGGCCGACGCCCCCGAGCACGGCGAGACCGAGAACATCTTCGGCGTCGTCGTCGTGAGCTACCGGGACAACGGCGCCGGTGACATCCCCGGGGCGCTCGGCGACGCCACGCTCATCCTCAACCCCAAGGAACTGCAGGCCGAGCACGCGGACGCGAGCAGTGGCGTCACCAAGGTGCAGGACGAGAGCGCGTCCGGCCTGGCGAAGATCACGTCGTTCGACGCCGGTGACTGGATCGCGTACGACCCGGTGAACTTCGCCGGTGTCACCGGCGTGAAGACCCGCGCCTCCGGGGCGGGAACGCTGTCCCTGCGCTGGGGCTCGGAGACGGCGGATCCGTTCGCCACCGTCACCGTGCCCGCCGGATCGGGCTGGCAGAGCGTGGACACCGCGCTCACCGGCGCCCCGACCGGCAGCGGCAGGCTCTACGTCACCTCGACCGGCGGCGTGGAGGTCGACGGGTTCACCTTCCAGGGCGACGGGGTCTCCGACGAGACGCCCCCGACCGTGTCGGCCACGCTCGCCCCGGCCCAGCCGGGCGGGGAGAACGGCTGGTACACCGGCAACGTCACGCTGACGGTCACCGCGACCGACAACGGCACGGTGGCGAGCCGGCAGTACTCGCTCGACGGCGGTACGACGTGGCTGAACGCCAACAGTCCGGTCACCCTGACCGCCGACGGGACGGCCGCCGTACGCTACCGGGCGACCGACAGCGCGGGCAACGTCTCGCAGGTCGGCACCGTCACGGCGAAGATCGACAAGACCGTCCCGGTCCTGACCGTGAGCGGGGTGGAGCCCGGCAAGTACGGAGACTCCGCGTCCATCACGCCGGTCTTCTCGGCGGCCGACGCGACGTCGGGGGTGGCGAGCGTGACGGCGGCCATCGGCGACCTGCAGGTGGTCTCCGGCAAGGCGATCGCCCTGTGGGAGCTGGCGCTCGGCGCGCACACGCTGACCGTCACCGCGAAGGACAAGGCGGGGCACGTCACGAAGCAGACCGTCGCGTTCGAGGTCACGACCTCTGTCGCCGACGTGGAGAGGCTCATCGACCTCTTCGAGGCGGCCGGGCAGCTGTCGGCCTCCGGCGCCGCGAAGCTCCAGGACAAGATCTCCAAGGTCATGGTGTCCGAGGACAAGGGGCGCGAGCGCGACAAGAAGAAGATCGTCAAGAAGCTTGAGCGCTTTGTCGAAACGGTCAACGACCCGAAGATCGTCTCCAACCCGGCGGTGAAGGCCACGCTCCTGCGTGACGCCAACGCCCTGATCGCGCAGTTCAGCGCTCCGGCCGCCGGATAACGCCGACGCGCTGATGCCGCCACGTTGACGGCGACGCGCTGACGACGCGGGGGGAGAGCCTGACAGGCTCTCCCCCCGCGCTCGTTTCCGGGACCCGGTGGTGTGCCGGGAGGCTCGTGGCCACGTCGCCCGGGACCGGGGTCTCGGAGCCGGGGTGGTACGTCCGTGTGCCGGCCGATCCCGGAGCCTAGGGCTTGGGGATTGGAGCCGGATCCGTCCCGTGGGTTCCGGGGGCGGCGAGGTCGAGGTCCTTGATCCTGGGGTCGCCCTCGTCGGCGAGGTAGTGGTCGGGCTTGGTGGAGTCGTCGCCCTCGGCCATCCCGGCGGAACGCGCGATGACCGTGCCGAGTGCGGCGACGGCCAGGTTGACCGCGAGCGCGAGGATGCCCGCGTAGATCGTCATCTTGGTGTCCAGGCCCAGCTTCTCCAGCGGGAACGCGGACCCGGCGAAGTGCAGCTTGCCGGTGGCCGGGTTGCCGATGTTGTAGAGCAGGAGCATCCCGGCCCCCATGCCGCCGATCCATCCGGCGATCAGGCCGCCGCGGTGGAACCAGCGGGTGTAGAGGCCGAGTGCCACCGACGGGAGCGTCTGCAGGATGATGACGCCGCCGATGAGCTGCAGGTCGATGGAGAAGCCGGTGTCCAGGAACAGGATGCACAGCACCGCGCCGACCTTGACGAGCAGCGAGGTGATCTTCGAGACGCGGGCCTCGTCGGCGTCGCTCGCGTGCGGCTTCAGGTACTCCTTGTAGATGTTGCGGGTGAACAGGTTCGCCGCGGCGATGGACATGATGGCCGCGGGGACCAGCGCGCCGATGCCGATCGCGGCGTACGCGATGCCGGTGAACCAGTCGGGGAACATCTTGTCGAACAGCTGCGGCACGATCGTGTTGTTGTCGGTGCCGATGGGCGTGATCCCGGCCGCGATGGCCATGAAGCCGAGCAGCGCGATCAGGCCGAGCAGCAGGCTGTAGGCGGGCAGCGCCGCCATGTTCCGCTTGATCACGTCACGGTTCTTGGAGGCGAGCACGCCGGTGATGCTGTGCGGATAGAGGAACAGCGCGAGCGCGGACCCCAGGGCCAGCGTGACGTACTGCAGCTGGTTGTTCGCGTTGAGCAGGATGCCGTCGCCGGGCGCGGCGCTGGCGGCGAACCTGTCCTGGGCGGCGCCGAAGATGCCCGACCAGCCGCCCTCGATCTGGGCGGGGATCGCGAAGATCGCCACCAGGATCACGATGTAGATCAGCGTGTCCTTCACGAACGCGATCAGCGCGGGCGCTCGCAGGCCCGACTGGTAGGTGTACGCGGCCAGGATCGCGAACGCGATGATGATCGGCAGGTGGCCGGTCACGCCCATCGACTTCAACACGGCCTCGATGCCGACGAGCTGGAGCGCGATGTAGGGCATCGTCGCCACGATGCCGGTGATCGCGACCAGCAGCGCCAGCGTGGGCGAGCCGAACCTGGCCCGGACGAAGTCGGCCGGGGTCACGAAGCCGTGCACGTGCGAGACCGACCAGAGGCGGATCAGCACCAGGAAGACGATCGGGTAGACCACGATCGTGTACGGCACCGCGAAGAAGCCCATCGCGCCCGCGCCCCAGATCAGGGCGGGCACGGCCACGAAGGTGTAGGCGGTGTAGAGGTCGCCGCCGATGAGGAACCAGGTGACCCACGAGCCGAAGTTGCGGCCGCCGAGCCCCCACTCGTCGAGGCTGGCCAGGTTGTCCGGGCGGCGCCAGCGTGCGGCCACGAATCCCATGCCGCTGACCACCAGGAACAGCACGGAGAAGATGATGATCTCTGTCAGGTGAGCTTCCATCGGGTCACCGCCGCCGCTTCGTCATCTGGTACACGATCGTGGTGCACGTGACGCCGACCGCGATGAACGCGAGCTGGAGCCAGTAGAACAGCGGAAAACCGAAAAGCCGGGGTTCATCGGAATTGTAGAGAAAGGGGAGTAAAGGTAGGATGATCGGTACGATGAGCAGCCAGTTCCATGGGCTGCGGTCGCTCCGGTCCCCGTTTGGAGTGGTCAACACGGTCTCCTCGAACTGGAGAAGGGACACCCGGGCAGGATCATCCCCTTCGGCTGACCGGCAGCGTAATTACACGGTCGTTTCATTCGGGTCACCGAGCGCCGAGTGGCGCGGGTGGCGCGACGAACGGTAGCCCGGTTCCACGGTCGAGGTTCCCGGCCAGGTCGCGGGTGCCGTACCGCCGAGGGCGGATCCACTTCGCCGCCGGGTTCCCGCCGGTCACCGAATCCCCGGCGCGTCTTCCTTGACATGATCGACTGCGGCTTGTAAAGACGCGCCCGACAGGGCGGCGCGCGGCCTCGCCCCGCGTGGTGCCGTCGGCTCCGCCGGCACGCCGCGTCACCCGGTGCCTTCGGCCGGAACGCGCGATATGCGGGCTCACCCGGTGTCTTCGGCGGGGGCTCGCGGCGCGGACTTACCCGGTGTCTGCGGCGGGTGAGCGGCCCTCTCGGAGGCGGGCGGCTTCTCCTCGCACGCGCGGTCCTCCTCCCCGCCGAAGCGGCGGGAGGACGAGAGGCGGGGGAGCGGCTCGGCCGACGGGCGGATGCCGTCCATGAGGAGCGCCAGGTAGCGCCGGTGGTCGGCGACGTCATGGTCGGCCCGGTAGACGGTCGCCAGCGCCATCACCACGATCGCCGCCAGGTCGCGGACCTGTAGATCGGCACGGACCAGCCCACGCCGCTGGGCGCGGGCCAGCACGTCGCCGAGCGGCTCGGCGAACCGTTCGGCGATGGCGACCGTGAACGCGCCGGCCTCCCGCGCGGCGGTGAGCAGGGCCCGATGGGCGGCCAGCGTGTCGGTGATGGCCGCGAGGGCCTCGGTGAGCCCCCGGCCGGGGTCGGCGGCCTCGCGGGCGGCCAGTGCGAGAGGCTCCACCTCTTCGGCGAAGTACGTCTCGAAGCAGGCCAGGATCACCCCGTCGCGGTCGCCGAACCGCCGGTAGACGGTGGCGATCCCGACACCGGCCCGGCGGGCGATCTCCTCCAGGGAGACGGCCGCGCCGGTCTCCCGCAGCGCCGCGATCGCCGCCCGGACGATCCTGTCGGAATTGCGCAGGGCATCGGCGCGATGTCGCTGCTCTGGCACACGCCAAACGCTAGCAGCCCGCGTACGGCCGTCCGGTGGCGGTCACCAGGCGACGCGCAGGGACGACAGGCCGTACACGACGCTGAAGGAGCGGAAGTGCGCGTCGGGCTCGATCGCGCGCAGCTCGGGGAAGCGCCTGAGCAGCGCGGGGAAGGCGATGCGCATCTCCATCCGCGCCAGCGGCGCCCCCAGGCAGTGGTGCACGCCGTGGCCGAAGGCCACGTGGCCGGGCGCACCCCTGGTGATGTCCAGCGCCTCCGGATCGGGCAGGAACCCGGGATCGCGGTTGGCGGCGGGCAGCGCGCACATCACCAGCTCGCCGGGCCCGATCCGCGTGCCGGAGAGCTCGACCTCCGTAGTGGTCGTCTTGACGGTGCCGGAGTGGACGATGCTGAGCCAGCGCAGCAGCTCCTCCACCGCGGCGTCGATGCGCTCGGGCTCCTTCTTGAGCAGCTCCAGCTGGTCGGGGTGGCGCAGCAGGGCCAGTGTGCCCAGCCCGAGCATGTTGGCGGTGGTCTCGTGACCGGCCAGCAGCAGCAGGCCGCCGATGCCGACGAGTTCGGCCGCCGTCAGGTCCTCGTGCTCGCGCGCCAGCGTGCCGAGCAGCTCCTCGCCCGGGTCGGCCTGGGCGCGGGCGACCAGCTCGGCCATGTAGGCGCGCGACTCCGCCTGCACCGCCATGCGCTCCTCGATGGGCGCCGACACGTCGAGCAACCGGCCGGTCCTGCGCTGGAAGTCCTCCCGGTCGGCGTACGGCACGCCCAGCAGCTCGCAGATCACCAGGGAGGGGACCGGCAGCGCGAACGACGACACCAGGTCGGCCGGGGACCCGGCGCCTTCCATCGCGTCCAGGTGATCTTCGACGATGCGGGTGATCCGCGGCTCCAGCCGGCGCATCCGGCGGAGCGTGAACTCCGGCGTCAACACCCGGCGCAGCCGGGTGTGCTCGGGAGGGTCGAAGGCGAGCAGGTTGCCCGCGCGGATCTCGGCGAGCTCCTCCTCGCTCCGCTGGACGCCGGGCAGCCGGAAATTGACCATCCCGGCGTTGCTGAACCGTTCCGCGTCGCTCAGCACCGCGCGCACGTCCTCGTAGCGGGTCACCAGCCAGGCGTCGACGCCCAGCGGTGTCCTGGTGAGCCTGACCCCCTCCCCGTCCCGCAGCGCTCCCAGCTCCGGATCCGGGTCGAACCCCGCCCGCCGCATGTGCAGCGGTAGCGTCGGAGACTCGCTCATACAACCCCCTGGATGACTCGTCGTCCTGACTGCTCCATAAAAACGATAGCAACCTATCGATTAGGCGCAAAGGACCCGGGCGGTCATTCGGTGCCCGGCCGCCGCGGTTTCGGCGAGCGCGGTTTCGGCTGGCGCGGCGAAAACATGACAGAAGATGTCCTGTTTCCGCGCCACGCTGGCCCTCATGACAAGAACGCTGGAAGGAAAGGTCGCCCTCGTCGCGGGGGCGACGAGGGGGACCGGCCGGGGCATCGCGGTGGCACTGGGCGCGGCCGGCGCCACCGTGTACTGCACCGGCAGGAGCACGCGGGAGCGGCGCTCGGAGATGAACCGGCCGGAGACCATCGAGGAGACGGCCGAACTCGTGACCCGCGGGGGCGGTCACGGCATCGCGGTCCGGGTGGACCACCTGGAGCCGGAGCAGGTCCGCGCCCTGGTGGAGCGGATCAGGAACGAGCGGGGCAGGCTCGATATCCTCGTCAACGACGTCTGGGGCGGCGACCCGCTCACCGAGTGGCACGTCCCCGTCTGGAAGCACTCCCTCGACGACGGCCTGCGCATCCTCCGGCTGGCGGTGGACACCCACCTCATCACCAGCCACCACGCGCTGCCCCTGCTGATCGAGAACCCCGGGGGCATGGTGATCGAGGTGACCGACGGCACCCTGGAGTACAACACCGCCAACTACCGGCTCTCGGCCTTCTACGACCTGGCCAAGATCTCGGTGAACCGCCTGGCGTTCAGCCAGGCCCACGAGCTGCGTCCGTACGGCTGCGCCGCGATCTCGCTCACCCCCGGCTGGCTCAGGTCGGAGAGCATGCTGGAGCTCTTCGGCGTCACCGAGGAGAACTGGCGGGACGCCACCGCCGAGCAGCCGCACTTCGTGATCTCCGAGACACCCGCCTACACCGGCCGCGCGATCGTCGCCCTCGCCGCCGACGAGGACCGGATGCGCTGGTCGGGGCAGTCGGTCTCCAGCGGGCAGCTCGCCCAGGTGTACGGCTTCACCGACGTCGACGGCAGCAGGCCCGACGCCTGGCGCTACATCGAGGAGGTCGAGAGCAAGGGCAGACCCGCCGACGCCACCGGCTACCGCTGACCGTCGGCGGGACCTTCGCCCGGGGTCGCCGCGAGGGGCCGGCGGTCCGGCGCGCCGGACCGTTGGGACGCCAGAGGCCGTCGTCGCCGCGAGGGTCAGTGGTCCGCCACGTCTCCCACGCCGTCGGTGTCGCGGGTTTCACAGACGTCGCCGGGGGAGGCGTACAGGTCGCGCAGCCGGTCGGCGGTCTCGGCGAGGCGGGCGCGCAGGGCGGGCGGGTCGATGACCTCGGCTTCCGGGCCGAAGTGGAGGATCTGGCCGTAGGCGACCTCCGGGGACTCGACGGGCAGGTGGAACGTGACCCACCCCCGCGCGTCGGGCTCACCGGCGGAGGCCAGGGCGGCGTCGAGGGCCGCGGCGTCGGCGACGGACGGCAGCATCCGGCGGCCGGTCGGGCTGAGCCGTACGGTGACGTGCGTGGTGAGCAGGGATTTGGCGAAGTGCGCCGCCCTCTCACTCCAGAACGCGGCCAGGTCGAAGGAACCGTCCCGCTCGAAGCGCAGGTCGGGGTGGATCTCTACCTCACCGAAGCGGTCGACCCGGTAGATGGCGAACCGGGTCGCCAGGTACCAGACCCCCGCCTTCAGCACGAGCCCGTACGGCTCCAGGCGCCGCCGGGAGGTTTCGGCCTGTCCAGCCTGGTCGGACGGCTCGCCCCCTTCCCTCCCCGCCTCGCCGGGCTGTTCGGGCGGCCGGGCGCGTTTGGCGCGCCGGTAGAGGGCGGTGACCGGGTGGTCGCCCCACACGGCCCTGGCCAGCGGTGCCAGTGCCGCCGGTGGGGGGCGTTCGCTCGCGAACCAGCCCGGGGCGTCCAGGTGGAAGCGCTGCGCCGCGGTCGCGGGGGCGTCGCGGAGCCCGGGGGAGAGCGCGGCCGACGCCTTCAGCCGCGCCGTGGCCGCCACCTCGCTCAGTCCCATCTCCCGCAGCGCCTCCGGCACGCCCGACAGGAACAACGCCTCCGCCTCGGCGCGGTCCAGCCCGGTGAGGCGGGTGCGGTACCCGTCCAGCAGCCGGTAGCCGCCGCCCCGCCCTCGGTCGGCGTACACCGGCACACCAGCCTCCGACAGGGCCAGCACGTCACGGTGGACGGTCCGCTCGGAGACCTCCAGCTCCTGGGAGAGCTCCGCCGCGGTCATCCCGCCCCGGGCCTGGAGCAGCAGGACCAATGACATCAACCTGGCCGCACGCACTCCCTGACCTTAGCCCCGGCGCACCCGCCACCGCGGCCGGGACAGGAGCGGGCGGGGGTCAGGAAGGGGCGAGGGGAAGGACGACCGCGGACGGGTGGGACGGGTCGTGGAAGACCTCGTGGTCGGTCGCGACCATCGTGCTGCCCGTGCCCAGGGGCTCGCCGGTGCCGAGGTTGCGGGCGATCCGGGGGTAGGCGCCTCCGGCGACGTGCACGCGGATCCGGTGGCCGCGCCGGAAACGGTGCCCGATCGGCCACAGGTCCACCCGGATCCGGCGGATCCCGTCGTCCCCGGCGGGCGGATCACCGGGGACCAGGCGGCGCACGCCCTCGCACACGTTGTAGGAGGCGCCGTCCGGGTGCACGTCGCAGACCCGGACCACCACGTCGGCGTGCCCCGTGCCCGTGCGCACGTACAGGTCGGCGAAGACAGGGCCGATCATCTCCGTGTCCCGCCGCAGCTCGGGACCGGTGTAGACGAGCACGTCGCGACGGGCCTCCAGCCTGCGGTTGTCGCGCGGTTCCGAGTTGCCCAGCAGCACCGGGCCGCCCAGCGCGGGCGTCGGGTGCGCGGGGTCGTAGCGGAAGCGGCCGGGCCCGGCGTCGTGCGGACCGCCAGGACTGTCGGGGCCGCCGGGGGACTCAGGGGACGTGGAGGACTTGGGAGCCTCGGGGGTCTCGGGGGAGAGGGCGAAGCCGGGCCGCAGGTGCCAGCGCTGCTCCCGCATGCCGGGCACCGGCCAGTCGGGGTAGTCGCGCCACTCGTCCGCGCCCGTCACGTACAGCCTGACCGGCTGCTCGCGCAACCCCGACGGGTCGCCGAGCAGGTGCGCGCGGAACCAGGCGAGCGCCTCGGCGTTGGCCACCCGGCCGTGCCTCACGTCCGCGTGGTACCAGGGGCCGATCGTCAGGTACGGGCGCCGCCCCGCGGCCCGCAGCGCCACGTAGTCCTTGACCTGCCAGGGCAGGAAGACGTCGTACCAGCCGCCGACCATGGTGACCGCGGCCTCCACCTCGCCCACGGAGGTGGAGAAGTCGCGCCTGCCCCAGTAGGCGGCGGGTTCGGCGTGGTGGGCCAGCAGGTCCTGAAAGAACGGCAGGTCCCTGCCCGCCGACAGCACGTCCAGTTCCCCGAGCGGGCGCCCGGACAGGGCCGCGCGGCGCGTCCTGCGCGGGATGAGCAGCGCGTCCACCCCGCCGAACGGCCGCTCCATGGAGGCGGTCAGCGTGGTCCACATCAGCGACGACTCCAGCGCGAACGCCCCGCCCACGTAGGCGGCGTCCCGGAACTGCGAGGCGGTCACCGAGGTGGCCATGGCCTTGAGGTCGGGGCCGGCGAACGGGGCGATCGCCCACTGCGTGTACCCCAGGTAGGAGGGGCCGTGCATGGCCAGGCTCCCGCCGTACCAGTCCTGGCCGCGCAGCCAGGCGAGCGTGGCCAGCCCGTCGTCGTGCTCGTCGCCGAGCGGGTCGAGCAGGCCGCCCGAGCCGAAACCGCCCCGGCAGCTCTGCATCACGACCTGGAACCCCTGCTTCGCGAACCCGCGCCCGAAGGTCCGCCCGAACATGCCGCGCCTCCCGTACGGGGAACGGATCAGGATCGTGGGCGGGCGCACGGCGCCGACCGGCGCGTAGCGGTCGGCCAGCAGGGTGACCCCGTCGGGCATCGGTACCGGCAGGTCGCGCTCGACCGTGATCCGGCGGATGGCCGTCCGTGGCCAGGTGGTCGTCTCCATGTGCTCTCCTCACGCCGCCCCGTCACTACCCACTGGTAACGGAACATGGGCCGGGAAGGCCAGGGCCGGCCGGTGTGAGGCTCGCCATCCCGCGGCCCCGTCGTCGCCCGACGCCCGACTGCTTTGAGGGGGTTTTTGCCGTTTCCAGACCGGAGCGGACTCGTCGCGGCGTCACGTTGCATGATCACGGTCGCCGCGGGTACTCTGGCCCCATGCGACACCCGACTACCCTTCAGTGGTGGCGCCGCTTCTAGGCGGCGCAGGTTTCGCATTCGCGAGCAGACAGACGGCCGCCCGGGGAGGCGGCCTTTTCTGTGTCCGCTCCCTCAGGGCATCAGGGAACAAGAGGGGCGATACCGCAGTGGAGACGAGCCGATATACCACCGCCGGCGGCATAGGGGTCGAGGTCACCGCGTCCGACGTGCCCGAGACGGTGCTTGAGGACGTCGTCACGACGCTCGGCGAGCGCCGTGGCGGAGTGCTCTCCTCCGGGATGGAGTATCCCGGCCGCTACAGCCGATGGCATCTCGCCTACGTCGACCCCTGCCTGGAGATCGTGGCCAGGGGACGCAGGATCTCCGCCCGCGCGCTGAACGCCCGGGGCAGGGTGATCCTGCCCGCCATCGTGTCCTGCCTGCTGGCGGCGGGCAAGCCCGTCGAGGAGCCGACGGCCGACCTCGTCGAGGTCCACGTGGCGGAGTCGGAGGATATCCTCCCCGAGGAGATGCGCAGCCGCCGCCCCACGGTCTTCACCGCGATCCGCGAGGTCATCGCCGCCTTCAAGGGCGAGAACGAGCACCTGGGCCTGTACGGCTCCTTCGGCTACGACCTGGCCTTCCAGTTCGAGCCGATCAGGCAGGTCCTCAAGCGGGCCGCCGACCAGCGTGACCTCGTGCTGCACCTGCCCGACCGGGTGATGGTGATCGACCGTAAGCGGGAGACCAGCAAGGAGTTCCGCTACGAGTTCACCGTGGACGGCGTCTCCACCCACGGGCTCGCCCGCGAGGGGGAGGTCGTGCCGTTGACCCCGCCGCCGTCCGAGCTCCCGGCCGACCCCGAGAAGGGCTCCTACGCCAAGGTGGTGGCCGCGGCCAAGGAGAAGTTCGTCCGCGGCGACCTGTTCGAGGTGGTCCCCGGCCAGGTCTTCCACGCCCCCTGCACCGACCCGGCCGCCTTCTACCGGGGGTTGCGCACGGTCAATCCGGCGCCGTACGAGTTCCTGTTCAACCTCGGCGAGGGCGAGCACCTGGTCGGCGCCTCCCCGGAGATGTACGTCCGGGTCAGCGGCGACCGCGTCGAGACCTGTCCCATCTCCGGCACCATCGCCCGCGGCGGCAACCCCATCGAGGACGCCGACGCGATCCGGACCCTCCTGTCCAGCGTCAAGGAGGAGTCGGAGCTGACCATGTGCACCGACGTGGACCGCAACGACAAGTCCCGCATCTGCGTGCCGGGGACGGTCCAGGTGATCGGCCGCCGCCAGATCGAGATGTACTCCCGGCTCATCCACACCGTCGACCACATCGAGGGCCGGCTGCGTCCGGAGTTCGACGCCCTCGACGCCTTCCTCACCCACATGTGGGCCGTCACCGTCACCGGCGCCCCCAAGACCTGGGCGATGCAGTTCATCGAGGACCACGAGGAGACCACGCGGCGCTGGTACGGCGGGGCGGTCGGCTACATCGGCTTCGACGGCTCGATGAACACCGGCCTCACCCTGCGCACCGCGCAGATCCGCGGCGGGGTCGCCACCGTCAGGGCCGGGGCCACACTGCTGTTCGACTCCGACCCCGAGGCCGAGGAGCGGGAGACCGAACTCAAGGCCAGCGCCCTGCTGGGCGCCCTGGCGGCGGTCGGCGCGGCCCCCCGGGAGGAGGCCGAGGCGGAGGTGGTCGCGGAGCGGCCGGGAAGCGGCATGAAGGTGCTGCTCGTCGACCACGAGGACTCCTTCGTCAACACCCTCGCCGACTACTTCCGCCAGCAGGGCGCCGAGGTCGTCACGCTCAGGCACGGCTTCCCCGTCACGATGATCGACGAGATCGCCCCCTCCCTGGTGGTCCTGTCGCCCGGCCCCGGCTGGCCGTCCGACTTCGGGCTGCCCGCCCTGGTCGGCGCCCTCTACGAGCGCGGCCTGCCGGTGTTCGGCGTCTGCCTCGGCCTGCAGGGCATGGTGGAGCAGGCGGGCGGCACCCTCGAACTGCTCTCCCACCCCGAGCACGGCAAGCGCGGTCAGGTACGGCGGCTGGGCGCCAGCGCCCTGCTCGACGGCCTCCCCGAGGAGTTCACCGCCGCGCGCTACCACTCGGTCCACGCCAAGCAGCCGGGCGTCGCCGGGTTCACCGCCACCGCGCTCACCCCGGACGGCGCGGTGATGGCGATCGAGGACGTGGAGCGACGCCGCTTCGCCGTGCAGTTCCATCCCGAGTCGATCCTCACCGCCGGGGGAGGCTCGGGAGCGAAGATCATCGCCAACGTTCTCCGGCTCTGCCGTACGACCGGGTAAAGAACCCGTATTCCGCGCCCGGCGGTCGCGCCGGGTGATCCTAGAGTTCTCCCCGTCGCGGAGACCGCGGGCGTACCGGGCCAGGCCCGGCCGATACGCCCGCGGCAGGGGAGGAGCGGGCATGAGGTCGGACGGCGTGCTGCCCGTCGAACTGCCCGACGCCGTACGGGAGGCGCTGCTGGCGCCGCTGGTCGACCACAACTGCCACGGCGTGTGCCGCGACGACCTGACCCGGGCCCGGTTCGAGACGCTGCTCACCGACGCGGGGACTCCGGCGCCGCCGGGCACCACCCACTTCGACACCCCCGCGGGCGCCGCGGTCCGCCGCTGGTGCGCCCCCGTCCTCGGCCTCGCCCCGCACGTGCCGCCCGCCGTCTACCTGGCCCGCAGGATGGAACTCGGCGCGGCCGAGGTGAACCGGCGGCTGCTGGACGCCGCGGGGATCGCCACCTTCCTGTTCGACGGTTCCGATGATTCCTACGACCTCGGCGACTTCGGGAAGTCCGGTGACCTCGGCGGTCGCGGTGGTCCTGCTGGTCCCGGCGGTCTCGGGGGCGCCGGAGGTTTTGGCGTCCTCGGTGGCTCCCGGGGGCCGGAGGGCCCCGGCGCCGTGGATCGTCCGGATCGCCTGAACCGTCCGGACCGCTTCGACGCCGGTCCCGGCGGGGCCGGAGTATCGCCGCGAACCGAGACGGGCCACGCGGGTGGCACGGGTGGCACGGAGACCGCGCGGGTCGTCCACATCGAGCGGGCCGAGGAGGAGGTCGCCGGGACCGCCGTCTCGGGAGTCTCCTACATCTCCGCCCTCGTCCAGAACCTCGCCGAGCGGGCCGCCCGCGCCGTCGCCCTGAAATCGGTCACGGCCCACCGGTCCGGCCACCCCCTCGACCCGGCCAGACCGAGCCGGGGAGCGGTGATCGCGGCGGCCACCCGGCGGCTGGCCTGCCCGGGGGAGGGGCTCACCGACCAGGTGCTGCTACGCCACCTGCTCTGGACGGCCGTCGACGTGGCCAGGGAGTACGGGCGACCCCTGCAGTTCCACACCGGCCTCGCCCGCCACGGCGCCCACCCGGGGCGCGACGGCCGGATCACCTCCGGCCGTCGCGGCACCTACGGCGGTGGCGGTTCCGGGGGTTCCGGCCCTTCCGGAGCGCACGCCGGTCCGGGCCGGAGCACCGACCCCGGCCCGCACGGCGCCGGTCCGGCACCGGTGACCGGCTTCATCGTGGCCGTGCAGCCGGTGGGCGTCCCCGTCGTCCTGCTGCGCTCCCACCCGTTCCACCGCCAGGCGGCCAGCCTGGCGGGCGCCCTCCCGCACGTCTACGTCGACGTGGGAGCGGCCCTCACCCGCAGCGCCACGGGTTCGGCAGCGGTCATGGCGGAACTGCTGGAACTCGTCCCGTTCCACAAGCAGCTGTTCGGCTCCGGTGGCCACGGCGTGGCCGAGACCTGCCACCTCGGCGCCCTGCACTACCGGCGCGGCCTGGCCGGGGCGCTCGCCGCGCGGCTGGCCGACGGCGAGTGGAGCGCGGCCGACGCCGCCCGGGTGGCCCAGATGATCGGTTCGGGCAACGCCCGCCGGATATACCGGTTGTGACGGGTGCCCGACCCTGGGACGGCTGGGCCCCTGGAATAATGTGGCGACTGCTGGTGCGACGAGGGGGAGCAAGGTGACGGACGACGGGGCAGAGGCACGTTTTCTCGACGACGTGACGGTGGAGCTGGTCAAGCACAGTGCCTCCGACACCGACGTGCTCTGGGCCGCGCGGGTGTCGACCGCCGGGGAGCAGTCCCTGGAGGAGGTCGGCAAGGACCCCGAGCGCTCCAGGGGGCTGCTCAACTTCCTGATGCGCGACCGGCACGGCAGCCCTTTCGAGCACAACTCAATGACCTTCCTCGTCAGCGCACCAATCTTCGTCTTTCGGGAATTTCATCGCCACAGGGTCGGATGGTGCCTCGCCGGTGATTCCGAGATCACGCTGGTGAGCGAGAAAGGGCATATCCGTCGGCGGACGATCGAGGAGCTGTATCGCCTCTGGCACCACGGCGTCGAGGACACCCTGCCTCGCACCGGAGGAGGAGTGTCGTGGCACAAGAGAGCGGGAAAGTGGAACGCCCAGGTCAGGCATATGAATCAGCTGCACTACCTGGGGTTGTACGACACTCGTGAATCCGCTGAGCAGGCGGTGGCCGCCTTCAGGGCGGAGCATCCCTCAAAGCGGTTGCGAAAGCTTGATTCAGTGCGCCGTAACCACGTCCGCTGCTACGACGAGACGACCTTGCAGGCTTCACGGGCCAGAATCCTGGACGTCATGGAGTCCGGTGTCAAAAAGCTGATCCGGCTGACCACCGCGAGCGGGCAGGAGCTGAGGTGCTCGGTGGACCACGCGGTACTCACTCCCCACGGATGGCGGAAAGCCGGAGAGCTGGGGGCCGGGGACGCGCTGATGATCGGGGCCGCCGTTTCCCGCCCCTCCCAGGCGTTGATTCCCCCGAGCCTGCGTACCGGCATCGGTGTCTGGACCTCCATGCAGCGATTGCGGCTCATCAAGGAGACCGACACGTGTCATCTCTGTTCCGGTGACTTCGCGAGAGAGGACCTGGCGCTCGACCATGTGGTCCCTGTCGTCGCCGACCTGTTGAAGGCACTCGACGAGAGCAATCTCGCGCCCGCCTGCCGGCCCTGTCACCGGAAGAAGAGCAACTCGGAACAGGCACTGGCCAGGCGCGGGGGGAAGATCTCCGTGGCCAAACCGGACTTGATCACTTCGGTCGAGGACGGCGGCGAGGAGATGACCTACGATCTCTCCGTCGAAGGTCCCTGGCACAATTTCCTGGCCAACGGGATCGTCGTTCACAACTCGTACAACGAGGAAAGCGGGCGTTACCGGGAGCTTCAGCCTAATTTTTATGTTCCGGGGGTGGAGCGGAAGCTGGTCCAGGAGGGCCGTCCGGGCAAGTACGTCTTCGCCGAGGGCAGTGCCGAGCAGCACAAGATCGTCACGGAGGCGATGGAGTCGTCGTACCGGCAGTCCTACGCCGCCTACCAGGAGATGCTGGCGGCCGGGATCGCCCGGGAGGTGGCCAGGGCGGTGCTGCCCGTCGGTCTCTTCTCGTCGATGTACGCCACCTGTAACGCGCGCTCGCTCATGCACTTCCTCTCCCTGCGTACCAAGAACGAGCAGGCCACGGTGCCCTCGTTCCCGCAGCGTGAGATCGAGATGGTGGCGGAGAAGATGGAGGCGGCCTGGGCGGAGCTGATGCCCCTCACGCACGCGGCCTTCGTGGCCGCGGGCAGGGTCGCTCCCTAGAGGCGTCCGCAGAGGCGTCCGCCGGGTGCGCGGGCCGGAGGGTTGCCGCCCGTGGGCTCCCCGTCGTCGTCGCGTCCGGCGCGGGTAGTCAGCCCGTCGTCTCCTGGCGGCGGGAGAGGGCGGGCAGGACGAAGATCTCGGCGCCCGGGGGCAGCGCGCAGTCGAGGCCGCCGAGGTGCCGGGCGTTCTCGCCGCAGACGAACATGCTGATGTGGCGGCGGATGCCCCCGTAGTCGTCGCGGAGCCGCTGCTCCAGGGACGGGTGCGTGCGGCGGAGCATGTCGAGGGCGGAGCCCAGCGTGGGGTGGCCGTCGTCGTGGTCGGCGATGGCGAAGACGCGGATCTCGGTGGTCTCGCCCGCCCAGTGCCGCAGCGTGGGGGGAAGCATGAAGGTCACGAGGGTGACGGGTCTGGCCATCGGCTCAGAGCACCGTGTCGCGCCGGGCGGGCACGCCCGGGGGCCTGGACGGCGGGTGCGGTGGCCGGCTGGTCGCCGGTCGGCCGGATGCCGGGGGCGGGCGTCGCCCTCACCGCGGAAGGGCCACCGCCGGTGGAGGGGACCGGGGGCGGGTCCGTGCGGGTGGACGGACCCGGCCGGGGGGCCGGGCGGCTGACGATGGTGGCGGACGGGTCCGTGCGGGTGGCGGTCGGGAGGGGGGCACGGGCTGTGAGGGGGGCCGTCGTGCATGACCATCTCCTTTCGGATTGGGCCTCATGCTGCCATGTCACGCCGCGTCCCGCCGTGCTCTATAAAATTTGGGTGATCAGTTCGGGGTGTTAATCCCGAATGTCGTTCAGGGCTCACCCGGCACGATGTCCCGGTGGATCTGGGCCGGTGGTGTTCCGCCCCGCTGGAGTCTGCGGACCGTCTCGTTGACCATGGCGGTCGGGCCGCAGACGTAGGCCTCGTGCCCGGCCCACGAGTGGAACCGTTCCATCGCGTCGGGCACCTTGCCGCGCATGCCGTCGTACCCCGGTTCCTCGGAGACCACGGGCAGCACCCGCAGCCGCGGGAAGGCCGCCTCCATCCGTACCAGGTCGGTCAGGTCGTAGAGCTCGGCGGCCGTGCGGGCTCCGTACAGCAGGTGGATGTTGGGGCGGCGCCCGGAGCCGATCACGTGCTCCAGGATGGCCTTGATCGGGGCCAGGCCGGTGCCGCCCGCCACGCACAGGATGTCGCGCTCCGAGTCGGCGGGCACCATGGTGCCGATCGGGGGGCCCAGCGTCACGGTGTCGCCGATCCGGGTGTGCCGGACCAGCGCGGTGGAGACCCAGCCACCGGTGATCGCGCGGACGTGCAGGCGGACGGTGTTGTCGTCCCGGGGCGCGTTCGCGATGGAGAACGTGCGCCAGACGCGCGGCCAGCGCGCGGTCTGCACGTTGACGTACTGGCCGGGCGTGTAGGGCAGCTCCTGGTCGAGCCGCAGGGTGATCACCGCGATGTCCGGCGTGCGGAGCTCGTGGTCGATCACCTCGGCCAGCCACCAGGCGGGCGACACCCCCGCGTCCGACTCGGCTGAGTCGATCATGAGATTGGCGGCGGCGGTGTACGCGGCCACCCACGCCGCCTCGATCTCGGTGTCCCAGATCTCGGCGGCGAAGCGCCGGATCGTGGCGAGGAGCGCGTTGCCGACCGCGGTGTAGTGCTCGGCGAGCACCCCGTACTTGCGGTGGTCACGGCCGAGCTGGCCGAGGAACGACGCCAGGCTGCCGGGACTGTCCAGACTCCAGACGATCCTGGTCAGCGCGCTGAACAAGCGGTCGCGCTGGACGTCCATCGCCGGGGGGAACATCGCCCGCAGGTGCGGGCTCTCGGCGAACAGGCGTCCGTAGAAGTACGCCGCGGCCTTGTCCGCGGCGGGTTCGACGACGGCGTAGCTTTCCTTGACGAGACGCGGATTCAAAGACATTTAACGAACCCACCCTAATTGACCGGATCAAAGTCCGATCACGCAGATCCACCTCCCTGACGGCTCCGGGTGACGAGTGACCGGGAGCCCCGGCTCACCTGGTCCCTCGAATTTGAGTCTTCCATCACCATGTAGACGTCACAACCGTTTCTCAGCAATATGGTGGGAAATCTAACTATCCGTAATTGGAAAGTTATTTTGCGTGACCAACTAATCGATGGCGATCTGGAGAGGCGAGAAATAATCACGTTCATTCTGAATGGGAAATTTACTGGTCGTAAGCTTTGTGGTCATGTCGGAGTTCCAGGTCGTGGGCGAGGAGAGCTCTCCTGGGGGTGAGGGTTGCGGGCTCCTGGCGAGACGACACTGATACCTCAGATGTGTGACATGACCGAAATGGAGTGCGTCATGATAGAGGAGCTGTTGGAGAGGGGATCGGTGCTGTCCGAAACAGGTGGCGCCACCTCGCGCACGCCCCCCTGGAGAACGCATGCCCCGACCCTTGATCGGTATCACCGCCTACCTTGAGGCCGCCCGCTGGGGTGACTGGGTCAGGGAGGCCGTCCTGTCACCCCCTTCCTACGCGCGGGCCGTCGAGAAGGCGGGCGGCGCCCCGGTGCTGCTGCCCCCGCTCAACCTCGGCGGGATCGACGACTACGTCCGCGGCCTGTCCGGCGTGATCCTCGCCGGCGGGGGCGAGCTCGACCCCTCCCTGTACGGGGCCGCCCGCGAGGAGCGCGTCAGGGACCCCCAGCCGCACCGCGACCGCTTCGAGCTCGCGCTGGCCCGCGCCGCCGTCGGGGCCGACCTGCCGCTGCTCGCCTCGGGACGGGGCATGCACGTCCTGAACGTCGCCCAGGGCGGGACCCTGATCCCCTGGCTTCCCGAGGTGGTCGACCACGACCGCCACGCCGCCTCCCAGGCGCACCGCATCCAGATCAGCGTCTCCAGCAAGCTCGGCAAGACGTTGGGCGACACGGCCGAGGTGACCGCGCCCCATCACCAGGCCGTCAAACGGCTGGGCACCGGCCTGCTCGCCGTGGCCTGGGCCGACGACCAGATCGTCGAGGGCGTCGAGCTGCAGGGGCACCGGTTCGGCGTCGGTGTGCAGTGGAACCCCGCGCGTGCCGGGGACAACCGGCTCGTCGAGGCCCTGGTCGAGGCCGCCCGCCACTGACGTCCGGGCACTGACGTCCGCGCGCTAACACTCGCGCGCTAACGCCCGCGCGCTGACGCCCGCGCGCTGACGCCGTGCCGGGGGTCCGGCGGGTAAAGTGCCGATCATGCCGTTGCACCCGCAGGCCGAGGCCTACCTGAAGCTCTTCCAGACGGATCTCGGTGCCCCTCTCGCCACGCTCACGCACGAGATGATCGCCGAGTTGCGGACCCTCGACGGTTTCGCCGAGCAGCGCGGTCCGATCGTTCCCCTCCCGCTGGTCAGGGACGACGTCGCCGAGGGCGTGCCGGTCCGCGTCTACCGGCCGGAGGAGGGCGACCGCCCTCTCCCCGCGATCGTCTACTTCCACGGCGGAGGCTGGGTCTTCGGAAGCGTCGAACGCAACGACGCCCTCGGCCGCGACCTCGCGGTGCGCAACGGGGCGGTCGTGATCTCGGTCGACTACCGGCTCGCGCCCCACCATCCCTTCCCCGCGGCGGCCGACGACGCGTGGAGCGTCGTCCAGGACGTCTTCGCCCGACCCGGCGCCTACGGTGCCGACCCGGAGCGCATCGCGGTCTGCGGCGACAGCGCCGGGGGCAACGTCGCGGCCGTGGCCGCCTGGCGGGCCAGGGACGCCGGGCTCGGGCTGGCCCACCAGCTGCTCGTCTACCCGGTGGCCGACGTGGCCATGGACACCGAGAGCTACCGCACCTACGCCACCGGCTTCGGGCTCGGCGCCGATGAGATGGCCTGGTTCGTCGCGCAGTACGGCGGCGACCCGGCCGACCCCCGGCTGGCCCCGGCCCGGCTCGCCGACAAGTCCGGCCTGGCCCCGGCGACGGTGATCGTCGCCGAGTGCGACCCGCTCTGCGACGAGGGCGAGGAGTACGCCGCCCAGCTCGCCGCGGCCGGGGTGCCGGTCGAGGTGAGGAGGTACGACGGGGCCATCCACGGCTTCTTCGGACTGCCGGGCTTCTTCGACCAGGCGATAGAGGCGCGCGAGTACGCCGCGGCCCGTCTCGCGGAGGCCTTCCGGTAGGCGGAGCCTTTCCGGTATGAGACAGGGCCGGTGTCATCGGCCCCGTACGGGGTGGAAGCGTTCGCGCGAGGGGGCCGGGAGAGGCCGGGGCGCGGCGCCCGGTCAGAAGCGCTCGTGCAGGGCGGCCAGGCCGGGCACGAAGATCTGACGGACGACGAACTCCTCCATCTGCGCCACGTCGTCGGCCCCGAAGACGGCCGACCACTCGGCGAACGCCCTCCCGCTGTCGGTGACGGGGGCGACGCGGTAGGACGCCCGGTAGTCACGGACCGGCAGCGGGCTCTCCAGGATCGTGTACGTCGCCGAGCGCGAGGTGTCGTCGAGGGTGAGCAGCCGCTCCCTGAAGGTTCCGCCGGGGCCCTCCATCCTGCGTACCGCGCCCGGCCGGGAGTCCCCGCCGTCCTCGATCTCGCAACCGGTGATCCCCGGCAGCCACTCCGCCAGGTTGCCGAAATCCCTGAGGTACTCCCACACCTCGTCGGCGGAGGCGTTGATCACCGTGCTGGCGTACGCGGACATCGGCCACTCCCCGTGTTGGTCTCGTCGCCGAGGGTCTGCCCGCGCGCGCCGCGCGGCAATCCGGTCAGAAGCTCCTGGGCAGCCCGAGCACCTGGGTGGCCAGGTAGTTGAGCAGGAGTTCCTCGGTGACGGGGGCGACCCTGCCGATGCGGGCGTCGGCGAGCAGGCGGGCCACCGGGTACTCCAGCGAGTAGGCCATGCCGCCGTGCGTCTGGAAGGCGTGGTCCGCCGCCTCCCACGCGGCCTGCGAGGCGGTCAGCTTGGCGATGTTGGCCTCAGTACC
Organism: Streptosporangium oxazolinicum; assembly: GCF_039537505.1. Lineage (NCBI taxonomy): Bacteria > Bacillati > Actinomycetota > Actinomycetes > Streptosporangiales > Streptosporangiaceae > Streptosporangium > Streptosporangium oxazolinicum. Next base: position 25,952 of record NZ_BAABAQ010000009.1, read on the forward strand.
GCAGGGCAGTTGCCTGTCGAAGAGCCACGCGGCCTTGTAGAGCATCAGCCTGGCCAGCTCGATCTTGGCCTTCACCTGGGCGAGGGGGAAGGCGATGGCCTGGTTGGCGCCGATCGGGCGGCCGAAGACCTCGCGTTCCCCGGCGTACCGCACGGCCACCCGCAGCGCGACCTCGGCGCCGCCGAGCGCGGAGGCGGCCAGCAGGACGCGCTCGGGGTTGAGGATGTCCCACAGCACCAGCGCGCCCTGGTCGACCTCGCCGACGACGTTCCTCTCCGGGACGCGCAGGTCGTCGATGAAGACCGTGTTGGACGGGGTGGTGTTGGCGCCCATCTTCGGGATCGGCTGGAAGGACAGCTGCCCGGCGGCGACCGCCTCGGGGACGTTCACCAGCAGGACGGTCAGGCCGTTGGAGCGGGGCTTGGCCTCGGCGGCCGGGATGGTCCGGGTGACCAGGAGCATCCAGGTGGCGCGCTGCACGCCGGTGATCCAGATCTTCTGGCCCTTGACGACGAACTCGGCGCCGTCGCGGCGGGCGAAGGTGGAGATGCCCAGGGCGTTGGACCCGGCGTCGGGCTCGGTCAGCGCGAAGCAGGTCTCCAGCTCGCCGGTGGCGAGCCGGGGCAGCAGCTCGTCGCGCTGCCATCGGCTGCCGTGCCTGGCCAGGGTCATGGCGCCGAACCCGGGGGTGAGCACGTAGGTGAACGCCGAGCCGCCGGCCGAACCGGAGGCCGACAGGGTCTCCGTGGCCACGGCGAGCTCCAGCAGGCCCTGCCCGCCGCCCCCGTACTCCTCGGGCACGGCCAGGCCGAGCCAGCCGCCCTTGGCCAGGTCCTGCCAGACCTCCTCCGGCCAGCGTTTCTCGCTCTCGCACCGCTGCCAGTAGTCCAGGTCGTAGCGCGCGCAGATGTCGCCGATGCCGCGCCGCACGGCGAGGGCGCTCTCGGGGAGGGTGAAGTCCACGTCGATCAACTCCGTTCTAGCTGCGTGCGCAATCGTAGAACGTAATTCGGTATCTCCGTGGATCCCCGTGGGTCCCTCTGGCCGAGGGCTCGTGGCGTCAGGCTTCCAGGCGGGGCCTGCGCGCGTGGTAGACGAAGGCCGGCGGCACGTTCCCCAGCACCGTCCGGCCCACGACGACCTCCTCGAAGGTGTCGATCAGGCGCTTTTTGAAGCGCCGCGCGGGAGGAAGGTGCTTGGCGAAGCTGTACGCGAAGGTGGTGAAGGCCGTCTGAGGGCCCATGATCGCGGTGACCGCGCCCAGCAGGCGTCCCTGTGTCTCCGCGGAGAACGCGGCCCAGGGGAGCCCGCTCACGATCGCGTCGGCCCTGGACAGGCCACGCTCCTGGAGCAGCCGCGGCAGCCGTGCCGCGTCGTCGACCACGACGTCCACCCCCGGGTTCCCGGCGGCGAGGAACTCGGCGAGCTTCGGGTTGATCTCGACGGCGATGTGGTGCCCCCGGCCGCCCAACCGGCGCTGGATCTCCGCCGTGAACGCGCCCGTGCCGGGGCCGAGCTCGACGATGACCGGATCTCCCCGGTGGGGGACCGGCGAGGCCACCGCCTCGGCGAGTCGCCGAGAGCTCGGCGCCACCGCCCCGACGGTGCCCGGCGAGCGGAGCCACTGCCCCAGGAAGAGCGCGGTGTCATTGGTCATGGTTTGAAGCGTAGAGGGTGTGCGGGGCCTGGAAGTACACCATCTGGCGGACCTTGACGGTCGTCCGGAGGTGGGATCCCCCAGCACTTCAGCTGGGACGTGCTCGGCACCCACGTGCCCAGCGGCCTCGCCCTGTTCGGACTGACCGTGGCGGTGCTCATCTGGGCGTGGTCACCCAGCGCCGCCGTACGCCGGTCCTGAGGGGGGACCTCCTCGCCACCCGGCCCGCCGCCCGGTCCGGCCGCCACCGCGAGATCCCGGCGTGAGCGCGGGCCCGTGGGGCGCGGGAGGACGGCGCGAAGGCGGTGCCCCCTGGCACCCCTTCGGACGACGTCCCTCCCGCGCCCCACGGGGCCTCAGATACCCTCCACGGGCAGATAGACCCGGCCGCCCTCGCGGGAGAACTCCTCCGACTTCTCCCGCATCCCGGCCTCCAGGGCCTCGGCGCCGGTCAGGCCGCGCTCCTCGGCGAACCTGCGCACGTCGTGGCTGATCTTCATCGAGCAGAACTTCGGGCCGCACATCGAGCAGAAGTGCGCGGTCTTGGCCGGGGCGGCGGGCAGCGTCTCGTCGTGGAAGGAGCGGGCGGTCGCGGGGTCCAGGGAGAGGTCGAACTGGTCCTCCCACCGGAACTCGAACCGCGCGTCGGACAGGGCGTCGTCCCACGCCTGCGCGCCCGGATGGCCCTTGGCGAGGTCGGCCGCGTGCGCCGCGATCTTGTAGGTGATCACGCCGGTCTTCACGTCGTCCCTGTCCGGCAGGCCCAGGTGTTCCTTGGGCGTGACGTAGCAGAGCATGGCCGTGCCGTACCAGCCGATCATCGCCGCGCCGATGGCCGAGGTGATGTGGTCGTAGCCGGGCGCGATGTCGGTCGCCAGCGGGCCGAGGGTGTAGAACGGGGCGTCGTCGCAGAGCTCGCGCTGCAGGTCGACGTTCTCCTTGATCTTGTGCATGGGGACGTGGCCCGGCCCCTCGATCATCACCTGGACGTCGTGCGCGTGAGCGATCCTCGTGAGCTCGCCCAGCGTCCTGAGCTCGGCGAACTGGGCCTCGTCGTTGGCGTCGGAGATCGACCCCGGGCGCAGGCCGTCGCCCAGCGAGAACGCCACGTCGTACCGGGCCAGGATCTCGCAGATGTCGGCGAAGTGCTCGTAGAGGAAGCTCTCGCGGTGGTGCGCCAGGCACCAGGCCGCCATGATCGAGCCGCCCCGGGAGACGATCCCGGTCCTGCGCCGCGCGGTCAGCGGCACATGGGCCAGGCGCACCCCCGCGTGGACGGTGAAGTAGTCCACGCCCTGCTCGCACTGCTCGATCAGGGTGTCGCGGTAGATCTCCCACGACAGGCGGGCCGCGTCGCCGCCCGCCTTCTCCAGCGCCTGGTAGAGCGGGACGGTCCCGATCGGCACCGGGGAGTTGCGGATGATCCACTCGCGGGTGGTGTGGATGTTGCGCCCGGTGGACAGGTCCATCACCGTGTCGGCGCCCCACCGGATCGCCCACGTCATCTTGTCCACCTCCTCCTCGATGGTGGAGGCGACGGCCGAGTTGCCGATGTTGGCGTTGATCTTCACGAGGAAGTTGCGGCCGATGATCATCGGCTCGCTCTCCGGGTGGTTGACGTTGACCGGGATGATCGCCCGCCCGGCGGCCACCTCGGCGCGGACGAACTCCGGCGTCACGCCCTCGCGGACCGCGACGAACTCCATCTCCCGGGTGATCAGGCCGCGCCGGGCGTAGCCGAGCTGGGTGACCGGCGCCCCCGTCGCGCGCAGCGGCCGGGCGGCGTGGCCGGTGAAGACCGCGTCGAGGGAGCGGAGGTCGCGGACCCAGGTGTCGTGGTCGCGGTAGCCGTCGTCGCCGGGAGCGCCGGGGCGGCCGCCGTACCGGGCCGTGTCGCCCCGGTCCAGGATCCACTCCTCGCGCGTCCGCGGCAGGCCGAGGGTGATGTCGGTGGTCACGGACGGGTCGGTGTAGGGGCCCGAGGTGTCGTACAGCGTGACCGCGCTCCCGTCGGTCAGGCGCACCTCGCGCATGGGGACGCGCAGGTCGCCCTGGTAGACCTTGAAGCTGGAAATACGCGCGTCGATCATCGCGCAAACTCCCTTCGCCGGCATTATCCGGAGCAGGTTCTGGCGGTCGGCGGCTGTCTCAGCCGTCCTCTCAGCCCGGTTCCCCGGGCTCCCGCGTTGGTTGAGCCGAACGATAGCGCGTCTCTCCCGCGTCCACCATCCACCCGGCCGCACTGGACGCAGTAGTGTCACCATCAGGTACGGGGAGGGAGACCAGCCGGTGAGTCCGGAAGCATCGGGAGCCGAAGATCGAATTTGGACGGTTCCCAACGCGCTGAGCCTGGCCAGGCTCCTGGGGGTGCCGGTCTTCCTCTGGCTGGTGCTGGGGCCGAAGGCCGACGGCTGGGCCGTCGCCCTGCTGATGCTGGCCGGGTTCTCCGACTGGCTCGACGGCAAGATCGCCCGCGCGTGGAACCAGACCAGCAGGCTCGGCCGCCTGCTCGACCCGCTGGCCGACCGGCTCTACATCCTGGCCACCCTGTTCGGCCTCGCCATGCGCGAGATCATCCCCTGGTGGCTGGCGCTGGCCATCCCGCTGCGCGACGTGATGCTGCTGGGCATCCCGATCATCCTGCGCCGCCTCGGGTACGGTCCCGCGCTGCCCGTGCACTTCCTCGGCAAGGCCGCCACCGCCAACCTGCTCTACGCCTTCCCGCTGCTCTTCCTGGCCCACCACCCCTCCTGGTACGCCGAGGGGGCCGGGATCGTCGGCTGGTCCCTGGCCATCTGGGGCACAGGACTGTACTGGTGGTCCGGAGTGCTGTATTGGGTACAGGTGCGTCAGCTGACAAGCGAGGCCAAACGCCTGAAGAGGTGATCCGTGAAGGCCGTCGTCATGGCGGGCGGGGAGGGGACACGGCTCCGGCCGATGACCGCGAACCAGCCCAAGCCCCTCCTACCCGTGATCAATCGGCCGATCATGGAGCATGTGCTTCGCCTCCTGAAACGGCACGGCTTCACCGAGACGGTGGTCACCGTGCAGTTCCTGGCCGCCCTGGTCCGCAACTACTTCGGCGACGGCGACGAGCTCGGCATGAGCCTGCACTACGCCACCGAGGACACGCCGCTCGGCACCGCGGGCAGCGTCAAGAACGCCGCCGACCGGCTCCGCGACGACCGCTTCCTGGTCATCTCCGGCGACGCGCTGACCGACATCGACCTGACCGACATGATCCGCTTCCACCGCGAGAACGGGGCGATGGTCACGATCGGGCTCAAGCGCGTCCCCAACCCGCTGGAGTTCGGCATCGTCATCGTCGACGACCAGGGCAGGGTGGAGCGCTTCCTGGAGAAGCCGACCTGGGGCCAGGTCTTCTCCGACACCGCCAACACCGGCATCTACGTGATGGAGCCCGAGGTCCTCGACGAGATCGCGGCGGGGGAGTCCGTCGACTGGTCGGGTGACGTCTTCCCGAGACTGCTGGAGCGCGGCGCCCCGCTGTACGGCTACGTGGCCGACGGCTACTGGGAGGACGTCGGCACCCACGAGAGCTACCTCAAGGCCCAGGCCGACGTCCTGTCGGGGCGGGTCAAGGTCGACATCGACGCCTTCGAGGTCTCGCCGGGCATCTGGGTGGCGGAGGGGGCCTCGGTCGACGCCGACGCCGTCCTCAAGGGCCCCCTCTACATCGGCGACTACGCCAAGGTCGAGGCGGGTGCCGAGCTGCGCGAGTACACCGTGCTGGGCAGCAACGCGGTGGTCAGGGAGGGGGCCTTCCTGCACCGCGCGGTCGTCCACGACAACGTCTACGTCGGGCCCAGCGCCCACCTGCGCGGCTGCGTGATCGGCAAGAACACCGACCTGATGACGGCCGCCAGGGTCGAGGAGGGCGCCGTCGTCGGGGACGAGTGCATCATCGAGGCCGAGGCGTACCTCTCCTCCGGCGTCAAGATCTACCCGTTCAAGACCATCGAGGCGGGGGCGGTGATCAACAACAGCGTCATCTGGGAGCCGCGCGCCCAGCGCAACCTGTTCGGCCCCCGGGGGGTCTCGGGGCTGGTCAACGTGGAGATCACCCCCGAGCTGTGCGTACGGCTGGCCAGCGCCTACGCCACCACCCTGAAGAAGGGCGCCTCGGTCATCACCTCCCGCGACTCCTCCCGCGCCGCGCGGGCGCTGAAGCGGGCCGTGATCAGCGCCCTGAACGCCAGCGCGATCAACGTGCTCGACCTGGAGGCATCCCCGCTCCCGGTGGCCCGCTTCCACACCGCCAGGGAGAACGCCGTCGGCGGCATCGCGCTGCGCACCACCCCCGGCGACCCGCAGAGCGTCGACATCGTCTTCATGGACGAGCACGGCGCGGACCTGTCACCGGCGGCCCAGCGCAAGCTGGACCGGGTCTTCTCCCGCCAGGAGTTCCGCCGCGCCTTCCCCGGGGAGATCGCCGAGCTGAGCTTCCCCGCCAGGGCGGTGGAGGACTACACGCACGAGCTGCTGCGCCTGATCGACATCAGCGGGGTGCGCGACGCCGACATGAAGGTCGTGGTCGACTGCGCCGGAGGCACCTCCTCCCTGGTGCTTCCCAGCCTGCTGGGCCGGGTCGGGGTGGACGTGCTGACCGTCAACAACCGGCTGGACGACGCCTCGCCCACCGAGACCCTCGCCGAGCGCCGCCGCGACCTGCAGCGCCTGTCGGAGCTCGTCAGCTCCTCCAGGGCGGCCTTCGGGGTCCGCTTCGACCCGGTGGGGGAGCGGGTCGCGCTGGTGGACGAGATGGGCCAGCTGATCAGCGAGGAGCGCGCCCTGCTGGTGGTGCTGGACCTGGTCGCCGCCGAGCGGCGCGGCGGCAGGGTGGCGCTGCCGGTCACCACCACCCGGGTGGCCGAGCAGGTCTGCCGCTTCCACGGCGTCCAGGCCGAGTGGACCTCCACCGCGATCGACGCGCTCACCGCCGCCGCCAGGGGGCCGGAGACGATCTTCGCGGCCGACGGGCGCGGCGGTTTCATCGTGCCCGAGTTCGGGCCCACGGTGGACGGCCTGGCGGTGTTCCTGCGCCTGCTGGGCCTGGTCGCCAGGACCCGCCTCTCGCTCAGCCAGATCGACGCCAGGATCCCCGAGGCGAAGCTGCTGCGCCGGACGGTGCCGACCCCGTGGGCGGCGAAGGGCGCCGTGATGCGCTCGGTCATCGAGGCCGCCGAACACTACCGCATCGACACCACCGACGGGGTCCGGGTCGTCGCCGAGGACGGCAGCTGGGCCCTGGTGCTGCCCGACCCGACGGAGGCGGTCACCCACCTGTGGGCCGAGGGGTTCGACGTCGACTCCGCGCAGACCCTGATCGAGCACTGGGCGCGGGTGGTCGAGGAGGCCGCGGGTGGCTGACGGGTCCGCCGGGGTTGGCCGGAAGTGGCCGTGGGCGGCTGGCGGGTTCGTCGGGGTTGGCCGGAAGCGGTTGGGACCGGCCGGTCGAGGGGGCCGTGGGCGGCCGACGGGCCGGTCGGGACTGACTTGGGACTGGTTGGGACCGTTTGGGACCGGTTGTGCCTGGGGCGGGGAAAGGGCGTGGGCGAGGGGTGCGGGCCGGGCGAAGGGGGGCCGGAACGAGGCTCCGGGCCGGGCGGAGAGGCGCCGGGAGGCAGGCTCCGGGCCGAGCGGTTGCGACAAACACAGCGCGGCGCCATGGACCGGAGACAGTGCCCCACTGTAACTTTGTCACCGACCGTACCCGCGGTTCAGCGTCAACCTTGACCTTCGCGCCTCATCACTGTATGTTGCGGCATTCGCAGTCCGAGAAAACCCTTGAGAAGCGAAGAAGCGAGGCGCGCATCACTGAGCACCGTTGCCGCGTCTTCGCGGTAGGAGGCCGAGCCGATCGATGCCGAGCGTCTACTGCACGCAGTGCGGTCATGCCAACCCTGAGGATGCCCGTTTCTGTTCACGATGCGGGTCGCCGCTTACCAAAGCCGAGACCCCCGGAGACAGCACATCGACGATCTCCCTCTCCGGGATCGAGGCCTACGAGGCGGAGACAGGTGAGACGCTTCTCGCCGAACGGCAGGCCGTCGAGCAGTTGCCACCGGGCACCGCGCTGCTGGTGGCGATGCGCGGTCCCAACGCCGGCAGCCGGTTCCTGCTCGACAGTGATCTCACCACCGTGGGCCGCCACCCCGAGAGTGACATCTTCCTCGACGACATCACGGTCTCGCGCCGTCACGTGGAGTTCTACCGGCGCGGCGGCGGGGTCTTCACCGTCCGCGACGTCGGCAGCCTGAACGGCACGTACGTGAACCGCGAGCGCATCGAGGAGGTTCCGCTGTACGGCGGGGACGAGGTGCAGATCGGCAAGTTCCGCCTCGTCTTCCTCACCCGCGGCGCCGCTGGAGGATGATGAGCTCGCAGGCCGCTCGTGCGCACATGAGCATCGGGGAGGTGCTCGCCCTCCTGCAGGGCGAGTTCCCCGATGTCAGCATCTCCAAGATTCGTTTCCTGGAGGGCGAGGGGTTGATCGAGCCGGAACGCAGTCCCTCCGGTTATCGCAAGTTCTCCTACGCCGACGTCGAGCGGCTTCGTTACATCCTCAGCGAGCAGCGTGACCGCTACCTGCCGCTGCGAGTGATCAAGGACCACCTGGAGGCGGCCGACCGCGAGGAGCGTCCGGCCGCCCGGCCGCGCGCCGTTCCCGACGACGCGCCCCCCGAGATCCGGCTCACCCGCGAGGAGCTGATCGCCGCCGCCGAGCTCGACGAGGAGACCCTCGCCGAGCTGGAGGACTACGGCCTGCTGGCCGCCGTGGCCCGCTACTACGACGCCGAGGCGCTGGCCGTGGCCCGCAGCGTCGGAGCGCTGGCCGCCTTCGGCCTGCGCGCCCGCCACCTGCGAGCGGTCAAGGCCGCGGCCGAGCGCGAGGCGGGCCTGGTGGAGCAGGCCGTCGCCCCGCTGCTGCGCCGCCGCGGACCGGGCGCGATCGACCAGGCCGACGAGACGGCGAGGGAGATTTCCGGCCTGCTGCTGGAATTGCACGCCTCGCTGCTGCGTTCCGGCGTCCGTGGGGCCCTGGGCCGGTGAGAACCTGACCAGGCACTCGTACCCCCACGAGTGTTACGTTGAACAAACCGGTCGGAATCCAGCGAAGACGGAGCAGCCCGTGTTGCAGATGGAGGTCGTGGGCGTTCGAGTTGAGATGCCCTCCAACCAGCCGATCGTCTTGCTGAAAGAGACGCATGGGGAGCGTTACCTACCTATCTGGATCGGCATGACGGAGGCCACGGCGATCGCCATGGCCCAGGCCGAGGAGCCACCACCCCGGCCGCTCACCCATGACCTGTTCCGCGACGTGCTCGAAGGGCTCGGGGTCCGGCTGAGCACGGTCAACATCGTCGCCCTGCGCGACGGCATCTTCTTCGCCGATCTCGTGTTCTCCAACGGGGTGGAGGTGAGCGCGCGTCCCTCGGACTCGATCGCCTTGGCACTTCGCACCGGCGCACGTATCTTCGCGAGTGAGGATGTGGTCAGGGAGGCGGGGGTGATCATCCCCGACGACCAGGAGGACGAGGTGGAGAAGTTCAGGGAGTTCCTTGACACGATCACGCCCGAGGACTTCGGCCGCGCGGGGTAGGAATTTCGGTGCATTTACGCTTCACGACGCGCCGAGTAGGGTCGTTGACTGGACTTGGCCCCAGTCCTACGGTGCAAGTGAAACCCGTGGTCGTGCGTAAACCCCCAGATCAGGCCGTGGGATGAGAGAAAGCCGGAGGTCCGCGTGGCGGTCAGCAGCGGCGAGGGTAGAAACGCCGATCAGGATGACCCGAAACGGCGCCAGTCGGCACGTCAGCGCGCGGGTGAAGAGGGTCTGCTGTTCGACGGGCAACCGGTGAAGGTGCCCGCCGACATCGGCTACCGGGGACCGACGGCCTGTTCGGCGGCCGGCATCACCTACCGGCAACTCGACTACTGGGCGCGCACCGGCCTGGTCGAGCCCACCGTGCGGGCTGCCCACGGCTCCGGCTCCCAGCGGCTGTACGGCTTTCGCGACATCCTGGTCCTCAAGGTCGTCAAGCGGCTCCTCGACACCGGCGTCTCCCTCCAGCAGATCCGCATCGCCGTGCAGCACCTGCGCGACAGGGGCGTCAACGACCTGGCCGGGATCACCCTGATGAGCGACGGGGTGAGCGTCTACGAGTGCACCTCCCCCGACGAGGTCATCGACCTCCTCCAGGGCGGTCAGGGAGTCTTCGGCATAGCACTGGGACGGGTGTGGCAGGAGGTGGAGGGCTCCCTCGCGGATCTGCCCGGCGAACGTGCGGAGTCGGGCGAGGGCCCTTTAGGCGATCATCAGGCCGATGAGCTGGCCCGCCGTCGCAGAGCACGACGAACCGGGTAAACTCGGACTTGCCACTGACCCTGTGCGGGAGAGACCCCGACCGCGATCGGGGCGCCGAAGGAGCAACCTCCCCGGAATCTCTCAGGCACCCGGTACCGCACGGACGAGGCAACTCTGGAAAGCAGGCGCGCTCGCCAGGCGCGACTCACCGACGGTGCAAGCCTCCCGTCTAGGGCAGGTGAAGCTCTCAGGTCACGGCCCGTGAACGACGGCCGTGATGACAGAGGGGGAGACCAGGCATACGCCCGCGCCCAGCGCCGGTCTCCACCCCGTCCCGGGAGGCTTCACCAATGACCGACCTGTCATCGCTCAGCGAGCTCAGCTCCCCGCCGTTCGCGACCCGCCACATAGGGCCGGACGACGCCGGCCAGACCCGCATGCTGGAGGCGGTCGGATTCGCCTCCGTCGCCGACCTGGTCGCGGTGGCCGTGCCCGAGGCGATCCGCTCCTCGGGGCGCCTCGGCCTGCCCCCGGCGGCCGGGGAGTCCGAGGCCCTCGCGGAGCTGCGGGTCCTCGCCGGGCGCAACACCGTGCTCACCTCGATGATCGGCCTGGGCTACCACGACACGATCACCCCGGGCGTCATCCGCCGCAACCTCCTGGAGAACCCGGGCTGGTACACCGCGTACACGCCCTACCAGCCGGAGATCTCCCAGGGCCGCCTGGAGGCCCTGATCAACTTCCAGACCGTCGTCTCCGACCTGACCGCCCTCGACGTCGCCGGGGCGTCCCTGCTGGACGAGGCCACCGCCGCCGCCGAGGCGATGACCCTGGCCCGCCGCGCGGGCCGCAGCCCCTCGACGGTGTTCGTGGTCGACGCCGACGCGCTGCCGCAGACCAAGGCGGTGCTGCGCACCCGCGCCGAGCCGCTCGGCATCGAGCTGGTCGAGAGCGACTTCACCGCCGAGCTCCCCGAGTGCTTCGGGGTGCTCGTGCAGTACCCCGGCGCCAGCGGCAGGGTCCGAGACTTCCGCGCCATCGCCGACGCCGCCCACGCGCGCGGCGCCCAGGTGGTCGCCGCCGCCGACCTGCTGGCCCTCACCCTCCTGGCCGCGCCCGGCGAGCTCGGCGCCGACATCGCGGTCGGCTCCTCACAGCGCTTCGGCGTCCCGCTGGGCTTCGGCGGCCCGCACGCCGCCTACATGGCGGTCCGCGACGGCCTCCAGCGCCAGCTGCCCGGCCGCCTGGTGGGCGTCTCCCAGGACGCCGACCGGCGCCCCGCCTACCGGCTCGCGCTCCAGACCCGCGAGCAGCATATCCGCCGCGAGAAGGCCACCAGCAACATCTGCACCGCGCAGGTGCTGCTCGCCGTGATCGCCGGCATGTACGCCGTCTACCACGGCCCCGAGGGCCTGCGCAGGATCGGCCGGCGTACCCACCGGCACGCCGTCGTGCTCGCCGAGGGCCTGCGCCAGGGCGGTGTCGAGGTCGTGCACGACACCTTCTTCGACACCGTGCTCGCCAGGGTGCCCGGCCGCGCCGCGGGGGTCGTCGCCGCGGCCCGCGAGAACGGCGTCAACCTGCGCCTGGTCGACGCCGACCACGTGGGTGTCACCTGCGACGAGAAGACCGAGCTCCTGCACCTGGAGCAGGTCCTGGCCGCCTTCGAGGTCAGCGGCACCGTGCTGGCCGACCTGGACGCCGCCGCCCACGACGCGCTGCCCGCCGCGCTGACGCGCGTCAGCGACTATCTGACCCACCCGGTCTTCCACAGCCACCGCTCCGAGACGGCCATGCTGCGCTACCTGCGCAGGCTCCAGGACAAGGACATCGCGCTCGACCGGTCGATGATCCCGCTGGGCTCCTGCACCATGAAGCTCAACGCGACCACCGAGATGGAGCCGATCACCTGGCCGGAGTTCGCCGGGCTGCACCCCTACGCGCCCGAGGACCAGGCCGCGGGCTACCTCGAGCTGATCGGGGAGCTGGAGCGCTGGCTGGCCGAGGTCACCGGCTACGACGCCGTGTCGCTGCAGCCGAACGCCGGCTCCCAGGGCGAGTTCGCCGGGCTCCTGGCGATCCGCGCCTACCACACCGCGCGTGGGGAGTCGGGCCGCGACGTCTGCCTGATCCCCTCCTCCGCGCACGGCACCAACGCCGCGAGCGCCGTCATGGCGGGCATGCGGGTGGCCGTGGTCGCCTGCGACGACCAGGGCAACGTGGATCTCGACGACCTTGTCGCGAAGATCGACAAGCACCGCGAGCGGCTCGCCGCGATCATGGTGACCTACCCGTCCACGCACGGTGTGTACGAGGAGACGATCGTCCGGATCTGCGAGCTGGTGCACGAGGCCGGCGGGCAGGTCTACGTCGACGGCGCCAACCTCAACGCGCTGGTCGGCCTGGCCAGGCCGGGGGAGTTCGGGGCGGACGTCTCCCACCTCAACCTGCACAAGACCTTCTGCATCCCGCACGGCGGCGGCGGCCCCGGCGTCGGCCCGGTCGCGGTCCGCGCCCACCTGGCCGACTATCTGCCCGGCCACCCGCTGCGCGAGGGGAGCGCGGTCGGCCCGGTCTCGGCCGCGCCGTACGGCTCCGCGGGCATCCTGCCCATCTCCTGGGCCTACATCCGGATGATGGGCGCCGACGGCCTGAAGGCGGCCACCGAGCAGGCCATCCTGTCGGCCAACTACCTGGCCCGCAGGCTCAGCCCCCACTACCCGGTCCTCTACACCGGCCGCGGCGGCCTCGTCGCCCACGAGTGCATCGTCGACCTGCGCCAGATCACCAAGGAGACCGGGGTGACGGTCGACGACGTGGCCAAGCGCCTCGTCGACTACGGCTTCCACGCCCCGACCATGTCCTTCCCGGTGGCCGGCACGCTGATGATCGAGCCGACCGAGAGCGAGGACCTGGCCGAGCTCGACCGGTTCTGCGAGGCGATGATCGCGATCCGCGAGGAGATCGCGAAGGTCGCCTCCGGCGCGTACGACAGGACCGACAACCCGCTCCGCAACGCCCCGCACACGGCCGACAGCCTCGTCGCCGACGAGTGGGGCCACCCCTACACCCGCACCGAGGCGGCCTACCCGCTGCCGTCGGTGCGCGAGGGCAAGTACTGGTCGCCGGTCCGCCGCATCGACCAGGCCTACGGCGACCGCAACCTGGTCTGCTCCTGCCCTCCCCTGGCGGCGTACGAGGACTGATCCCCGCAAAGATCCACATAGGCCCCGGCAGGGCCGAAAGCCCGCGCGAACCGCGATATCCGAGGGGAATGCGGGAGGACGGACGGAGCCCCGAGTCGTTAGGCTCGGGGCGTCTCCGTATCCGGAAGGATCCCGCATGCCTGAGGTGGACACCCGTCCCTTGGACGCCGCGCGAAGACTGGCCGAGTCGGGCGATCTCGACGGCGCCGCCACGATCTTCGCCGAGCTGGTCGCCGACCCCGACGAGCCCGACCGGGCCCAGGCGGCGGTGGGTCTCGCGGTGGTGCTGGGGGAGAGCGGAGACGTGCCGGGCTCGCGCGCGGCCGCGCGCACCGCGCTGGCGACCGGGCACCCGGAGTTCGCCGCCCAGGCCGCCTGCCTGCTCGCCGGGAGTTTCGAGCAGGAGGGCCTGGCCGACCAGGCCCGCGCCGCCTGGCAGGCCGCGCTGGGCGTCGGCCACCCCGCCTACGTCCCGCCGGCGCACATGGCCCTCGCCAGGCTCGCCACGGGCGAGGAGGAGGCCGAGCGGTCGCTGCGCGACGCGCTGGCCACCGGCGACCCGGAGATCGCTCCGCAGGCCGCCCAGCGGCTGGCGGAGGCGCTCCTGGAGGAGGGCGAGCCGGGGGAGGCCGCCCGGGTGCTCCTGGAGGCGCTCTCGGTGCCCGACGTGGCCGAGGTGCCGAGACTGCGGGTGATGCTCGGCATCGCTCATCTGGAGCTGGCCTGCGCCGAGTTCTCCGGTGCGATCGAGGAGGGCGGGGACGTCGAGACCGGTGCGCTGGCCATCGAGCTCCTGGCCCGCACGCTCCCGCTCAGGGGACGTGACGAGGACGCCGAGCGCGTGTGGCGCTACGGTCTGGACAGTGCCGACGAGGACCTCGCCGGGGAGGTCCGCCTGCGCCTCGACCGGGACCTTTGAGAGGGGGGCGTCTGGTGCGCCGGGCGGGTCCGGCGGGGGTCAGTCGCGCTCCCGCCAGCGGCTCAGCGCGTGGGCGAAGTTGATCGCGACGATCCCGCCCCAGGCCAGCAGCAGTCCGGCGGTGCCGGCGCTCTGCGCCGCGATGGCGGTCAGCGGGATCCCGATGCCCATCGAGCCGAGGGCGATCGGGATCGAGGGGTTCGCGCCCTTGCGCGGCTTGACCTTCGGCGCCCCGGCGGCGTCCATCTCGGCGCGCACCCGGTGGGCGATGGTCGCGTCGAGGCGTGACACGAACGACTCGATGAGCGCGGCCTCGTACTCCGGGCCGAGGTCACGCCGGGCCTCGACGGTGGCGCGCATGTCCTGGCGGATATCTTGATAGTCCTGCACGCTTCGATTGTTCCGCCCGCCCGTCCGCCGGGCATCAGCCGTTAGGACGAGATCCGTGTCCACCTCCGAGTCCACCCCTCCAGCGTCGGCGTCCATCTCGGGGACCGGGCTCCCGGCGGGCGCGGCCGCGCCCGTGGAGATCGCGACCCCGCACGGCCCGGCCCTGGTGGAGATCGACGAGGTGGCCGCCCCGCGCTTCCTGCTGGTGCTCACCCACGGCTCGGCCGGGGGAGTGGACGCCCCCGATCTGCTGGCCGTACGGGACGCCGTGACCGCGATCGGCGGGACGGTCGCGCGGGTGCTCCAGCCGTTCCGCGTGCGCGGGGCCCGCGCGCCGGGGTCGGCGGTCAAGCAGGACGAGGCGTGGGAGACGCTGGTGGCCGGGCTGCGCGGGCGCTATCCGGGGCTGCCGCTGGCGCAGGGCGGGCGGAGTAACGGGGCCAGGGTCGCCTGCCGTACGGCCGGGAGGGTCGAGGCCGGCGCGGTCGTCGCGCTGGCGTTCCCGCTGCGTCCGCCGAGGAATCCGGAGCGGTCACGCGCCGGGGAGCTGCGCTCGGCGGGCGTGGACGTGCTGGTGGTGAACGGAGACCGTGACCCGTTCGGCGTGCCCGAGGCGGCGGACGCCGCGCGCCTGGTGGTGCTGCCGGGAGAGGGTCACGACCTCGGGAGGAATCCCGCCAGGGTGGGCGAGGTGGTCGCCGAGTGGCTCGACGCGAGGATGCGGCCGGGCTCGGTGGACTCGCTCAGCGTGACCGGTCGGGGGTGACGGGCCTCAGACGACGCCGGCCAGTGGCCGATGCGGCTCGATGACGGCACCGTCCGGGAGGAGCTCGCCGGTGTCGTCGAACAGCACCACACCGTTGCAGAGCAGGCTCCAGCCCTGCTCAGGGTGGGCCGCCATGGTGCGGGCGGCTTCGCGGTCCAGCGCGTCGGCGGACGGACAGGACGGCTCGTGCGGGCACATCGGCGTGCCTCCGGATCTCTCGTGTCGGCTCGCCCGGGTCACACCGGGCACGGGTGGGCATCGGACATCCGGCGGCACCGTCACCGATGGGTCTCCGTTCCCACGTATGACGGGGACGAGCATCTGAATGTTGACATATGGCCATGCGACCCCCGTAACAGAACGAGGAGCGCACATCAAGCAGATCAAGTGTGCGATCGATCGCACCTCGGCGACATAGCCCGTTAGGACTGTTTGGGAACTGGTAGAGGGTCAGTCCGGCAGGGCTTTATCAGGGGATGTGACCTATAACACAGCATGCCTCATATAAGGATATTCGACCAAGTGCGACACGCCGCCCGGCGGGTAAACGATCGGTTACAAGTTTCTGACATGCGCCGACACGGGCTTTCCCAACTCCCTGACGGCCCCTTACCGGCCCCTGTGCCCGGCCTGCGCTCACCGGTGCTCACCGGCGCTCACCGTGCGCCCAGACCGGCCAGGAGCGCGTCCAGCCCGTGCTCGAAGTCGGTGTCCGCCTCCGGGCTGCCGCCGCCCCTCGACGGGGGACGCCAGGGCTCGTTCTCGTCGCCCGGGTCGGCCTGGGGTTCGGCCCAGCCCGACTGCTGCACCTCCACCGCCACCGCGCCGAAGACGTAGGCCCGCAGGGCGCGTACCGCCCCCGCCGGGTCGGCCAGGCCCGCGTCGGCCAGCTGGTCGGTCTGCTCCCTGATCGCGATCGCCGCCCTGCCCCTGGGGGGCTTGGTCAGGGCCAGGGCCAGCACCCCGGGATGCTCCCTCAGCGCCGCCCGGCTCGCCCGGCACCAGGCCCTCGCGCTCTCCTGCCAGCTCTCGCCGGGCTCGGCGTGGACGGCGGTGACGTGCTCGGCCAGCGCGTCCATGAGGGCGTCCTTGCCGCGCGGCAGGTGGTGGTAGATGGCCATCGCCTCCACCTCGAGGGCGTCGCCCAGCCGCCGCATCGTCAGGCGCCGGAGCCCCTGGCCGTCGGCGATGTGGAGGGCGGCGTCGATGATGCGCTCCCTGGAGAGCGGGACGGGCGGTCGCTTGGCAGGCATGGGAGGCATCCTGCCACCGTCACCTTACTGCGTAAAGATCGGCGCGCCGGACGGAACGGACGTTCACCGGCGAGCCGGTCCGATCCCTGAGTGCGTGGGGTGGGGGCGGAGCGCGTAGGCTACGAGCGGTGATCTGCCGGAGGAGACCCGGCGACCGGCGAGAGAGGGAAGAAGATGGCGTTTTTCCGACCGCGCGTGAGCCGGGAGGCGGAGGTTCGTCACCACGCTGACCAGGAGGTCGGGAAGAGCTTCCCCGAGCTCCTGGAGAAGGCGCGCCAGGCCGAGGCCGAGGTGCGCCGGGCCCAGGCCGCCGCGGCCCCCGTGCAGGAGCTGCGCGCCGCCGGGCTGGCCTTCGACAGGGCGCTCACCGAGGCCCTGCGCGCGGCCGAGGCCAACCAGCGCGCGACGTTCGGGATCAAGTCGTATGACGACCGGATCCGCCGCCGCAAGGGCAGGGCCACCCCCAGGGGCGCCGAGTGGACCGCCGAGGTCGACCGCCTGCGCACCCTTCGCGAGCAGAACCGGCTGACCGGTATCCCCCGGGTTCCGCGCCCGGTCACCGCCTCCGCCCGCTGACCTCCACCCCTGATCCTCACCCGCGTGGGCCTCTCCCTCGCGGGTCCCTGGACGTGGGCCCGGTCCGGACGGACCCGGCCTGGGCGCGGATCGTACGGGCTCAGCGGGTGGCGTGCGCGGACGAGGTGGCGAGCAGCCGCCGGACGCGGGCGGCGGGCAGGACCGCCGCGCACCGCTCGGCCGCGTAGGTCTGGGCCATCCGGTGGTGTTCGGCGGAGAAGTCGGCCACCCCGTCGGCCACGAAGAACACCTCCACGTCGCCCATGAAGGCGTCGCAGGCCGTCATCAGGCAGCCGATGTGGGCGTAGACGCCGGTGACGATGAGCTGGTCGCGGCCCTGTTCGGCGAGCAGGGTGCGCAGCGGGGTGCGGTGGAAGGCGCTGTAGCGCCACTTGGTCAGCCGGATGTCGTCCGGGCCGGGGGTGAGCGCCGCGACGATCTCCTGGGCGCTCGGGTCGGTGCCGACCCCGGCCCCCCAGAAGTCCTCCAGCAGGCCGCGCTGGGCCGAGGTCTGCCCGCCGGGCTGGGCCGAGTACACCACCGGGACGCCGAGTTCCCAGGCCGTCTCGCGGAGACCGGTGATCGCCGAGACCAGTTCCACGATCGGCGAGGTTCCCGGCGCGAACGCGTTCACGAAGTGGTTCTGCATGTCGTGGACGAGCAGCACCGCCCGGCGGGCGTCCGGTGTCCAGGAGACGCGGTTGACGGGCATCTCGTCCTCGCGGGGCATCGGATAGGGGGTGATTGCGGGTATGGCCACGACTACCTCTCCTTCTGCTTTCTCTCTCGGCGGCTCGACGTGCTGGGGGTCACACCTGTCCTCTCCCGGCTCCTCTCCCGGGCTTCTCCCCGGTGGCGGCGACGGCCTCCATGCCGGAGACCGTGTCCGCGTCCAGGTCCAGGTCCAGGTCCACGTCGAGGTCCGGGGCCAGGCCGAGGGCCTGCAGGAGCGTCCGGAACTTCGCGGAGGTCTCGGCGAGCTCCTCCTCGGGGACCGAGCCGGTGACGATCCCGCCCCCGGCGAACAGCCGGACGCCGCCAGCGGTCACCTCGGCGCAGCGGATCGCCACCGCCCACTCGCCGTCCCCCGAGGCGTCGCACCAGCCGACCATGCCGGTGTAGAAGCCCCGGTCGAAGGGTTCGATATCGGCGATCGCGGCGCGCGCCGCGAGGGTGGGCGTCCCGCAGACCGCGGGAGTCGGGTGCAGGGCGACGGCGAGGTCGAGCGCGGTGGTGCGCGGGTCGGCGAGCCGCCCGGTGATCCTGCTGGACAGGTGCCACATGGTCGAGGTGCAGATCAGCGACGGCTCGGCCGGGACGCTCAGCGCCCGGCAGTGCGGGGCGAGCGCGGCGGCCACGCCCTGGACCACGACCGCGTGCTCGTGCTGCTCCTTGGCCGAGCAGAGCAGCGCCGCCGCGCGGCGGCGGTCCTCCACGGGGTCGGCGCTGCGCGCGGCGGAGCCGGCCAGCGGGTTGGCGACGACGGCGGGCCCGTCCCTGGAGACCAGCAGTTCGGGGCTGGCACCCACCAGGGTCCGCCCGCCGGGCAGGTCGACGGCGAAGACGTGGCCGTGCGGGTCGCGGACCGCCAGGCGCCGGACCATCGCGGCGACGTCGACCGGCTCCGGCCTCGTCAGCTTCAGTGACCTGGCCAGCACCACCTTCTCCACCGCGCCCGTGCCGAGCAGCTCCAGGACCCGCCGTACGCCCTCCAGGTGGCCCGAGGGGGTGGGTACGGGGGTGATCCGCCACGGCGGCCGCGGGCCCTCGTGGGGTGGCGGCTCGCCGGGGACGAAGACGAAGGGGTCGGCCCAGCGGGCGCGCACCGGGGTGACCAGCCGTGCCGAGGCGGGGTCGTCGAACGGGATCGCGCCGAGGACCAGGTCGCGGTGCTCGCGTACGCGCTCGGCCAGCTCCCGCATGGTCCAGGCGGGCGCCACCACGTCGGCGACGCCCCCGGCGAGGAGGGTGTGCCGGGGAGAGGAGAAGATCGATGAGGAACCCGGCCGGTACTCGTCGAGAAGCTCGGTGGCGCTGACCGCCTCGTATGCGATAGTCAAGGCTGACCTTTCGGGGGATCTCAGGCCCTGAGCGTGGCGCCGCCGTCCACGTACAGGTCTTGCATGGTGATGTGCCGGGAACGGTCCGATGCCAGGAAGATCACGGCTTCGGCGACGTCCTGGGGGTCGGCCAGCCGGCCCAGCGGGATGCCCACGCGGTAGGAGGAGGGGTCTCCCATGAGCGCGGCGTGGGGATCGAGCCCCGCCTGCATGGCGGTGTCGGTCGATCCGGGTGAGACCACGTTGCAGCGGATGCCGTGGCGGGCGAGCTCCAGCCCGGCACACCGGGTGAACATGACCGCGGCGGCCTTGGACGCCGCGTACGCCGCCATGCCGACGCGCGGCACGCCCGCGGCGTTGGAGGCCACCGTGACGATCGTCCCGCCGCTGCGGGGGATCATGCGGCGGGCGACGGCACGGACGGTGTGGAAGACCCCGCCGGCGTTCACCGCGAACACGTGGGCCCAGTCGTCGGTGCCCGTCTCTGTCACCGCGCCGGTGCGCAGCACGCCCGCGACGTTGACCAGGACCCCGATCGGTCCCAGCTCGTCCTCGATCCTCCCGACGACCGCGTCCACCTGTCCGGGGTCCGTGACGTCGGTGTGGTGGCGGGTCACCGGCTCCCCGCGATCCTCCCAGGGGCCGTCGCGCACGTCGACTCCGGCCACGAGCGCCCCGGCGCGGGCGAGGGACGCCGCGACGGCGGCGCCGATGCCCCCGGCGGCGCCCGTGACAAGGGCCACCGTCCCGGGAAGCCCGGGATGGTCCTGCCGATCGATCACACGCACCTCACTGACAAGTTAGGTTAGCCTCGCCTCATTTACTTCGGCTGTCGAAAGTGTGGCGGGTAAGAGTCAAAGGTGATCTAGCTCCTGATGATCAGGCATCTTGACATTGTCGTCAATGGGGTGAATCTTAGGTTAGGCTTGCCTAATAAGACACCCCGTCCCAGTGGTCTCTCAGGCCACTCGCCCAACGCCGTGACCAGGCACTTCATCAAGGTGCACGCAGTATGCCATTTTCATCTGCCTCATTTCCGCGCCCGGAGACTCCCCGTATCCGGCGGGGAAGCGGCGGTCGCCGACCCCCGGGCGCACCGGTGGAGGCCCCCCGCACCGCCCGTACGGAGGACCCGCGTTGACCGTCACCGTCGGCGCCGGGCGAATCCACCGATCCGGCACCACCACCCGCTGCACCCACGCTGGAGGTAACCGATGACCAACCCCTTCGACGACGAGGACGCGTCCTTCCTGGTGCTGGTGAACGCCGAGGGGCAGCACTCGCTGTGGCCCGCGTTCGCCGACGTCCCCGCGGGCTGGGAGATCGCCCACGGTGCGGACTCCCGCGCCGGTTGCCTGGCCTACGTCGAGAGCTCCTGGACCGACATGCGGCCCCGAGGCCTCGTCGCCGAGATGGGTGGCTGACTCCTCTCAGACCTTTCTCAGACCTTCGAGGGCCGCTACGGGACCGTCGCCCCGGTTCCCGTATCCCGGCCCTCGGGGAGGGGCGCTTCGCGCTCCCGCCGGTCCCTCCGGGGGGCTCTGCCCGGGAGGGCCGGAACACGGCGAAGGGCGCCATCGCGGACCGGGAGGTCTCGCGGTGGCGCCCTTCGCGACGGGCCGGGGGCCGGTCAGCCGCCGGTCAGCTGGCCCAGTCGAGCAGCGGACGGGTGTTGCTGGGGTGGCGGAGCTTGGAGAGCGACTCCTTCTCCAGCTGGCGGATGCGCTCGCGCGTCAGGCCGAGGTGCTTGCCGATCTCGTCGAGGGTGTGCGGCTTGCCGTCGACGAGGCCGAAGCGCAGGGCCATGATCTTGGCCTCCCTGGGGGAGAGGTTGCCCAGCACCCCGCGCAGCTGCTCGCCCAGCAGCTGGCGGTCGACGACCTCCGACGCCTCGGGCGAGTCGACGTCCTCGATGAGGTCGCCGATGGTCGTCTCGCCGTCCTCGCCGATGGTGGCGTTGAGGCTGATCGGCTGGCGGCTGGTGCGCAGCAGCTCCTCGATCTGGTCGGGGGTCTTGTCCAGCTCGACGCCCAGCTCCTCCGGCGTGGGCTCGCGGCCCAGGCGCTGGTGCATGTCGCGCTCGACGCGCGACAGCTTGGAGAGCATCTCCAGCACGTGCACCGGCAGCCTGATGGTGCGGGCCGAGTCGGCGAAGCCGCGCTGGATGGCCTGGCGGATCCACCACATCGCGTAGGTGGAGAACTTGTAGCCCTTGGTGTAGTCGAACTTCTCCACCGCGCGGATCAGGCCCAGATTGCCCTCCTGGACCACGTCGAGCAGGGCCATGCCCCGGTCGGTGTACTTCTTCGCCACGGAGACGACCAGGCGGAGGTTCGCCTCCAGCATGTGGTCCTTGGCCCGGCGGCCGTCCTCGGCGATCCACTCCAGGTCGTCCCGCGCGACCGCGGACAGGCCGGGGTCGGCCTCCAGCTTGGACTCGGCGTACAGACCGGCCTCGATGCGCTTGGCCAGCTCGACCTCCTGCGCGGCGGTGAGCAGGGTGCGACGGCCGATCGACTTCAGGTAGGTGTGCACCGAGTCGCCCATGACGGAGGACTGGTCGTCGAGGTCGAGGGTCGGCTCGGCCTCCACCTCGGTCTCCTCCGGCGGGTTCCACTCGTCGTCGAGCTCCGCCGCGGCGTCCTTCGCGTCCTTCGCGGTGACCTTGGTGGTGCCGGTGGCCTTGGTGACCTTGGCGGTCTTGGTGGTTTTGGCGGCACTCGGGGCACCCGGGGCGGGCTCGGTCTTCGCCGCGGTCTTCCTCGCGGGGGCGGCCTTCGCCTTGCGGGCGGGGGTCTTACGGGCGCTCTGGGCGGCGGACGTGGAGAGCGCGGGCTCGTTCTCGGCCGCCAGGCTGACGCCCGCCTCGGTGAGCTCGCGCAGGATCGACCTGCCCTCGGCGGGGCTGATGCCCGTCTCGGCGAAGGCGTGGCGCAGCTCCGCGAGTGAAAGGTGGCCCTGGACTCGCCCTCGGTCAAGGAGCTGGTCGAGGGTCGTCGGGGCCTCAGATGAGGTCGCCACGGCGGTTGGGGGCATGAGGACACCTCCTCCATCACGGAGTCGTCTGAATTTACGATCTGATGGTCTTGGGGTGGGGCGGTCTGGGGGCCGCTCAGCGCACCAGTACCAATAACCCCAGCCAAGAACTTTCTGTTCCCGACTTGACCCGGAAAATATGATGGGTGGACCGCCGTCCCGGCGATCCACCCGCGTACGGGCGCCCGAGAGGGCCTATTCGATCACTTCCACGGGGCCCTCTTCGGCCGGGGCCGAGGGCCTCTCCACCAGGGGGCCGTCGACCATGGGCATCGGGAAGGGCTCCGCCTCCTCCAGCCGGTTCTCGCTCCAGTAGTCGACGACCTTCCCGGGGTCGGGGTTGACGTCCCTGGAGACCACGTACTCCTCCGCCGGGGGAGCGGACGCGGTCGGCGACGGCTCCTGCGGCGAGGGCGTTCCGGGCTCCTGGGGGGCCACCGGCGTCGGCTCGCCCGACGGTTTCTCCGCCCTTCCGGCCCCGCCCGCCGCGGCGGCGGCCGTGACGGAAATGCCACCGGCGAGGACCAGGCTCACGATTCCAGCCGAGACCCATGTCTTCCGGGTGACGTTCATCGGGCTTGTCCTTCCTGCTTCGGCTACCTCATTGGACGTGTGGGGCCACCTTCACGGTTCCCGATCACGACCATAACGGAGAGCTTCCAGGTCCGGCTTACCATTGGCCAAAAGTGGTATTTCGGTCACAACGATCAGCTCGGCGGGGGCCGCGTAGGCGGGCAGCCGCTCCTTGACGAAGGCGCGCAGCTCGGCCAGGGACGGCGGGGAGGGCGAGACGACGACGGCCACCACCCGCTCGCCCCACTCGGGGTCGGGACGGCCGACCACGGCGGCGTCGACGATCGCGGGATGCTCGGCCACCGCGGCGGCCACCACCGCGGCGACGACCTTCTCGCCCCCGGTGTTGACGACGTCGTCGGCCCGCCCGAGCACGCGCAGCCGCCCCCCCTCCAGGACGCCCAGGTCCGAGGTGAGGAACCAGTCGCCGTCGCGGGCCGCCTCGGTGAGGTCGGGGCGGAGCCGGTAGCCGGAGAACAGCACGGGCCCGCCCAGGCGGATCCGGCCGTCGTCGCCGACGGCGAGCCCCACCCCGTCGAGGGGCTCGCCGTCGTAGACGCACCCGCCGCAGGTCTCGCTCATGCCGTACGTGGTGACCACCCGGGCCCCGGCCGCGCGGGCCGCGTCGAGCAGGCCCGGGGGAGCGGCGGCGCCGCCGAGCAGGATCGTCCCGAACGTCGATAGGTCTGCCCCGTCCACCTGGAGAAGGCGGCGCAGCTGGGTCGGCACCAGCGAGACGTGGTCCGCGCCGCTGGAGAGCACGGCCTCGGGGGAGAATCCGTCGTGCACGATCGGCTCGGTCCCACCCAGCAGCGACCTCACCAGGACCTGCAGGCCGGACACGTGGGAGGGCGGCAGGCAGCACAGCCAGCGCTCGCCCGCCCCGGCCCCCAGACGCCGCAGCGAGGCCGACGCGGAGGCGAGCAGCGCCTCGGCCGACAGCTGCGCGCCCTTCGGGACGCCGGTCGAGCCGCTGGTGGCGATGACCACCGCCACGTCGGCGGGCACGCCGACGCCGCCCTCGCGGCGTACCCCGTTCACGTGGGTCGGGCGCAGCGCGTCGAGCGTCGCCCGCAGCGCGGGGGCGGGCAGGGCGGGGGAGAGGGGCAGCACGGCGGGACCGCTGCCGTCCAGCGCCGCGCCCACGGCCCGGAACAGCTCCGGGCCCGCCGGCGACACCACGGCGTGCAATTCCCGTTGCACGGAAAGCCATACCTCGTGCACAGGAATGGTCATCACAGTCGTAAGGTTAGTGCCGGAAGCCGGACAACGGCCGGGGCGGTCCCGGCGCAGCGGAGAGGGTGAAGCCATCGTGAGCACGGAGCGGGTCGAGCCGGGCGTGGACGAGCGGGTGGCGGCGGAGCCGGCCCCCGAGCGTGACGGCGCGGTCGACTGGAAGAGGTCCGGGCAGTACGAGGACATCATCTACGAGACCGGCGAGGGCATCGCCAAGATCACGATCAACCGGCCGGAGCGGCACAACGCGTTCCGCCCGACGACGCTCTTCGAGCTCAAGGACGCCTTCAACGCCGCCCAGGAGGACGCCGAGGTCGGTGTGATCATCTTCACCGGCGCGGGCGAGCGGGCCTTCTGCTCCGGCGGCGACCAGAAGATCCGCGGCGACGACGGCTACGTCGACAAGTCCACCCCGCACGTCGGCCGGCTCAACGTGCTCGACCTGCAGGTGCAGATCCGGCGCTGTCCCAAGCCGGTCATCGCGATGATCGCCGGTTACGCCATCGGCGGCGGCCACGTGCTGCACGTGTGCTGCGACCTGTCCATCGCCGCCGACAACGCGGTCTTCGGCCAGACCGGCCCCAAGGTCGGCTCCTTCGACGGCGGCTACGGCTCCTGGCTGCTGGCCGAGACCGTCGGCCTGAAGCGGGCCCGCGAGATCTGGTACCTCTGCCGTCAGTACGACGCGCGGACCGCCCTCGACTGGGGCCTGGTCAACGCGGTCGTGCCGCTCGCCGAGCTGGAGACCGAAACGGTCAAATGGGCCAGGGAGATGCTGGAGAAGTCGCCGCTGGCGCTGCGCATGCTCAAGGGCGCGCTGAACGCGGTGACCGACGGCGCCGCGGGGATGCAGCAGTTCGCCGGTGACGCCACCCTGCTCTACTACATGAGCGAGGAGGCGCAGGAGGGCCGCGACGCGTTCAAGGAGAAGCGCGCCCCCGACTTCGGCAGGTTCCCGCGCCGTCCCTAGGGGCGGCGGCAGGCCGGTTCCGGCGCGGCCACGGGCGGCGAGGACGGGTTTCCCCGCCGCTCCCAGGGGTGGCGGGGATCCGGACGGGTTCGGTCCCGGGGCGTGCCGTCCCACGCAGGCGAGGTCGCTTTCGCGCGCCTCGAGACGGACTCACCCCCGGGTGCGGAGTTAAGGAGGCGGTGCGGTGAATCCCGCGACCGCGCTCGCGACGGTGCTGGTCGACGAGCTCGCCCGCTGCGGTCTCACGGACGTGGTGCTCGCACCCGGGTCGCGCTCGGCGCCGCTCGCCCTCGCCGTGCACGCCGACAGCCGCATCCGGCTGCACGTGCGGGTGGACGAGCGCTCGGCCTCCTTCCTGGCGGTGGGCCTCGCCCGCCGCAGCGGCCGTCCGGTCGTCCTGGTCTGCACCTCCGGCACCGCGGCGGCCAACTTCCACCCGGCCGTCATCGAGGCGCACGAGTCGGGGGTGCCGCTGCTGGTGCTCACCGCCGACCGCCCGCCCGAGCTGCGTGACACCGGCGCCAGCCAGACCGTCGACCAGGTCAAGCTGTACGGCACGGCCGTGCGCTGGTTCAGCGAGGTCGGCGTGCCCGAGGACCGCCCCGGCCAGGTCGCCTACTGGCGGTCGACGGTCTGCCGCGCCTACCAGCGCGCGCTGGGCCCGTACGACCCGGGGCCGGTCCACCTCAACGTGGCCTTCCGCGAGCCGCTGGTCCCGGACGGCGACCCGTCCTGGTGCGAGTCCCTGGAGGGGGACGCCGCGGGCCCGTGGGTCCGCGCCAGGGTGGCCTCACCGCCGGTGGCGCTGCACCTGCCGCCGACCCGGCGGGGGGTGCTGGTCGTCGGCGACGGCGCGACCAACACGCGCAGATACGTGGCGGCGGCGGGCATGGCCGGGTGGCCGGTCCTGTCGGAGCCCAACGGCGGCGCCCGCTACGGCGACCACGCGATGTCGGCCTACCACTTCCTCCTCGGCACCCCGGAGTTCGCCGACCGGCACCGCCCCGACGTCGTGGTCACCCTGGGCCGCCCCGGCCTGTCCCGGCCGCTGCTCAACTGGCTGAGGCACGCGGGTGAGCACATCGTGGTCGCCGCCGACATGACCCGCTGGCCCGACCCGACCCGTTCGGCCACCCAGGTCGCCCAGGTGGTGGAGATCCCGGTCGCGGCGGGCGACGACGCGTGGTTGCACTCCTGGCGCCGCGCCGAGGCGGCGGCCAGGACCGCGATCGACGAGGTGCTGGACGAGGCGCCGGGGCTCAGCGAGCCGCGCCTGGCCCGCGACCTGGTGGAGGCGCTGCCCAACGGGTCGTTGCTGTTCTCCGGCTCCTCGATGCCGATCCGCGACCTCGACCAGGCGATGCGTCCCCGGCGGGGCCTGCGGATCCTGGCCAACCGGGGGGCGGCGGGGATCGACGGCGTGGTGTCGTCCGCGATGGGCGCCGCCCTCGCCCACAACGGCCCCTCCTACGCCCTGATGGGCGACCTGACCTTCCTGCACGACCAGAACGGGCTGCTGCTCGGCTCCCGCGAGCCCCGCCCCGACCTCTGCCTGGTCGTGGTGAACAACGACGGCGGCGGGATCTTCTCGCTGCTGCCCCAAGCCGCGCTGCGCGACCCCTTCGAGCGGGTCTTCGGCACCTCGCACGGGGTCGACCTGGGCTACGCGGCCGCCGCCACCGGCACGCCGTACACCTTCGTGGACGAGCCGGGCCAGCTGGTCAAGGCGCTGCGCGGCGACGGGCTGCGCATGGTCGAGGTGCGGACCGACCGGGAGTCCAACGCGGTGCTGCACTCCATGATGCGCGACGCGGCCCACGCCGCCGTCCGCGACGCCATGGCGTGACGCGCCCCCCCGGGCGCCCGCCGCGACGTGTGCCCCCGGGACCACGTCGCGTCTCGCCCCCGATGTGGCCCGTGCCGCCGTACGGCCGCCGCGACGGTGGGGTCACGTGACGTCGCGGCGGAGCGTCAGCAGGCGGGCGGCGAGCACGGCCACCACGACGTAACCGGCGAACAGCAGTCCACCGGCCCAGACGGGCAGCAGTTCCGCGTCCCGCAGGTGCATGCCGCCCAGGGCGCGGGCCGCCCCGGTCGGCAGCCAGCGGCCCAGCCCCGGCAGGAGCATGGTGAGCAGGTAGTCGGCGTACATGAACCAGACCAGCGCCACCGCCACCGCCGCGACCTGGTTGCGGATCAGGGCGCCGAGGCCCACCCCGAGCAGGCCGTACACGGCGACGCTGAACACCGAGCCGAGCAGGACCAGCGGCACCCGGGGGGTCCAGGCGGGATGACCGGCCAGGCCGAGCATGGCCAGGCCCGCCACCAGCGTGACCAGCGCCGACAGGACGCCGACGAGCAGCCCGGCGATCCCGTACGCGGCCAGTTTGGCCGTGATCACCCGGCTCCGCACCGGGGTGACCAGGAACTGCCAGGTGATCGTCTGGTGGCGGTACTCCCCGGCAACGCCGAGGACGCCGAGGACCAGGGCGAAGACGTAGGACTGCTGCGCCATGTTGTAGACGTTCTCGACCTGCGGCCCCGTCGCGCCGGCCGGCTCCGCCAGGGCGACCATCAGCCCCGCCCAGAGCACGCACAGCGGGGGCGCCAGACCGACGAGGATCCAGGTGACGCGGCTCGTGCGGAGCTTGAACAACTCGGCACGGATCAGGCGGTTCACCCGGTCACCCGCATGTAGAGCTCCTCAAGGTCGGTCTCCGGGGTGAGCGGGCCCTGCCAGGTGAGGCGCCCCGCCCCGACGATGATCACGTGGTCGGCGATCTGCTGGATCTCGGCGAGTACGTGGGTGGAGACCAGGATCGTGCGGCCCTCGTGGGTGCAGGCCCGCAGGAAGCCCCGCAGCCAGCGGATGCCCGCCGGGTCCAGGCCGTTGGCGGGCTCGTCGAGGATGAGGATCTCCGGGTCTCCCAGCAGGGCGGAGGCGAGGGCGAGCCGCTGGCGCATGCCCAGGGAGAATCCCCTCACCCTGCGGTCGGCCGCGTCGGTGAGGTCGACCTGCGCCAGGACGTACGCCACGCGTGCGGGATCGAGCCCCGCGGCGAGGCGGAGCGCCTCCAGGTGCGCGCGGGCGCTCAGCCCGGGGTTGAAGGCCGTCGCCTCCAGGACGGCGCCGACGGTGGTGACGGGCCGGTCCAGGTCGCGGTAGGGCGTGCCGCCGATCGTCGCGGTGCCCTCGCTGGGCGCGACCAGGCCGAGGATCATGCGCAGGGTGGTGGTCTTGCCCGCCCCGTTGGGGCCCAGGAAGGCGGTGAGCGTTCCCCGCTCCACCGTGAACGACAGGTCCTCGACGGCGCGTACCCCGCCGAACGACTTGCCGAGGTGGGTGACGCTGATTGCTGACATGACCTCGACGATGGCCCCGAGGCAGGCGGGAGCGCACGCTCCCGGGGGTGGACCCCGCGAGATCCACCCGGGAGGAGAGATCGGCGGCCGGGGGTGGAGACGATCTCCACCCCTGTGCCCATGGCCCGCCGCCGTGGGCGTGGATAGCTTGGCGTCGTGAAGTTCCTCCGCCGCCCGCCGGTACGCCGGTTTCTCACCGTCGTGCTGGTGGGCTATCTGCTCTCCGGCCCGGTGGCCGGCGCGGTCAAGACGGGCTGGCCCGGCCTGCTCGGGATGGTCCCGATCGGCGCCGTCACCGTCGGCTGCTGCCTGTGGGTGCTGCTGGGCCGGGCCCCGCGGCACGACGCCCCGCTGCTCGTGGTCACCCTGGCCGGGGGGCTCGCCCTGCACGGGATCAGCCCCTACAGCGGCATGGGGTTCCTGTACATCGTGATCTTCGTCGCGCCGTTCAAGACCCGCCTGTGGCCGGCGGTGGTCCTGGTCATGGCGGACATCGCCGCCACGACGGCCCTGTCCTTCCTGCTCGGGCTGCCGGGCGGGGAGGTGCTGGGCAACGCCTCCGGCCTCACCTACGTCGCCGTCTTCACCTTCCTGATACGGCACGTGAAGACGACCAGGGAGCACGCCTCGGCGCTCGCCGAGGCGCGGGCGGGCGAGGCCGTGCTGGCCGAGCGGGCACGGCTGGCCAGGGAGATCCACGACATCCTGGCGCACTCGCAGTCGGCGCAGATCGTCCACCTGGAGGGGGCGCGGCTGCTGCTCGAGCGGGGCGAGGATCCGGCGGCGGCCCTCGACCGGGTCAACCGCGCCGTACGGCTGGCGCGTGCCGGGCTGGAGGAGACCCGCCGGGCGCTCGACGCGCTGCGCGGGGAGGAGCTTCCGCTGGCCGAGCGGCTGGAGCGGCTGGCGGTGGAGTTCCGGTCGGTGACCGGCTCGTCCTGCGCGGTCTCGGTCGCGGGGAACCTCGACTCGCTGGAGGCGGGGGCGAGGCTGGCGGTGGCCAGGACCGCCCAGGAGGCGCTGACGAACGCGCGCAAGCACGCGCCGGGCGCCGCGGTGTCGGTGGCGCTGCGCCGCGTCGGCACCTGGTGCGAGCTGGAGGTGCGCGACACGGGCGGCCCGCCGGGACCGCCGACCTCGGGAGGGGGATACGGGCTGGTGGGGATGCGCGAGCGGGCCGAGCTGATCGGCGGTTCGCTCGCCGTGCGGCCGGGCGCGGAGGGTTTCGAGATTCTTCTGCGGGTCCCGGCGTGAGCCGCCCGCGGCGCGGCGCCGCTGCGGGGGTGGGCGCCGCGCCGCGGACGGTTCACGCCGGTGCCGTACGGTATCGCCCAACGGGGAAGCGGGTGGGAGCGCCACCGGCGTACCCGGGCGGGTTCGAGGGGGGCGGGGGGCCGGGGTGACCGTGCGGGTACTGGTGGTCGACGACCAGACGGTGGTGCGCGAGGGGCTGGTGCTGCTGCTGGGGCTGCTGCCCGGCATCGAGGTGGCGGGGGCGGCGGCCGACGGCCGGGAGGCGGTCGGGCTCGCCGGCTCCCTGCGGCCCGACGTGGTCCTGATGGACCTGCGGATGCCCCGGATGGACGGGGTGGAGGCGACCCGCAGGATCAGGGCGGCCCATCCGGAGATCCACGTGGTGGTCCTGACGACGTACTCCGACGACGAGTCGGTCTTCGCCGCGCTGGCCGCGGGGGCGCGGGGCTACCTGACCAAGGACGCCGACGCCGAGTCCCTGGCCTCGGCGATCGCCACCGTGGTCGAGGGCGAGGCCCAGTTCGACCCCGGTGTCCAGCGGCGGCTGGCCGAGGCGGTGACCGGGGGCCGCCGCGCGCCGGAGCCGCCCGACGGGCTCACCCGCCGCGAGAGCGAGGTGCTGCGGCTGATAGCGGCGGGCCGCTCCAACGCGGAGATCGCCGGGGAGCTGTTCATC
This sequence comes from Streptosporangium oxazolinicum, assembly GCF_039537505.1. Lineage (NCBI taxonomy): Bacteria > Bacillati > Actinomycetota > Actinomycetes > Streptosporangiales > Streptosporangiaceae > Streptosporangium > Streptosporangium oxazolinicum. Next base: position 56,216 of record NZ_BAABAQ010000009.1, read on the forward strand.
TCCGAGGCGACGGTCAAGACGCACATCAACAACCTCTTCGCCAAGGCGGGACTGCGCGACCGGGCCCAGGCGGTGACGTACGCCTTCCGGCACGGCCTGGTCCCCGACTGACCGGGACGGCGGCATCGTGGCCGGACACCTCGGCCCGCTCGACCTCCGCTCCCCGGCTGACCGAGGCGGCGGGACGGGGTGGCGGGACGGGCGGCACCGGGGTGGCGGGGCACGGCGCGGCGACGACAGTGACGACAGTGACGTGGCGATAACTGACGGCGACGTGACGGCGACATGGCGGTGATGACTGTCAGGTCTGGGGATGTGGGGACGCCGTCACAGGGTGAGGGTGAATCGAGTACGGATTTCACCTCGCGGGTGCCCTCGAAGGGAAGTGCCATGCGACCTGATGTCAGTTTGACCGGCCACGAGACGGTGGCGGGTTTCGGCAACTACGCCGAGGCCCAGCGCGCCGTGGACCACCTGTCGGACCAGAAGTTCCCGGTCGAGCACACGATGATCGTCGGAGTCGGTCTCCGGCTCGTCGAACGGGTGCTCGGGCGGCTGACCTATCTTCGCGCCGCGGGGATGGGCGCGGCGACCGGAGCCTGGTTCGGACTGCTGATCGGCCTGTTCTTCGCGATCTTCACGCCCGGACGCTTCCCCTTCATCCTGGTCCTGTGGGGCCTGATCTGGGGTGCCATAGCCGGAGCGATCTTCGGGCTGGTCGGCCACGCGCTCACCGGGGGCAAGCGTGACTTCCTCTCGTCGAGTGCGATCGTCGCCGACCGCTACGAGGTGCTGGTCGCGGCCCCGCACGCCGCCGAGGCGCGCAGGCTGCTCAACGTGGGCACGTCCCAGCAGATGCACCAGCAGATCTGACCGGCGCTCCCCGGGACGGGGCCCGCACTGACGGCGGCGCGGGCGGCATCGCCCGCGCCGCCGTCCCGCATCCGCCACCGGGCCGCCCGCCCGGCCCGGATCCACCGGGCCTGATCCTTCCCGGGCCCGCTTCGGGACGCGGATCCAGCCGGGGTCTCGTGGGCGGGGCGGTGCCGTCCGGTGCCGCAGCGCATAGGAGCGCATAGGAGGGCAGCATGGCTAAGACAGTCGGAATCGACCTGGGCACCACCAACTCGGTGATCGCCACGATGGAGGGCGACAAGGCCACGGTGATCCCCAACTCCGAGGGCGCGAGGACGACGCCGTCGGTCGTGGCGTTCACCGAGAACGGCGAGCGCCTGGTCGGGCAACTGGCCCGCCGCCAGGCGATCCTGAACCCCAAGGGGACGATCTACTCGGCCAAGCGCTTCATCGGCCGTCGCCACGACGAGGTCTCCAGCGAGCTGAACGCCGTGTCGTTCGACGTCGTCCCGGGCCCCGACGGAGCCGTCCGCTTCAAGATCAACGAGAAGCCGTACGCGCCCGAGGAGATCGCCGCGGCGATCCTGCGCAAGCTCGTGGACGACGCCTCGAAGTTCCTGGGGGAGAAGGTCACCGAAGCGGTCATCACCGTGCCCGCGTACTTCAACGACTCCCAGCGCCAGGCGACCAAGGACGCCGGGAGGATCGCCGGTCTGGAGGTCCTGCGGATCATCAACGAGCCGACCGCGGCGGCCCTCGCCTACGGCCTCGACCGCGAGGAGAGCGAGACCGTGCTCGTCTTCGACCTGGGCGGCGGCACCTTCGACGTCAGCATCCTCGCCATCGGGGACGGTGTCGTGGAGGTACGGTCGACCGCGGGCGACACCCACCTGGGCGGCGACGACTTCGACCGGCGCGTCGTCGACTACCTCGCCGACGAGTTCCAGCGGGACAACGGCATCGACCTGCGCCAGGACCCGCAGGCCCTACAGCGGCTGTTCGAGGCCGCGGAGAAGGCCAAGGTCGAGCTGTCGTCGGTCACCCAGACGCAGATCAGCCTGCCCTTCATCACCGCGGACGCCTCGGGCCCCAAACACCTGAACACCACGCTCAGGCGCTCGACCTTCGAGGAGATCACCGCCGACCTGCTCGAACGGTGCAGGGGCCCCGTCCAGCAGGCGATGGCCGACGCCAAGCTCACCGCCGACGACATCGACGAGGTGATCCTGGTGGGCGGCTCGACCAGGATGCCCGCCGTGCAGAACCTGGTACGCCGTATGACGGGCGGCAAGGAACCGAACATGACGGTCAACCCGGACGAGGTCGTGGCCCTGGGCGCCGCGATCCAGGCCGCCGTCATCAAGGGCGAGCTGAAGGACGTCGTACTACTCGACGTGACTCCGCTCTCCCTCGGCATCGAGACGCTCGGCGGGGTGATGACGAAGGTCATCGAGCGGAACACCACCATCCCGGCCCGCCGTTCGGAGACGTTCAGCACCGCCGAGGACAACCAGAGCGCCGTGGACGTCGTCGTGCTGCAGGGGGAGCGCGAGCGCGCCGCCGACAACCGCTCCCTGGGCCGGTTCCGGCTGGAGAGCATCCGGCCCGCGCCGCGCGGCGTGCCGCAGGTCGACGTGACCTTCGACGTCGACGCCAACGGGATCCTGAACGTCTCGGCCAAGGACAAGGACACCGGAGCCGAGCAGCGCATCACGATCAGCGAGAGCTCGAACCTGGACAAGAGCGAGGTCGAGCGGATGGTCGCCGACTCCGAGCGGCACCGCGAGGAGGACCGGCGGACGCGGCAGGTCGTGGACGCGCGCAACGAGCTCGACTCCGCCGCCTACCAGGTGGAGCGCCGTCTGGCGGAGCTGGGCGGCTCGGTACCCGTCCACGAGAAGGCGCGGGCCGAGATGCTGGTGCACGACGCCCGCGACGCGATCAAGCAGGAGGCCCCGCTCGACCGGGTCCGCTCGCTCACCCCCGAGCTCCAGCAGGTCTACCAGAGCCTTGGCGCGGCGGGGTCCGGAGCCGCGGGGGCTGGGGGGTCCACAGGGTCCACGGGCGGTCCGGGGACCTCGGGGGCGTCCGGCTCCCCGGGCGGCCGGGACGACGACGTCATCGACGCGGAGTTCACGACCGATGAGTGAGGCATCCGGGCGCGACCGGCACGTCCCGCGCCCCGACCGGGATCCGCGCGGCGGGTACGGCCCGTCGGGTCGGGAGCGGCAGGACCGGGAGCCGTACGACCAGGGACCGCACGACCAGGGACCGTACGACCGGGGACCGCACGACCGGGGAGAGGACGCGGGCCGGGAGACGCGAGCCCGGAACCGGTCCCACGACCGGGCCGAGGAGCGAGCCGAGGACCGGGCCCGCGATCCGCGCGAACCTCGGGAGGCGGAGACCCGGCGCGGTGGCCAGGGGACGCGCGACCGGGGGCCCGAGGTCCCGGAAGGGGCCGAGCCCGCCCCGGAGGGCCTTCAGGACCGCGTCGTGGAGCTCCAGGCCCTGGTGACCGACCTCCAGGACCGCTGGCGGCGGGCCCTCGCCGACCTCGACAACCTGCGCAAGCGCGTCAGCAGGGACGCGGTGCGGACACAGGCCGAGGAGCGGGCCCGTGCCGCCGCGGAGTGGCTGCCCGTGCTGGACAACCTGGACCGCGCGCTGGAGCACGCGGAGACCGATCCGGCCTCCATCGCCGAGGGGATGCGGGCGATCCGAGGCCAGGCGCAGGAGGTGCTCTCCCGCCTCGGCTACGCGCGCCGCGACGACACCGGGACCGTGTTCGACCCGGCCAGGCACGAGGCGGTGGGCGTGCTCTCGCAGGAGGGCGTGCCCGACGGCACGATCGTGCGGGTCGTGCGGCCCGGCTACGGGGACGGCGAACAGCAGCTGCGGCCCGCGCTGGTCGTGGTGGCCAAGGGGGAGTGATGCCCCCCGACCGGGACTTCTACGAGATCCTCGGCGTGCGGCGGGGCGCGAGCCAGGAGGACATCCAGCGCGCCTACCGCAAGCTGGCGCGGGCCAACCACCCCGACGTCAACAAGGACCCGTCCGCCGAGGACCGCTTCAAGGAGGTCTCCGAGGCCTACAGCGTGCTGTCCGACCCCGAGACCCGGCGCCGCTACGACGCGTTCGGGCCGGAGTTCCGCCAGGTGCCCGAGGACGTGGACCCCGAGACGTGGGCGCGCGCCAGGAGCCGGGGGGCGGGCGCGGGACGGGCCGGTCCCCGTGGCGGAGGCGAGGGCTTCGACGGCTTCGGCGGCTTCGAGGAGGGAGTCGATCTCGGCGACCTCTTCGAAGGGCTGTTCTCCGGCAGAAGGGGCCGGTCCGGCGCGAACTGGGGGCCGATCCCCGGCGCCGACCAGGAGGCCGAGATCGTCCTGACCCTTGAGGAGGCCTACCGGGGCGGGCGCCGCTCCATCACCGTCGGTTCGCGCGGGCTGCGGGTCGACATCCCGCCGGGCGTCACCGACGGGCAGCGCGTCAGGCTGGCCGGACAGGGCGGCCGGGGTGGCGACGGCGCCCCGGCGGGCGACCTCTACCTGATCGTCAGGATCGCCCCGCACCCCCGCTACCGGGTCGAGGGGCGCGACATCCACGTCCTGCTCCCGGTCACCCCGTGGGAGGCGGCGCTCGGCGCCACCGTCGCGGTCGACACCCCCGGAGGAGAGGCCAAGGTGAAGGTGCCACCGGGAACGTCCAGCGGCAGGCGGCTGCGGCTGCGCGGCCGGGGGATGCCCAGCCGCCGCGACAGGCCGGGTGACCTGTACGCCGAGGTGCGGATCATGGTCCCGGAGCGGCTGACGGAGGAGGAGCGGCGGCTGTTCGAGCAGCTCGCCGCGGCCTCCGCGTTCGACCCGAGGAGGCGGTGATGACCCACCCGTTCCCTGAGCGCAGGCCACCCCGCCCGGGGCCCCCGGACGAGGGCGCGGCCTCCCGGCCGCGCGAGGCCCGGCGGGAGGCTCCGCAGGAGGCACGGCGGGAGGCGGGGAGGACCTACCAGCTGGCCAGGCCCGCGCGCCTGGATCTGGAGACGTTCGCCAGGGTGACCGGCGCCCACCCCGACCTGGTGCGGCGCCTCGTCGCGCTGGGCGTGCTCGACGCCTGGACCGACGCCGCCGGGCACCTGTGGTTCCCGCCCTCCCAGCTGCTCACCATGGCGCGTGCCCGGCGGCTGCGGGCCGGATTCTCGATCAACTACGCGGCGCTCGGCCTCGTCATGGACCTGCTGGACCGCATCGCCGACCTGGAGGCCGCCCAGCGCGGTCGTACCCGACCCACCGGAGGCCCGCCGTGGACATGAACCAGCTGACACAGAAGTCACAGGAGGCGTTGCACGACGCGCAGACCAAGGCCCTGCGCTTCGGGCACACCGAGGTGGACGGCGAGCACCTGCTGCTGGCGCTGCTCGACCAGCCCGAGGGGCTGATCCCCCGCCTGCTCTCGTACGCGAACGTCGACACCGACCGGCTCGGGACCGAGCTGGAGGCCGAGCTGAACCGCCGCCCCCGGGTGAGCGGCCCCGGCGCCTCGCCCGGCCAGGTCTACGTGACGCAGCGGCTCTCCCGCCTGCTGGACACGGCCAAGCGGGAGGCCGACCGGCTCAGGGACGAGTACGTGTCGGTGGAGCATCTGCTCGTCGCCCTGCTGGACGAGGGCAGTTCGGCCTCCTCCGGGCGGTTGCTGCACGAACAGGGGCTGACCAGGGACGGCTTCCTCAAGGCGCTCACCGCGATCCGCGGCAACCAGCGGGTGACGTCCGCGATGCCCGAGGTGGCGTACGAGGCGCTGGAGAAGTACGGGCGCGACCTGGTGGCCGACGCCGTGTCGGGCAAACTCGACCCGGTCGTCGGGCGCGACGCCGAGATCCGCCGCGTCATCCAGATCCTGTCCCGCAAGACGAAGAACAACCCCGTCCTGGTCGGCGACCCCGGCGTGGGCAAGACCGCCATCGTGGAGGGGCTCGCCCTGCGGATCAGCCACGGGGACGTGCCGGAGGGGCTCAAGGGCAAGACGGTCTTCAGCCTCGACATGGGCTCGCTGGTGGCCGGGGCCAAGTACCGGGGCGAGTTCGAGGAGCGGCTCAAGGCGGTGCTCAACGAGATCAAGGCCGCCGAGGGGCGGATCCTGCTCTTCGTCGACGAGATGCACACCGTGGTGGGCGCGGGAGCCGCCGAGGGCGCGATGGACGCGGGCAACATGCTCAAGCCCATGCTGGCCCGCGGCGAGCTGCACATGATCGGGGCGACGACCCTGGTCGAGTACCGCAAGCACGTCGAGAAGGACGCCGCCCTGGAGCGCCGGTTCCAGCCGGTGATGGTCGACGAGCCCTCGGTCGAGGACGCGGTGTCCATCCTGCGCGGCCTGCGCGAGCGCCTGGAGATCTTCCACGGGGTGAAGATCCAGGACAGCGCGCTGGTGGCGGCCGTCGTGCTGAGCCACCGCTACATCTCCGACCGCTTCCTGCCGGACAAGGCCATCGACCTGGTGGACGAGGCGTGCGCGATGCTGCGTACGGAGATCGATTCGATGCCCGCCGAGCTCGACGAGCTCACCCGCAGGGTGATGCGCCTGGAGATCGAGGAGGCCGCGCTCGCCAAGGAGGAGGACTCCGCGAGCGGGACCCGGCTGGAGGAGCTGCGCAGGGAGCTCGCCGACCTGCGTGCCCAGGCCGACGCCATGCGGGCGCAGTGGGAGGCCGAGCGGCACGCCCTGCGCGCCGTCCAGGCCCTGCGCGCGGAGATCGAGCAGGTACGCGCGGACGCCGAGCGGGCCGAGCGTGACTACGACCTCAACCGCGCCGCGGAGCTGCGGCACGGCAGGCTGCCCGACCTGCTGCGACGGCTGGAGGCCGAGGAGGAGCGATTGTGCTCCAAGCAGGGGGCGTCGCGCCTGCTGCGCGAGGTCGTCACCGACGAGGAGATCTCGATGATCGTCTCGCGGTGGACGGGCATCCCGGTGAGCCGTCTGCGCGAGGGCGAGCGCGAGAAGCTCCTGCGGCTCGACCAGATCCTGCACGAGCGGGTGATCGGCCAGGACGAGGCGGTGCGGCTGGTGGCCGACGCCGTCATCCGGGCCCGCTCCGGCATCAAGGACCCGCGCCGCCCGATCGGGTCGTTCGTCTTCCTGGGGCCGACGGGCGTCGGCAAGACGGAGCTGGCCAAGGCGCTCGCGGAGGCGCTCTTCGACACCGAGGACAACATGATCCGCATCGACATGAGCGAGTACCAGGAACGGCACACGGTCAGCCGCCTCGTCGGCGCGCCCCCCGGCTACGTCGGGTACGAGGAGGGCGGCCAGCTGACCGAGGCCGTGCGGCGCAAGCCGTACTCCGTGGTGCTCTTCGACGAGGTGGAGAAGGCGCACGCCGACGTGTTCAACACGCTGCTGCAGGTGCTCGACGACGGGCGGCTCACCGACGCGCAGGGCAGGACCGTCGACTTCCGCAACACCGTCCTGATCATGACCTCCAACCTCGGCTCCATGTACCTCCTGGAGGGCGTCACGTCGACAGGGGAGATCAAGCCCGACGCGAGGCAGCAGATCATGGCCGAGCTGCGGTCCCACTTCCGCCCCGAGTTCCTCAACCGCGTCGACGACATTGTGATCTTCAAGCCGCTCACCCCCGAGGAGATCGAGCGCATCGTCGGCCTGATGTTCGTCGAGCTGCGGGACCGCCTCGATCAGCGGGGCATCCGGCTGGAGGTCACCGAGGCGGCGCTCGGGTACATCGCCGAGCGGGGGTACGACCCCGTGTACGGCGCCCGCCCGCTGCGCCGGTTCATCGCCAGGGAGGTCGAGACGCGCATCGGCCGCGCGCTCCTGTCGGGAGAGGCGGACGAGGGGGCGGTGGTCCGGGTGGATCTCGCCGACGACGAGCTCGTCGTTACTTACGGCTGAGCTGTCATGTACGGCTGAGCCGTCACCTTCGGCTGGGCTGTCACGTACGGCGGCTGAGCCGTCACCTTCGGCCCGGCGCTCGATCGGGTCGCCGAGGAGCTCGCCGGGGTGAGGCTCCCCCGGGTGGGGGGGCGGCTAAGAGCGCCGTCTCCAGGTCACCGCCTCCATGCCACGGTGAGGCCCCCGCCCCTCAGAGGGAGCGCCGGTGGCCGCTCTCCTGCGCCGCGAGCCTGGCCAGCTCGACCCGCGAGTGGATGCCCAGCTTGCGGAAGACCTGCCGAAGGTGGAAGGCGACGGTGTGCTCGCTGATGAACATCTGCTCGGCGGCGTGCCGGTTCGTCAGCCCCTGGGAGACCAGGTCGCAGACGGCCTGCTCGGTACCGGTCAGGCTGGCCCACCCCGACACGGGATGGTCGGTCCTGACCCAGTGGCGGCACCGCTCGCCCAGCAGCCGCAGCCTGCCCCGTACCCGCGCCGCGTCCCTGGTGGCCTCCACGGCCCCGTAGCAGGCCAGCGCGGTCTTCAGGCTCTCCACGGCCAGGTCCCTGCGCCCGTCGCCCGCGCGGAGCAGCACGCCGAGATCCTCCGCCGCCGACCCCCTGGCCCAGGGGTCGGTGTAACCGGCGACCGCGCGGCCCAGCGCCTCGGCGTCGCCCTCCCGCAGCCCCCGCGCGTGGTCGGCGGACACCGAGGGGCCGGGCAGGCCGGGATTGCGCCGGGCGACGTCCTCGGCCGCGTCGATCACGGCCCCGGCCCTGCGCCGGTCGTCCACCGCCATCGCCACCCGCACCAGCCACGCCGCGCCGGTGGGCTCACCGGCCAGGGCCCCGGCGTGCCGGGGCAGCGCGTCGTAGACCCCGCCGAGCGAGCTCATGCCGCCCGCCGCGCCGTCGCGCGCCTCGCTGATCCGCCCGGCCGCCAGCTCCGACCGCAGCCGGGCGCACGGCGGCGTGCCGGGTGCCGACCTGGCCAGGTCCCTCTCCATGTACCTGACGGCCCCCGGCAGGTCGCCCGACCGCAGCGACGCGGTGCCGAGCACCGACAGGGCCGAGGAGGCCAGGAGCGGGGCGTCCAGGGGTCCGGCGGCGGCCAGGCCGGTCTCCGCGTGCTCGATCGCGCTGCCGGGCCGTCCCGCGGTCAGGGCCAGCCGGGCGCGCAGGACGGGGATCTCGGCGGCCCACGCGGGCTCCCTCTCGGCGTCGGCCTCCTCGGCGGCGCTCTCCGTCACCAGTTCCGCCTCGTCCAGCAGCCAGAGGTCGATGAGCATCGAGGCCAGTACCGCGCGCGGCTGCCGGTGCCCGCCCCGGGCCGGCCGCTCCACGGCCTCGCGCGCCAGGTCCAGCCCGCGCGAGAGCCCGCCTTCGTCCCACGCGAGCAGGGCCAGGTCCACGAGCCTCCCGGCCCCGTCGCCGCCCCGGGGCACGAGGGCCCGGCGGGTTCCGGCGGAGCGCTCGACCTGCTCCCGCAGCGCCCGTCGCACCGGTGACGGCACCCCGTCGACGACCGACCGCCACACCAGTTCGTGACGGAATGTCAGCTCGTCGCCGGTGGCCACGAGCACGCCGGCCGCCAGCGCCTCCTCCAGCGGGGGAAGCAGCGCGGCGGGGGTCTCGCCGAGTGTCTCGGCCACGTACGCCGGGGTGACCGAGCGTCCGAGCACCGCGACGGCCTCCAGCAGGTAGCGGGTCCTGGTGCCGAGCTCGTCCAGGCGCCGCCGGACGGCGGCGTGCAGGCGCGGGGGCAGCACCGCCCCGGCGGGCGTGGGCACGGCCGGCCGGGCGACGCCGTCCTCGACCAGGACGGCGCCCTCCTCGCGCAGCCCGGTGAGAAGCTCGGAGAGCAGGAGCGGGTTGCCACCGGCCTGGGCGGTGAGTGCCGCCAGGTCCTCCCCGGGGACCGCACCCAGGATGTCGGCGGAGATCTCGGCCACCGCGTCCTCGTCGAGGGGGCGCAGGACGATCCGGGTGGCCCCCTCCTCCTCCAGCAGGTCGAACAGCCGCCCCACGTCGCCGCCCGCCGGGGCGTCGCGGCAGGCCAGCAGCCACGCCACCGGATACGAGGCCAGCCGCGAGGGCATCGTCCGCAGGGCCATGACCGTGGCGGGGTCGGCCCACTGGAGATCGTCCAGCGTCACCAGCAGCGGCCCCGAGGCCAGCCTCCTCTCCAGCGAGGCGCGGACCTGCTCGGCCAGCCACAGCAGCAGGCCCGGCGCGTCGGGGGAGGCGTTTCTGAACATGGGCGCCGGGGCTGTCGGCGCCGGGGACTCGTCGAGCGCGGACAGCAGCGGCCCCAGCGGGGTGAGCCGTCCCAGCTCGTCGGCCCGGCCGCTCGCCACCGGCGTCCCTCGCGCGCTCGCCGCGCTCGCGGCCTCGGCGAGCAGCAGTGATCTGCCCGCTCCCGGTTCGCCCTCGACGAGCACGACGTTCCCGGTCGTGGACCTGACGCCGTCCAGCAGGGCGAGGACCGCCGCCCACTCATCTCTCCGGCCGCGCATAGTCCTGTCTCGGATCTGGGGTCATACGGCGGGCTTCCTCCGCAGTGATTACGCATATGACATCCCCAAGGGACGAATCACCACGCGTCGGGCACCGTCGCGCACCGGTGGTTTGGCCCAGATTTGACCGTACGGATCCCCTCGCCCGGTCGGCGCTCGATGAGCGTGCCCCTCAGGAAGTCCGGGCGGCGGCTCGATGAGCGTGCCCCTAGCGAGTCCGGTCGGCGCTCGATGAAGCATGCCCCCGGGAAGACCGGTCAGCGCTCGATGAGCGTGACCTCCAGGAAGTAGTGCGAGGCCCGGTAGACGTGGGAGCCGTGCTCGACGGCCCTGCCCTGGTCGTCGTAGGTGGTGCGGGTCATCGTGAGCAGCGGCGCCCCGCGTCGCTCACCGAGCAGCCTGGCCTCGGACGCCGTGGCCGCCCGCGCCCCCATCCGCTGGTTCGCCACGCGCATCCGCACCCCGGCGGCGCGGAGCGTCTCGTACAGCCCGCGCTCCTGGAGGCCCTCGGCGGTCAGCGGGGCGAGACCGGAGGGCAGCCAGTTGTGCAGCAGGGCGAGCGGCTCACCGGCGGCGTAGCGGATCCGCTCCAGGCGGAGCATCTCGGTGCCGGGCGCGACGCCGAGGATCGTGGCGACCTCATCCTCCACCGGCGCCGGGTCCATGAGCAGCACCCTGGTGGCCGGTTCCTGGCCGGCCCTGCGAAGGTCGTCGTAGAGGCTGGTCAGCTCGACGGAGCGCTTGACCTGGCCGTGCACCACCTGGGTGCCGACGCCCCGCTTGCGCACCAGCAGGCCCTTGTCGACCAGATACTGGATCGCCTGGCGGACGGTCGGCCGCGACAGGCCCAGCCGGTCGGCGAGCAGGATCTCGTTGTCGAGCCGCGACCCCGGGGGCAGGTCGCCTCGGCGGATGGCCTCGGAGATCTGCTCGGCCACCTGGAAGTAGAGCGGGACCGGGCTGGATCGGTCGAGATCGATGGCGAGCTGTGCCGTCATTCGCCCTCCCGGTTGACACGCCGCGCCGTCAGGCTAGCGGACATCAGAATGTCTTGACAAAAACCGTCCGGGGCCGGTGGAGACGCCCGGCGCGCGCGTACGGGGCCGGTGTCCTCGTCCAGGATTCCTCGTACAGGATGGAGGGCGGGGCGCGCGGGGCGGCGGGCCGGAAGGGGTGTCCAGGGGACGTCCCGGCCCGCCGCCCGGACGCCGCCGGCGACCGGTGCGGCCGGTTCGCGCCACCGGGTCCGCACCATGGGAGGAAGCATGGACCAGAGCACCGCGACAGACCTCTCCGCCGTCGCGGTCGAGGCCGCCCGCGCGGTGGGCGACCGGCTCCGCGAGGCGTTCAGGTCGCGTCCCGAGGTCGAGACGAAACGGGACTTCCACGACCCGGTGACCGAGCACGACCGCGCCGCGGAGGAGACCATCAGGGAGGTCATCGAGAGGCGCGTCCCGGGGAGCACGATCATCGGCGAGGAGGGCGGCAGCAGGGGGTCCGGTGAGATCCGCTGGTACGTCGACCCGATCGACGGGACCGCGAACTTCGCCGCCGGGCTGCCGTTCTTCTGCGTGTCGATCGCCGCCGCCGTCGGGGACGAGGTGGTCGCCGGGGTGGTGTACGACCCGGTGCGCGACGACGAGTTCCGGGCCGACCTGGGCGGGGCCTGGTGCAACGGCGTGCGGCTGCGCAGCGTCGGCGCCGCGCGTGACCGGGAGGGAGTGCTGCTGACCAGCTATCCCACCCCCTGGGAGCTGGCGGAGGTCGGGGAGGAGGCATTGCGCCGGTTCGGCCGGATGGTGGCGGCGTTCGCCTCCACGCGCCGTCCCGGCAGCACCGCGCTCAAGCTGGCGCACGTCGCCGGAGGGTGGGCGGACGTCGCCTACGGCAGTAGGGTCAGTCCGTGGGACATGGCGGCGGGGTCGCTGCTGATCCGTCAGGCGGGAGGCGTCTTCATCCCGCTGGACGGGTCGATCTTCGAGACCGGCGGCTACCTCGCCCACGTCGGGGGCTTCGACCTGGCGGGGTCGGTCATGAGCGACCTGCTCCCGCCCGTCCGTCCGGCCTGAGCGCCGGTGAGCCGGGCGGGGCGGCGAGAGGCCCGCGTGGAAGACCCTCGCGCGGGGCAGGTTCCGCGTGTCGGCCACCGCATTACCTATTGATCCTGTAGGAAATACAGGTAAAATGATTGTCTCGCCGTACGAAGGAGCCGCCATGAGCCTGGAGCCGGAGGCCGAGAGCCCGCTGGCCACCGCGGTCGGGGCCGCGCGCTGGATCCGTTCCGCGGCCGTGGACGACGAGCGGGGGCGGCACTGGCGGGCCAACCCCGACCCTCGGGGCCGGGCCGCGATGCCCGACCACCCCCTGTCGCTCTACTCGGGAGCGGCCGGGATCATCCTGTTCTTCCTGGAGCTCGCCGCCGCCACCGGCGACGACGGCTATCTGGACGACGCCGCCGCCGGGGCCCGCTACCTCGCCGCCACCTGGCGGGAGCAGGCCGACCTCTCCCTCCACCACGGCCTGGCCGGGGTGATGTTCGCCCTGGCCGAGGCCGGGTGGGCCACCGGCGAGGGGGACTTCGAGGTCGAGGCCGGCGCCGTCGCCGACCACATCGTGCGCAGCGCCCGCCCCATCGACGGCGGCCTGGGCTGGACCGGCGACCCCGCGCAGCGAGGCGACGGCGGGATCATCCTCGGCCTACTGCACGCCGCGGGCATCCTGGGGGCGCCCGCCTACCAGGAGATCGCCGTCGAGGCCGGCGCCCGCATCGCCACGCTCGTCGTCCCCGGCCACCGCTTCGGCGAGGGCGCCTGCGCCGACCTGCCGCTGGACGCGGTCACCCCGGGCTTCCTGTCCGGCACCGCCGGCACCGCCTTCCTGCTCGCCCGCCTGTACGGCGTGACCGGCGAGAGCGACTTCCTGGGCGCCTCCCGCAGGGGGGCCGACTTCGTCCGCGCGGTCAGCGCCGTGACCGAGCGGTGCGCGCTGGTGCCGCACCACATCCCGCAGGGGCGCGACCTGCACTACCTGGGCTTCTGCTCCGGCTCCGCCGGGGTCGCCCGGATGTTCTACGAGCTGCACCGGGTCTCGGGCGACGCCGGGGACCTGGAGTGGGCCGAGCGGCTGGCCAGGGGGATCGTCCGCAGCGGCGCCCCCGCCAACCAGAGCGGTGGCTCCTGGAACTCGGCCTGCCAGTGCTGCGGCACCGCCGGACTGGTGGAGCTGTTCGTCGGGCTCTGGGCGGCGACCGGCCACAGCAGGCACCTGGAGTTCGCCCGCACCCTGGGGGAGAGCCTGGTCGGCCGGGCCACCGGCCACGACGGCAAAGGCACCCGCTGGTACCAGGCCTACCGGCGGCTGCGCCCCTGGGAGGTCACCGCCGACACCGGCTACATGGTCGGCGCGGCGGGGGTCGGGGCCGCTCTCCTGCACCTGGACGCCACCGCCCGCCCGCAGGAGGCCCGGCGGCTCATCCTGCCGCCGGACAACCCGTTCCCCGCCATCCCGCTGCCGAGTGCGACGCTCCGCCGGTCCTGAACGATCATGGAGGGCACGCCGCCGCCGAGCCGGCCGGTCGTCGCGGGTGAGCGTGACGAGGGGCCGCCGCCGTGAGGCGGCGCGGAGGGCGCCGGGAGCGCGACGCGAGGGCCACCGCGGCCCGCCGCGCCCACGCATCTCCTCCCACCCTGTACGGTCGGGCATCGAGGCCTCCACCAGGCCCGGCGCCACGGACACGTCCCCCGGCACCCCGGACCGTGTCACCCCCGGTACGCCCGATCGTGCCGATCCGGCCCGGAGAGGGCGGCCACCGGTGCCCCTCGCGCCGGAAAAAGCAAGGACGATGTGCCCTTTGGCCGTCAAGGGGTGACAAAGCTCGTGATGACGATTGGTGATTCTCCGTGAGTGCTACCCAAGGCTTGCCTAATCTCGGTGTCGTGACAATCGAGGATTTCCTTCCCGACCCCGACCGTTCCACCGTCGCGATCGAACCGGCGCAGCCGGGTGCCGGCCACTGGGCCGGCGCCCCGAGCGCCGTGGCGAGCGACGGGCTGATCTACCTCGCCTACCGGCTGCGCCGCCCCGTCGGCGAGGGCCGAGGCTACGCCGTCGCCATCGCCCGCTCCACCGACGGTGAGCGGTTCGAGACCCTGCTCACCATCGGCAGGGAGGAGATGGACACCGAGTCGCTGGAGCGGCCCACCCTGGTCCGTACGCCGGAGGGGCGCTGGAGGCTCTACCTCAGCTGCGCCACCTACGACACCAAGCACTGGCGGGTCGAGGTGCTGGAGGCCGACGACCCGTCCGGCTTCCGTGCCACGCAGCGGCAGGTCGTGCTGCCCGGCGACCCGAAGACCGGCGTCAAGGACCCGGTGATCGTGCTGCGGGACGGCGTGTGGCACCTGTGGGCCTCCTGCCACCCGCTGGAGGAGGCCCACGAGGCCGACCAGATGGTGAGCGACTACGCCACCAGCGCCGACGGCATCGAGTGGACCTGGCAGGGCACCGCGCTCAGCGGCCGTCCCGACACCTGGGACGCCAGGGGCGCGCGGGTGGCGGCGGTCCGCTTCCTCGGCGAGGGCGTGATGGCCTTCTACGACGGCAGGGCCACCGCGGCGGAGAACTACGAGGAGAAGACCGGCGTCGCGGTCGGCACCGACCCGGCGCAGCTGACCCCGCTCGGCACCGAACCCGTCGGGATCTCGCCCTACGCGGGCGGCGGCCTGCGCTACATGGACATCGTGGACCTGCCGGGCGGCGGGCGGCGGCTCTACTACGAGTACACCCGCGCGGACGGGGCGCACGAGCTCCGCACCGAGCTGCGCTGATCACCGTACGACCGTCCCGGCGCGCGGATCACGCGCCGGACGGCCGTGGTCCCGGGCACGAGGCGGTGCCCGGGACCGTTCAGCCATGCTCGGAGATCGGTGGACTACGTCCTGGATCGTCCCTCTACGAGAGGTTCTATTGCTGAGGGCGGCCGTTGCGCGCCTGGCGCTGGCCGTCGGGGCGGATGCCCACCAGACCGCCCGAGCGCTCGCGGGGGAGCAGCCAGTCGCTGAAGTCCTCGCCGGTCACCTTCTGCAGCAGTGCCACGTCCTCGGTGAAGTAGGAGATCAGCTTCTCCCGCTGGTCCCAGGTCAGCGGCTGGCGGGAGCGGGCCCGCTCCTGCAGCCTGCGCTCCAGCGGGTCGGTCAGCGCCACGCTCACCCGCGACGGCAGGAACCGTCCCACCGACGATCCCACGCGCAGTGCCCGCGACAGCATCCGGTGTTCGAGGGTCGGCTCGGGGTGGGCGGTCACGTTCTCCCGGGGGACCTCGGTGACCACGCCGGTCTCCACCCCGAGGAAGCGGCAGATCCGGTCGAGGGTCTCGGCGGGGCGGTCGACCAGGTCGCGGTAGCGGTAGACGAGCACCTGATCGCGGGGGAACAGGGTGAACAGGTGCTTGAGCTGCTCGCCGTACTTGCCGAGCCCGAGGTAGTGCCAGAACGGCGCCCAGCCCGCCCTGACCCGTCGCTCCTCCTCGGCGCAGGCCCTCACCACGTCGCCGATCGGCTCCAGCCCGGCCGACCACAGGTGGGTCCAGTTGGAGTGGGCGCGCTCCACCGGGTCGCGCAGCACCACGATGAGCCTGGCGTCGGGGATGGCCGCCCTGATGCGCCGCTGCGCCGCCAGGTCGTAGAGGTAGAACGGGGTGGACTCGCCGGTGAGCGTGCCCGGTGGTGCCGCGCCGAACAGGGCCTCGTAGTCCTCGCGTCGCCAGACGTGCTCGCGGTAGGTCTGGGCGTCGCCAGGTCCTCCCTTGGTCGGTGGCGGGCCGTCGCTGAGGAAGAACTTCGGTTCCTTCACCGGGGACATGAACAGTCCCGGGTGCCGGGCCAGCGCGGCGTGCAGGGCGGTGGTCCCGGCTTTGGGAGCACCGATCGTGAGGAAATTCGGCAGGGGCATCGCTATTACCCTTAATCCCTACTATGATTATTGGTAAATATAGCCCTTTTTCCGGCGAAGGCAAGTGTCCGGCCACGCGATCGCCGTGCTCCAAGGGACTTCCCGGTTGCGGGGATTTCGGTCGTCGGTGCCTATCTCCAGGTCATGGACGTGAAGGATGCTGTCCCGTTCGGTGAACGCTGAGTCTTTTTCCGCTATTTCGCTGCCGAAGAAGAATTTTGTCGCGTTATGAATAAACAGGATACCTGTGCCGTATTCCGGATTCGACGTCACCGGGAGACCCGCACCCCGTCCTCCCACGACCCGGCCCGGGTTCCCTTCCCGTCCGGGCCGCCGCCAAACGGCCTCCGCGGTGCCGTGACGTGCCATCTCGTTCCCCGGCCGGTGCCGGGCGGGCGATGCGCGGCACGTTGGGCCGTACGGTCACGCCGCGCCGACGATCGGTGAAAGCCCAGGCAAAGGCGGACGCGAATGTCGTGGCACAAAGGTGAACCTGGGGTGAGGGGCGCCGCCGCGATTTCGTAAGTCCTAATGTCACGACAAATCATTGATACGCAGGTAATGCGGTGGTGGCAAACCGGGAATGAGGGAGATCCGGCGAAGCGGCGCGTGAGGAACCGCCGCCCCCGTGAACCGGGGCAACCAGGTGAACCGCTCAGAAGTCGAACGACTCCACGTGGATGCGGCGGTCGGGCACGCCCGCGCGGCGCAGGGCCTGGCGGGCCGCGACCGTCATCCCGGCGGGGCCGCACAGGTAGACGTCGTGGACGGCCAGGCCGGGGATGAGGGTCCGCAGGGCGCGCCCGGTGAGCGGCACGCTCCGCTTACCGGACGATCCGGTCAGCTCGTCCACGGTGTAGTGGATCGTGGCGCCGCGCGCGGCGGCGATGGCGTCCAGTTCGTCGCGGAGGATCAGCTCCTCGTCGCGGCGCGCCATGTAGACCAGCGTCACCTCGCCGGGCAGCGTCTCGAAGAGCGCGCGCAGCGGGCTGATCCCCACGCCGCCGCCGACCAGCAGCACCTGGGGCCTGCGGCGCCGCGCGGCGGTGAGGGCCCCGTAGGGACCCTCGGCCCACACGCGGGTGCCGGGCCGCAGACCGGCCAGCGCGCCGCTGTGGTCGCCGACGCCCTTGACGGTGATCCGCAGGAAGCGGTCGTTGGCGGGGGCCGACAGCGAGTAGGGGTTGGCCGTCCACCACATGCCGGGGGCGAGGAACCGCCACCGGAAGAACTGGCCGGGCTCGGCGCCCAGCTCGTCCAGGTGCTCGCCGGTCAGGTAGACCGACACCACGGAGGACGACTCCCTGCGGACCCCGGCGACCCGCAGCCGGTGACGCAGGGCGCGGCGGACGGGGGTGAGGAAGCGGTACCAGACCAGCAGGGCGACGACGGACACGTACAGCGCGTACCAGAACACGCTCATGACGGCGCTGCCGGCGAAGTCCGGGCCGGTGAGCTGGTGGCCGAACCCGAGGAAGACGGCCCCGTAGGTGACGAAGTGCAGGTAGTGCCAGATCTCGTACCGCATCCGGCGCCGTACCGCGCGCACCGAGACGACCGCGATGCCGGTCAGCAGCAGGAGGGCGACCGTCGCCTCCAGCATGGCCGGGCCGTCCAGGACCAGCCCCGCGGTGCCCTCCAGCACGCCCGCGCCGGACCGCGCCACGTGGGCCGCGACGGCGAACAGCATGTGCGCCACCGACAGGACGATGGTGTGGCGGCCGACCGTCGCGTGCCAGCGGGCCAGCCGGTCGGTTCCGACCCCGCGGTCCAGCGCGGGAACGCGGGCCATCAGCACCAGCAGGACGGCGCAGGCGTAGCCCGCGAGCAGGCCGGTGAGCCTGCCCGCCCAGGCCAGGGCCCCGGTGAAGCCGGAGACCGAGGTCAGGTCGGACCAGCACGTCGCGGTCGCCGCGACGGCTCCGGCGCCGATCAGGGCGAGGACCAGGGACGGCCGCGCCCGGCGCGCGGGCGGGCGGGCGGGGGTTCCGTGCCGCCGCGTACGCGTGGCGGGGCGCGGGCGCGTACCGGAATCGGGGGCGGCGCCTCTCACGGCTCCAGCCGGGGAAGCTGGCCGCTGTAGGTTTTCTCCAGGGCGGCGGCGAACGCCTTGGTCTCCGGGTCGGCGCCGGATTTCTGCAGGCCCTTCGCGACCAGGACGGACTGCGTGAGATATTCGCGCGCGTCCTTGGTGAAGAGCCGGTCGAACGCCTCGCCGTCGGCCCGCTTCAGGGCCGCGAAGTCGTTGGGAATCACCATGCCCGGTATGTCATGTCCCTCGTGCTCGTTGCTCTCCGGCACCCCGGACCGCCGCAGCAAATCGCGCAGTTCCTGGAGCGTCGTGCGGCGATCGGCGACGTACTCCTCGGCGAACCGCTTCAGCCTCGGATTCGAGGTCTTGCCGGGGGCCAGCTCCAGCAGGCGCGCCGCCTGCTCGGTCATCGGGATCATCAGCTGCAGCCACGCGATGTCGGTGCCGTTGAAGGAGCCCGACACGCTCCCGGTAGGTGTGGGGAGCGCGGCGGGGCCGCTTCGCGACGGTGGGTGGTTCACGGCCGAATGGGTCTGCGGCTCGGCGGCGACACATCGAGAGACCAGCAGCACGGTGAGGACGACGAGCACCGACGCACCGATCGTGGACACCTTCATGTCGCTCCTCCGCTCACGCCGTTCCCAGGGGGAGGCGAGGCCCGGTATGCCGGGCCTCGCCCCGTTCAGGTCAGACGGTACGCTTCCGCCCGAAGACGGTCACCTGCCGTCTCAGGGGGTGCCGTCGGCGCCGCACTTGACGATCGGGCGGATGCAGTCGCGCACGCGGCGCTCCATCTCGGCCTCGGGCCAGGCGTTGAAGAAGTCACCGTGCATGGTGAAGCCGGGACCCGACGAGAGCCGGAACTTGGCCGGGTCGCCGCTGACCGGGTAGCGCAGCACCTGGCGCAGCTTGGGCACGATCACCGGGTGCGAGGCCGGGCAGGCGCCGTTCACCGGGTAGGACATGTGGCTCTTGTGGTCGGGGGAGTCCAGGTCCTTGCCGTTCCAGCAGTGCGGGAAGTCCAGGTAGGACTCCAGCATCTTGCCGGCCGGGCAGTTGACGAAGTTCTTGGAGGAACCCACCTCGCCGGCGTGCAGGCACGACCAGCGCGCGTTGCTGCTGGCGTCGGGCTGGGTGGCCTTGGCGTTGCCGGCCACGATCCGCAGGCCCAGCGGCAGCGGCCGGGTCTGCGCCATCAGCTCGTCCTTGATGCCCTCACCCAGGTAGTAGAACGTGGTGCCGGTCGGCTCGACGGGCTTGTCGTCGCTGTAGAGGGTCGGCACCCAGTACGAGGAGATGTCGGTCTTCGGGCTGCAGCTGGTGCCGCCCTTCTGCAGGCTCTCGAGGTCGGAGTCGGCGTCCGTCGTGGTGTTGCCGAAGAAGCTGTGCATGTGCGACCCGCCGGCGAGGCCCGGCATCACGATCGGGTCGTCGGGCAGCCGGTGGGTGTAGGGGCACTCGGCGAGGAACTCCGCGACCCGCACCGCGCCGGGCGGGACCGGGCCCTTGGGCAGGTTACCGCCGGGAGCCGGAGTGGTCGGGGTGGTGCTCGGCTTGGGAGTGGTGCTGGGCTTGGGAGTGGCGGTGGGGGTGGTGCTCGGCTTCGGGGTGGCGGTGCCCGACCCGGTGCCGTAGACCTCGAACTCCCACAGCGAGACCCCGTACTGGGAGGAGCGCTTGGTGGCGTTGAGCCGCACGTAGCGGCCGGTGGCCGACACGTTGAGGGTCTGCACGCCGCCCTTGCCCGCGGTGGTGGTGTGGATCGTCTTCCACTCGCCGCCACCGGCGGAGGTCTGGATCGTGAAGGCCGTGGCGTAGGCGTTCTCCCAGTTCAGCACGATCTTCTCGATCGCCTTGGACGCGCCCAGGTCGACCTGGAGCCACTGGGGGTCGCTGAAGGCGCTCGACCAGCGGGTGTTCTCCCTGCCGTCGATCGCCGCGGAGGCGGACAGGTCACCCCTCTCGGAGGAGGAGGCGGTGGCCTTGCCGCTCTGCGACAGCGGAACCTCCGCCGCGCTGGCCGGGAGGACGCCGTTCACCAGCGAGGCGCCCAGGATGGTCGCGAGGGCACCGGCGAGCGCGAGGCGGTGGACTCGCCCGCCCGATCTGCGACCCGGGGCCGTGGTGCTCGGAACAGTCTCACTCATGTGGATGAGGTCCTTAGGGGGATCGAGGTGTGATGGACGTGATGTCTCGGCGGCGTCTCGGCCGGACCGGCTCGTGGCCCGGCGTGTCAGCGGACGGCGCCCTGTGGGGGAGGCGTTGGCGGCGCCGGGTGGCCGTGACCGCTCCGGCAGGGTCCGGGCGGATGGGACCACCCCCGATCGGGGTGTGGCCGGAGGTCGCCGGGACGGCGATCCCACCGGCCGCCGCCGGTGGCGGCACGGGAGACGACGGGGCCGTGTCGCTCGGGCGAGGTGGGGGAGTGGGGGCGCGAACACCGCCGCCGTGCACAGTAGCAGCACACTGAACAGGACATATAGTCCTGTAACAGTGCTACCGTGCGCCTCCCCGGTGCCATCGTCACGAGCCTCCTCCGCCGTCACGCCCGGCGCCGGGCGTGTTCTGCTCCTGTACAGGAGACGGGCGGGAGGACGGGCGACAACAAAAACTCAGAAAAAGGGCGGAGAAAATTTTCGTTGTCCATCTGACCTGGCGCCGGTCTCCGTAGAGGGGGCTCGTCGGTCTTCCGCTATCGGGAGTTATGGAGAGAATCGTCCCTGCCCGGCACCCGGAGCGGCGCGGGGGCGACGGACCGTGGACGACGACAGGAAGCGGAGTGCGATGCTCGGAACCGGCAGGGGCGGACCCGACACGGCGATGGTGACCGCCGCGCGCGACGGAGACCAGCGGGCGCTGGACGCCCTGGTGGCCGACTCCCTCCCGCTCGTCTACAACATCGTCGGACGGGCGCTGAACGGCCACACCGACGTCGACGACGTGGTCCAGGAGACGTTCCTCCGGGTCGTCCGCGCCCTGCCCGACCTGCGGGACCCGCAGGCGTACCGCTCCTGGCTGGTGGCCATCGCCGTCCGCCAGGTGCGCGACCACGAGCAGGACCGCAGGACCACCCAGCACCGCAGGGCCGACCTCGACACCGCCGAGGAGGTGCCCGACCCCGCCTCCGACTTCGCCGCCGTGACCATCCTGCGGCTCGGGCTCACCGACCAGCGCCGCGAGGTCGCCGAGGCCACCCGCTGGCTGGACGGCGACGACCAGGCGCTTCTCGCCCTGTGGTGGCTGGAGGAGACCGGCGAGCTCGGCCGCGCCGACCTGGCCGGAGCCCTCGGCCTGTCGGGGCGCCACGCCGCCGTACGCGTCCAGCGGATGAAGGAGCAGGTCCAGACGGCGCGCACCATCGTGCGGGCGCTGCGCGCCGACTCCGGATGCCACGAGCTGCGCGCCCTCACCGCGAACTGGAACGGCATCCCCAGCCCGCTGTGGCGCAAGCGCTTCGCCCGGCACATCCGCGACTGCGCCGTCTGCCAGGGACGCACCGCGGGCCTGTTGCCCATCGACCGCCTGCTCAGCGGGCTGCCGCTGCTGCCCCTGCCGGTCGGCTTCGCCATGCACCACCTCCAGGCCGTTCCCCCCGCCGTCGAGGCGGTGGCGCACGCCACCTCCTGGGGCGCCTCCCACGGCGCGCACGCCCTGGAGACGACGCGGCCGGGCCTGCTCGCCTCCCTGCCCCCCGCCCCGGTCACGATCGGCGGCGCGGCGGCCGTCATCGTCACCGGCGTCCTGGTGTTCGGGCAGCTCACGGCCCCCGCCCCCGAGCCCGCCCCGCCGCTGGCCGTCCCCGCGCCGACGGCCTCGCCGTCGCCGTCGCCGCCGCCCTCGCCGTCACCGTCACCGTCGCGGACGCCGTCGGCGCGCGCCACCCCCAAGCCCTCCCCGTCTCCCACCCCCCGCCGGGCCAAGGTCTCCCGGACGCCGACCCCGCCGCCCGCCGTCGTCTCCTCCGCCAGGAAGGGCGTGGGCGTGTGGAAGATGCCCGGTCTCAGCTCGGCCTTCGCGAAGTCCGGCGCGAGCTGGTACTACACCTGGTCCACCCGCCGCGAGGGCGTCACCGGCCCCAGGGCGGACGGGTTCGTCCCGATGATCTGGGGATCGGGCAGCGTCACCCCGGAGAACCTCGCCCAGGCCAGGAGCGCCGGACCCTACCTGCTCGCCTTCAACGAGCCCGACCTGCCCCAGCAGGCCAACATGACCGTGGAGGAGGCGCTGTCGCTCTGGCCGAAACTCATGTCCGCGGGCCGGGTGCTCAGCAGCCCCTCCGTCGCGTTCGGCGCCGACACCCCGGGCGGCTGGCTGGACCGCTTCATGTCCGGGGCGGAGGAGCGGGGCTACCGCGTCGACTTCATCGCGCTGCACTGGTACGGGGCGGACTTCCGCCCCCAGCCCGCGGCGAACCAGCTCAAGTCGTACATCCAGGCCGTGTACCAGCGCTACCGCAAGCCGATCTGGCTCACCGAGTACGCCCTGATCGACTTCTCGAACGGCACCCGCTACGCCAGCGACGCCCAGCAGGCCGCGTTCGTCACCGCGTCCACCAAGATGCTCGCCTCCCTGCCGTACGTGCGGCGCTACGCCTGGTTCGGCCTGCCCTCCTCCGACACCGAGCCCAACAGCGGCCTGTTCCGCGGCGACGGGACCGTCACCCGCGCGGGCCGCGCCTTCCAGGCGGCCCGCTGAGCGCCGTGCCCCGGGGCGTCGCCGGGCTGGATACCCTTGCCGGGTGCCCGACCCGTACCTGACTCCGCGGGAGACCACGGAACACGAGATCGAGATCAAGCGCTCCCGGTTCCTGTGCGCGGTCGGCCCGGCCCCCTCCGAGGAGGCGGCGAGGGAGTTCGTCGCCACCCGCAGGCGGCTGTACGGCGACGCCACGCACAACTGCTCGGCGTACGTGATCGGCGGCGACCGCCGGGTCCAGCGGGCCGACGACGACGGCGAGCCCGGCGGCACCGCCGGGACCCCGATGCTGGAGACCCTGCTGCGCCGGGGCGTCGCCGACGCGGTGGCGGTGGTCACCCGATACTTCGGCGGGGTGAAACTCGGCGCCGGGGGCCTGGTCCGCGCGTACGGCTCGTCGGTCGGCAAGACGCTGGACCTCACGCCCCTGGCCGGGATGGTGCCCGCCAGGGTGATGACCGTGACCGTGGACCACGTCAGGGCCGGGCGGCTGGAGAACGACCTGCGCGCCTCGCCGTACGAGGTCAGGGAGGTCCTCTACGGCGCGGACGTCGGCTTCCGCGTCGGGGTGCGCGAACGGGACCTGCCCGCCTTCCCCGGCTGGGTCGCCACGCTGACCGCGGGGCGCGCCGGGATCGAGCCGGGCGAGGCGATCCACCTCAGGGACGCCTGACCCGCGCCGGACTCCTGGACTCCCGCGCGAACCGGAGATCATTCCCCGGAAAGGCCCCGGACACGCGCCGACCCCGGGACGACGAATGTGGGATGGGTCACACTCGCCGCGGGACGGCGGCACTGATCGACGGCCCCGGCCGCCCGTCCCCCGGGGCGCGACGGGCTCCGCCCGCGCCCCCGCAACCCCCGTCCTGGCCGCTTGGCGCCGCCCTGACGTGCGGGAATCCCGGGGAACCCCCGGCCCGCACGGCCGCGTCGCGGGCGGCTGCGGTTTTCCGCAGCCGCGCTCTACGGCGCGCACCCGGCGAGGTGGGAAGCGTTCCGCATCCACACCGTACGCAGCTCTCCGTAGCCTTGTCCCTATGAGTTCACCGAATGTCGACGGGATCGCCGGATGGGCGATCAACCTTATGGAAACCCTGGGCGCGCCCGGGGCGGGGCTGGCGATCGCACTCGAGAACCTGTTCCCGCCCCTGCCCAGCGAGGTGATCCTGCCGCTGGCCGGGTTCACCGCGAGCAAGGGGAACATGGGGCTGTTCGACGCCGTGCTCTGGACGACCCTGGGATCGGTGGTCGGCGCGCTGGCGCTGTACGGGGTCGGGGCCCTGCTGGGCCGGGCGCGCGTGGTGGCCATCGCCGCCAGGCTGCCGCTGGTCAGCGTCTCCGACATCGAGAGGACCGAGGCGTGGTTCGCCAGGCACGGCAGGAAGACCGTCTTCTTCGGCCGGATGATCCCCATCTTCCGCAGCCTCATCTCGATCCCGGCGGGGGTCGAGCGGATGCCGATCACGATCTTCACCCTCCTCACCACCCTGGGCAGCCTCATCTGGAACACGGCCTTCGTGATGGCGGGGTTCCTGCTCGGTGAGCAGTGGGACCTGGTCGAGCAGTACATGGGGATCGTGTCGAAGGCGGTGCTGGGCATCGTGATCCTCGCCGTGATCGTCTTCATCGTGGTCAGGCTGTCCGACAGGCGCAAGGGCAGGCACCACGCGTAGCCGTGAACGCGCCGATCAGGGCCCGCCGGGAGTGGCGGGGCTCGCGCCCGGGTCCTCGGCCCCGGTCGCTCCCCCTCCTCTCCCGGCGGGCCCTTTTCCACGCGTCTTCCACGCGTCTTCCACGCGTCTTCCACGCGTCTTCCACGCGTCGCGCAGAGCCGGGAGGGCGAGAGCCGGAAAGGACGTGGCGGATCAGGGGGATGTCGATCCGGCGCGCCGCCGGTGGCGCGAGCGGGCCAGGTCGTGGGCCGTGCGAAGCAGCTCCAGGACCGCCTGCTCCGTCCTCGGCCCCGGGTTCACCACGGCGAGCCAGCCCAGCGGGCCGTAGACGGGGTGCGCCATCACGGAGTCGGCCACGCTCGGGTCGGCCTCGCTCGCGGGCGCGTCGCGCGGCCGCAGCCCCGTCCAGCTGACGAAGGCGTCCTTTCCCGCGGAGACGTTCAGGCGGAAGGCGCCGGGACGGTTCAGCCGTGACCGCTCGTCCTCCGGGTAGTCCTTCGTCACGATCGTCGCGAAGGGCTGGGTCGCCTTCGGGACCTCGCCGTCGGGCGCGTAGTAGAAGAACACGTCGCCCCAGCTGAGCTCGGGTGAACCGTCCCCGGGGCCCGGCCTGAGGATCAGGATCCCGTCGAGGCCGCTGAGGAATTCGATGATCTCGTCGATACTCATGTGTTGTAGCGTGTCATTCATGTGGTTGTGGAGACTTTTCCCCGGATACGTCGAGGTAGACGGGTGAAAAGTCGCAAATCAACTAATATGCGGACGGTCGACGTCGCACGCCACGCCGGGTGCTCCGTCCAGCAGGTGCGCAACCTGGAGCGCGACGGCGTGCTGCCCCCGGCGACGCGCACCGGCACGGGATACCGGGTCTACGACGAGGCGCACCTGCGCTCCGCGCTGGCCTATCGAGCCCTCGCGGCCGGTGCGGGGCCGGCCGAGGCCAGGCGGATCATGCGCGCGGCGCACGCGTACCCCGCCTCGGACCTGCTCGCCCTGCTCGACGCGGCACACGCCCGGCTCGACACGGAGCGGCGGGAGCTCGGGCTGGCCAGGGAGGCCGCCGAGACGATCTCCGGGGAGTCGATCGGCGACGTACGCCCCTCGGACGTCATGGGCGTCTCCGAGCTCGCCGTCGCGCTCGGCGTACGCCCCTCGACGCTGCGGCACTGGGACGCGGAGGGCCTCGTCGTACCCCGGCGGGACTCCCCGGGAGGACCGCGACGATACCTCCCGGACGATGTCCGGGACGCGCGGATCGTCCACCAGCTGCGCATGGCCGGCTATCGCATCGCCCCGCTGCGGGCGCTCATGCCGGAGCTGCGGCGCACCCGCCGCTGGGACGAGGTGATGGCCACGCTGGCCGCCCGGGACGCGAGCGTCGACGCCCGGTCGAGGGCCCTCCTCGACGGCGCCGCCGCGCTCGGCGCGTTGATCACACCGTCGGCCTGAGACCGGCGGTGTGGTTTTCCGCAGTCCCGGAACGGCCACGTACCCCATTCCGGCCACGTCCCGATCGTTTGTAGCCTCAAGGGCATGTCAGATGGGCCGGTTGGACCGGTGGAAAGCCTTGGGACGTCGATCGTGGGTGCCGGGGCGACCGAGCGGTACGAGGGACGGCGGGACGCTTGCCGCCCCTCGTACCGCCGCTGAGGGGCGGCGTGGGTCCCGCCGCCGAGGGGCTGCGGCTGCTGCGCGCGGTGGTCCTCGGGACGGTCACCGCCCTGCTCGACGTCGTGTTCCTGCTGCTCGCGCTGCCGTTCGCCGGTCATCCGGCCGTGCGGGGGACGGCCCGGCGGCTGGCCGTGATCGAGGCCCGCCGCCTGCGTCTCGACCCCGCCGCCCTCGACCTCGGCACGGATCGCCCAGACGGCCGGGAGCTGCGCTACCTGGCGGCCAGGGTGCCGGTGGGCGTGCTCGGCGGCCTGGTGCTCACCCTGCTCGTCTACGGCGTCGGGGTGGCCGTCACCCTCGTCTGGTCCTGGGGGAGGGGCCTGCCGTTCGACGGCATGACGCCGAGTGTGCCGCTGCTCGCCTACCTTCTCCTGGGGGGCGTCGTCCTGCTGTTCCTGGACCTGTCGGGCCTGGCGGGGGTGCACGCGCTGGAACGGCGGCTGGCCGTGCGCATGCTCGGCCCCGACCCCGCCGACGCGCTGCGGCGCCGCATCACCGAGCTGGCCGAGAGCCGCGCGGGCGTGCTGGAGGCCGTCGACTCCGAGCGGCGCAGGATCGAGCGGGACCTGCACGACGGGCTGCAGCAGCGACTGGTGGCGCTGTCCATGCTGGTCGGCCGGGCGCGCAGAGGGCGCTCCGAACTGCTCGCGCAGGCGCACGAGGAGGCGCAGCAGGCGTTGGCCGAGCTCCGTGAGGTCGCCTGGCGGGTCTACCCGTCGGGGCTGGACTCCCTCGGGCTCGCCGACGCGCTGGCCGGGGTGGCCGAGCGCTCCGGCGTCCCGGTCAAGGTCGTCTGCGAGCTGTCCGTACGACCGCCGATGGCGGTGCAGACGGCGTCGTACTTCGTGGTCAGCGAGGCGGTGACCAACGCGGCCAAGCACGCCCGCGCCACCGCGATCACCGTCGAGGTTCGCGAACGCGACACAATGGTCGTCGTGTGTGTACGGGACGACGGCCTGGGCGGGGCGAGCGCGGCGGGCGGCGGCCTGTCGGGCCTGGCCCGGAGGGTGGCCGCGCTGGACGGCCGCCTCCGCGTCGACAGCCCGCCCGGCGGGCCCACCACGATCACCGCGGAGCTCCCGTGCGGGTGATCCTGGCCGAGGACTCCACGCTGCTGCGCGAGGGGCTCGTCCGGCTGCTGCTGGAGGAGGGCCACGAGGTCCCGGCCGCGGTCGGCGACGGCGAGGCGCTCGTCGCCGCGGTCGCCGAACACCGTCCCGATGTCGTGGTCGCCGACGTGCGGATGCCGCCGACCCACACCGACGAGGGGCTGCGGGCGGTGCTGGAGATCCGGCGGCGCCACCCGGGGACGCGCGTGCTGGTCCTGTCGCAGTACGTCGAGAAGCGCTACGCCACCGAGCTGATGACCGGTGACGTGGACGGGGTGGGCTATCTGCTCAAGGACCGGGTGGCCCAGGTCGCCGACTTCCTCGACGCGCTCGACCGTGTCGGGGCCGGGGGAGCGGCCTTCGACCCCGAGGTGGTACGCCAGCTCCTGGCCAGGACCACCCACGCCGATCCGCTGGGCCGCCTGACCTCCCGCGAGCGTGAGGTGCTCGACCACATGGCCCAGGGTCTGACCAACGCCTCCACCGCCGAGCGGCTGCACGTCTCCCAGAGCGCCGTCGAGAAGCACGTCAACGCCATCTTCGACAAACTCGGCCTGCTGCACGTCACCGGCTACAGCCGCCGCGTCCTGGCCGTGCTGCGCTACCTCGGCTCCTGAGCGTGGGTTTCGACCGCCGCCCTGGGTTCTCCACCGCCACGACAAGGGCCACGGTGCGCTCGGGCCCTCGCCGGACGTGTGAACACCTGGCCCAAGGTGGGCCCCTGGAAGATCGGTGGCATCGTGGCGCGGCGCTCGTACTCGTATGAGCCGTCGATCCTCGGTCAGGCGACTCTGATGTCGATCCGCGGGGAGTGCTTCGGATCCATCCAGCGCAGCACCCGCAGCAGTTTGTCGGCCGGCAGGCTGACACAACCGCTGGTGGGCCCGCCGTTGCTGACGTGGAGGAAGATCGCGCTACCCAGGTGGGGTGTGCGCTTCTCGGTGTTGTAGGCGATCACGGCGCCGTAGTCGTAGGCCGGGGGGTTCATCATGTCCTCGGGGGCGACCCCCGGATCGGTGTGGCGGGTGTCCACCCACGTGTTGTAGAGAGGACTGGCGGAATCGTCGTTCCACTTGTCGTAGGAGAACGCCCGCCGGTAGGGGAACTTCACACCGGGATCGGGTTTGGCCCCGAACATGAAGTCGAACCCGTACGTGCCGGACGGGGTGCGCCCGTCGCCCTCCCGCTTCTGGCCCGGCGGGGCGATGCCGCTTCTGCCGACGTTCGCCGTCCACGGCCCGTACGTCCTCACCCAGCGGCCGTTCTCCGCGGTGTAGGCGACCAGTGTGGCGGTGCTCCTCTGGTAGGCGTCGGCCGTCACGGTGATGAGCTGCCGTCCCGGCGACGGGGGTGGCAGGGCGGTGGCCGTGGAGGCGGAGACGGCACGGGCACCGAAGGACCCGCTGAAGGCCATGACGAGTGCGAGCAGGGCGGCGCTCACGAGGGAGGCCGTTCTCACGTTCGCGGGCGCCCTCCGGTCAACGTTGTCCATACGTGCAGGTTAACCAGGTCAGAGGCGTGCTCGGTGTGGCTGAGGGCCAGGTCAGAGCCTTGATCATGGTAGATGCCTCGCTCGCGCCGGACGTTCTCGGCCACGTCGCGCGGTGACGCCGGCCCCGGCTCACATCCGCTCAGAGCGCACCAGCCGCCGGTGGCTCCCACCGCGGCACGGCACCGGGAGATCTCAGCGCGAAGGCGTCACTGCCCGTTCTGGGAGAAGTGCTGGTAGTCCTTCGAGGTCGACCATGATCCGCCCCAGCCCCAGCCGATCTTCTTGAACGCGCGAACCACGTCGTCACCGGGGTTGATGACTCCCGGCCGGTCCAAGGGTCGCCGGACGTAGCCCTTCGCGTTCGGGGGATCGACGGTGCCGCCCGGATAGGGATGGATGTAGGGGTTCTCCCGGGTGTTGACATCGATCGCCAGGCCGTAGGCGTGCTGCGACCAGTTGCCGCTGGTCCCGACGCGCCGGCAGTTGAAGCCCGAGGTGTTGTCCGCCGCCATGGAGGCGTCGTCGCTGCCCTTGTAGGCTTCCACCGGCTGCATCCGCCGGATGGGAAAGCGCTGACCGTACAGCTCCTTGAAGACCGAGACGACCTGGTCGGCCACCGATTCGTTGATCACCATCTTTCCCGTACGGGGTCTGCCGTCGAAACCCCAGTAGGTCATGGTGATCATCCTGAGGTCGTCGGGTCGCACCGGGCATCCCCGACGCCAGGAATAGCGGAGCTGGCCCGCGGACACCCGCGTCACCGTGGCGGTGAACGCCTGCGATGTGCCCGGGGCAGGGGTCGCCGACGGGGACACCGGCGGGGACACCGGTGGGGTCGTCGGCGGGGTCACCGGCGGGGACGCCGCGACCGTCGCCGCGGCGATCCCGGTCACGCTGAGGAGAGCGAGTGCCGTCGCGGCCGACGTGTGGCGTGAAATGAATGCCATCCCCCCAGACTAGGACCCTCCATCCGTCCGCCCTCATCGATACCCCCGCCTTGACGAGGTGTGGGGAACCCGCGCGGACGGCGCCTGCGAACCGTAAGGGGCAAAAGACAATCCGCAGGCGGGCGAACATGTATCGCGAGCACACTGCGATCAACGGGACACAGTGATGATCATCGCGATTGTGCTCTTCGGTGCGGGTTCGCGTCGGATTCGGAGCGCGTCTTCCCGCACGTGATCCGGGGAGGCATTGAACCAGGCCCGACGCTGCCGATTCCCGAGGAGAAGGGGCAATTACCGGCCATTGGGTCGCTGACGGTCGTAGGCTTCGGCCGCGGTGTTGCGGCCCGCTTGAGACGATGCCGGAGGCCGAGGTCACCATGCCGGGCACGGTGGGAACCCTTCTCCGGACGCTGCGCAGCAGCGGCGCGCGTTTTTGTCGGTGCCGGGTGCCATGATCGGCCGATGCCGGAAAACAGTGCTTCGATCGCGTCCTTCTGGGATGCTGTCGCCGCTTCCTTCGACGAGGAGGCCGACCACGGCCTTCGTGATCCAGACGTCAGGACCGCATGGGCGGAGCGCTTGCGGTGGTGGATGCCTGATTCGCCCGCCGACGTCCTGGACCTGGGGTGCGGCACCGGCTCGTTGTCCCTGGTGCTCGCCGAGCAGGGCCACCGGCCGGTTGGGGTGGATCTGGCGCCGCTGATGGTCGAGCAGGCTCAGCGCAAGCTCACGGAGGCCGGCTTCGACGCCGTGATGATGGTGGGCGATGCGAGCGACCCGCCCGCGCGCGCGGGGGTGTCCTTCGACGTGATCCTCTCCCGTCACCTGCTGTGGACCCTGCCTGATCCGCGGGAGGCGCTGCGCCGATGGATCGGCCTGCTGCGCCCCGGAGGGCGTCTGGTGCTCGTCGAGGGGCGCTGGGCGAGTGCCGAGCCGGGCGAGGATCAGCCCTATGAGGTGGAATCGGAGGCGATGCCGTGGATGGGTGGGGTCGAGGCCGAGCGGCTTGCGCGGGTGCTACGCCCGCTGGTCAGGACGTTGCGCGTCGAGCCACTCCGTGACGCCGCTTTGTGGGGGCGGCCCATCCAGGACGAGCGGTATGCCGTCGTTGCCTTCGCGTAGCGATTCGCGATCCGATTCTCCCCGAAGGCCGGAGCGTGTCCCCCTGACAGGGGAGGTCCGTGAAGGTATCCGTGTTTGGGGCAGGCGGAGGCGGGCGATCGCCGTCGAAGCGTTCCGCCGTTGGCGTCGGGGTATGCCATCTTTTGCGAGGGCCGAGCGCCTCCTCGGGGGAGGGATCGTGATCGGCCCATACCCGGGCCGCGGGTATCCGGTCGCGCCTGCGGGCGGGTGAGTTCGTACGGATCGAAAATGCGGCGTC
The DNA here is from genome assembly GCF_039537505.1 of Streptosporangium oxazolinicum. Lineage (NCBI taxonomy): Bacteria > Bacillati > Actinomycetota > Actinomycetes > Streptosporangiales > Streptosporangiaceae > Streptosporangium > Streptosporangium oxazolinicum. The sequence continues at coordinate 87,420 of NZ_BAABAQ010000009.1, forward strand.
GACGACCGTGACCGCCGTGTCGTGCCCCTTCGAGGTGCGATCCACGCCGCCTGAAGATCACTCAACAGGGGGAGCGAAACCATGAACGACGACCTGGCGATGTCCGCGAACCGGCGGGGGGCGAACGGCGCCGAGTGGATCGGCGGGGAGCCGTCGGTGCTCGTGTTCGACGTCAACGAGACGCTGATCGACTTCGAGTCGATGAACCCGCTCTTCGAGCGGATCTTCGGCGACAGGCGGGTGATGCGCGAGTGGCTCGGCCATCTGATCATGTACTCCATGACCGTCACCCTGTCCGGTCTCTACGAGGGGTATTTCACCCTCGGTCAGGGACTGCTCAAGATGGTCGGGGACATCCACGGGGTGAAGGTCTCCGGCTCCGACGTCGAGGAGATCAGGCAGGCGATGCTGACGATGCCCGCGCACCCCGACGTGGAGGAGGGGCTGACCCGGATGAGGGACGCGGGTTTTCGCCTGGTGACGCTGACGAACTCCCCGTCCAACCCGCAGGGCGAGAGCCCGCTGGAGCACGCCGGCCTCGCGCACTTCTTCGAGCGGCGGTTCACCGTCGAGACCGTTCGCGCCTACAAGCCCGCCTCGCAGGTGTATCACCTGGTGGCCCAGGAACTCGAGGTGCCACCGTCCACCTGCTTCATGGTCGCCGCCCACGTCTGGGACACGGTGGGCGCCCAGAGCGCCGGCTACACCGCGGGTCTGGTCACCCGGCCGGGCAACGCGCCCCTGCCCGTGGCCTCCCTGCCACAGCCCAACCTCGTCGCGCCCGACCTGCCGGCCCTGGCCGGGCAACTGATCCAGCGCTGGCGCCCATAAGCCGCATGACGGCACCGGAGCAGCGTCCGCGAGGCCTTGGAGACTCCGTGAGCCGCCCGCCGTGGGCGAGACGCGCGACAGGGCGGCCGAATGACCGCCGTACCGCTCCTACGTGGTCGCGCCGCCGTGACGGAGAGTCGCCCACCACCTGAGTGCGTCGAGCCTCCGCTGCGCGACCGGGGCACGATGAGAGGGTACGGCCACCATGAGTCTGCCCGGCCTGGACTACAGCGTCGTGCCCTCACTCGGATGGTCTACAAACCGGAAGCGGTAGCTCCTCAGCGGTGCGGCAACGTGTCCAGGTAGGTGCGGAACTCCTCGGCTTGGGCCTCTCCGGCGGGAAGCCGCTGGGCGAAGGCGTTGAGCTGGTCGGCGACGCGGCTGGAATCGACGTCGGTGACGAGTTCGACGGCGCGTCGCGCCGTGTCGAGGGCACCGTCGAGGTCGTCCTGGTCGAGCTGTGCGTCGGCGATGGCTGTCAGGCCGAGCACGGTGTCACGGGTGTAGTCGATGCCGCGCCCGGTCATACCGTCCTCCAGGAAGTGCATCGCGATGTCCGGGCGGCCGAGCCGCACGAAGCCCGCACCGATCTCGATCGTGTGGGACGGCTGGCGCATCCAGTAGATCCACGGCGGGTCTTCGTCCGGGTCGCGACGCCCCCAGTGGTCGTCGGCGCGGAACAGGACTTCGACGGCTTGGCGGGACTCGCCGGCGACAGCGTGGGCGCGGACCTGCCACGCGTCGAGCATGGCGTGCACCGTACGAGGTGCTCCGGGGCCTATGCGTTCCCGGGCGGCGTGCAGCAGGTTGATCGCGGCTCGGCCGTCTCCGGCGTAGGTGTGCTGCATCGCCATGAGCGACAAGATGTAGGCGCCGGTCAGAGTGTCGCCTCCGGCGGCGGAGGTACGCAGTCCGGCGTGCCAGTACCGTGCCGCCGCGGCGTGCCGGTCGCCGTCGAACGCGCACCAACCGGCGAAGCGCAGCAGCTCTCCGGCCGCGCCGTACAGGCGCCGCTTGACCGCTGAACGGTAGCGGCCGTCCTGCAGCAGCCGGGCTATTAGCTGCAGATCGGCTTGGGCGAGGTGCAGGCAGTAATCGCCGCCGACGAGGTCATCGAGGTGCCACAGCTGGTGGATACGGTTCTCGACCCAGGTCGCCACCTCGGCGTCGACGGTGCCGCCACCACTGGCGTCAATGATCTTTTCTGTGGGGACGGCGGCCCAGGTGCCTGCCAGTTCGACGGTTTCGTCCCCCGACAGCAGGAGGAAGGATCGCCGGTCGGTGTCCGCACCCACGCACCCCACCATGATCTGTTTCGCCGTCTCAGGTGTCCACGCCTGGTCCAGTGGCTCGGTCCCGTCAACGGTCAGCAACCACGAAGGCCACCCAAGATTCAACACCGTCTGGGCGTCGACCCCTACCTCTGTGGCGATGGCGAGTTGCGCGGCGAGCTCGGGCACGACCTGGTGGTGCTCCCACCTGTAGATCTTCTGTCGGTGGGTGGCCATGTTCAGGACTGACCGGCGCCGCACCAGCTCGGCGACATCGGAGAGAGTCCACCCTCGGCGCTCCCGCAGATAGGTCAGAGGGTGGCGAATCAGAGGTTGATCGCTGCTCATGTCGTGTCCCTTGAAGGGCCGGGGATTACAGCGAGACTACGGCGAGGCCCTGTCACGCGCCCTCGACACCCGCTTGTCTGAGATCAGAACGTGACCAGATAAGTGCAAAGCGCAACAGGGGTATCCGGCGTGGCCGTTGCCTGCTCCTTGCGCCTTTCCAGGAAGGAGCCCCGCATGATCATCTTGATCTTCGTAGTAATCGCCGGCAGGTACGCATGATCCCGCTGGCGCGCGCCCAGTCCATCGAGCTCCAAGGCGAGCCGGCGGACACACCGATGGTCTTCGCAGCGATCATCGAGGCAATCGGCAAGGTCACCGACGTCAGCGAACCGACGGGCGACCGGCTGGATCGGCGGCTACAGGTCGGAGCCGGGGGACGCGTGCGCCTGCTGGCCGGAGCGCCGGTGCAACCGAAAGCCGCCGCGGCGGGCACGCTCGTCGTGACGATGGTGCTGGAGGAGACAACCGGCCTGCTGCCCGACCAGGTGAGAGACATCCTGGCCGCTGTGCGGCGGGTGCCGTTCACCGCGACCGAGATGACCGCGCTACGCGACCAGATGCCGCTCACGGCCGAGCTGCCGCTGTTCACGCCTCCGGGATGTCTGGCGCAGGTGGTGCCGGTCCTGACGGTGCATCACATGCGCGACTTCCTCGTGCTGGTGGAGGCGGTGCAGGCGATGGGGGTCGCGCCGGAGGCCATCCCGAGTACTTTCCGCTGCCGCGCTTCCCCTGGCGATCTCCGACCTGGCCCGGGCAGCCCGCTCCACCCTGTCCGGCCGGGTCGACCTGATGGACATGCAGCTCAGCGTCACCCTGGACGACATCATCAACGCGGTTCACACCAAGCAGCCCGACATCCTCGGCATCAGTGCGACGTTCGGCCAGCACGATCTGATGATTCGCCTGCTGGACGCCGTTCAGGGCACGGTGCCGCTGATCCTGGTCGGCGGCAGCCTGACCGTCCGCAACGAGGCGCTGCTGCTGGAGAAGTATCCGGAGCTGCTCGTTGCCCGCGCGGCTGGAGAGCCAACGATCCGCGACGTCATCGCGCACTGGCACGGTGACCTTGAGCGCGACCAGGTCCACGGCATCGGCTACGTCGGCGCGGCGCGCGGCGGCGCGATGGCCGTCGGCCGACGCCGCACCGCGGCGGTGCCCAACCGCGACGCCGACGACTTCTTCCCCGAGCTGGACCTGCTGCAGGACACCTTCGCCCACCAGGGGGTGATGCAGTTGGAGACGACCCGCGGCTGCACCAGCCAGTGCTCGTTCTGCCCGCGCGGCCACAAAGGGATGTGGGCGGGCGGCGCACCCGAGCAGCTGCCGTGGATGCTGGACGCGCTGAAGGAGGAGTTCGCCCGCCACCCTGAGATCTCCCGCACCCTGTACCTGGTGGACGAGGAGGCCATCGGACGCGGCGACGACGCCGTCCCGCGGGCTCTGGCCGTCGCCGCTGAAATCAGCAAAGCGGGTTTCAAGTGGGAGACGTCGTGCCGCATCGACCAGGTTGTCCACCCCGGCCACGACCGGGCCTGGCACATCGAGCGAGCCGAGATGTGGCGCGCCCTCGTCCGCGACGGACTGCGCCGCATGCTGTTCGGGGTGGAGTCCGGAGTCACCTCCATCCTGCGGAGGTTCAACAAGGAAACCACCGGAGAGCAGAACGCGGTGGCGATCCGCACCCTCTCAGCGCTCGGCGTGCCGACGCGGTTCACGTATATCACGTTCGACCAGCTGATGAGCATGGAAGAGCTGCACGCCACGCACGCCTTCCAGGGGCGAACGGATCTGCTGCTGCGTCCGCTGCCGCACCTGAGCGCCGAGGAGATCGTCGACGGGGTCCGCGACCCGGCGTTCGTCGCCGAGCACAGCACCGGCCGGCCGTTCTACACCGGCATCTCCTACATGCTGGTGTCGATGGAGCCGCTGGTCGGCGCCGCCTACACCCGCATGGTCCAGACCGCCGGCCTGGCCGGGACGGTGCGCCCGTCGATGGGCCGCATCGACGCTCGTTTCGCCGACCCACGTATCGGCGCCTGCTCCGAGCGGGCACAGCTGTGGGTCGACCGGAACTTCGCGCTGGACTACACGCTGAAGTCTCTGGAGAAGGTGCTGGACGGTGAGCCGCGCCGTGAGGTTCGCGCGGCCCGCGTCGTCATCAAGGACGCCGCGTTCGCCGTCTTCACCGCCATGCTCGACCTCATCGACGAGCACGCCGACCCGTCGCAGCTGAGGCAGCTCATCACCCGGCTGGACGCCATGCTGGACGGGCAGGTCGAGGTGCTGCGCAGCCGCATGGCCGCCACCGTGCCCAGGGTCGTCACGGCGCTGCCGCCGCAGGCCGCTGACCGGCTCGTCCGCGAGCACAGCCGGTGGGCGGCCACGACAGGCTGGACATTGATCAACGCGGCTGATCCGTGTGGGACCTGACCCGCTGCAGGTCAAGCAGGCTCAGAAATTGGCACCCAGTTGAACTCCGGGCAGTAGCGGGAGTACGTGGCCAGCTTCCAAGCCGCGTACTCCTGGGTCCGGCCGGTGGCGCGCAGCAGGTGTTTGACCCAGGTGTGGGCGATCCGCTCCTCCCGGCTCATGCCGGTGTCGATCTCGTCGAGCATGCGGCACGCGACCACGAAGTCCTCCTCGGTCAGCGCCGACAGGTCGATCTCGACGCCGTCTACCTCGAAGGAGAACACCAGCCGGGTGGTGGTGAATCGGGTGTAGCGCTCGCCCTTGAACGCCGCGTGCGGGGCGAGCGCCGCCATCAGCTCCTCGCGGCCGGCGACCGGGTAGCCGATCCCCAGATCCAGATCGCTGGTCTCCAGGTTGAGCTGGATCCCGAAGGAGCCGACGTCACGCGGCGTGTGCCCCGTCCAGGACTCGACAAGGCGAGCTGCCTTGGTGCGGACCCGCAGGAGACGCTCATCCTCCGCACGGCGCTTCCGCCAGAACGCTTCGGCTCGGCGGAACTCCTCAGTGGCGAAGGACTCGGGGACGGCCCACCCCGCGACCATGATGGCCTCCAGGTCGAGGCTCGTCGCCGACCCGCCAGCAGGGATCGTTTGATCGCTCATCGCGCCAGCGTAGTAACAGCGGCGTCGGACGCCTCGGAAATTCCCGAATTCCCCAGGGCTCCAGACGCAGCCCGAGAGGGTTGTGGCCATACCGGCTTCCATGAAGCCCAGCGCGGTTCAGGTTCCGCCGAACGTGCGAACACCCGGCTCACGGCGCGTCCTAAGGCGCTCCGCGACGTCGGCGAGTGCCCCTGGAAGATCGGTGGCATCGTCGGCGCGGCGCTCGTACGGGCCGTCGGTCCTCGGTCAGGCGACTCTGATGTCTATCTGGGGGGAGTGCTTCGGGTCCATCCAGCGCAGCAGCTGACCGTACAGCTCCCTGAAGACCGAGACGACCTGGTCGGCCACCGATTCGTTGATCACCATCTTTCCCGTACGGGGTCTGCCGTCGAAGCCCCAGTGGGTCATGGTGATCATCCTGAGGTCGTCGGGTCGCACCGGGCATCCCCGACGCCAGGAATGGCGGAGCTGGCCCGCGGACACCCGCGTCACCGTGGCGGTGAACGCCTGCGATGTGCCCGGGGCAGGGGTCGCCGACGGGGACACCGGTGGGGTCGTCGGCGGGGTCACCGGCGGGGACGCCGCGACCGTCGCCGCGGCGATTCCGGTCACGCTGAGGAGAGCGAGTGCCGTCGCGGCCGACGTGTGGCGTGGAATGAATGCCATCTCCCCAGACTAGAACCCTCCATCCGCCCGCTCTCATCGATACCCCGCCCTGACGAGGTGCCGGGAACCCGCGTGGCCGGCGCCTACGGACTATGAGGGGCGAAGGACGCGCCGACCGGTTACTCCACGTATGGTCCTTATGCGCGGCGTGTCTGCCAGAACGTTTCGGCTCGGCTGAACTCCTCGTTCTCCCGGATCCTGCTGCCGGGCGTCCGAAAGGTGTGTGGTGTGCTTGTTTTCGGGCGCGATGGTAGGACTCCTGCAACGCAGGTTACGGAAGTCCCTTATGTCCTGTCGATGTGGCGAACTTTCCGGCGTCCGTCCGGCTGAAAGAGTCTGACCGAAAAGTGGCCTTACCTAAAAGTATGATTCGCTACTATTGGGCGTTTTAAATAGACCGTCCGGTTGAGAGGCTATAGCCAACCTCTTATGAGGTTGATACTATTCGTCCGTTACGCATCCATGATCTTTTGCTCAGGGGAACCTGAGGTCGGCTGCGTTTTTTCGCGTGACGGGGCACCGTCGGCAGCACCCACCAAGGACGGCGCGCCGATACGTCCTGCCCGAAATACCAGGCACCTTTCCTGCCTGTTTCCATGCCCATTCGGATTGTGCGCGCCCGCGGTCTCGTCGCGGCCCGTCCAGGAGGATCTATGCAGCCGGCCGACTCCCTCCCGAGCTACGAGCAGCTGTTCGGCGATCTCGACTTCCGCGAGCGCGACGAGTCCCGCTCCGTGTACTCACCCGCCGCCTACCTCGCCGAACTGCTCCAGCTCCTCGGCGACGACGCCCCGTCCGGCCTGCTCGGCGACCTCCTCTCCCGCCGACCCACTCTTGGGAACGTTCCACTCGACGGCGCGAACACCTACACCGAGCTGCCCTACCTCGACGTGGTCAACGAGGTCCTGGAGCGGGAACTGCTCCGGGGCCGCACGGGCGGCGCCGACCAGGTGCTGCGGGCGCTGCGGCACCCGTTCACCATGCCGTTCTCGCTGCGGCACGCGCGGCTGCGCCGGCTGCTGCACCACCTGGAGGTCGAGCCCGCCGAGCTCTACCGCCACCTCGCCGACGCCCCCGACGCCGACGTCGTCGCCCGCGAGTACCTGGGGCTCACCCGGGACGACGTCGAGGTGCTCACCACCCCGCTCGGCGACGGTCCCGTACTGCGCGGACACTGGGGGCTGGACCCCAAGAACGGGGAGACCACCCTGCGCGTGCTGGAGGCGGTCCCCCGGTTCCGGCAGGCCGCGTCGATCACCGGCGTCGAGCTGCGGGAACTGCTGTACGGCGGCCTCGGCGCGGCCTCGACCGGCGGGGCGCGCCCCGAGCGCTCGGCCGCGTCCGCGTTCTTCGTCCACTACGGCGGCCCGGTGGTCGGCCTGGACACCGAGGAGGAGCGGCTCGTCCGCGTCGATGATCCCGCCGACCCCGCCGACTCCTCCGGCGGCGGCGAGCAGATCCCCGCGGCCTGGTTCGACCGGGCCTCCCGGTTCGTCCGGCTGGCCCGCCGCACCGGGCTCACCTTCACCGACCTCGACCTGGTGCTGCGCGACTGCTGCGGAAACCGGATCGACGCCGCGGCGCTGCGGCACCTCGCCGTGCTGCTCCACCTGAGCCGCGGCCTGGACGTTCCGATCGACGTCGCCGTCAGCCTGGTCGCCCCGCTGAACACGCTCGGCGCGGGCGACGGCGAGGCGCCGCGGGACCTGTTCGACCGGGTGTTCAACGTGCCCTTCGCCACGGCGGGCGCCCCGGTGATCCTCGGGTCGGCGCGGGTGCCGCACGGCTACGCCGGCCGGCCGGTGCTCGCCTGCACGGGCGATGTCCTCGCCACCCGCAACGGGGAGTACCGGCGGCGGGTCACCGCGGCGCTGTCCCTGACCGAGGGCGAGCTGGCCGCCCTCGTCACCCGCTTCCGGGAACGCCCCGCCTCGGACGACACCGCGCCGCCGCCCCCGTTCGACCGCGCGACCGGCCCGGCCGAGCTGTCGCTGCTGCACCGGATCCACCGGTTCTCCGCGGCGCTCGGCGTCTCGGCCGAGGAGCTGCTCGACGTGCTCGACGCCCTGGAGGGCGACCCGGCGCTGCGGCGGCACACCACCTTCCCGCTGCTGATCGACACCGGGGTGAGCACCGGCGACTACCACGCGGTACTGGCCGGCGGGGACGTCGCCTCCGGCCTGTGGCTGGCGCAGACCCTGCTGGCCGTGGTGCCGTGGATGCTGTCGGCCGACCTGAACGGCCGGGAGCTGGCCACCGTGCTGGGCCTCGCGGCGGCGCGGGCGGGGACCGGGACCGGCGGGCAGGCTGCTTCGAACGGGCAGGGCGCCTCGGACGGGCAGGGCGGGCCGGAGGTGCTAGACGCCGACGCGGCCCTGCTGGCGGAGCTGCGCCACCGGTTCGAGGAGCTCGCGCCCTCTCCCGAGCTGTTCGCCTCCCAACGGTTCGGCCCGCGCGCCGCCGCGGTGATCCACGACATCGCCGTCGCCCACCCGGACGGCGTGGTGTCCCGCCGGGACGCCCGGCTGCTGCGCGTCGAGCCGGCCCGCGCCGCGAACGCCGCCTACGCCGCCCTCACCGAGCTGGACATGGTGGTGGGCGGGGACCTGGAGGGGATCGGGCTCGGCGACCGCCTCGCGGTCAAGGTCTACACCAACCTGGTGCTCGCCGGTCACCTGGAGCCGGGCGGCGCCCTGGTGGCGGACCGGCTGCCGGAGACGCCCACCGGACTGCGACTGGCCCGCGACTTCGGCGGGCACCGCGACGCGCTGTTCGACCTGGTACGCAGCCTGTGCCCGGTGTCGCCCCCCGGCGAGCCGCTGCCGGAGCCGGCCGCCTTCTTCCCCTCCGACCTGGCGAAGCTGGCGGACCTGGACGAGGGGGAGCGCGCCGAGCTGTACGACAACCTGATCTTCAACGGCTACCTCGACGACGAGGGGACCGTGCTGCGGCCCGCCTTCTTCGCCCTCCGGGAGAACCGCGCCGCGTTCGCGGTGAACGCCGACCTGGGCGGGGTCGCGGCCGGCGTGCACACCCGGCTGCGCGAGCTGGCCACCCGGTTCACCGGCGGTGCCGTCGCCTTCGACCCGGCGGTCCTCGCCGCGCTGCCGCTGTCGCCGCGGCAGGTCACCGCCCTGGTGGAGAGCCTGCGGTTCAACGGCCACATCGACGCCGACGGCTTCTTCGCCGACCCGGCCGCGCTGCTCGACCCCGGTCTCGGCGAGCCGGCGCTGGCCCTGGAGTTCTACCCGTACCGCAGGCACGTCCTGGGCGCCCTGCGCGGCCTGCTCACCAAGGCGCGGGCCGCGCTGCTCGCCGTCACCCCGGCGGACTTCCTGGACATCACCGACCCGGCCGCCGCGCAGCGGGCGGTCGACCTGCTGGACGGCGTCCACCTGGCCGACGACCGCATCCTGCGGGGCAGCCGGGCGTTCTTCGCCGACCCGGCGAACCGGCTGGAGCTGGCCGGGTTCACCGCGGCCGAGAACTCCGCGATCTTCCAGCGGGTCGCCACCGCGCTGGCCGACCACCTTCCCTACCGGGTCGACCCGGCGGCGTCGGCCGAGTTCGGCTTCGACGCGGGCAAGCAGGAGCAGCTCGTGGCCAGGCTGGTCAACGCCGGGCACCTCACCCCGGAGCTGGGCGTCCCCGAACACCGGCTCGGCTACTTCGCCGAGATGTACAACGCGCTGGACTTCGTCCTGCCCGGCCTGGAGGACTTCGCCAAGGACGTCTTCTTCGTGCTGCACGCCGTCGCGGTGCGGACGAACGAGGCGATCGCCGAGATCACCGTCAAGCTGGAGGCGCTGGCCGCCCGGCAGCGCGCCACGCTGCTCGCCGTGCTCCAGGACGAGCTGGGGGTGAGCGCGCCGATCGCCGCCGCGGCCTGCGCGGCGGTCACCGGCGGCCCGGCCGAGGCGGTGGAGCTCCTGGTCGCCCCCGCGCTGGCCGTCCCCGCGTCGGCCGTCCCCGCGTCGGCCGCCCCCGCGCCGGCCGGTGCCGGGCGCGGCGCCGGCCTGCCCGCCGACTCGCGCGCCGCCCTGCGGCGGATCCGCGCCGTCGCCCTGCTCGCCGGGAAGTTCGGCCTCGACGCGAACCAGATCGTCCTCGCCTTCCGCGACCAGGACCTGGCCGGGAAGTTCCCCGAGCCGCTGGCCGCGCCCCGCGGCGTCGACCGGATCGACGCCCTGCTGGAGAGCTCCGACGGCAACGTCTACCTGTTCCGGGACCGGGAGTGCTGGGTGTACGGCCCCGGCTACGCCCGCGCCGGTGCCGAACCGGTGCCGCTGACCGAGCTGTCCGGCCGGTTCGCCGATCTCACCGGCGTCGACGCCGCGTTCAGCGACGTCAGCGGCACCGACTGGGTCATCGGCCGGGACACCGGCGGCGTCACCCGTACCTTCACCCGGCAGCGCGGCGGCGCCCGGTGGGCCCCGAACCAGCAGGAGTGGGGCGTGGTCGAGAACGCCTTCGACGCCCCCGCGGCGATCGACGCGGCGTTCACCGACGAGGAGGGCCGGGTCTACCTGTTCTGCGGCGACCAGTACGTCCGCTACTCCGGGGCCGGGCGCGACCACGTCGACCCCGGCCACCCCCGCCGGATCGGCGAGTGGTGGGAGGACGGGCAGCGCGGCGCCGAGCTGCCCGACCGGTTCCGCCGCTCGCTGGACGCGGCCTTCCGCGGCACCGACGGCACCACCTACCTGTTCTCCGGCGACCGGTTCCTGGCCGTGGACGGCACCGCCGCCGAGCGGCCGGTCGCCGACGCCTGGGGGCGGATCCGCAACGCGTTCGCCGAGACCGGCCGGATCGACGCCGCCTGCGCCGATGGGGCCGCCCACCTGGTGTTCTCCGGCGACCAGGTGTTCCGCTACTCCGGCGACGTCGAGAGCGGCGAGCTGCGGGTGGACGCGGGCTTCCCGCAGCTGATCGAGGCGTTCCTGCCGGGCGTCCCCGCCGAGTTCGCCGGCGGGGTGGAGGCCGCGTTCCGCGACCCGGCCGGGGTGCTGCACCTGTTCAGGAACGGCAGGACCGTCGCGCTGCGCCAGGGCGGGCCGGAGATCGCGACCACCGCGCAGCGCTGGGGGAGCGTCGGCACGGCCCTGCCCGGCGGCAGGGTCGACGCGGCCCTCGTCGGACTGGACGGCCGCACCTACCTGTTCTCCGGGGACCGCTACCTGCGCTACTCCGGCGCCGACTACTCGACGGTGGATCCCGGCTACCCGCGGCGGGTCGCCGACGACTGGGGCGGGCTGCTGCGGGTGGACGCCGCGTTCACCCTGGGCGGCGCCACCCACCTGTTCGGCACGGCCGGGCTGATCACCTGCCTCCCGGTGGAGCACGCCGGCGACCTGGACGCCGGCCGCCTGCCGCACCCGGTGCGCAGGCTGCTGCTGGAGCACGGCGTCGTCGCCGCCGAGGACGCGCCCGTGTCCGGGGCCGGTCCCGAGTGGCGGGTCACCGCCGACCACGGGATCCGGCTGGTGCTGCGTCGCGCCGTGGACCCGGCCGCGGTGAACCCGATCACCGGGAAGCGGGCCTTCGGGGAACGGATCGAGGTCCACAGCGCCGAGGAGTCCGAGGCCTCCTTCCACGTCCGCTACTCGGCCAGTGACTACACCGCCCCCGACGCCGCCCACCCGCAGGCGCTCGCCGCCGGCCGGTGGAACCTGCCGGACGGGCTGGCCGACGCCCCGTTCGCCAAGGTGGACGCCGCGTTCACCGGCCGCGACGGCCTGGTGTACCTCTTCTGCGGCGACAAGTACGCCACCTTCGACAACAAGCGCCGCTGGTGGTCGGAGCCGCAGCCGCTGCGCCGGCAGTGGGACGACCTGCCGTTCGACCGGGTCGACGCGGCCCTGCTCGGCAAGGACGGCCGGACCTACCTGTTCTCCGGCACCCGGTACGTCCGCTGCTCGACCGGCAACCACACCCGGATCGACGACCGCTACCCGGCGACGATCACCCGCTTCTGGGGGAACGTCGTCAGCGCCATCGCCCGCACCGGACGGATCGACGCGACCCTCGTGGCGGCCGACACCGGCGCGGACGGCGTCGAGCGCACCCGCACCTACCTGTTCTCCGGCAACCAGTACGTCCGCTACACCGGCACCGACCTGTCCACGCCCGACCTCGGCTACCCGCAGGTCCTGTCCGCGCTGTCGCGCGAGCCCCGGCTGGGCAACCTGAAGGAGGCGCCGGCCGCGCTGGACGCCGCGTTCGCCGACCGGGGCACCGTGTACCTGTTCGGCGGCGGGCGCTGCCACGCGGTCTCCCGGACCGCCTACCGCCGCTACGGGAACGCCCTCACCGAGCCGGTCCGCTGCGCGTTCGACCAGGACGGCGCGCTGCTGGCCGAGCGGGCCGGCGGCTGGTACCTGCACGGCCAGCCGGAGCGGGAGGCCGTCGAGCCGCGGCGGGCCCGGCCGCGGTTCCCCCGCGCGGTGCCGCCGGACTTCCGCGCCGACCTGGACGCCGTGCTGCACGGCGCCGACGGCAACACCTACCTGTTCAAGGGCGCGTCCTGCTTCGACGCCCGGCTGGGGCGGGCCTACCCGCTGGCCGAGGAGTGGGGCCGGCCGCGCAACAACGTCTACCACGACAACGCGGTGGACGCCGCGTTCGTCGGCACCGACGGGAAGACGTACCTGTTCAGCGGCGACCAGTTCGTGGTGTACGCCGGCGCCGCCACGATGGACGCCGACGTCGAGGGCGCGCCGCTGCCGATCGCGGAACACTGGGGCGGTCTGACCCGGGTGACGCTCGCCTACGTGCAGGACGGCACCACGTACCTGTTCGAGCCGCCCAGGGCCGACGGCACGATGCGCTACGTCACCTACACCGGCCGCGACTACACCCGGGCACCGGAGGGCGGGGTGCCGCGCGTCGCCGCCGCCGGGTTCTGGGGAGTGCCCGAGGAGTACCTGCCCGCCGGGTTCACCGTGCCGGACGCCGTGCTGTCCGTCGGCGAGAGCACGCTGCTGCTGTTCGACGGCCGGTACGTGCGCCGGGACCCGGCGGGACCGGCGGGCACGACGACCGGCGGGCCGGTGGCCGGGGCGTGGTCACAGCCGCGCCCGCTGGAGCGCGCCTGGCGCGGGCTGGCCAAGGCCGACGGCCTCACCAGCGCGTTCGTCGGCCGCGACGGCGCCACGTACTTCTTCTTCCCCGGCGAGTTCGCCCGCCACGACGGCACCCCGGCGGAGCGGCGGCCGATCCGGGAGGCCTGGGGCCGGACCCGCAACAACTTCCTGGGCACCGGCGACGACGTGGTCGACGCCGCGTTCGCCGACACCTCCGCCGACGGGAGCCGGGTGACCTACCTGTTCTCCGGTGACCAGTACGTCCGCTACACCGGCACCTCCTACCGGCACGCCGACCCCGGCTACCCCCGGCCGATCGTCGGCAACCTGCGCGCCGAGGAGGCGTTCACCGGCCTGCCGGTGTCGTTCGACGAGGACCTGGCCGACCGGCTGGAGGCCGACGGGCGGGCCATGGTCGACGCCGTGACCGGCGGCGGGCGCACCGTGCGGATCCTGTCCGGCGGCGTCTGGCACGTGCTGTCGCGCGGCCTGACCGCGCGGTTCGACCAGGCGGCGCTGGCCCGGGTCCGCAACACCGTCGCCGAGCGGCGGCGGGTCGACGCCGCCCTGGTGATCGCCGGGACGGGGGGCGGGACGGCCGGCGAGGAGGGCGGCCCGCGCACCCTGCTGTTCTCCGGCGACCAGTACGTCCGCTACTCCGACGCCGGAGGCTACGACCAGGCCGACGAGGGCTACCCCCGGGTCGTCGCCGAGGCGCTGCCCGCCGAGCTGGGCATCGCCGAGCTGCCCGAGGCTTTCCGCGACGCGATCGACGCGGCGTTCCAGGACGCCGACGGGGCCGTGTACCTGTTCGCCGGGTCCCGGTACCTGCGGATCGCCGGCGGCCAGGCGGCCGAGGCGCCGGTCGCCGGTGCCTGGGGCGTGGTGGACAACGCCTTCCGCCGCCCTGGGGCGACCGTGGAGGCGGCGTTCACCTCCCGCGACGGCGACCTGTACGTGTTCTGCGGCGGCCAGTACGCCCGCTACCGGATGACCCGCCTCAAAACCGTCGAGGACGGCTACCCGAGGCCGGTGGCCGGCGACTGGGGCAACCTGCCCGAGGCGTTCGACGCCGGGCCCGACGCCGCGTTCTCCTTCGAGGGCCGCGCCTACCTGTGCCGGGGCACCGAGCACGTCCGCTACTCCGGCGACCGCTACGACACCCCCGACCGGACCTATCCCCAGCCGTTCCCGCACCGCTGGTCCGGCACGGCCGACTTCCGGCTGAGCGACGTGCGGACGATCGCCCGGTTCGCCGAGCTGGCCCGCGCCCACTCCGGTGACCTGGCGGCCTTCCTGCTGCCCGGCGAGGCCGCCGTCGAGGACCCGTACCGCTACCTGGCCGATCTGTTCGGCTGGGACGCGGACGAGATCCGGTGGTGCCGGCGGCGGGTCGGCCTGCTGACCGCCGGCGCGGCCGACGAGTCGCTGTTCGAGCTGGAGTTCCTGATCCGGATCGCCGGCCTGTTCGCGTTCGCCGCCCGGCTGGGCACCGTGCCGTCCGCGCTGCACGCCGACGTGTGGTCCCGGCTGCACGGCGACGGCGACGGCGACGGCACCGCGCTGGACGCCGCCGCCGAGGCGCTGCAGGAGCTGCTGATCCGCCGCGACGACCCGGCCGTCCGGCCCGCGCTGCGGCGCACCCTGCACGACGAGCTCAACGTGCTGCGGCGCGACGCGCTGGTCGCGGCCGTGCTCGCCCGAAGCCCCGGCGACGGGCTGCGCACCCCCAGGGACCTGTTCGACCGGTTCCTGATCGACGTCGAGATGGGCGCCCGGGGCAACACCTCCCGGGTCAGGGAGGCCATCGCCGCCGTCCAGCTCTACGTGCACCGCTACCTGCTCAACCTGGAGTCCTCCGCGCCCAACGGGGCCGCGTCGACCGGGTCCGGCGTGGTCGCCCTGAACGGGTCCGGCGGGTCCGGGGGCGTCGTCGAGTCCGCCGAGGACGCCCGCCGCCGGATCCGCGAGTGGTGGCGGTGGATGCGCGGCTACCGGCTGTGGGAGGCCAACCGCAAGGTCTTCCTCTACCCGGAGAACTACATCCGGCCGGAGCTGCGCGCCGACCGTACCCCCGCCTTCCTCGCGCTGGAGGGCGACCTGCTGCAGAACGAGATCACCCCCGTGGCGGTGGAGCAGGCATACAAGCGCTACCTCGACGAGTACACCGAGGTCTCCCGGCTCACCATCGCCGGCGGGTACGTCTACACCAAGGACCGGGCGGCCGACGGCCCGTACCGGCTGGCGCTGTTCGGGCGCACCAAGACCGACCCGCGGCGCTACTACCACCGCCGGGCGGAGTTCACCAGCCGGGACCGGCTGTCGGCGTCCTGGGAGCCGTGGCAGAAGGTCGGCCTGCAGATCGACGCCGACGAGGTGCACCCGGTGCACGCGTTCGGCCGGATGTTCGTCTTCTGGGCGGTCGTGGAACCGGTCGCCGACGACGGGGCGACGACCACCGTGGTGGCCGAGCCCAAGGGTGGCGGGCAGCAGGTCAACGGCAGGCCGCCGACCCGGCAGATCAAGATCCTCTACTCGTTCCAGAACCTGAACAAGGAGTGGGTGACGGCGCAGACGCTCGGCGTGGGCGCCCCGCGCAGAGGCACGATCGACGGCGTCACCCTGTTCATCCAGCCGGTGGCCGCAGGCGAGGATCGCACCTCCGTCGTGGTCGCCTGCGCCCACACGGTGACCACGCCGAACCCGCCGGACAAGGACGGCAAGCCGCAGGGCCCGACCGTGCGGCGCCTCGGCCTGATGTTCTCGCTCAGCCCCGAGCTCGTCGCCGAGGACCTGACCGAGCGGGCCCTGGCCGACATCCCGGGCTTCTCCGACCTGCCCTTCGGGATCTTCCACGGCTCAGTCCTGGAGGTGCTGGCCGGGATGTGGGTCGCCGGCGAGACCGACGACAAGGTCGCCCAGGCCCTCGCCGCGGCGGCCGAGCGGGTCGCCAAGATCTTCGTCGACCCGGTGAACCCGGCCGACGTCGTCCGGTTCGACACCCCGGTCGCGGCCGAGTCCGGTTCCTGGTTCAGCGTGGACGTCAAGGGCGGCAGCTTCCTGTGCCGCCCGGCCGACGTGGGCCCGGACGACTCGGCCACCCTGCTGCCGCTGGCCGGCAACGGCGACGGGCTGCCGGCGTGGGAGCGGGTGGACGCCGCGGTCGAGCTGCCCGGCGGCGCCCGCTACTTCTTCGACGGCACCGCCGGGCAGTACGCGGAGTCGGTGCCGGGCAAGGTCCCGGACGGGGCCCCGGCGGGGACGCCCGCGGGAGCGCTGAGCGGGCGGCTGTCCACCGCCTCCCGGTGGGGCCTGGTCCCCACGGTCCTGCCCAGGGCCGACAAGGTCGACACGGTGCTCACCCGTGGTCAGCACACCTTCGTCTTCTTCGGCCAGCGCTACGTCCGCTTCACCGGCGTCCCGTTCCAGGTCATCGACGAGGGCTATCCGAAGAACATCAGGACCGGCGGCGAGAACCTCCCGCCGTGGACGAAGGTGGACGTCGCGTTCACCGCCCCCGACGGCGTCGAGTACTTCCTCTCCTACGGTCTGGGGCGCTACATGACGTCCGAGGACATCGCCGCCGGGGCGGCCAGGAACCCTCCGGAGGCCCCGGCCGACCACCGGCTGGAGGACCTGCGGGTCTTCGAGGACATGCCGGGCAACCTCAGTCCGCTGGACGCGGTGCTGGTCAACGACCGCTTCGCCTTCGCCCTCGCCGGGAACTCCTACGCCCGCTTCGTCTGGAGGACCGACCCGGACGGGAACGGGAGGGGGCACGGGAGCGGCGGGCAGCGGCGGCGCCGGTTCGTCCTCGACGAGCCGCAGGGGCAGAACAGGTATCCGCTTCCCCTCGCCGGCAACCGGACGGGCCTGCCGCAGACCCGGGTCAACGCCGCGGCGTGGCGCGACGACGTCACCTACTTCTTCGACAACGGCGACAACGGCACCGTCGGCGGCACCGGCAGCGGCTTCTACCGGAAGATCACTTCCAACGGGACCACCACCCAGCACAGGATCGGCGCGACCACCGCGCTGGCCTCGACCGGCAAGGTCGGCGCGGCCTACACCGGCGACGGCAAGCTGTACCTGACCAGCGGCACCGAGTACGTCCGCTACACCCTGGCCGGCGACGGCCTGCCGGGCCGCCTCGTCGACGAGGGCTACCCCAAGCCGCTGGCCAAGGAGATCGACACCGCCTTCACCCGAGGCGACACGGTCTACCTGTTCTCCGGCGCGACCTACGCCCGCGGCGCGACCGGCGGCGGGCCCGGCGCGGCCGGGGAGTACCTGCCGGTCGCCGGGGCCTGGGGCGGGCTGCCCCGCGAGTCGCCCACCCCGTTCGACGCCGCGATGGACTCCGACGAGGGCCTGTTCCTGTTCGCCGGCGGCTTCTACGCGCGCCGCCCCAGGGTCGCGGCCGTGCCCCGCCCGTACGAGCGCGTCTCCCTGCCCTTCGAGATCATCCGGCTGACCACCGGCACCGCCGCCGTGCTCAACCAGCGGCTGCTGTCGGGCGGGGTGGCCGCGCTGCTGGACACCGCCACCCAGGAGACCGACGAGGTGACGGTCACCGTCGACTCCGAGGCCGCCACGGCGGTCCGGGTCCGGGAGGACAGGGTGGACGAGGGGCGGCTGCCGACCGGCGCGCACCTGGACTTCCAGAGCGCCAACGGCGTCTACTACTGGGAGATCTTCTTCCACGCGCCGCTGCTCATCGCGCAGGCGCTCAACGAGGCGCAGCGCTTCGAGGACGCCAAGCGGTGGTACGAGTACGTCTTCGACCCGACGAACCCGCACGGGCACTGGCGGTTCCTGCCGTTCCTCGGCGCCGACCTGCGGGCGCTCGCCGACGGCTGCGCGCGCGACCTGGAGGTGCTGCGCGAGCTCGGCGTCACCGTCACGACGGTCGAGGAGGCCGGGCTGGCGGGCGTACTGGCCGCGCTGCGCCGGCTGGCCGCCGCCGACACCGGCGACGGCCGGCCCCGCGAGAGCGACGTGCTCGCCGTCACCGACGAGGACACCCACCGGGCCGTCGCCGACGCCGTCACCACGCTGGCGGGCACCGCGGGGCTGACCTCCGGGCAGGCCGCCGCCGTGGCCGCGCTGGGGGAGCGCACCGCCGTCCTCGCCGACCTGGAGAAGCAGCTCCGCGCCCTGGGCGGCCGGGCCGACCTGCTGCGGGCCTACCGGGAGGACCCCTTCGACCCGCACGCCATCGCCCGGCTGCGCCCGGTCGCCTATCGCCGCGCCGTGGTGATGGGCTACGTCGACAACCTGCTCGACTGGGGCGACATGCTGTTCCGGCAGTACACGCCGGAGAGCGTCGACGAGGCGCGGATGCTGTACATCCTCGCCTTCGACCTGCTCGGCGAGGCCCCGGAGCGGCTGGGCACCGCGCTGCCGCCGGAGACGCGGACCTTCACCGAGCTGGAGGAGGAGCTGGAGAAGGAGCCGGGCGACCTCGACCTGCTCGGCTACCTGACCGGCGGCGGCTCCCTGCTGGAGCGGGCGGGCCAGGCGCACGCGGGCGTGGCCGCCTCCTACTTCCACATCCCGGACAACAGCGTGTTCGCCGAGTACTGGCAGCGGGTCGTCGACCGGCTGCGCAAGATCCGCGAGTCGCTGAACATCCTGGGCGTCAGCCAGCCGTTGCCGCTGTTCGAGCCGCCGCTGGACCCGATGCTGCTGGTGCGCGCCGCCGCCGCGGGCACCCCGCTCGGCGAGGCCGCCGCCGCCGCGACGGCCGTGCCGGTCCCGCCGCAGCGGTTCCCGGTGGCCCTGCGCCGCGCCCAGGAGCTGGCCGACCGGGTCCGTCAGTTCGGCGCCGACCTGCTGGGCGTGCTGGAGCGGCGCGACGCCGAGGAGCTGAGCCTGCTCCAGGTCAGGCAGGAGGGGACGGTCCTCGGCCTGACGCTCGCCGTCCGGCGGGCGCAGGTGCGGATCGCCGAGGAGGACCTGGCCGAGCTGCAGGAGAGCCTGTCCTCGGCGAAGGGGCGCTCCGACCACTACGGCGACCTCATCGACAACGGGTTGTCGTCGCTGGAGCACGGCCAGCTCGCCATGATGTCCATCGGCGCGTCCCTGCACGTCGTCGCCGCCCTCCTCAAGACCGGCGCGGCGTTCGCCTACCCGGCGCCGCAGGTCAAGGTCGGCCCGTTCATCCTGGGCACCGAGTGGGGCGGCGAGCAGGTCGGCCGGGGCCTGGACAAGGCCGGCGAGGTGTCGGAGTCCGCCGCCGAGGGCCTCAGCATGACCGGCGAGGCGCTGGGCGTGCGCGCCCAGCACGAGCGGTCCGTCGAGGACTGGAGGCTGCAGCTGGCCATCGCCGACAGCGACGTGCTCCAGATCGGGTACCAGATCACCGCCGCGGGGCACCGGCTGGAGGCCGCCCGGCAGGAGCTGGGGATCCTGGAGCAGGAGATCGCGCACAACGCGTCGACGGCGGCGTTCATGCGGGACAAGTTCACCGGCGCCGAGCTGTACGGGTGGTTGTCGGCGCGGCTGTCCGGCCTGTGCTTCCAGGCCTACGAGATGGCCTACGAGGCGGCGCGGGCGGCCGAGGCGGCGTACCGGTTCGAGCGCGGCGTCCGCGACGGCGAGCCCGAGCTGATCCGGCCGGCGTACTGGGAGAGCCGGCGCAGCGGCCTGCAGGCGGCCGAGAGCCTCGGCATGGACCTGGAACGGCTCGGCCAGGCCTACGCCACCGGCAACGCCCGCGGCATGGAGATCACCAAGAAGGTGTCCCTGCTGGAGCTGGACCCGGTGGCGCTGCTGCGGCTGCGCTCCGGCGGCCGGTGCGAGTTCGCCCTGGGCGAGGACCTGTTCGGCCGGGACTTCCCCGGTCACTTCCTGCGCCAGATCCGCACCGTGTCGGTCACCTTCGCCGACGCCGCGGGCGAGCAGCTCGGGCTGAACGCGACGCTGACCCAGCTGAACAGCAAGACCGTGCTGGAGGCCGACCCGAAGGCGGTCAAGTACCTGCTCGACCCGCAGGGCGACGCCCCCGTCACCCTGCGCGGCGACTGGCGTCCCGGCCAGCGGGTCGCGCTGTCCCAGGCCGAGTACCCGCAGGAGAACAACGGCCTGTTCGAGCTGCGCTACGACGACGAGCGTTACCTGCCGTTCGAGGGCACCGGCGCGGTGTCCACCTGGCGGCTGGAACTCGGCGGCGGCCTGCGGGGCCTCGCCGGGGCCGGCGCCCTGACCGACGTGGTGCTCACCGTGCGCTACACCGCCGAGCACGGCGGCGACGTGTTCACCGAGTCGGTCAAGGGCATGCTGCGCCCCTACCCGGCGGCCCACCTGGTCGACGTGGCCCGCGACTTCCCGAAGGAGTGGGCGGCGTTCCTCGACGGCGGCGACCGCCTGGTGCTGCCGCTCTCCCCCGAGCTGTTCCCCGGGATGAGCAGCCGCAGGATCACCGGCCTGTACCCGAAGTACGAGTACGCCGCCGCGACCCCGACAGGCACGGCGCGGCTGGTGCTGGAGACCGGGCGGCGGCTCCCGCTCGCCGACGGCGTTCCGCTGAACACCCCGGGCCTGAGTCTCAACGGCGGCGGCCCGTCCGATTGGGCCTTCACCGTCGAGGGCGACCGGAGCGCCCTGAAGAACGTCACCCTGGTGCTGATGTACCAGGCCGCCGTCCGCTGACCGGCCCGGCGACCAGTCCGACGACCGCCCCGCCCCGCCCCGCGCCGGGGCTCCGGGCGGAGGGCCACCACCTTCCGCCCGGACGCCGGGAGCACGACGAGGTCGGCCACACAGGAGGAGGCACGATGAGCAGCAGAAGCAATAACAGAAGATCGTTACGAGGAAAGAAGGCCGTCGGCGTCACCGACCTTGACGTGGACTCCTCCGGCAAGGATTCGTCCTCGGAGGAGGAATCCGCCCCGCCCCCGGAGAAGACCGGCGACGAGAGCGGAGAGGTCGACTGGGACAAGATGATGCGCGACCTGAGCGCGCTGTCGGGCACGACCACCATCGACGACGAGACGGCGGTCGAGTCGACCGACTCGGAGATGCAGAGGATCCTGGACGACCTGGACGCGCTGAGCCGGGGGGATCTCCGGGGGTCTCCGCAGGGAATCCGGCCGGAGCGGACCGTGTCCGAAGAGCGGCAGGACACCGAGGAAACCGATGAGCTGACCCTGAGCAAGCGGGGGTTCCTGACGGACCCCGGTTTCTCCATGAACTTCGACTTCGATCTCGGATCGCCTCCCGGTGTTCCCGCGTCGAAGGTCGGGCTGGTGCCGCACCCGAAGTTCAAAGTCTTGGACCAGGCCAGCACACCCGTCTACGAGAAGAGGCAGGACGGCGACATCGGTGACGTCCAGGGGGAGCCGTTCAGATATATCAACCAATTCCTGTACACGATCGGCCGGCCGGTGCCCGTTCGCGACGCGAAGGGCATGCCGATGGTCGCCTGCGTCTACATAGACGGCGGAGAGTACTTCATCGGCCGGGACGCCTTCGTCGAGCGGACGTACCAGAGAACGCTGCAGGTGATAGACGACGCCGAAGCCGCGTCCGACGAGGGGCTCAGGACGTTCTGGACGAAGGTCTTCGAACCGCTTCAGGAGTTGACGGAGGTGGAGCTCTCCACTCCACTGTCCGCGGTCCCCAAGAGCGCGGTGGACCAGGGCCGGGTCAGGAGTGCGAAGCTCGTCACCGTCCCGCGGGGGACCTACCGGAAGATCGGGCTCGTGAACCGGAGGGTGGAAGCCACGCAGCTCTCCCCGTTCAGCTTGATCATCGAGGTGGGAGGCCAGGAGTTGGTGATCGTCCCCGACCTGATCGTCGGCGCCCTGTTCGAGTCGCAGCAGACGGACGAGTCCGAGGAGCAACCGGACGCGCCCGAGGGAGTGGACGTGTCCGAGGGAGTGGACGCGCCCGAGGAGGACCCGTTTCAGGCCATCGAGGTGCCGCCGCAGGTCACCGAGGCGCTGCAGCAGATCGTGCCGGAGTCCGGGAAGGGGCGGGCGCCGAGGCTGAACGCGAAACAGATCATGGATCTTTTCGCCGGCAGCACCGAGTTCGCGCGCTACGTGACACTGCCCGAGCGGCCCGACTGGCTCCGCGACGAGCACATCCATTACGTCACCCAGGACCAGCTGGGCGCGGTCCTCGTGCTCGACAGGATGCCGAACGACCAGAAGGAGATCGACGACGCGCGCACGAACGACAGGTTCGCCCAGTCGGAGACCACGAACGGACTCCAGGTCAAGGAGGAGATCTACGTCCGGGAGGATTGCACCGGCAGCGGTACCGAATACCACGAGACGGTCCACAAGCTCTCCCACCCGGCGGTGCTGGACGTCTTCGGCTTCTGGTTCAACGAGGGCCTCACCGAGCACTTCACCCAGCTGCTCCTGGAGGGCGGGGAACTCGTCCGGGACAAGGACCAGTACGGCCCGCAGCACATGGCGATCACCGCGCTCATGGAGTACGCGGGGGTGACCGAGCAGGAGCTGGCCGACGCCTACTTCCGGGGTGAACTCCAGCCGCTCTACGACCGGGTCGCCTCCGTGGCCGTCCACCACCCGTTCAGCCAGGAGAACCCGTTCAGCCTCGACGGTTACGCGGCGCGCGTCGACAACAGGCGCTCCCTCACGGCGCGGCAGACGCTCAAGGAGGCATGCGGCTTCACCGAGACCGAGACCGAGATCGAGATCGACGACATCACGACGGCCGACGGCACGATCGACGGGACCACCACGACCACGATCGACGACATCGTCACGACCGGCGGCACCCCACCCGGGGGCAACGAGAACACCGGGGAGACCGGAGACAGCGGCGACACCGGCGAGGGGTTCCCCTAGACCTCGTCGCCACCCGTCCGTCACGGCCGGAAGCGGCCGGTGGTGCGGGCCCGCCGTCGTCCCGGCTCCCGGAGCCGGGACGGACGTGCGGGCCGGCCTCCCGTCAGGGCCGGAGCGGGTCCTTGTCGGCGGGGGTGAGGTCGCTGGGCCAGAGACGGTAGACGTTGAGGCGCGTCTCGTAGTACTTGTCCGTCTCCCCGACCCACTGCATGCCGATCCGTTTGGCCGTTCCCGCGCCGCGGTCGTTGTTCACCCGGACGACCGCGACGAGCTCGTGGGCGCCGATGGAGAACGCCCACGCGGCGAGGGCCCGGCCGGCCTCGGTGGCGTAGCCCTTTCCCCAGGCGTCGGGGGAGAGCTGCCAGCCGATCTCGATGTCCTCCTCGTCGGGCGGCAGGTACCGCAGGGAGAGGCCGCCGACGATCCGCTGGTCGGAGTTGCGGACGATCGCCCACCGGCCCAGCGGGGGTGTCAGGGTGCCGCGGCTGTGGACCCACGATTCCAGCGTGGCCCGCATCGCCTGCTCGCCGTCGAGTTGCGTCATCGCCGGGGACAGCCACCGGGTGACCTCTGGGACGCCGTAGATGTCAAGGGCCTCAGCGGCGTCGTCGGGACTCCAGTCACGTACCGTGAGGCGGGCGGTGGTCAGTAGCGCCATGTTTCCCTCTCCCTGACGAGTTGACCGGCCGTACGGCGACGAGAGGACGCCGAGCTGGAGAAAATATCGTTTTCTTGCCGGAAATGTCCGATGTATTGCACTTGTGAGGGTACGCCTATTCGCGGGGCGGCGACCAGACCGGGCGGGAATCGCCCGGCCGTGACACCCGGAGGGTCACCCGCCGTGACCACCCGACCTCTCCCAGAGGCGGATCAGGGGCGAGCCGGCGGGGGGTGGCGCCCACCGGGCCCCCTGACCGGCAGCAGGACCCGCACGATCGTCGTGTCCACCACCACGACGATCACCAGGTCCGGCGAGGGGAACCGGCCGGGAGGGGTGACCGGCCCTTCCGGTGCGGGAACGCCCGCGAGGAGTGACCGGTGTCAGCCCTCCAGGGCGTACCGCATCACGCGGAGCTTGGCCTCGGCCTCGGCGAGCTCGGAGGCGGGATCGGAGTCGCCCATGATGCCGCAGCCGGCGAACAGCCGGGCCGTGGAACCCTCGATCTGGGCGCAGCGCAGCGCGATGCCCCACTCTCCGTCACCCCGCGCGTCGATCCAGCCCACCGGCCCGGCGTACCCGGCGCGGTCCATGCCCTCCAGCTCGCGGATGACGTCGAGCGCCGCCTCGGTCGGGGTGCCGCCGACGGCGGCGGTCGGGTGCATGGCCGCCACCACGTCCAGGACCGAGGCCCCGTCCGACAGCCGCCCGCTCACCGGGCTGGCCAGGTGCTGGACGTTGGAGAGCACCAGGAGCTCGGGCTCCTCGGGGATCTTCAGCTCGGCGCAGAGCGGGTCGAGCGCCTCGCGCACCGAGGCGACCGCGCAGGCGTGCTCGTGGCGGTTCTTCTCCGAGGTGAACAGGGCCGTGCCGCGCGCCACGTCGTCGGCCTGGTCGGCGCCCCTCGGGGTCGTGCCGGCCAGCACCAGGGACTCGATGGTCTCCCCGGTGCGCCGGACCAGCAGCTCGGGCGTGGCACCGACCAGCCCCGCGCAGGAGAAGGTGTAGCACTCCGGGTAGCGGCCGGCCAGGCGGGTGAGCAGCAGCCGGACGTCGATCGGCCGCTCCGCGACGGCGGTCAGGTCGCGGGCCAGCACGGTCTTCTCCAGCCGGCCCGACCTGATCCGCCGGACGGCCCTGGCCACGGCGTGCTCCCACTCGGGCGCGGTGAGGCTGCCGTCGCCGTAGCGGATCCTGCCCGGGGCGCGGAGCGGGGGGACCGTGTCGAGCCGCCGCTCGCCGACGGTGGTCAGCCAGGCGCGGCCGTCGCGGCGGGCGAGGATGGTCTGGGGGACGACGAGGACCGAGCCGCGCGCCTCCGGGTCGAAGGTGAACGAGCCGAAGGCGACGGGACCCGAGCCGGGCGCCGTCACGTCGTCGTCGACGTGCGCCTCGCCGAAGAGGTCCGACAGCCGGTCGCGGGCCCAGTCGAAACGCCGGGGGCCGGGCGGCACGGCCAGGCGGACGGCCTCACCCCAGGCGACGAGACCCTCCCCGTGCCTGACCCAGGCGTAGGGGGCGGTCTCCGGCAGTCGTGCGAACAGGTCCCCGGGGTCGTCGACGGGGGTGGTCGTCACCACGAGAGGACGGGTTGATCCGAGCGCTACACTCACCCCCGCCACTCTATGCGGGAAACTGAACGTGTTCGACGGTGGTTCTCCCGTCAGCACACCCGCCACGCGGTGTCAAGAAAACCAAGGCACTCGGTCAATGGACTCTACCGTCCTGGCCTGCGGTGATACATCCGAAGCAGACGCGATCTCTCAGCGGAGGTGTCATGCTTCGCACGACTGTGACAGCACTCACAGGGCTGACCGCCCTCACGACCGCCTGGGCGACCCCGGCCGGAGCCACCCGGACGGCGGAACCCTGGCGGCCGGTGATCATGGCCGCGCTCGGTGACTCCATCAGCGCGGGGTTCAACGCCTGCGGCTGGTATCTCCCCTGCACCTCGCGCTCCTGGTCCACCGGTGACCACCAGAGCGTCCGGAGCCAGTACGTGAGGCTGCGGGCCGCGGACGCGGCCGTCGCGGGGAACAACGTGAACCTCGCCATTCCCGGCTCCACCAGCGCCGACCTCGCCGGGCAGGTGACCCGGGCGGTCGGTCGGCGTGCCGACTACGTGACGGTGCTGATCGGCGCCCAGGACGCCTGCGTGTCCGAGGAGCGGCTGATGACCCCCGTGGCCGTCTACGAGCGGCGGGTGGCCGAGGCCCTGGCGCTGTTCCGGGCCGGGCGGCCCGGCGGCCGGGTGTTCGTGGCGAGCATCCCCGACGTCAAGCGGCTGTGGCAGATCGGCAGGAAGGACCCGGTGGCGCGCGGGTTCTGGGCGGTGGGCCGGATCTGCCCCACCATGCTGGCGCGGCCCACCTCGACCTCGGCGACCGACCGGGCGCGCCGCGACCGGGTGCGCGCCAGGGTGGCCGACTACAACGCCGCGCTCGCCAGGGTCTGCGCGGCGTACGGCCCCGCCTGCCGGTTCGACGGCAACGAGGTGTTCAGGCAGCGGTTCACGACCGGCCACCTGAGCAAGTGGGACTTCTTCCACCCCAACGCCGCGGGCCAGAAGCTGATCGCGGAGAAGACCTACGCGATGATGCGCGACTGGCTCACCGAGGAGGAGACCGAGCCCGTTCCCCTTCTCATTCCCTGACCGTGCCGTGGCGGGCTCCTTCTCGCGGGCGGTCGTCCCGCGAGGGGGTGCGCCGGGTTCCCACGGGGGTACGGGGACCCGGTGGTTCAGAGCCAGCCGTTGTGCCGGGCGGTGTGGGCGGCCTCGATGCGGTTGCGGGTGCCGGTCTTGCCGATCGCGGCGGACAGGTAGTTGCGCACCGTGCTCTCCGACAGGTGCAGCCGCCGTGAGATGTCGGAGATCGTCGCGCCGTCGGCCGCCGCGGCCAGCACGTCCCGCTCGCGATCGGTCAGCGGGCTGGCACCGGTGCTCAGCGCGGCGGCGGCCAGCGCCGGGTCGATCACCTTCTCGCCCGCCAGGACCCGGCGGATCGCCGCGGCGAGCTCCTCGACGGGACCGTCCTTGACCAGGAACCCCGCGGCGCCCGCCTCCATCGCCCGCCGCAGGTAGCCGGGCCTGCCGAACGTGGTCAGGATCAGCACCCGGCAGCCCGGCAGCCCGTCCCGCAGCCCGGCCGCGGCCTCCAGGCCGCTGGCCCCCGGCATCTCGATGTCCAGCAGGGCGACGTCGGGGCGCGCGGTGAGCGCGACCGGCACGACCTCGTCGCCCCTGGTGACCGTGGCGACGACCTCGATGTCGTCCTCCAGGTCGAGGAGCAGGGCGAGCGCGCTGCGCATCATGCCCTGGTCCTCCGCCAGCAGCACTCTGATCATGGAAGGGTCACCCTCAGCAGGAAGCCGTCGCGGTCGTGGGTCTCCAGCGTCCCGCCGAGTGCGACGGCCCGCTCGGTCAGGCCGCGCAGGCCGTTGCCCAGGGGGCTCCCGTCGCGCCCCCGCCCGTCGTCTCGGATCTCCAGCGTCGTACCCTCCAGGACGATCTCGCAGGCGCCGGCGGCGCTGTGGCGGACCACGTTGGTCACCCCCTCCCGCACGGCCCAGCCCAGCAGGGCGTCGGCCTCCGGTGCCGGCCGCTCCCCGGTGACGGTGACGGTGACGGCGATGCCCGCGTCGGCCAGGGCCGTGCGCGCCGAGGCCAGCTCGGCGGCCAGCCCCCGGCCCCGGTAGCCGGTGACCGCGGCCCTCACCTCGGTCAGCGCCTCCCTGCCGACGGCCTCGATGTCGGCCGCCTGCCGCGCCGCCGCCTCGGCATCGCGGGGGGCGAGCCGCCGTACGGCCTCCGCCTTGACCACCATCACCGACAGGGTGTGCCCGAGCAGGTCGTGCAGGTCGCGGGAGAAGCGCAGCCGCTCCTCGGCCACCGCGACGCGGGCCAGCTCCTCGCGGGTCTCCTGGAGTTCGGCGATCACGGAGAACAGCTTGAGGACGATGCTGACCACCAGGCCACCGGCGGCCGTTCCCCAGGTGGCCAGGGAGATGTTCGCCCAGCTCGCCCCGGCGTACCACATCACCGCGACCAGCGCGAGCGTCAGCACCGTGAGGAGGAGGTAGACGGACCTGCCGCGCAGCACGACCCCGCAGGCGATGGTCATCAGCGGCGCGAGATAGAACCAGTTGTGCGCGGGTCCCGCCAGCAACAGGAAGGCCGCCGCCAGCAGCCCGGCCAGCGCCACGGCCGCCGCCCGGCGCCGGTCGCGGAAGGACAGCCGGATGCACAGCACGTACAGGACCGCGAAGGTGGCGACGCCCAGCGCGGCCGGCAGCACCGGCCGAACCTCCCCCGCCGCGAGGTCGCTGATCGGGGGGTAGGCGATCAGCAGCCACGGGTAGAAGGCGAGCTCTCCCGGCTCTCTCCTCCAGGCTCCCCCGGGATCCTTCCGCCGTTCTTTCCGGCCCGCCGCCTCCGGTGCCCGCGGCGCGTCCCGGGGTTCCTCCGCCTTCACGCTCACCCGGCCACTCCTATCACGCGGCTCACCTCACGCGCCCGGCCCGGCGGTAGCCGTACACCGCCAGGAGCCCGAAGGCGACCAGCCAGCCGGTCAGCGTCAGCGCCGTGCCCACCTCGGGGACCTCGCCGAAGGCGACCTTCCGCGACAGGTCGGCGTAGCCGAAGCTCGGCGTCCACTCCGCGACGGCCCGCAACCAGGAGGGGAAGCCCTCCGTGGGCAGCCACAGCCCTCCGACGATCGCCATCGTCATGTTGGCCGCGATGTTGAGCACGGCGGCGGTCTGGCCGCTGAAAAGGTAGCCGAAGGCCAGGCCGAGCAGGGTGAAGGGCAGGGAGCCTACCCAGAGCAGGAGCACGATCGAGATCCACTGCCAGGCCTCCAGCCGTACCCCGTTGAGCAGCGCCGCCGACAGGCACACCCCGGCGATCACGGGCAGCACCACGAGCACGCCGGTCGCCGCCTTGCCCGCGACCACCCGTACCGGGGCGAGGGGAGTGATCCGCAGCTGCCGCAGCCAGCCCGCCGTCCTGTCCTCGGCGATGCCGCTGCCGTTGTTGAAGGCCGAGCCGATCGCGCCGAAGGCGGCCATGTTGACCATCACGTAGAGGGCGGCCCAGACGCGGTCGTCGCCCGCCACGCCGAGGTTGGTGAAGATGAGGTACATCGTCACGGGCATCGCGAAACCCATGATCACATATCCCGGGTCGCGGCGGATCCTGGTGACCTCCAGGCGGATGTAGCCGAGCATCAGGCGTCCACCTCCGTCAGACCCGCTGCCCGCCCCGCCTGCCCTGTCAGAGAAAGGAAGGCGTCCTCGAGCGCGGTGGGGACGACTTCGAGGTCTCGTACGGCTCCCGCCGCCGCCAGCGCCACGACGGTGGCGTCGGCGTCGCGGGTACGCAGGTGGGCCCGCTCGCCCCGGATCTCGACCGAGACGACGCCGGGCAGGCGTTCCAGCGGGGCGGTGTCCCCGGTAGCGGTGACGCTGACCGTGGACAGCGCGACCAGGCGCTTGATCTCCCTGCTGGTGCCGTCGGCCGCGATCCGGCCCCTGTCGATCACCACCACCCGGTCGGCGTACTCGTCGGCCTCCTCCAGGTAGTGGGTGGAGAACAGGATCGTCCTGCCGCGCGCGGCGAAGGCGCGCATGCTCTCCCAGAACTCCCGCCTGGCCCGCACGTCCAGCGCCGAGGTCGGCTCGTCCAGCAGCATCAGCTCGGGGTCTCCGGCCAGCGCGAGCGCGAAGCGGACCCGCTGCGCCTGGCCGCCCGACAGCCGTTCCATCCTGCGACCGGCGAGCCCCTCCAGCCCGGCGCTCGCCAGCACCTCCTCCAGGGGGAGCGGCGCCCGGTAGGTCCCGGAGACGAAACCGATCAGCTCGCGGACCGTGGTCCGGGGAACGAGGCCGCCCTCCTGGGGCATCGCCGCCAGCCGCCCGCTCCGGATCGCGGCCTCGGGGGTGCCCCCGAGGACGCGCACCGTCCCGGAGTCGGGGGCCAGCAGCCCGAGCAGCAGCCCGATCGTGGTCGATTTTCCCGCGCCGTTGGGACCGAGCAGGGCGACGGTCTGCCCGGCGGGGATGTCGAGGCTGAGGTCGTCCACGGCGCGTACCGCCCCGAAACGCTTGGTCACGCCCCTGAGGGACACCGCGTCGTTCGCGTCGTCTGTCATGCGGACGACGCTACGGAGAGGCGGGTCACCCCCGGCAGATCCATCGATCCAGGCCCACCCGTGACAAATGTCCTACCGGTGCCCGCTTTCCCGGCCCTTCAGGGCTTCGCGGGCCCCCGGTGTCCGGGGGCCCGCGAAGCCCGTCCCCTCAGCCCGCCAGCGCGGCCAGTGCGGCGGCCGTCTCCTCCGGCTTGGAGAACATCGGCCAGTGTCCGGTCGGCACCGAGGCGAAGCTCCACTCGGGCCCGGCGAGCGCCGCGAAGAAGGGGTGGCCGGAGGCGATCAGGGCGTGCACCTGCTCCAGCGGGAACGAGCACGCGACGAGCGTCTTGGGCAGCGCGTCCACGCCACCCTTGAGCACCAGCGGCCGGGTCATCGTCCCGTACGGCTGCGGGGTCGCGCGGGAGGCGAGCCACTCGCGCTCGGCCTCGCCCAGTCCCTCCAGGCTGGCCCCGGCCCGCTCCTGCTCCTCCCAGGACGGGAGCGGGTAGCCCACCCCGCCGCCCTCCTCGGCGACCCGCGTCTCGACGACCGCCCGCCACTCGGGCTCGGTGAGGTCCAGCTGGGTCATGCCGTCGGCCGGGGGGCCGCTGTCGACGTAGACGATCCGGGCGACGCGCTCGGGGATCCGGTCGGCCGCGCCGGTGACCGGGGCGCCGGCGCCGCTGTGGGCGACGAGGATCACCTCGGTCAGGTCCGCGAAGACGACGGTGTGCACGATGTCCTGGATGTGAGTCTCCAGGTCGACCTCGGGGCCCGCCAGGTGGACCCTGTCGCCGAGGCCGGTGAGCGTGACCGGGTGGACGTCGTGCCCGGCCTCGCGCAGCGGCCCGGTGACCCTCTCCCAGGCCCACGCGCCGAGCCAGAAACCAGGGACCAGAACGTATGTGCTCATTTTTGTCTCCTCTGTTCGCCTGGTTTCACCCTAGAATCGAATCCGGACAGTATCGGTCCTGATTTTTGAGGGGAATTCCGATGACCGCCGCCCGGGTGCTCGCGCTGCTGGAGTTGCTGCAGGCCGTCCCCGGCCTGACCGGTCCCGACCTCGCCGCGAGGCTGGAGGTGGACGAGCGCACGGTCCGCCGCTACGCGGTGCGGCTGTCGGAGCTCGGGGTGCCGGTCCAGGCCGAGCGGGGCCGCCACGGCGGATACCGGCTGCTGCCCGGCTACAAGCTCCCGCCGCTCATGCTCACCGACGACGAGGCCACCGCCGTGGTGCTGGGGTTGCTGGCCGGGCGGCGGACCGGGCTGGCGGTGGGGGAGGCCGCGACCGAGAGCGCGCTGGCCAAGATCCAGCGGGTGCTCCCGCGCCCGCTGCGCGAGCGCGTCGACGCGGTGTCGGAGACGCTGGGCCACACCGCGAACGCGGCGCCGAGAACGAGCACCCCGAGGGCGGGACCGCTGCTCGCCCTCGCCGACGCCACCCGGCGCCGGGTCACCGTCCGGCTGGCCTACCGTTCCTGGCGCGGTGACGCCTCCGAGCGCGATCTGGACCCGTACGGCCTCGTCTTCCACTCCGGCCGCTGGTACGTCGCCGGGCTCGACCACCACAGCGGGGAGATCAGGACCTTCCGGGTGGACCGGGTGGCGAGCGCCGCGCGCACCGAGCGGGGCTTCCGGGTGCCCGACGGCTTCGACCCGGTGGCCCACGTGGTCGGATCGCTGTCGGCGGTGCCGTACCGGCACGAGGTCAGGGTGCTGCTGGAGACCACCCTGGAGGAGGCCGCCGCGCGGATCCCCGCCGCCACGGCGACCCTGGCCGAGACCCCCGGCGGGGTGCTGCTGGCGATCAGGGCCGAACGGCTGGACGGGATGGCCCAGATGCTCGCCGGACTCGGCTGGCCCTTCACCGTCATCGCCCCCGCCGAGCTACGCGGCGAGGTCAGAGCCCTCGCCGCCCGCCTCCTCACCTCCGCCGACGCCTCCCCACCCTGACCCCGGCCCGTCGCGGCATCCAGGCGAGGGCATCCTGTGCTGACCTTGATTTTGTGGCGGATGGCAGAGGAACGTCCAGCGGAGGCGCTCTGGATGTACGGCACTGGGCGCCACCAGTAGGGGAGACAATCATCCCTGTTCGGAATCTGCTAGGCACCTCAGTTTGTGGTTTTAGTCTTCGGCTCCATTGGTGTCGGCGACGGTGTGGAAGCCGAGGGAGCGAGGTGGCGTACTCAGCCCCGATGTACAGGTTCTCGGCCTTATCGTCACACACCCCGGTGTGACGCTGGCCATCCGACACACGAATGCTCTCGGCGGTGGTCGCATGCCCCTACCCCGATTGAGATCGACGGGTTCAATCACCTTGCATGGGGTTCACTGGACAAGTCGGTTGCTTGGTGTTTCCAAGCAGGCACGGATCACGGCCTCCCGGTGCTCGGACTTCGTTTCTCGGATGGACAGTTCCAGCCTTCGGGTCCGGGAGTCCTCTCGATACACGTTGGTGCGGAACCGCAGCCACCACCCGACGAGGACACAGACGATGCCGATGAACAGCACGCCTTCGGGGACGGTGGCTAGGGCTTCCAGGGTCTTCATTCGTCGCTCCTCACAACAACGGCTGGGACGAACAAAACAGTGACCGATGGCTCGGATTTCCTTCTAGTGTGAGGAAATTGTCGGGAAACCCGGGAGGGATGCCGTGCCGCCAGGCAGGCCGCGCAAGCACGATCGCGAAAAGTACGTGGAGCTCCAGGAGCTGGTCTGTTGGTTCGAGCGGCATGCCGAGTTCTCGAACCCCCGATCTCTCCTGTCCGCTTCGGCTCGGCGTGGATTTCCGCTGCCGAAGAACGGTGTGTACGAGTTCTTCCGGCGAGAGAGGCTTCTCGACTGGCAGACGACCGCCTTGATGGCCGACGCCCTGGGGCAGGAGGCCGGTACGGTTCAGGAGCTGTGGCAGCGGGCTAGGCAGTCCATGCGCACCAAGCAGCCGCCTTGGCAGGCGGGCGCTGCCTCGTGGGATAACCTGCCCACGCCCGAAGGCTGGTTGCGGGAACTGCTGATCGGGCAGCGAGACGCGCCCGACCGATTCCCATACCGGCTGCTCGATGTTTCTCCCCCTCTGCTGTCCGAGGTCTATGTCGAGCAGGATGTGCAGCCCGCGGTGACCCGTGGGTCTCACGACGGATCGGCTGAGAAGCATCCTCGGGCCGCCCCTCCTGCGGTTGGGAAGTCTCTGCGCCAGGTCCTCAGCGAACACGATCACCTCTTCATCACCGGGGGGCCCGGCACGGGCAAGACCACTCTGGGGAGGCACCTGATCTGGCAGATCGCCCAGGCGTGGCTCTCCGAGCTTGGCGACGAGGTCGCGTGGTGCGCTGAACCGGTCGTCGGGGTCCGTATCACCGCCGCTGACGTGCTCGCGGCCCGCAGTTGGGCCGAAGCGCTGGTCAGCGCCTCCTGGGCGAGTGCGCTGACCGAGCCGATCGATCCGAGGATCTTCGGAGGGCGGACGCACGGTACGCGCTGGCTCGTGGTTGTGGACGGGCTCGACGAGGTCGCCTCGCCCGAGAACCGTGAGGTTGTGCTACGCGCT
Source organism: Streptosporangium oxazolinicum (assembly GCF_039537505.1). Taxonomy (NCBI): domain Bacteria; kingdom Bacillati; phylum Actinomycetota; class Actinomycetes; order Streptosporangiales; family Streptosporangiaceae; genus Streptosporangium; species Streptosporangium oxazolinicum. The sequence goes on from NZ_BAABAQ010000009.1 coordinate 120,849, forward strand.
CTGGCGGCCCGGGTGGAGCACGGTTCGGCCTATCGGCTGGTCATCACTTCGCGGCCCCTTCCGCAGGAGGAGTTGAAACCGTTTCAGGCGCGAAGCGTTGGTTTCTATACACTGAGCGGGTTCGACGGCGCTCAGCAGCGGGCTTTCGCCGAACGCTGGTTCGCGGCGCAGAAGATAAAGGATCCGGCCAAGGCCGTGACGGCGTTCCTCGAAGAGGTCGAGATCGCGGGACTCGTCGAACTGATCAAGGTTCCGCTTTTCGCCACGATCGCGGCCACGTTCTACACCAGGAAGCCTGGACGGTCACTGCCCCGAGGACGGATCGAGCTCTACGAGAAGTTCCTTGAGGAGCTTTCCGACGTGCGCTCGCACCGGGCGGACATTCACGGGCGACTCCGAGTCCGGTGGGAGGAGTTGGGCTGCGCCGGAACCATGAACTGGATTATCGCCAACCAGGAACGCCTGCGGCTTCACCTGGCGCAGGTGGAGACCGGGCGGCAGCCGTTGACACTGGATTCGGCGGTCGGCTGGCTGCGCGCGAACATGCCAGAGGGGCTGCGGCTACGCGACGGGATGGAGGGCGACCTGGGCCGACTGCTCGCGGAGACCGGGGTGCTGGTGTTCGACGGAACGGAGCTGTCATTTCTACACCGGTCGTTCGCCGAGTTCATAGCGGCCAGACAGGAGGCGGCCGGGATTTCCGCCGAGTTCCCGGGGCTCGTCGCGTGGATGGAGCGAGTTCAGGCTGAGACCTCGCGGAACTATGTGTTCTTCACCCTCGCCCATTGGGTTCGCCAGCAGGGGAATGACGCGTCCACGGTAGTGCGGTTGCTGCTGGCGGAGAACCTGCAATACAGGGTCATGGCGCTGCGTCTGGTCACGGCTGGAGTCCCGATGGGGGCCGAGTTGGAAGGGGCCGTGATTGACCGGGTGCTGAGCGAGCCGTTCGAGTCGCGTGGGCGCAGGTATTCGCGACCCGATCACGAACTCTTCACCGAACTGACCGAGCTCCGAGGCAACGAACGACTGGCGGAGCTTCTGCAGCGTCTCTCGCGAACCCATGGGCTGCCGATTGCGTTCCGGTCCTCTGCGGCGGCCGCGTACGCACGGGTGGCTGATCTTCCGGGTGGAGTGCGCCTGCTGCATGAGCTGGCGGACCGGGTGGACGACCCCGAGGGGTTGATCGGGATCGTGCGTCATCTTGCCGTGCTTGACGCGCCTGCGACCGAAGCCAGGATCCAGCTGCTGAGACGTGCGGTCGACGGCGATGAAGCATGGTGGCGGGTGAAGGCCATGTGGGAGCTGATTGAGCTCGGTGAGAACGAGGGGGCGGTGGAGCTCGCCCGTTTCATTCTGGGAGGTGGCGAGCAGAACGGTTCCTTGCTCGAGTCCGCAGGAGACATCTGGCTGGCTGTCGAAGGTGAATCCGCCGCCCCCGAGATCGTTCGGGTTGCAGCGGACCGGAAGTGGAACAACGAGTGGGCGCACGCTGGACTCGCCAAGCTGTTGTTCTACGCTGGTGACGCTGTGGCGGCGGAGCCGCATGCGCGTGAAGTCCTGCTGAAAAGCGCGACTGACGATGACATCCGGGAAGTCGTCGAGGCGTGGATTGAGACGGAAGGAGCCGATGGAGCGGAAAAAATCGTCGCTGTGTTTGACGGTTTTATCAATTGGAATATTGACGAGCGGTCCCGCGTCGCCCGTCAGCTTCTCGAACTGGGGCACCCTGAGGCAGCGGTCGAGTTGGCTCGCCGGATTCTTGGGGGACCAGAGAAACCATCTTCGCATGATGCTTCGTGGGCTGTGGAGGTGCTACTGTCCGCGCTGGGTGAATCCGTTATCGACGAAGCGCTGCACTGGTTGAACGAGCACAGTGTCGAACCAGGGAAACTCCACATGCTCACGCAGCAGATGATCGAAGAGGGTTTCGCGGCGGCGGCGTGTGTCCTTGCTCGGCGGACCATGAATTTCGCCGGAGCAACCGAGGAAACCTTCACCTGGGCCGCCGACATTCTCCTCATTCACGTCGGTTCCAAGGCCAGCGAGGAGATCACTCAGGCGCTTCGTGCTCGTCCGATGGGTTCCACGACGCTGACGGCGGCACTGCTTCCAGTCCTGTCGAAACACCAGCAGAAGGAGGCCACCGTCGCGCTGTGCCGGGAGGTCTTCTTCGACCCCGGGCGGACGGTGGACGAACTTCTCAAGGCTGTGCACGCCTGGATTCTGGTGGCCGGGCCGGAGTCGGTTCCGCAGATCATGTCACTGATCGAGGCGGTGTGTGGGCTCTCCGGTGACGAGTGCGCCAGGCTGGCCGGACTCCTGAGAGCCAAAGGCGAGGTGGGCGCCGCCAACTCGCTTTGGTGCGCTGTGAGCGTGCAGCCCACCCTCTCGTCGGAACTCCGCTGGCGGGCGGTCGAACAGCTTCTGGACGTGGGCGCTGCCGAGAAGGCGGCCACCACATTGAAGGCGGCACTCGCGACCACGTCCGACGAGGTCGAAAGTGTGCGCCTCCGCCAACTTCTCGGTTGGGTCGAGCCCGCTTTGTCCTGAATGGCAACGCGGCATGACGATCTTGGCACATGGCGGTGACAGGCCGTGTGTGCTTGTGCGGTCGGCTCGGGGCGCGGTGTCGGTGTCGGTGTCGGCCCGTTTCCCCGAGTCGCCGTCCCGAACCCGCCGTGCGCCTTTCAACGCAACGGGCTCTCCACGTGTCTTGCCCGGTGGTCAGCTTGTCGCCGCCGGTTCGATGGTCCACGGAGTGGGAATGGCCGCTCCGCGGCCACAGCGTGGAAGTCCTACTCAGGATCTATGCCAAATGCATCGTTGGCCAGGAGGAGGTGGCCAAGCAGCGGATCTCCGACGCGCTAAGGGAGGGCGAAGAGTGACTTAAAGCCGGTCCATAAAATTGAGCACGTATCCAGCGCCAAGGCCCGCCATTGGCTGCGCACACCGGCTACATCAAGGAAGCCCCTGCCCAGCGTTTCGCTGCTCAGGGGCTTTTTTCCTTGTTACGTGCGAGACCTGTACCTGCAGGATTCGAACCATCGATCTCCCATGTTTTGAACGGAGATCGGCTGTCATTGGGCGAACACAAGGAAAGGGTAATTTCTGTAAAAGAGTGTCGCTGAGAACGTCAGTTAGTGGCCGAGCTGGCTGTGTCGGCTACCTCAAGAGTTGCGCGATCAATCCAGCGAGAAAGCAGGCTGAAGGCAGCGATGGATTCCAGCGCTTCTTGCTCCTCAACGTCGTGATCGTCGTCAGCTAGATGTGCTACTGGATTGCGTACTGCCGAAAATAGGCCGCATCCAAATTGAATGGCCCCTACCTGTACACTTTTGAAGTGGTCTGGGTCCTCCTTGGAAGCGAGGCGCAGTCGAGGGCGGTTAACTTCAGGGTCCTCAATGCTGAAGGCCTGCTGTACCGCCTTGCCTTCTGACACGTCATGACGCCCCAGCTTCTTTCTTAACCGTGAATTTACATTGGTAGCTGCTGCATGAATAGCTGCCCGGTAGTTTCCGCTCTCCCAATGCGGACGGGCGGCGTCCCACACCCATGGGTGAAGGGACTCTGCGGATATTGTCGGACCACGATTATCGTCACCGATGTTCGCGGCAATCTCTTCGGAGCGTTGGACGAGTGGGATCAACTCGTTTAATAGCTCGCGAAGCTCCTTCACTTGTACCGCGAATGATCGGTCCATGGAGAAATTAAACTGCTCGGAGGGGAAAGCGGCGAGAATTGCCTGTCGAACGACCGATGCTTGGCGTCGCACGTCTTCTTCGGTCGCGGCGAACCGGTAGATCGGCTGTTTGCTTCTTTCGCCTCTAGTCTCGTCGGTCTTCACGCGTTCAGATATTTTGAGGAAACGGTCCCACTCCGCGAGTACCCACTCATAGTTGATTGGCATCATCGTCCTCCGCCTCATCGTGGGCAGCAATCTATCGGTGCCTTCGGCAGAGTGCGAGTGAGTTCTCTGTGCCAGCGCTCTTGATCCTTGCCGAAGTGACACGGCTCCTGCTTTGCAGATCAGTCCTCAAGTGTGCTGCTCGCCGCAAGATGCTCAGTCGGCGGGCATGTGGGTTGGACCACGTAGATTGCGGGAAGCCACTGGCGAGCCTGTCTAAGCAGGGCACGATAGGGCTCATAGTTCTCGATTCGCTCCCTGAGTTTTGCAGGCTCCACTCCGGTCTGCAGTAGCAAAGCGGCGGCGAGGACCCAGTAGAGCGTTCTCAAGAGGATCACCTGCTCCTGCCATTCCTTGTCATCAGGCGCGTCGTCCCGACGTGGAGCCTGGTGAGCGAAGCCGTTGCGGACGGCCTTGATGCGATCCTCCCAACCTTTTGTGGTGTCAAGCTTCTGTTCTTCCTGGCTTGCGACCATTAGCCCAGCCGCTTGGGGGATCGCTTCGCGAGTGAGATTCGTGAGGTAGCGCAGCCTCTCGATGTAGGAGGGCGCATCGATGTGCATGAGCGCCTCGCTGACGCGCTCCTTCAGCTCTTCGGAAACCGCCTCCTTCGCTTGTTTCCTGGCCCTGTCCTTTTGGCCGCGGGTCATTACTTGAGCCTTCGGCTGGAGTCGACGATGCAGCCCTTCTGCGGCGATGGTCATCTCAAGGAGCTGGCTCGGCAGAGGACGCTCGTGAGCGCTGATCGTCTCCGTCACGAGGGCCGGAATCGGGGATAGGTCCGCCGCGACCTCCAGCCATCTCGCTAGGTGATCAAGCGTGAGTCGATCACGAGCGAGAAAGACCTGGTACGCGTGAAGCAGATCGCCGCTGTCCTCCCGAAGCTGTGGATGCTGAACATCCACCCATTCCTTGTTCTCGTCCCGGAAGAGCTTCAGGTCGACAGGCGGGCAAGGGACCCCAATTGCCATAGTGAGAAGTTCGGTCATCGGTGTGACAAATCGCCGCCACCACTCGTCCACGGTGAGTCCAGCAGGTTCGTTAAGTCGCAACTCGACCGAGCGCTTGAACCCAGCTCCAAGGACTGTCGGTTCCTGGAGGTTGACCACCTCGTCAAGGACAAGTTCCCTACCGCCTGCCATTACGGCGGATGCTTGTTCGTGTTTTTCGTAGCGAGCGGTGATCTGGCTCCAGTCCTCCGCGAGCTCCATCGCGATGCCCGGCAGGTTCGCCCACGAGTCGAGGTGTTTTACTCGAATCCGTGCCATGGTGAAGGTAGCGTCAGCGCCCACTTGGTGTGGTCCTACGAGAACGTACTCGGCTCGAAACCGCTGCTCGCCTGGGTCACGGACCACACCACCAATGATTTCTGAACGCCCGGCGGTGACGGCACCGACGAGAGTGACCCTCCCGGAGGGATTGCGGATCATCCCGTGGATGACGAGGCTGTCGCTTGCCTGACCGTCGTCAGTCGGAACCATCGTCGAGAACGGAGTGCCGTCCGCGGAGATGGATCGGGACACTTCTCGCATGGACGGCGTGAGGGGGTCCGCGAGTATGAGCAAGGGCCAACGACTCGAAAGATCGAGCCAGCCGCCCACGGTCTTCTCGGGAGCATCGGGCAGCCAGAAACGGCCGGAACGCCGGGTTTTCTCGTCTTGAGCCACGTATGTCACGGTACTGTCGCATGGTCGCTAGGACATCCCATTTCTCTACTCCTACAAAGAGCAATCGGAGTAACCGTCTGGCGTGTCTCGGCCGAGAGTGGGTCAGGATCAGGGAGGGTCTGAACTATGGCCCAAGCTGTCGGCGGCAAGACCGCCTCCTGGCTATACGTCCGGCAACCGAGCGGCGTAAGGCATCGCTATTGGGGTCATCGCGGTCGTGTAGCACTCCACTGAGAGCCACAGCCCTTGCTTGGACGCGGATGATGCCCCCAGACGGGGCCGACGGCTTCACATGTACCAAGCGCTGGGATCTTCGACGCTCTGAGGACGGATAAGTGATCCGGATCCGACACGGAATCTGGGCACGTATTTGGCACAGCCAGCCGCAGACGTTCGCCGACAGCCGCACACCACCACACACACCAAGAGGGCCCCTGACCGGCGTTACCGCTGGTCAGGGGCCCTCTTACGCTGCTCGCGAGACGTGCACCCTGCAGGATTCGAACCTGCGACCGTCGGATTAGAAGTCCGATTATCTGCCCGCCGCAGGTCGTAGCCTGTCCGAGATGCGCTCGCGCAACGACGCTATCGCCGGAGTCTTCTCGTACGGCTCGCTCTCGCGCATGACGTCACGCAGCCGGTTGGTGACCCGGACCGACATCAGGGTGGAGGTCAGCTCAAGCGCGCTGGTCGCCGTCGCGGCCGCGGTTTCCGGTTCGCCGATCGCGAGGTGCACCCGGCACAGGCCGATCGCGTCGAAAGCCCGGCTGCGGACTCGTTCCGGTGGACGTAGCGCTACGGCGGACTCCAGTAGCCCGATTGCCGGAACAACGTGCTGTGGGTGTTCCAGGGCGCGGGCGAGGAACAGGTGAACCTCGCCCAGGGTGCTCGCCAGCTCGGAGGTGTCCAGGTAGGAGACGAATCCAGGTTCCTCGCCGATGTTCCCTGCGCTGGAGAAGGCGTCGTGGGTGTGGCCGATGGACCGGAGGGTTTCCCTGTCGCGCCGGAGCATGGCGTTGAAGCGGCCTTCCAGTGCGTACAGTCCGGCTCTGATCCGGGGAGTCGCCGTCTCGCGGGAGCCGTACAGGGCGAGCGTCACGAATTCCAGGGCGGCCTCGGGCTGGCCAATGTAGCCGTAGACCCGGGCGAGGCACTGAAGCAGGTGAGCCGCCAGGTTGCGGTCGCCCGACTCCTTCGCGGCCTGGACGGCCAGGACCAGGTAGCGAATGGCGTCCTCGCAGGCGCCCGCGTCGTGTGACATCCAGCCGGCCATGCCGCTCAGGTCGGCGACGGTTGAGAAAAGCGCACGACTGACCTGCTCGCTGTATGTCCCGTTGGCCAGCAAACCGTTGGCCCAGGAGAGTTGCCCGATGACGGCGCCGCGCGACATGCCTCCGCCGTGGGCGTTGTCCAGCTGCCGGAAAACCTCGGTCACCGCCTGGACGCGGTTCACATCGGCCAGTCCCAGGGCTCCACCGGAATCAGGAGACGCGCTGTGCAGCGAGGAGGGGCTGTTGTGAACCCAGGGTTGGAGATGGGTGAGTAGTTCCTCCGGAGAGATGTCGTAGGCGACGACCTCGGGAGCCGAGGTCGCGTCTCGCAGCATGTCCGTGCGGGACAGGCGGCGGATGGCCTCGACGGTGGCGGCCGGGCCATGTGGAATCCGGTCTCCCGCCTCATCGTCGAGAGGGTTCGCCATTCCCAGGTCGCCGGGGGAGAGGCGGGCGCCCGTCCGTTCGGAAAGGACCCGCGCCAGGATGGTCGGTACCGGTTCCCTGGGTTGCTCGCCGTCGACCAGCCAGCGCCGCACACGGCTCCCGTCGGGAGCGACATGGTTGTGCCCGTCGGCGTGCGCGCGGCGAGTGACCTCCTGGGCCAGAGCGTGCTTGCTGTATCCCGAAAGCTCGAACCAGTGCCGCAACCGCTCGTTCGGCCCGTTGGTACTCCGCTCGGTGGCCATCACTCCTCCTCGGCTCTCGTACCGCGCCGCCCTCTCCGACGACAGAGGCGGCAGAGGCGATAGATCGGACGATAGATCGTGGGCGGCGATCCGTCAGCCGCGCCGCGCTTTCGCCGGGGCGTCCGCCGCCCGCGCGCTGCCCGGTCCCCCGGACGGCCCGCTGGCTAAACGCTTCCGGAACGCTGTCCCGCGCCCGCTTCCTCCGCTCCGGCGCCCCGCGTTCTCCTGAAGACGCGCGATTGGGCGGACATCAACCCGCCCACCCTGACCGTACGGCGACCGCCGTCACGGCCCCGGCCGCACACTGCGGTGATCTGGGAGGAGCGCCATGGAAAGTGGCGACGACATTCTCGTCATAGCCTCAGGTGGTCTGGACAGCACGGCGCTGGCCTATCATCTGCTCGATCAAGGACACCGGCTCCGGCTGGTCTCCTTCGACTACGGTCAGCGCCACCGGGTGGAGTTGCGTGCCGCCGCCCGGATCGCCGACGAGATCAACATCCCTCACGAGGTGGTCGACCTCGTATCCGTCGGACGCCTGCTGTCCGGGTCGGCCCTGACCGATCCTGAGGTCGCCGTTCCCGATGGTCACTACACGGACCTCAGCATGAGGTCGACCATCGTTCCCAACAGGAACGCCATCATGACGGCGGTCGCGGTCGGCATCGCCTCGGCGAGCGGCTGCGAGTGCGTCGCCCTTGGCGTGCATGCCGGAGATCACGCGATCTACCCGGACTGTCGGCCCGCCTTTGTCGACCTGGCCGACCGGCTCGCGCGGACGGCCACCGAGGACACGGAATCGCCGATCAGGGTGATCGCTCCGTTCGTGACATGGACGAAGCGGCAGATCGTTGCCCGAGGCGCGTCGCTCGGTGTGCCTTTCGCGATGACCTGGTCCTGTTACCGAGGCGGTGAGAGGCATTGCGGTTCCTGCGGCACCTGCATCGAGCGGCGCGAGGCGTTCGAGCTGGCGAGTGTGCCCGATCCGACGGCCTACGGCGCGATCGCATCGTCGACCTCCAAGGGACGGTGACCATGGGGTCGTTCGAGATCACCAAGCGGTTCCGGTTCGAGGCGGCCCATCGCCTGGACGGGCTGCCCGAAGGGCATCCATGTGGCCGATTGCACGGGCACTCGTACCGGGTGGACGTAAAACTCACCGCTGACAGGCTGATCAGCCCCGGCTTCGTCACTGACTTCGCCGACCTGGCCCCGGTCCAGAAATATCTGGACACCGCGCTCGACCACCGGCTGCTGAACGACGTCCTCGACATCGAACCCACCTCGGAGAACCTCGCCCGGCATCTGGCCGAATGGTTCCTCGACAACCTTCAGGCCGGTCTGCCCGGACGGCTGCTGGCGGTCACGGTCTCGGAGACCGAGACGAGTTCGGCCGAATATCGGGTGGAGCCGTGACGAGCGAGGCATCTCTTCTGGTCGCCGAGACCTTCGGGCCGACCCTGCAGGGTGAGGGGCCGAGCTGTGGCCGGCAGGCCGTCTTCATCCGTCTCTCCCGCTGCAATCTCAGGTGTTCCTTCTGCGACACCCCCTACACCTGGGACTGGAGCCGCTACGACCCGCGCGCCGAGGCCCGGACCATGACGGTTTCTGCTCTGACGGCCTGGGCGCTCGGCCTGTCGCCTCGCCTGGTCGTCATCACCGGAGGAGAGCCCCTGCTTCAGCAGGCCGGTCTGATCCCGCTGGTCACCGAGCTGATCGCGGCGGACCGACGGGTGGAGATCGAAACGAACGGTACGGTCGTTCCCGACCCGGGGCTGGTCCGGAAGGGCGTTCAGTTCAATGTCTCACCCAAGCTCCGCAACGCCGGAATGCCACATGATCGACGTCTGGTGCAGGACGCCCTGATCGCTTTCGCCGCGAGCGGCCAGGCCGTGTTCAAGTTCGTCGCCGAAAACCACGACGACCTCGACGAAATAGCCGAGGCCGAGCGTCGCTACGGTCTGTCGCCCGTCTGGGTGATGCCGGAAGGAGCACGCGCCGACGTCGTACTGGACCGTGCGCTGAAGCTCGCGGACGAGGTTGTCGCCCACGGATGGCATCTGACCCTCCGCCTGCAGGTACTCCTCTGGGAGGCGGCTCGTGGCCACTGACGGCACCGCGGACGAGCTGATCATCGTCGGCTGCTCCCGTCGCAAGCTCGACACCGCGACCCCGGTCGCCGCGCTGGAGCTCTATCTGGGCTGTTGTTTCCCGCAGTTGCGCGGGCGGATCGCGAGCAGCCCTCGTCACCGAGTCCGCGTCCTGATCCTCTCCGCGCTGCACGGCCTCATCACCGCCGACACCCCGCTCCTGCCGTACGACGTACGGATGACCCCGGAGAGGGCAACCGAGCTGCGGGCCGCGTGCACGGCGGTGCTCGCGGACATACCGCGCTCGGAGACGCTGCTCCTGATGGAGCACGGTTATAGCCGGGCCCTGCCCGACCGCGCCGGTCGCCTCATCGCCGACCCGGTGGGCTCCTGGCCTGAGGTCGCCACGGTGCTGGACTCGTGGGGGTGGCCGTGACAACGGTGGACGAGCAGCAGAGGGTCTTCGAGCGTGAGCGGACATGGATCGTCTCCGACGAGACGTTCCTGGCCGCGGCCCACGCGATCGGCCGTCACGAACGACTCCGGCCAACGACGCTCATCGTCGGAATCGAACGAGGCGGTGTAAGACTCGCCCACCGCCTCGGGATTCTCCTCGATGTTCCGGCCCGCATCGTCCGGGCCCAGCACAACACCGACGACACCGTCGGCCTCGCGGACACCGGCCGTGTCGTAGTGGATCCGATCGACCTCGGGACGGACTGTGATCCACGAAGGATCCTGCTCGTCGATGACATCTGCGGTTCGGGAGCCACGATGGACGCGGTCACCCGCGCCCTCGGTGCCGTCGTCACCGGTTCGATCAGAACCGCGGTCCTCTGCCGAAATCTGGGCGCTGCCCGAGATCCCGACCTCTGGATCTGGGACGTCGCCGACTGGGTCGTCTTCCCCTGGGAAACTCCGCCGCCGGATATCCGGAGCGAGCGTCTTTCCCTCCCCGAGCGCCTTCAGACGAGGAAGGAACCATGAGCGTCATCGCGTTCTGCCTGCTCAGCTATGCCCGTGACGAACCGGCCGGGATCGAGCGCAGCGTGGCGGCCCTGGCCGAGGGGTGTCGGCTCCTGGGTCATCGGCCGATCATCCTGACCGCCTCCCACGCGGGGGAGCCGCCCGTTGATCCCGACGTCATTCCGCTCCGCTCCCTCGTTCTGCCCCGGCCCGTCCTGAAGCAACACATTCTCGACGCGCTCGCGGATCCGTCCGCCGTCGTCGACGAGTTACGGCAGGTGCTCGATGACCAGCGAGCCGACGTGGTCTGCTGGGCCGACGCGCTCTGGGGTCTCGGTTATCTGAACGCCGTACCGTCACGAACCCACTCGGTGTTGATGGTCCACAAGATCCGGGACGACCGGCTTTTCGACGACGCGCTGGCCGGTGCCGACCTGGTGTGCCCGATCAGTGACTATCTCTTGGCCGAAGGGGATGTCGCCGGGTTCGACACCCGTGCCTGGCGGCTCGTCCCCAACGCCCTGCTTTCCGAAGGCACTCCCGTATCCGCCGCAAGGCGAGAGCATCTCCGCCAGAGTGCACCGGTCCGCATTGTTTCGCGTGCCGAGCCGTACAAGGGGCTGGCGGAACTGCTGAGCGCCATCCCGCCGACGTGGACCAGGCCGGTCGAGCTGGTGCTGGCCTTCGCCGGGTTCGAATACTGGGACGGCATGCAGGATGAGGTCCTCGCCGCCTGCCGTACGGCGGCGGAGAAGAGGCCGGATGTCGTGCGTATGCTGCCTGCTCTGGGCTGGGAACAGGTACCCGATTTCTTCGCCGGAGCGAGTGCCACGGTCGTCTCCAGCTACGAACCGGAGACGTTCTGCAACGCGGCTGCCGAGGCGTTGAGCGTGGGGACTCCGGTGTGCGGGTTCGATCTGGGCAACCTGCCCTACCTCACCGGACGGGCAGGGGCGTTGATCCCGCTGGAAGAAGGGTTCGGTGCTCTCTGGCGTGAACTCGGCGACCTCCTTGACGAGCCCGCTGCCTACCACGCCGCCTCCCTCGCGGCTCCAGGACAGGTCAGCCGGAACCATCCTGCTGAAGTCGTCACCACCCTGCTGGCCGCCATCGGAGCGGAATCGAACCAGAGGAGTATTCGGTGAGCATGATGGCGCTTTCCGCTGGTGAACAGGTGTTGGTGATCGCACCTCATGCCGATGACGAGACCCTCGGCGCGGGCGGCACCATCGCCCGGTTCGTCGAATACGGTCTTCAGGTCCACGTCCTGGCGATCGGATGTGGTGTCACCGGGGAGGGGGAGCGGCTGGCGGAATTCGGCGCAGCCTGCGACGCGCTCGGCGTCACCGGAAGGGCGATCGCCTGGCCGGGGGTGAGCGGGCGCGATCCCGCCGGTCGCGCTCGCGACCTGGTCGAACTCATCGAGTTCGGCGCAGAGATGTCGTTGCGGGCGCTGAGTCCCGCAGCGCTCCTGATTCCTGTGCACGGCTCCTTTCACCAGGACCACCGTGCCGTTCACCAGGCCGCCATCGCCGCCGCGCGCCCGGTGGGGAACGCGCGTCCGAAGCCGCGCATCGTGCTGGGGTACGCCGGACCCGAGGACCGCACATGGGGCTCGGGCCGGAGCACGCTCAACGTCCATGTTGACACCACCTCCGTGTGGGCGAGCAAGGAGAAGGCACTCGGGTGCTACATCTCGCAGATGCGCGACCCTTCCCACCCCCGGAGCATCGAGCGTGTTCGCGCCATTGACACGGCGGGTGGCGCCGCGATCGGGAGCGAGCTCGCGGAGAGCTTCGTGGCCTACCGGATGGCGTTCTGATGAACGGCACACGCGTTCTTGTCGCTCACCAGCCCGCCTACCTGCCCTGGCCCGGCTACCTTTCCCGGCTTGTCGGCACCGAGACCCTCGTGCTGCTGGACCACGTCCAGTTCTCCGAACGCGGCTGGCAGCACCGCAACTTCATCCGGGGTGTTCGCGGTGACCGGCTCCGGCTGACCGTTCCGGTCCGCAGACGATTCGGACAGTCCATCCGCGAGGTGCGGCTCGCTGACACGGTATGGGCGGAGAGGCACTGGCGCTCCATCGACCAGTGCTACCGCAAGGCCGCTTTCTGGCCCCGGTACGGCGAAGGGCTGCGGGCCATTTACGCCGCAGGATGGGAGCGCCTGGTCGACGTCAACCAGGCGCTTCTGCGGTTCCTTTTTGAGGCTTTCGGGCTGCGAATCCGGTGTGTCCGTTCGTCGGATCTCGCACCTGAGGGAACGGGAACGCGGATGCTCGCCGACCTTGCCCGCCGCACGGGAAAGACCGTCTTGCGCGTCGGCACCGGTGCGGCCCGCTACCTGGAACCCACCGTGTTGGCCGACGCCGGGATCGCCGTTCAGGTGGCCACCTACGAGACGACCGGCGAACAGCCTCTCTCCGCCCTCGACCTGCTCATGCGCCACGGCCCGGACGCCCGCGCCCTCCTGGAGAACCGGGGACGGATTCACCCGCTGGTGACGTCATGACCATGGACATCACTCGTGTCGAGCAGCTCTACCGGGAGCTTCTCGTCGCTTTCGGAGAGGATCCGGACCGGGAGGGGCTGCGCGACACGCCTCGGCGCGCGGCCGGTTTCTGGCGGGACTTCCTCGGCTACGACGCCGGCCGTACCGACACCGCTTTCGCCCAGGAGATCACCGGCGATCACCTGGTGCTCGTCAGCGGGATCCGATCCTGGTCGATGTGCGAGCACCACCTGCTCCCCATCGACCTGGGAGTGACCATCGGCTACGTTCCGGCGAGCTCCGTGCTGGGTCTGTCGAAGCTCGTCCGCATCACCGAGATGGCCGCCCGTCGCCTCCAGGTGCAGGAACGGATCGTCGAGCGGATCGCCGCAGAGGTGATGAAGGTGACGGGCAGCGCCGACGTCGCCGTGACCGGCGTCGGCCATCACCTGTGTATGAGCATGCGGGGCGTTCGGTCGGCGGGGGCACGTACCGTGACCCAGTCCTGGCACGGCCGGTTCCCGCACGACCCGCACCTGGCCGCACGAATGCTCTCCGGAACCTCGGAGGGAAAGTCGTGACGGCGCCTCGAATCCGACACAGCCGGGTCAGTGTCGAGGGCCCGAACGGCGTGGGCAAGTCCTACCTGATCGACCAGGTCGCGGTACGGCTCGAAGACACGGTCACGCCTCTCGCGGAGCTGCCCGACGTCGGGGCGGATCGGCTGTCCGGCAGGCTCGTGGCCGCGCTTCAGGCAGGCGGTGATCCATTCCTCAGGACGGGGTTTCCGCTCGCGGAGACCTTCACCTTGCTCGGGCTCGCGGTCCGGCGCTACGAGCACGTCGCCGGAGCGTTCGCGGGGAAGCCCACGGTCGTTCTCGAAGACCGGGGAACGGACACCGTGGCCGTCTATCAGGCGGTGATTCTGACCGAGGACGCCGATCATGAGTCTGAGGTCGTCCTCGCGCTTCTGGATACAGCCGCCGCCTGGTGTCCCGCACCTGATCTGTCCGTCCTCCTGCTCGACGACCCCGATCTGTGCCTGGTCCGCTGGGAGGAACGGACCGGAGTCTCCGCGACGCCCGATCAGCGCCGGCTGATGGCACGTGCCCATGACCTCTACCTGTGGCTGGCCCGGCGGCAGCCGCACCGTTACACGATCATCGACCGGCGCGAGCTGAACGAGGAGCAGACCGTCGAGGCCCTGGCCGCCGTCTGCCGGGCGCTCGCTTCACGGGAGGAAAGATGAAGCGGCACATCACGCTGCTGTGGTCGCTGCGGTCCCCCTGCAATCTGGGATGCCCGTACTGCTACTTCGGCACGATCGAGGAGCATCGGGTAAAGGCGCCGGCACAGGCCGGGCAGCTCTCACATCTGTCGCGTGCCGATCTGAGCGTGAAAGAGGTATTCGCGTTCGCCCGCACGCTCGGCGACTCGGCCGTGGGCCGGGTGTTCCTAGCGGGAGGGGAGCCGCTCATCTGGCCACCGCTCATCGACCTGATCGCCGTGCTGAAGGCGGCGGAGATCGAGGTGGTCGTCTGCACCAACGGCATCCCGCTCAACCGGCCTGACGTTGTGGACGGGTTGCTGTCGTACGGCGTGGAAGCTGTCTCCGTGTCACTGGACTCGGCAGACCCCGGCTACAACGACCGGTGGCGCCCTTCCCGCAACGGTATGGATGGCTGGGACCAGGTCATCACCGGGATCCGCGCACTGGTCGAGAGACGAGCCGAGCGTGTCCATCCCCGAATCGGTCTCTACTCCGTCGTCACTAGGCTGAACATCCCGCAGGTCGTCGAGGTCGCCAAGCTCGCCGCCAATCTGGGGTGTGACTACTATGTGCCGCAGCCGGTGGCTCTGGAGCGGACGCACAGGTTCCACGACGAGCTGTCCCTGCGGCCCGAGGACGTCGTCCCGTTACGTGAAGCCTTCGCCGAACTCTACGAGAGCGGCTTCTCCCTGTCCCTTCCGCGGAGCACCTTCCCGGGTCAGGTGGTCTCCACCATCCTCCATGAGACCGGAACGGTCGCCGACTGCTTCGGTGGTCACCGCTTACGCTTCGTGCAGCCGGACGGATCGGTCTGGGACTGTCCCTCGTCACTGAAGATCGCCGAGACGCCGCAAGGACGGCGCCGCACCATCAAAGGACGGAACGCCGCGGAACTGTTCCCCGCCGTGGCCGGTTGTGGAGCGGCCTGCGGACTGTTCTCCCGCGACTGCGTGAACATGTGGCCACTGATGGACGCGGTGGCGATCTCCGATACCTCGGAAGGTCCCCGATGATCGTGGGCCGTACGAGCACACTCGCCGAGACACTGCTCGCCACCGTCGAACGCATGCCGTCGGCGGCAGGAGGCCCTTTAGTCGCCGAATTGGAGAAGGAGCTGGCAACGGCATTTGGAACGGCTCACGCCGTCGCGGTCTCCTCCGGAACCGCCGCCCTACATACCGCCCTTGTCGCGGCGGGGACAGGGCCAGGTGATGAGGTGCTGGTTCCCGCCGTCTGTGTCCCGATGACCCTCGCGGCCGTCATCCACTGCGGGGCACGTCCGATCCCAGTGGACTGTGACGAGTCGGGGTTCGAGCTCGACTACGACGATTTGTCGAGCAAACTGACAGCGCGCACGCGAGCCGTCCTGCCTGTTCACCTCGCCGGTCGCTGCCTTGATCTGAGACGGCTGGCGAACTTCGCCGGTACGCACGGTCTCGCGCTGATCGAAGACGCCTGCCAAGCTCAGGGAAGCATCTTTGGCGACCGGTTCGCGGGAACTCACGGAACTGGATGCTTCTCTCTGAAGGACGGCAAGATCCTGTGGGCCGGAGAGGGAGGTTACGTCCTCACCAATGACGCCGAGCTCGCGGATACGGCACGCCGGTTCCGCACCCACGGTCAGGTCAGGCATTCGCGAGCCGGAACGCGCTTCGGCCACAACTACCGGATGCCCGAACTCACAGCCGCTCTTGCCCAGGCGAACCTCCGGCTGTTCCCCCAGCTCCTGGCACGCCGTCGCCGTCAGACCGCCTTGCTTGCGGCCCTCCTGGACGGCCTTCCCGGGGTCGTCTTCCCGTTTCCCGCGATCGCCGAGACCTGGAACGGCTACGCGCCGATCTTCCGTCTGGCTCTGTCGCGCCCCCGCGAGCTCTGCCTGCGCTTGGCGCACGCCGGAGTGCCCAACAGCGTCGGAACCTTCGGACTGATCTCCGCAGACCAGCTTCCCGCGATGGTTTCGTACGGACCGGCGCCATGTCCGCGCGCCCGGGAATCGGTGGATCGCACACTGGCCGTCGTCATCCAGGAGCAGGATGACGACGAGCGGATCCGCCAGCTCGCCGACACCATCACGCGGGAGGTACGCCAGTGGGCCTGATCGACGAGGAAGCGTTCAGCGCCGTCACGTTCATCGTGATCGACTTCGAGACCGTCACCCCCTCGGGACGGCGGCCGGAGCCCACCGAGATTGCCGCTGTCGCGGTGCGCCCTCGTGACGGCGCCTTCGTGGAAACCGGCCGGTTCACCTCACTGATCCGGCCACCCGGCGACGTGGCGATCACCCGGTTCGACACCGCCCAGACCGGTATCACCGCGGAGATGGTCGCCCAGGCACCCGACGCCGCCACGGTGATGTCCACCCTGGAACGGAGACTCACGCAACCGCCGTACCTGCTCGTCGCTCATAACGCGCCTTACGAGGCCGGGCTCATCTTCGACCGGCGCGATTCGTGTCCCGCCCTGGCCCGGACGCCGCTGCTCGACACCGTCCGCCTGGCACGTGCCGCCTACCCCGACATGCGGCGGCACCGGCTGGACGACCTGGTCCGGCATCTGAAGATCACGCCGCCGGTCGACAGGCACCGGGCGCTACCCGACGTCCTCGTCACCCTGGCCGTCTTCACCCAAATGCTGGAAGGGACGACGTGGACGAGCCTCGCGCAACTCCAGGCGGTTGCCGGCATCACCCCGCGAGCGCTCGACATCGAGAGGGAGACGGCGAAAGGGCGACAAGACCCGCTTTTCCCCTGACTCCTCGTTGAACGGAGAGCTCATGCGAAATGTCCAAATTTGGGGAACTCTGGTCGCTGTAGAAGGCATCAGCGGTACCGGTAAGACCTACCTGACCGCTCGTGCGCTGGCCAAGCTCGGCCCGGACGCCCCACAGCAGGTTGACGGTTTCTCCGAGCGGCTCGGTCGCCCCGACCTCGGCAGCATCATCATTGGGGAGTTGGTCAGCGCATCGGCTGGAGATCCCTTTCTCCGTGGTGGTTACCTGGCCTCTGAGACGCTGCTCCTGCTGGCCCTGCAGATGCACAAGTACGAGACCGCGCTGTCCGAGCTTCGCCAGGGCCGGAACGTGATCGAAGGGCGTGGTGTGCATGCCGTCGCCGTCTATCAGGCGGTGCTCCATCACCCGGACGACTTCGGAGCGGCGCGGCGCCACGCCCGCGAGATCCTTGCCCTCGCCGGACGCTGGCGGCCTCTGCCAGACCGGGTGATTCTGATCGCCGACGATGTCGAGAGCGCGCTTTCCCGGGCCGAGGCACGAGACCGTCGAGTGTTCAGCGCCGAGGAAAAACGGCTGCACGCTCTCTCGGCCCGACTCTTCCTCGATCTGGCCCAATCCGACCCCGGGTGCGTGCGTCTCCTGGATCGGAGAGATATCGAAGAGGACGAGGCGATCTCGCTGCTTGCCCCGTGGCTGAGCCTCGGGCAGGAGACGATGCCATGAGTCACCGGCTCTGCTCGCACGTCCGCGACATGCTTCCCCGCTACCTTTGCGGAAATCTCGCGGACAAGGATGGGATCCGGGAGCACCTTGCCGAATGCTCATCATGCCGGGATCGCTGGAACCGCTACCGCTGGGAGGCGGCCTCATCCAGCACCGCTTACACCGAGTTGCGAACCTTCCTCGGTGAGGACTTCGTCCCCTACCTCGACTCATCCGCGACCCTGGCCGAGGACTGGCGGGAGCAAGGCCCTCCGGATGCAGAGGGCCTTGCGCAGTTCTTCCGGCAGAGCGCCGCGTACCTCTACAACCTGGTCATCTGGCAGGCCAGCGGCAACCGTCCCGACTACGCGGCAGCCGGAATCCCGCTCCTCGATGTCGCCAGAGCGCGGACGGTCGTGGATTTCGGATGTGGCGTCGGAAATGACACCCTGCCGCTCCTCGACGCCGGGTTCGACGTGACCGCATGCGACTACGACTCGCCCTCGACGGACTTCCTGCGGTGGAGGCTCCGCCGCCGTGGCCAGGACGGGATTCCGGTGGTCGAACCCGCCCAGACGTATGGCATGCCCTGCCCCGACGCGCTCTGGATCATCGACACCCTCGATCATCTGCCTGATATCGAAGTGGCTCTCAGCCACTTGCTGGCGGGCGTCCGGGTCGTCGTTTGCGAAGACCTGGCCGTACGCCGTGGCGTCACTCGCAAGGGATTCCACCGATCGCTGGACCCCGACGAGGTGGCCAGGATCTTCGAGCGCCATGGCCTGTTACCGGCATCCCGGGATCCCGCCTCCCCGGTGATGGGCTGGCTGCGCTGAGTCGGGAGGGCGATACGTCACCCACTGCGGGGCGAGGGTACGTCGCTGATCTCGTCGATCACCTCGAACAACTCCTTGACCTGTATCCGAGAGTCCTCCGCCATATGCTCCACGATGGCCACTTCGTCGGCATCGAACCAGGTGAACGGATGCACCGATTCTGATCGCGGTTCGGCTGATGGCGCTGTGCCGACATACAGATGGTCGACGTGGACGTGTGGCGCGGTGGTGTGCCGGTCGGCCGCCACGTTGAGCTCGACCACCCACCAGGGGGCGGGGATGGCCGGATGGGGAAACGCGGCCGGCAGCGGGACCGAAGGTCCTTGCACGAGTGTGACGACCAGGCCGGTCTCCTCGGTGACCTCCCGGACTGCGGCCTCGGCGGGATTCTCGTTGGGCTCGACGTGCCCGCCCGGGAGCATCCACGACTCCAGGCGGGGATGCCAGATCAAGCCGATCTTCCAGCCTCCGGCGAAGCGGTGGAAGACGAACACGCTGGCGGTGGCCTCTTTCACGGACATCTCTGACGATCACTCTCACGGCTGGCTGTTGGACCTACGGGGAACGAGATCCGAGCTTGGCACAGAGGCGAGGTGACCGGAACGGAGAAGATCCGCATGTCGATGTGACCGCGGCCTGTTCGAGATGAAGGGGGCCGGCGTCCAGGACAAGGATGGGATCAGGTCCACGGACGCTGGCCTTCCGGAAGGTCCACACCTGGCACGGGGGAGCCAGGCGTGGACCGGTTTTGGGGGCCAGGTGGTCAACCGCTACGTGTCGGTAGTGCGAAGGCGATGGCTTTACCGGCCTGATTGGTGCTGAAAATCCTGGTCGGATAAGTACGACAGCGGCCTTGAGAGAGCAGGTACGCCAGCGGCAGCCCCCGTCCGGTCTCCGCATCCGGAGACTTCTCGGTCTCGCCCTGGTGGAGCTTGCCCAGAATGATGGAGACCGTGGCCGGGTCTCGATCCCCGTCCACAACTTCGCACCACATCGGCATCTCACCGATGCTGAGGATGCGGAGTTCGTACGGAGGCTCAGCATGGATCTCGGCATTCGCTCCGAGCTCCGCGACGATGCTCTCGGCGTTGCTCACCTCGTCGTCGGCTATCGAGGCCGCCCGAAGAGCCTGACGAACCGCGGAGCGTGCTCCGCGCGCGACCGACCCGGACTCCAGAACCCACACCGAGAGCTGATAGTTGGTGTCGAGCACTCCCAGGCGGATCAGTTTCTCGGTATTCGACGGATTGGTGAGCAAGGCCAGTGGGACACATTGGGGCGGCTCGCGGTACCCAGCTCGCGTGGGGTGGTCACCGGCCACACGATCGCCAAGGTCGACGACGACCGGGCGCTCGGCCGCAGGAAAAACATTCCTCACCTGACCTCCATGGTGAATTCCTGTCCCGATCCCATTCGCAGGGTGATCCCTCTTCGTACGACTGTGATATATCGATCGCAGACAGTAATGGGGTGGGCGCAGAGTTCGCCCGGTGGAATCAAGAAAACCCCTTCGGTCCCACCACGAACAGGAAAAACATGTTGTCTCGCTGTTGTCTTCTTCCGGCGGAAGCCCATTACGGCCAGTCTGGCTGGATCGATCAGGTTTACAGTCACGGGAAAGGAGGCGATGCGAATGTCCCGACGAGTGCTGACACAGGCTGACGGAGTCCTCGTGCACCCTTTGAGCTACATCCGTGCCGAACGCGGATGGAGCTACCAGGACCTGGTGGACGTCATCGCCAGGCGAGCCGGAAACATGGCGCGGCGAAGGGAGAAGGCATGGCGCTGGGAACACTGGGGGGTCGTTCCCGATCGTGAGACGCAGATCGCCCTGGCGGCCGAGCTCGGCATCCGCCAAGAACTCATCGACACGCAGCCGTGGCCGGAGTGGCTGCCCGCCGGCGACCCCATTCGAGCCGAATTCTCCTGGGATCAACCGGGCAGCATGCTCGCGATCGATCAGGCGTTGGGGAACGCGATGATGGATCGGCGCGGTTTCATGCGACTGACCGGAGCGGGTCTGGCCGGGTTCGCGACCGAGTGGCTCAACGTCGACCCGGTGGAGTTGACGTCCGTCCTGCGGGGTGGACGGATCACCGAAGACTTCGTGTCTCAGATCGAGGCGGGCATGCCTCGTCTGCGCATGCTGGGAGAGGCTTACGGGGGGCAGCGGTCGCGCAGGCTGATCGACGCCGAGCTCGGCATGGTCGCCGAGGTGCTGGAGAAGTCCTCCTACAGCGTGGCCGTCGCCCAACGCCTGCACGGACTGGCTGCGGAGCTTGGACGCCTGGCCGGATACATCTCCTTCGACGCGGGACTGCACTCGGCGGCCCAGCGTTACTGGGTCGCGGCCGTCCACTCCGCGCATGCGGCCGGTGACCGTGCGCTGGGGGCGAACATTCTCAAGTCCATGGCCCTGCAGTGCTACGACTTCGGTGACTTCTCCGGCTTTCTGGCCATCGCCCGCACCGCCTACGAGGGCGCCGGGAACGCCACGCCACGGACCGTCGGCATGCTGGCCGTACGGCTGGCCCGCGCGCATGCGAGCGTTCACGACGATGCCGAGGCTCATCGCCTGCTGGGCGTCGCCGACACGTACTTCGGTCAGGGGCCGCGCGACGACGATCCGGCGTGGATCGGTTACTTCGACGAAGGCGAGTTCCATGCCCAGGTCGGCATGTGTTACCTCGAACTCGGCAACATGCGACAGGCGGATTCGCGCCTGGACAAGGCCCTGAAAGGATTTTTCACGGCCAAACCGTTGGACCATGCCACCTACCTCGTCATGCGCGCCCGTGTTCAGAACGAACTTGGCAATGCCGACCAGGCCGGTGACCTGCTTCATCAGGCGGTGTCACTGATCGAGCAGGCCCCCTCCCGGCGCAATGTCGACCGGCTGGTCGCGGTCCGCGACCGGCTGCCCGATGGCATCCGCGGAAACGACCTCGACCAGCGTTTGTCTACCCTGACGGGATGACCATGACCGACCCTCAGCGCGTCGCCGTCGTCACCGGAGCCAATCGGGGCCTCGGCAGAGCCATCGCCACCGAACTGGCCGAACGTGGCCTTCGTGTCATCATCACCGCACGGGACGCCCAGGCGGCCGACGCGCTTTCCCGGGAGCTGAACGAGAAGGGCCTGGTGACCTCGGGGCATCAGCTCGACGTCACCGACCCGGTCAGCGTGGCTCTCTGCTTCGCCGACGTCGGCATCCAGCAGGGCCGCCTGGACGTGCTGGTCAACAACGCCGGAATCGCCATCGATCGAGGCCAGCTCGCGGCTGGCCCCGACCTTGAGCGCGTCCACGCGACGATGGAGACCAACCTGATGGGGGCGTGGCGGTGCGCCGCCGCCGCGATCGTCGAGATGCGCTCCAACGGCTACGGCCGGATCGTCAACATCACCAGCCACCTTGGGTCGATCTCCACGATGGCCGACACCAACGTGGCCTACCGCGTCTCCAAGGCCGGGCTGAACGCGCTCACCCGGATCCTCGCCGTCGAGCTCCGGGGCACCAACATCCTGGTCAACGCCGTCTCACCCGGTCGGATCAGCACGCGCATGGCGGCTGGTGAGACCGACAGGACACCCGAGCAGGCCACTGACACCCCGGTCTGGCTCGCCACCCTCCCCGACGACGGCCCCACCGGCGGCCTCTTCCACAACCGCGAACCACTGTCCTGGTGATCCAAGGAATCGCCATTCGGGGTGACTCCGATGAAGACCACCCTGGAGGGGGTCGCCGCGCGGATCCGGGCCGCCACGGCGACGCTGGCCGAGACCTCCGGCGGGGCGCTGCTGGCCGTCAGGGCCGAGCGGCTGGACGGGATGGCGCAGATGCTCGCCGGGCTCGGCCGGCCGTTCACCGTGATCGCCCTCGCCGAGCTGCGCGACGAGATCAGGGCCCTCGCCACCCGCCTCCTCGCTTCTGCCGACGCCTCCCCACCTTGACCCCCGGTCCTTCCCTCACCCGGCGGTATCAGCCTCGAAGAGCTCGCTCAGCGGCATGAGGGCCTCGCGGGGATGACGTGATCTCCATGACGGTTTCCCATCCGTGGCCCGGTGACGGGGCGGTCGGGTGCATGACGGTGTCGCCCGCGATTCTGGGCTCTCGGCGGGCCGGATCAACACGGTCGTCAGGTCCGGGTGCGTTTGAGCAGGGCGATGACCGCGCGCTCCGCCGCGCCGTGCGTGGCCGGGCCGTCGCCCGCGCCCAGATCGGCGAGGGCACGGTCGATGGTCTTCCCGCGTTCGTACGCTGTGATCACCCGGGGATCGACGTAGGAGGCCCGAGCCACCGCCGGGGTGTTGCCGAGGTGGTCGGCCACCTCCTTCATGACCCGGGTGACGGCCTTACGGCGGCCGGTCCGGGTGCGGACCCGTTTGGAGACGGCCAGGCCGACGGCGGCGTACACGGTGGCGTGCCAGGTCCGGAAGTCCTTGGCGGTGACCTCGGCGCCGAAACGGTCGCGCAGGTAGGCGTTGATGTCGTCGCTCTTGACGTCGACCCAGACGCCGTCCTTCTCGTAGCCGAGCAACTCGCCCTCGTCGCGAGCTTCGCGCAACGCCGTGACGACCGCGCAGACCTCCGGATCGGTGATCTCGATCTCCCGGGGTATGCCGCCCTTGGCCGGATAGGAACAGGTCACCCGGCCGTTGGAGCACGTGACGTGCTCCAGGCGCAGGGTGGCCAGGCCGAAGGACTCGTAGGACTCGCCGCCGACCCGGAAAAGACCGATGTCCAGCATGCGCGCCGCGGCGGCCAGCACCCGGTCCCTGGTCAGGCCCTTCTCGTCGAGATCAGCCGCGATCTTCTCGCGGAAGCCGGGCAGGCGTTCGGCCAGCTTGCCGACCCGCTCGAACTTGGCCCGGTCCTGTTCCTCGCGCCAGACGTCGTGGTAGCGGTACTGGCGGCGGCCCGCGGCGTCGGTTCCCACGGCCTGGATGTGGCCGTCGGGATCACGGCAGATCCAGACCTCCCGCCAGGCCGGGGGAAGGACCAGGGCCCGGATCCTGCGCAGGGTGCGCCCGTCCTTTACCGGGCGGCCGTCGCCGTAGGCGTAGGAGAAGGAACGCCCGCGCCGGCGGCGCGTGATGCCGGGTTCGGCGGGATCACTGGGCCGCAACTCGGTCATGTCAGCCGGGGAGGGTCTCGCCGCCGACGGGCGCCAGGACCTCTCCCGTGTAGTAGGACGAGAGACGTCCGGAGGCGAAGAACTCATATGACGGCGCGATCTCGTCGGGGTCCGCGGCCCGCTTCATCGGGGCCTGCCTG
Organism: Streptosporangium oxazolinicum; assembly: GCF_039537505.1. Classification (NCBI taxonomy): domain Bacteria; kingdom Bacillati; phylum Actinomycetota; class Actinomycetes; order Streptosporangiales; family Streptosporangiaceae; genus Streptosporangium; species Streptosporangium oxazolinicum. The sequence continues at coordinate 144,743 of NZ_BAABAQ010000009.1, forward strand.
CCGAACTCGTCCACCTTCTCCGGCGGGAACGTGGCCGGGGTCAGCGGGGTCCAGACCGGCCCCGGAGCGACCGCGTTGACGAGGTTCCGGGCCGGTGGAGTCTGGTTCGTTTCCTCAGGCATCCCCGCCTTGTGCCCGTCGTCGTGACCACCTAACGAAGGTCGCGAATCCATGGGCAGGCTTTGCGGTCAGGAGGACCGACCTTCGGTACGAACACCCGCTCGGGAGCCTGCCTGAGGTTCCGTCGGCCGGTCCGGGGGAGTGAGCCGTCCCGGTCTCACGGTGGCCGTCGCCGATCCGTACGCGCCGGCGGAGGAGCGACTGCGGCCGCACGCGACTTAGGTCGCCCGTCTCGGGTAGACGGTCGCCCATGACCGAGCTCCAGGCGCCCGACCGCCCGACCGATGTGCTGAGACGTTCCTGGTGGCAGGTGCTGCGGCGAACCGTCGCGGAGTTCCAGGAGGACAAGATCACCGACTGGGCCGCCGCGCTGACCTACTACGCGGTCCTGTCGATCTTCCCCGCGCTCCTGGCCGTGGTGTCCCTTCTGGGGGTGTTCGGTCAGTCGGCCACGCAGCCGATCTCCGAGAACCTCAGTGCCATCGCGCCGGGCCCGGCCAAGCAGATCATCGACACGGTTCTCCAGTCGCTGCAGAGCAGCCCACGCGCGGCCGGCATCGCCACCGTCATCGGCCTCGCCGTCGCCCTCTGGTCGGCGTCGGGGTATGTCGGGGCGTTCATGCGAGCGGCGAACGTCATGTACGAGATGCCGGAGGGACGGCCGATCTGGAAGACGCTGCCGCTCCGGCTGGGGATCACCGCCATCCTGGTCGTCCTGATGGCCGTGGGCGCGGTCGCCGTGGTGTTCACCGGCACGCTCGCCGAGCAGGCCGGACGGCTGCTGGGGATCGGTGAGGCCGGGCTGACGATCTGGAACATCGCCAAGTGGCCGGTCCTGGTGGTCGTGGTCATCTTCGTGCTGGCGCTGCTGTACTGGTTCGCGCCCAACGTCGAGCATCCGGGGTTCCGGTGGATCACCCCGGGCAGCACCGTGGCGGTCATCGGGTGGATCGCCTCGTCGGCCCTGTTCGGCTTCTACGTGGCCAACTTCGGGACGTACAGCAAGACCTACGCCACGCTGGCGGGCGTCGTCGTCTTCCTGATCTGGTTGTGGATCACCAACATCGCGATCCTCCTCGGGGTGGAGTTCGACGCCGAGATCGCCAGAGGGCGCGCCATCGCCACGGGGCACCCCGCCGACGAGGAGCCCTACGTCGAACCACGGGACACTCGCAAGATCGATGACTGAAGCCGGTTCGACAGCCCTGGCGAAGTGACCCGATGTTCGACGGCTTCACCCTCGGTCAGGTCGAACCGGCCGAGGTCGCATCGCGCGTCCTGCTGCATATTCGCCGTGGTTCCCTATAACTCCTAAAACCCCAGGTTCCGCTACACATGCCTGGGTACGGCGTAAATATGGACAAAAGGGGTGAACGCTCTAAAGGTGACGAAGTGACGTGGAAGAGTCACGGTCAGACCGTTCACGGCAAGGTCGAGAAGAAGATCACCAAGCGCGCCGAGGACTCGGGACGTGAGGTCGACGCCTCGCCGGAGGAGCCGCAGTATCGCGTGCGCAGCGACAAGAGCGGGCGGACCGCCGTACACAAGCCGGAGGCCCTCGATGACGACGGGTGACAAGGACTTCGACGGCGCCGTCAACATGACGGCCGCCGAACTGGAGAAGTGGCTCGGCACCGACGAGTCGCGGAGCGTCGGCCAGAAGACCGAGGGGGGTGAGTCGGTCGGCCACGAGTCGGGGCGGAAGATCGTCGCGATCCTGCGCAAGAAGAGGACCGACATCACCGACGCCGACCGGGCCCACATGCGCAAGGTGACCGGCTACGTGCACCGCCACCTGGCTCAGCGGCCCAAGGGCGACGTCAGTGGCACGCCGTGGCGGTATTCGCTGATGAACTGGGGCCACGACCCGCAGAAGTAGTCACGGCCGGAATCCGGCGGCACCGAGCCGACCAGCCAGGCTCTCGGCACGCCTCTGGTCATGATGGCGATGTACGTGCACACGCCGGCCGCCGCGGCCTTCGGCGGCAGAGCGGTCCCCGCGACGGTGCCGGTCGCCGGGGGCATCATGCGGGGCGCCCGAGGCGGGGTGAACATCCCGCCACGGTGATATGCCGCGACGAAACGGGCAGGTGAACCGTTAAGCACGAGCTCACCGAAGGAGCGGGAGATGCCTAGAGGATCCAGTCCCAAACGAGAGCGCCAGTACGAGCACATCAAGGACAGCGTGAAACAGCGCGGCGAGAGCGACGAGCGAGCCGCGGAGATCGCTGCCCGGACGGTGAACAAGGAGCGTGCCAGAGCGGGGGAGTCCAGGACCGCGAGTCGCACGTCGACTCAGGACATCTCCTCATCCCGCCGTGGCGGGCTTCGCTCGCATTCGGGCGCCGGTGGCCGAACTCGTGATCAGCTGTACGCCGAGGCCAAAAAGCGCAACATCAAGGGCCGGTCGAAGATGTCCAAGGCGCAACTGGAAAACGCGCTGGGCTAAGGATCGAGGCGACGCCGGGTTGGCGCCCTCCACACTGAGCGGATGACGAGCGCGGAGCCGACGCCGTGGTCGCGGGCGCCGGGGTGGACGTGGACCGAGTGCTCGACGACCTCGGCGTAGGCGCACCGGCCGGACACCGCGACCGCAGCCACCCGGCCCTTAACCCGCCCGGTCGCGTCGAAGGTGCCGGGTGGCCGGGTGGCGTTGAAGTCCGTCCACGTGGGGGCCTGCCCCGTAGACGTCCAGCACTCGCTCGGCGTGCCCGGCCGTCATGGTCGTGATGTGCACGGTGGAGCTCATGCCGGTTCCCGGTCGCCGATAAGTGTGCGGATGGGCCGTACGGCGGTGGCGTCCTGCCCGGCCGGGTCGGTCAGCTGCCAGTCCTCGGAGCGTTCGCGGGGAAGGACGGGCAGGCGTCTCCGCGTCCCATCGTGATGACCACGTCGCTGGACTGGACGGTCTCGACGGGGATCTCGACGCCGGTCTCTTTCATCGTTTCGACCATGGCCGGGTTTCACCTGGTCGGCGGGGCCGATCCGGCCGGGCGGGCCTGGATCCGGTTCCTGTCCGCTGCGATGATCTACGCCAAACCATTATCAAAGATCCACGGGACGCGCCCGGCCGACACATTTCGTGTACTTGTGCTTCGGCCAGTTCACGCGATAGAAACGTATCAATTCCTTCAACCCTTGTTACAAGTCTTGCACCTTACTCAAGAGAGCGCTCTCACGGTCCGGCGTCGTCGGCCGCCCGTCGAAGGATCTCACCCCCCAAACGACCGCTGCGCACGCAGCGGAAAGGACGAACCGTATGACGACCAAGCCTCCCGGCGACGGGAGTGTGACGACGCGGCGCCCGCGCCGTCGGCAGATCGGTCGGGCGTTGGCCTTCGGTCTCTTACTCGCGACCACCGTCATGACGGCCGGAACGCCCGCCACCGCCGTATCGTCGGCCCCTGGCGTCCCTGATCTCGGGCCGAACGTCACCGTCTTCGATCCGAGCATGCCCGTCAGCTCAATCCAGGCGACCCTCGACGCGAAGCACGCCGCCCAGGTCAACAACGAGATGGGCACCACGCGACACGCGTACCTCTTCAAGCCCGGCACGTACGGCACCGCGGAGCAGCCGCTCCAGATCAAGGTCGGCTACTACACCGAGGTCTCCGGCCTGGGTGCCTCGCCCACCGACGTCGTCATCAACGGCAAGGTCGAGGTCTACAACCGCTGCCTGGAGGGCGGCGGGACCAGCAACTGCCTCGCGCTCGTCAACTTCTGGCGCACCCTGTCCAACCTGTCGATCAACATCAACGCGGCCGGCCAGGACGGCTGCCGGGGGTCGGCGAACTTCTGGGCCGTCTCCCAGGCGGTGTCCCTGCGCCGTCTCAACATCAACAGCGGCACCCTGTCGCTCATGGACTACTGCACCGCCGGCCCGCAGTACGCCAGCGGGGGCTTCATCGCCGACTCCAAGCTGCCGTCCGTCACGAACGGATCGCAGCAGCAGTGGCTGACCCGCAACAGCGAGGTCGCCGGTTGGTCGAACGCCGTGTGGAACCAGGTCTTCTCGGGCGTCGTCGGCGCACCGGACGACGCCGGGTTCCCAAGCCCTCCCTACACCACCCTCGAGACCACTCCCGTCAGCCGTGAGAAGCCCTACCTGTTCGTCGACGCGCAGGGCAACTACAACGTCCGCGTGCCCGCCGTCCAGAAGAACTCACGCGGCATCACGTGGGCCAACGGCATGACCCCGGGTTACACGCTGCCGATCAGCGACTTCTTCATCGCGAAGCCGTCGGATTCGGTGAAGACCATCAACAACGCGCTCAAGAGCGGCAAGCACCTGCTGCTCACACCCGGTGTGTACGACATCGAGAAGAGCATCGACATCGAGCGCCCGAACACGGTCGTCCTCGGCATCGGGCACGCCACGCTGACCGCCGTCAACGCCTCGACCCCGATCGAGGTCGACTCCGTCCCCGGCGTGATCGTCGCCGGCGTGACCGTCGACGCGGGTCTCAAGAAGTCGCAGGTCCTGCTGAAGGTGGGCAAGAAGGACAAGCGGAGCCACAGCACGGCGGACAACCCGATCACCCTGTCCGACGTGTACTTCCGCGTCGGCGGACCCCACGTCGGCAGGACCAACACCGCGCTCGAGGTCAACAGCGACCACGTGCTCATCGACCACACCTGGGTGTGGCGCGCCGACCACGGTGTCGAGGGCTTCACCGACACCCAGCGGTGGAACACCAACGACGGCCGCAACGGCGCCATCATCAACGGCGACCACGTGACCGCGACCGGCCTGTTCGTCGAGCACTTCCAGCGGCACAACACCATCTGGAACGGCGAGGACGGCACGACGATCCTCTACCAGAACGAGCTGCCGTACGACCCGCCGACCCAGGCCGACTGGATGGACGGCGATGTCGAGGGCTATGCCGGCTACAAGGTGGGCAGGCACGTGAAGAGGCACCTCCTCTACGGCGGTGGGGTCTACGTCTTCAACCAGAACAACCCGCAGATCCACACCGAGAACGGCTTCGAGGTTCCGCAGACCCCGGGCGTCAAGCTGCACCACATCATGACCGTCAACCTGAGTGCCGGAATCATCGACCACGTCGTCAACGGCGTGGGCGAGGCGGCCGACATGACGAAGGTCGGCGCGCCGGTGTACATCACGGATTACCCGGCTCCGTAGGACCCGCCCCGGTGGGCCGGATTCTCCGGACCCGGCCCACCGGGGATCTCGCGGGCAGCTTGTCGTACGGCTTGTTGTACGGCGAGATCTGGCCAACCGTGAAATCCTGCCTTACGCCGTTCCATGACATGGCGCCGATGTGTCCACGGGCCGCCACACACGGCCATGTGCGCTTATACCGGGGCGGCCCGCTGGCCGTCACCAGAGGACCGTGCGGTCCCCGGCGGTCTCGTTTTCCGGGCGGGTGCGTTCCCGTACGGCGCCGGTCACGCACACCTTGTCGCCGATGAAGGCCTCCCGCCACACGTAGCCGTAGACGCAGGTCTGCGGGCCGTAGGGGCCGTTCGTCCAGCGCGACTCACACGCGAGGTCGTCGGCCTTGGTCTCGTCGTAGCTGGCCTGGTTCACGCAGACGTAGTCGCTGTCGTCCGCGATGCGCCACAGACAGCCGGGCTTGCAGCTGTTCACGCCGTAGAAGTGCTTGGTCGCGTTGAGCCGCTCGGGTGCGGCCTGGTTGTCGAGTACGACCTGCCGCGCGGTGACCGGCGTCGGTCGACCAACCAGTGAGTTGCAACTGAGCCCCAAGGCGGACCAGAAACGATCTTTTGAGGCTGGGTCGCGTCGTGTGCCGGATGTCGATTTCGTAGGCGGCCACACGCCGCGACCGCCAGAGAAACGATCCGAGAAGGAGCTTCTTGTGCGGCGATTATTGAGGACAATCCTGTCCCTCACCCTGCTGCTCGCGCCACTGGTGGTGATCAACGGCACGCCCGCGGCGGCCGACCCGGGCTGCCAGGAGGGAGACCCGCGCCCGATCTGTAACGACGATCCCGACCCGCCGGGCGCGCACGACCCGGAGGGAGAGCTGACGGCGGTTGTCCGTCAGCTCAATGGGATCCAGGTCATCGGCTCGGCCCACGATCCGAGCGACCCGACCAGCGTGGTCACGGTGGACATCACCGTGGACGGCGTCCTGGCCGGCAGTGTCACGGCCAACCAGGGCCGGTCGCAGAAATTCGACGGGGTGGTGCCGCCGCGTGCCGGTGGCCAGGTGTGCGCCAAGGTGCGCAACATGGGTGCCGGCAAGGACAAGAGCATCGGCTGTGTCACCAAGACGATCAAGATCAACCCGTTCGGCGCCTGGGAGTCGATGACCCGCGAGGGCGACAACATCCGGGTGAAGGGCTGGGTCATCGACCCGGACACCACCGCCGCCGTGCAGATCGACATGTACGACACCAAGGGGTTCCTCGGCTCGGCCATGGCCGACAAGCCGCGATCCGACGTCGGGGACGACAACTCCGGCTACGGCGACTACCACGGGTTCGAGACGGTCCTGCCGGAGAATCCGGCCGACGGTGAGCACCATGTCTGCCTGGTCATGATCAACGCGGGACCGGGAGCCCACTCCGACTTCGGCTGCAAGCCCTACACGGTCCGGCACCTGCCGTGGGGTGCCCTCGACCAGGTCAAGCGCACCGGTACGGACCTGAGGGTCGTCGGCTGGGCGGTCGACGACGACGCCAGGACATCGCCGGTGACGGTCGACGTCTACCTCGACGGCAAGCTCGTGCACAATGCCGTCGCCAACCAGTACCGCGAGGAGGTCGGCCGCGACCTGCCCGGCTACGGCGCCGACCACGGTTACGATGTCACCCTTCCCAACCTCATCAAGATCGAGACGGGCAAGCACACCGTCTGTGTCAGGGCCCGGAACCTGGCCACGGGGGTGGGAGCCGACAGGGAACTCGGCTGCAAGGACGTGACGATCAAGCCTCCGGTCGCACCGCCGAACTTCAACATCGGCTATGAGGACATCACCGACACGACGCTCAACTTCCGCTGGGAGGCGGATCCGAACGCCGACCTGTACACGCTCACCAAGGACATCGGCAATGGCTGGGTCCCCGCGGGCTCCCAGGCCGCGTCCGCCAGTCCGTCGTACAAATTCACCGGACTGGCACCGGGTACCGGCGTCTGTCTGCGGGTCGTGGCCAGTAACGACAGGCCGAGCGAAGCTCGAAGCACACAGTGCAGCCGAACCTACGATCCCATGCTGCCCATGGCGTCGAACATGTCCGTCACCCGGGCGACGGAGACATCACTGACCGTGCGGTGGACCGACAACGCCGTCGGCGAGCAGAACTATCAGATTGTGTACGACGTGGACGGCCGCCTGGTGGAGCACGAGCTTCCGGCGAATCCGGGTACCGGCGTCATGACCCACACCATCACCGGGCTCAAGACCGATACGCAATATCTCGTCAAGGTGCGCCCGTTCCACGCGTTCCACCTCGTCACTCCCTGGCGGACGGCGATCGGCTGGACCGGCGGAGCGCCCGTCATCTCGTACTTCCAAACCGACTACGAGCAGATCGGCGTGTGCCAGCCACGGGACATCAAGGTCACCTGGAAGGTTCGCGGCGCTACGAAGCTGGACATCCTGAAGGACGACGTAAAGATCAAAACCATCCCTCGGGAGACCATGGACGCCTGGGAGGACACCCTCGGGGTCGGGACCAGCGAAGGCGACGACACCTACACCCTCATCGCCTACGGCCCCGATGGCCAGACGTCGACCGCGTCCGACTACGTCAGGCTGGGCACGAACTACGGCCTGGTCAACAATGTCGTCTACACCAACCTCGGGGGATACAAGCAGTTCGCCGTGCTCTACGACATGTACGGCAACCAGGTGAGACGGCTCGGTGACATCGGGTCGGGCCAGGTCTGGACCTACCAGCCGGCGCGCTGCCAGATCTCCTCTGTCAGGATCTTCCGGGAGGTCCCGGTCGCACCGACGCCGGGCCAGCCCGCCCCGCCGCCGGTGATCCAGGAAGTCTGGTGGACGAGGAACATCGTCGGTCACGACAAGGGAAGCAACCTGCCGTTCCAGAGCAGTTGATCCTGTAAAGCGAACAGGCTCTCCGGCGGCGAACCACGCCGGAGGGCCCGTCTCATTCTCGCCCGAAGGTCCAGACCCGGCCACCGCCGCAGCAACCGCATCGATGCCCCGGTCTGGCTCGCCACCCTCCCCACCGGTGACCTTTTCACGACCGCGAACCACTGCCCTGGTGATTCGAAGGACCGCCATTCGCGGCGCCTTCGATGGAGACCACGATCCCGTCGATCAAGCGGCGGGGAGCGCGTCTATCCTGTCCACATGCCGATCACGGACGTCACGGACGAGGAAGTGGCCCTCGCGGCGGTGCGGGCGGGAGCCGACGTCGTGAGAGCCATGTACGGTGCGTCGCTGACGCGCTTCGAGAAGTCCGCGGGTGACTTCGCCACGAGCGCCGACATCGAGGCCGAAAGCGTCATCCTCGACGTCATCCGCGCCGCCCGGCCGGACGACGCCGTGACGGGCGAGGAGAGCGGACGCACCGGTTCGGCCGAGGCGGAGCGCATGTGGCTGGTCGACCCCCTGTGCGGCACGCTGAACTACGCCGCGCGCAACATGCTGGTCGCGGTGAACGTCGCCCTGCGCGTGGGCCCGGACGTCACGGTGGCCGCCTGCGCCGACCCTTTCGCCGGAGAGGTGTTCTGGACGGACGGTGACCGCGCCTACGTCCGCCGCGACGGCGTGGAGGACGAGGAACTCGTGCCGTCGCCCGAGTCGCGGCTGGTGGACGTCAACCTCGATCCACCGTTCCCGAACGAGCCGGGCTTCCGGGCGGGACGGCTGCTCGCCGACCCCGGGTTCGTGAGGCGGTTCCAGCCGCGCGTCCTCTCCACCACTCTGGCGGTGGCCTGGGTCGCCGCGGGCCGCCGAGCCGCGTACGTCACCGACGGCGATACGCGGGACAACGTGCACTTCGCCGCCGGGATCGCGGTGTGCCGGGCCGCCGGGTGCGTGGTGACGGGCATCCACGGCCAGCCACCGCACACCGGCGCGGGCGGGCTCGTCGTGGCGGCCGACCATGGGACACACGCCGCGTTGCTCGAACTCATCGGCGATCAGTCCTCCGCGGCTCCGTGACCACCGGATCGTGAAGCTCACGGCGTGACGCCTTGGGCGGGATCGCCGAGTGGTTCCGGTTCGAGGCTGCCCATCGCCTGGGCGGGCTTCCCGCAGGCGTCCGTGCGTGTGGCGATCCTCCGGAAGACGGGCGAGGGGCTGAGGAGCCGTCCGTCCAGGGGCGTGCACTGCCGTGCGACGCGGGCCGCGGCGTCGGGCAGGAAGGGGGACAGGCGCTCGGCGATCGCCCGGCACGCTCGCACGAGCGCGACCAGGGTCGCGTCCAGTTGGTGCCCGGCGTGCTCGTCACCGGCGCGTTCGGCCTTGGCCAGTTCCCAGGGGCGGCTGTGGTTGACGTAGCGGTTGGCCTCGTCGACGATGCCCCAGACCGCGGAGGTGGCCCGGCGGAAGTCGAATTCGGCCAGCGCGGTGCCGATGAGGCCGGGGGCCTGTCGACATGCCTCCCGGAGGCGTTCCGCGCCGGGGGCCGGTGCCTCACCGGAGGGGGATCGTGACCTCCAGGAGAGCTGGTGCTCCGACCGCGGACATACGTCGAGGCCCCGTACCAGGGCCTCGGAAACGATCATCCGTGCAGCGTCAGCGGCCCCGTGAGCGGGGCATCATCGTCTGACATGCGGACGCGTTCATGACCCCATGGTAGAGGCTTTCGACCAGCGCGGCCCGATGACGTGACCCGAGGGTCGTCGGCTGAGCTTCGGCGACGATCAGCCGCCGAAGAGCTGGGTGAGCTTCTGGAACAGCTCGTAGACGCCGTAGGCGAAGGGGATGCCGACCCAGGACCAGGCCAGGATCATCAAAGAGGTGTTGTTCCCCGCCGGGGCGCGGTCGTCCGCCGTCACGCGTCGCCTCCTGTTTCGTGGTGGACGGGATTTTCGTGGTGGGCCGGATGCACCGGGCGGATCAGCTCGTTGGCCAGGAAGCCGACCGCCAGCAGTCCGATCATGATGTAGAGGGACGTCGTGTAGAGCGCCGGTCCCGACCGGCCCGCGGCCTTCTGCGAGTCGGCGATGGCGTTGACGATCAGCGGCCCGAGGACGCCGGCGGTGGACCAGGCCGTCAGCAGCCGGCCGTGGATGGCCCCCACCTGGTACGTCCCGAACAGGTCCTTCAGGTAGGCCGGTACGGTGGCGAATCCTCCCCCGTAGAAGGACAGGATGCCGAGCGCGCAGAGGATGAACAGGAATTTGTGGGAGTCCCCGGCCAGGGCGATCGCCAGGTAGAAGAGGGCGCCCACGCCGAGGTAGACGCGGTACATGTTCTTGCGGCCGATCAGGTCCGAGGTCGAGGACCACACGAAGCGCCCCGCCATGTTCGCCAGGGACAGCAGGGCCACGAAGCCCGCCGCCGCGGCGGTCGTGACCGGCATGCTGGTGTTCGCGAAGAAATCCTTGATCATCGGCGCGGCCTTCTCCAGGATGCCGATGCCCGCGGTGACGTTGAAGCACAGCACGATCCACAGGAGCCAGAACTGCGGCGTGCGGATCGCGTTGCGCGCGGAGACGTCGGCGGCGGTGACCAGCGGGTGGGCGGCGGCCTTCGCCGGTTCCCAGCCTCGTGGCCGCCAGCCCTCCGGCGGAACCCTGATCAGGAGCACGCCCATCGACATGAAGGCGGCGTAGACCAGGCCGTGCACCAGGAAGGTCGTGGCTATCCCGCCCGTGCCGGTGCCGAACGCGTCGAGCATCTGGGTGGACCACGGTGAGGCGATGAGGGCCCCTCCGCCGAATCCCATGATGGCGATGCCCGTGGCCATGCCCGGCCGGTCCGGGAACCACTTGATCAGCGTGGACACCGGTGAGATGTAGCCGATGCCGAGACCGATCCCGCCCACGAAGCCGTACCCCAGCACGACCAGCCAGTACTGCCGGGTGGCCACGCCGAGCGCGGAGATCAGGAAGCCCAGGGAGAAGCAGACCGTGGAGACGGACATCGCCCAGCGCGGGCCGTTGCGCTCGACGAGTGTTCCCCCGAACGCGGCCGACAGGCCGAGCATGACGATGCCCACCTGGAAGGGCAGGGCACTGGCCGTGCCGGAGAGGCCGAGCGCCGACTCCAGGGGTGGCTTGAAGACGCTCCACGCGTAGGCCTGGCCGATGGCGAGGTGCACCGAGAGCGCCGCAGGGGGGATCAGCCAGCGACTCCAGGTCGGAGGCGCCACCGTACGCGCGCGGCTGAAAAAACCAGAAGAGACGGCAAATGTGGGGGTTTGTACCTTTTCGTCTGGCATGCATACACCGTATTCCGTGATCACCTGATTCGTCGAGAGTGGCTGATGCGGCAATTGAAACGATTCACGATAGAACTGGCACGGAGAGCAGCGTGCGGCACGCCACGTTCACGCTCTCGGGCCATGAGTACACGGCCATCAAACCGACGTGCAGCACGCTTTCAGCCCCCACGACGTCGCCGCTCAGCTCTCCCGCAGGACCTCGCGCAGCCGGGGGGCGAACCCCTCGGGGTCGTCGGCGAAGGCGATGTGACCACCGGGGAAGTAGGTCGGCTCCGTGCCGAGCGCCGTGGCGAGCGCGGTCGACGCGCGGTCGCAGAGCTGGCCGGCCGACTCCTTTCCGATGCCTACCACGACGAGGGCCGGTCCGGTGCGCAGGGCGTCGATGTCGGGCTGCCAGCGGGTGGTCCCGCGCATCTCGTGCAGGAACCAGAAGCGCTCGTCCGCCACCTGCTGCGGATCGGGCTCGGCCGGTGCCTCGGCGGGACCGTCGGAGGACTCCTCGAACTCGGGCAGCGGGATGTTGGCGTTGATCATGAACTTCATCCAGGCGCCCGCGACGTCGCCCGCGACGTAGGTGGCGATGATGTCCTCGACCGCGGCGTCGCGGGCCTCGGGGTCGTCGAGCAGGCGGTTCAGCGGGGGTTCGTGCGCGATCACGGTGCGCACCCGCTCGGGGTGGGCGGCGGCGAGCGCCAGCGCGGTGACGGCACCGCCGCTGGACCCGAAGACCGCGGCCGATTCGGCGCCGAGATGGGTCAGGAGCCGGGCGAGGTCGTCGGCGCGCTTCTGCGGGGTCGAGTCCTGGCCGGGGTCGTCGAGGGAACTGCGGTTGACGCCCCGGGGGTCGGTGGTGAGCACGGTGTGGTCGGCGGCGAGCAGGTCGGCCAGCGGCGCGAAGTGCGCGGCGTGCATCGGGGCGCCGACGAGCACCACGAGGGGCCCCTGCCCCCGTACCTCGTAGTGGAGCGTGGCGTCGGGGACCTTGAGGGACCCAATGGTGACGGCCTTCGTGTGCTTCATCGCAACCTCCTGGAACGGTTTGAACGGTGCTGTCGCGCCCCGTCGAAGTGGAGACTTCCGGAGTGGGGCAGAATCGTCGCTTGTGAAGGAGATTTCCTCGCGGTCCGGGGGCGTGGCGGCGGAAGACGCCGGGAACACCGACCGGGTCCGGGCAGGTGGCGCCAGCGTAGACCAGGTCCGGGCACGTGGTGCCGGAGAGGACATCGCCCAGGCGCGGTCCGGGGGGACGGATTCGGTTCGGGCTCGTGACGGGGGGACGGATTCGGCTCGGGCTCCTGTCGGGGACACGGATTCGGCTCGGGCTCCTGTCGGGGACACGGATTCGGCGCGGGTCGGGGACGACGACCTGGCTCGGGCGCGCGGTGGGGACGACGCCGCGTTCACCCGCCTCGTGGAGCCGTTGCGTCGCGAACTGCACGCCCACTGCTACCGCATGCTCGGCTCCACCCACGACGCCGACGACGCCCTGCAGGACGCCCTGCTGCGGGCCTGGCGCGGACTCGGGCGCTTCGAGGGGCGCAGCTCGCTGCGCTCGTGGCTCTACACCGTGGCCACCCGCACCTGCCTGGACGTCGTCGCCGCCCGCGGCAGGCGGGCACTGCCCGTCGATCTCGGCCCCTCCAGCGAGCGCGTCGTGCCCGGCGACCCCCCGGTGGCCGACATCGCCTGGCTGGGCCCCTACCCCGACGCGGGTCTCACCGACGCCCCGGCCGGCCCGGACACGCGCTACGAGCAGCGCGAGGCCGTCGAACTCGCCTTCGTCGCCGCCCTGCAGCACCTGCCGGGCAACCAGCGGGCGGCGCTGCTGCTGTTCGAGGTCCTCGGCTTCTCCGCCGCGGAGATCGCCACCACGATGGACACCACCATCACGTCGGTGAACAGCGCCCTGGCACGGGCCCGCAAGGTCGTCGCGGACAAGGTCTTCCCCCGTACCCAGCAGCTGACGCTGCGGAAGATCGGCGACGCCCGCGTACGGGAGATCGTCGCCGACTACTCCTCCGCGCTGGAACGCGGAGACGCCGACGCCCTGGTCGCGCTGCTGACCGAGGACGTCACCTGGTCGATGCCGCCGATGGCGCACTGGTACCGCGGCCTGGAGGCCGTCACCGACTTCGCCGTACGGGTCCCGCTGACCAGCTGCGGAAGCTGGAGGCACCTCCCGGTCAGCGCGAACGGCCAAGCCGCCGTGGGCGGCTACCGCTGGGACGCCGCCTCCGCAGCCCACCTCGCCTGGGCGATCAACGTGTTCACCCTGCGCGGCGAGCGGATCGCCGACATAACCTCGTTCATCGGCCCTGAGCACTTCGTCTCGTTCGGACTGCCCGCCTCGCTGCCCTGACCGGGAGCGGCGGTCTCACCCGACCCGGTGGTCCCGGCCGGGCGAGGATCGACGTCGCGCGGTCGTGGAACCGGCCGCCACCGGCGACCGGCCCCGATGTCGCCGTGACGCCTCCGTGAGGGGATCATCGGCCCGGCGGTCCGCCCGGGTGGCTCAGCTGAGCCGCTGGTCCAGGTGGAACGTCACCTCGACGCCGGCCTGGCTCTTGCCGATGAGCTTGCACAACGCCGCCCTGATGGGAAGCCAGTGCGGGCCGTTGCCCGACGGCATGAGGGTGGCGGTGAACGGGTGACCGTCGATCGTCCCGCCGACCTTCACCGCCCGCCTCGTCCCGAGGAGTTCGGCGGAGCCCGGCACGGTCACGAAGGTGGCGAAGGCCCCGTCCTTCTCGATCGGTGCGGTGAAGGTGTGGTCGAGCGATTGTGCGGGCTTCTGGGTGGGCATCTTCGTCTCCTGAGGTCGTCTGCCGATGGCGTGCCGCGGCCGGTCGGAGAGGTGACTCCCTGGACGGGGCGGAATCATCGCCCGCGAGCGAGAATTCTTCGCGAACCGTCACAGGGGCGGCGGCCGGGGTCCTCGACGGTGTTCGCACGACCGCCGCCGCGGATCGCCCACGCCCGGCGCGACGTCGTCGTCACGGCACGGATCGTCCTCCACGTCGTCTCACCCGGCGGGATCGGCGCCCTTCAGGTCTGGCGGACCGGTGAGCCACCGGCCACCCCCCGGTCGTCGGGACGGTCGTCGGGCCGGTCGTCCGAGCGGGCGTCGTTCACCCGCAGGGCCCCCGGCAGGGAGAAGAGCAGCAGGCCGCCACCGGCCGCGATGACCACGAAGACCATGGACAACCCGAAGGTCTCGGTGAGGGGACCCACGATGATCGGCGCACTGATCGTCCCGATCCTCGCCAGGGTGGAGACGATGGAGGCCGTCGTCGCGGGAGCGATGCCGTGCCGTACCGACATCTGGTCGGCCGCCCCGTAGAGCAGGGGGAAGACCGGCCCGGCGCCCAGACCGGCGAGGGCGATGGCGGCGAGCGCCCACCACACCGGCCCCCCGGCGACGGCCGTCAGCAGGCCGGCGAGCATGGCCAGGGTGATCGTCGCGCTGGAGACGGAGCTCACGACCACGACGCCGACCCGCCTGCTGAGCGTGTCGAGGACCAGCCGGGACGCCACCACGCCGACCGTGAACGCCAGCGTCCCCGACGCCGCGACCCCGGTCTCCGCCTGGAAACCCCTGCTGAGGAGCAGGCCCGTCCACTCCTGGCCGGGGCCCTCGACGTAGCTGACGGCGAGGGCGGCCACCCCCAGCACCAGCAGGACGTGCCGCAGGCGCTTCCGGTCCGAGCCGTGCGTCGCGGCGCCCGGCCCGTTCGCGGACGCGGACCCGGGACCGGCCGTCTCCGACCGGTCCCGGTACCGGCGGGTCAGTACGGTGAGCTGCAGGGCGAACGCGGCCGACGCGACCACGGCGACATGGACGACGATCGGCACCCCGAGGGCGGCCGCGGTGACTCCCAGGACACCCGCCGCGGCCATGGACAGCGACCATGTCGCGTGTACCCGCCCCATGATGGGTGTGTCGGTGCTCTGCTGGATCCGTACCGAGAAGGCGTTCATGGAGACGTCGTGAAGACCGTCGACGAATCCCATCAGGAACAGTGCCGTCCCGAGCAGGACCAGCTCGGGCGCCGAGGCCACCGAAATCGTCAGCAGGGCGTATCCGCAACCGGCCGTCGCCGTCGCCCCCACCTCGCCGAACTTCCTGACCAGCAACGGGGCGGCCACCGAACCGATCATCCCGCCGAGGGCGGCGGCGAACAGCACCACCCCGAACGTGACCTCACTCGCGCCAACCCGGTCCGCGATTTCCGGATATCTGGTGAGCAAACTGCCATACAGCGCACCATTGACCGCGAACGCCAAGGCAGGCTTTAACCAGACAGGAATATAGTAATGGCGCATTATTCTCCTTGCTCTTACGAACTCGGGCATCTTATAGGGATAAGAACCAGAGCCATAAAGCGCGGAGTATCACGTTTCCGCTGTTTTCGTATTCGCGATCGAAGGCAGCTACCCGAAGGGCGGAATGATCCAGGAGAAAGCCGGTGTCGCCGTTCGCCGGTCCGGCCGGCTCGGGGAGAACGGGGCAAACCGCCGCCGACCGCTGGACCCCGCGAAAGGGCCACCGCGTTTCCTGCCGACGCCCCTACCGCTCCCGGTAAAGCACGAGGTGTTCGTGGTAGAGGACACCGTCACGGACGTCGCCGGTGGCCGTGAAGCCGGTGTCGTCGACGTAGTCGATGTGATCGCCGGTGACGGTGTAGCGGCCGGTGTAGGCGCGTTCGCGGCCGTCGCGCTCCTCCTCGTACCGGCCGTTGGGCAGGAGTTCCTGCCGGATGCGGCCGTCGGCGGTCACCCACATGCCCACGTGGGGGTGGCCACCGGCGCCGCGGGCCGGTGCCCCGCCGGGCTCAGGGCTGGAACACGCGGTGGTCAGCATGGTGAGCAGGCTGAGCGCGAACAGCACGTTCGGTTTCACGGAAGTGGCCTTCCTGGTCGGGGCCGAGGGCGGCGATCTCGCCGCCCCGGACAGGCAGGTCGTCCTCGGGCGGGACGCCGAGCCGGGGATCCACGGTGACGATCGTGGCGCCGGTGAGCGGGACGTGCCGACCGGGGGCGGCGACCTGGCGGCGCGGCCGGTCGAGTCGCGTGCCGGCGTTCACGAGACCTTCTCCCTCGGTGCGGCACGGGTTCGGCCGCTCACAGGTCTGAGTCTGTCCAGGTCGACCGCCGGGAAGAAGGCCGCCGGTTTCCTGGGAGTGCCACACCCAGGAAGACACGCGTCCCGGCCGGCGCGGACGGAAGGACGCCGGGCAGGCCGGTCTTGACACCGGCGTCACACTGTCAAGACGACGGGCACGTGGCCCGGGAGCGTTACGCGCACGAGAACACGGCGCCGTGCGGTGCGGCCAGAGCTCGTAGCGGCCGGTACCGACGTTCACCCGTCTGAGATCACGGCCTCGAACCTCGTCGGAGTCCCCGGAAAGCCCCGCTGACACTGTCGTGTCACGGCTGACCCGGAATCCATCGTCTAGCTTGGGAAAATGTCCAAAAGCACACCTTTGGCAGAATTCCTGCGTGCCCGTCGTGAGGCTCTCACCCCACAGGACGCCGGCCTGCCGGAGTACGGGCGGCGCCGGGTGAAGGGGCTGCGCCGCGAGGAAGTGGCGATGCTGGCGGGCATGAGCGGCGACTACTACGTACGGCTTGAGCAGGGCCGGGAGTCGAACCCCTCGCCGAGGGTGGTCGAGGCGGTGGCACGCGCCCTCGGCCTGGACGAGGAGGCCACCGAGCACCTGCGCCGCCTGGTCCGGCCCGCCTCCCGGCGTCGAGACGACGCCGAGGACCGTGTCAGCCCGCAGCTGCTGCGGTTGATGGACGGCTGGCCCGCCTCGCCGGCGTTCGTGCTGGGCCCCGCCCTGGACATCCTGGCCGCCAACGCGCTCGCCACCGCCCTCCACGAGGGGTTCGCCTCCGGCAATCTGGCCCGCATGGTGTTCACCGACCCCGCGGGGCGGACGTTCTACCGCGACTGGGAGCGGGCCGCGCGCTCCTGCGTGGCCGAACTGCGAGCCGCCCACGGCCACGATCCGGAGTCCGCGCGCGTCAACCGGCTCGTCGACGAGCTCAGCTCGGCCAGCCCCGTGTTCGCCGGCCTGTGGGCCCGCCACGAGGTGAGGTCGAAGACGCAGGGGGTCAAGCACCTGCGACATCCGCGCGTGGGGGACCTGGCCGTCCAGTTCTCCTCCTTCACCGTCAACGGCGCCCCGCACCAGCAGTTCGTCGTCTATCAGGCCGAACCCGCCTCGGCGACCGCGGCCGCCTTCGAGTGGCTGCGCCCGCCGGCCGCGCGGGAGACGGAAAGACCGCCGCGGGCCCGTCAGGCGACCTGACCACCCTCGGACCGCCCCGGGGGAGGCGAGGCCCGCACGCCCGGCCCGTTCCGGTGCCTCGGCGGTCCGTACGCGCCCCGTCAGAGGGGGCGCTGGCGGGGCGGCAGGCGCGGCACCACGAGCCGGGGCCTGGCCGCCGGGTTGGGGGTGTGGGGTGGCTGGAGGACCAGACGCTCCTTGGCCGCCTCGATCGCCCGGTCCAGCTGGGTGTCCACCCCCGCCGCGTAGTCCTGCGGGGTGATGTCGACCTCGATGTCGGGGTCGGTGCCGTAGTTCTCCACCCGCCAGCCCACGTCGTCGAAGGCGAAGGAGAACTCCGGCTGGGTGGTGACCGTGCCGTCGGCCAGGTGGTGCCGGGGCCAGATGCCGATCACCCCGCCCCAGGTGCGCTTGCCGATCAGGGGACCCAGGCGCAGCAGCTTGAAGGTGTGGCTGAAGATGTCGCCGTCGGATCCGGCCCACTCGTTGGTGATGGCCACCATCGGGCCGCGCGGCGACTCGTCGGGGTAGGGCTCGGGCACGCCCCAGCGGGGGAAGTCGTAGCCCAGGCGGCGTCGGGCCAGCTTCTCCAGCAGCAGCGCCGACACGTGGCCGCCGCCGTTGAAGCGGACGTCCACCACGAGGGCCTCGCGGTCGTACTCGGCGAGGAAGCCCCGGTGGAACTCGGCGTAGCCCTCCGGGCCCATGTCCGGGATGTGCAGGTAGCCGATCCGGCCGCCGCCGAGCTCGTGGCAGCGGGCCCGGTTGGCCTCCACCCAGTCGCGGTAGCGGCCCGGCTGCTCGTCGCCGATGGCCCGCACGGTGACGGTCCGCCGGTCGTCGCCGCGCCGGATCGTCAGCTGGACCTCCTGGTCGGCCTGGTTGACCAGCAGCTCGTCCGGGCTCGCGTCCACGCCGACGGGCTGGCCGTTGACGGCCAGCACCGCGTCACCCGGCCGTACGTCCACGCCGAGACGGTTGAGCGGCGAGGTCGCCTCGGGATTCCACCGGTCGCCGCCGACAATCCTCGCGATCCGGTAGACGCCGTCCGCGAACGCCCAGTCGACGCCCAGCTTGCCCTGCCGGTAGTGCGGCCGGGACGGGTAGGCGCCGCCGCTCTCGTAGGCGTGGGAGGTGCCCAGCTCGCCGAGCAGCTCCCACAGCAGGTCGGAGAACTCGCCCCGGGTGGTGACCCTGTCGACCAGTGGCAGGTAGCGCCGGTAGACGTCGTCCCAGTCGAGCCCCGCCATGTCCTCGGTCCAGAAGTTCTCCCGCTGCAGCCGCCAGGCCTCCCTGAACATCTGCCGCCACTCCGCCTCGGGCCGGATGGACACCTTCACCCTGGACAGGTCCACCCACCCGCTCGTACGGCCGGGCGCGTCGTCGTCCTCGGGCTCCTCGCCCGCCTTGACCATCCGCAGCCGCTTGCCCGAGTGGTAGAGCAGCGTGCTCCCGTCGCGGCCGAGCCGGAACTCCGACACGTCCCCGACCAGGGTCTCCTGCTTCTGCTTGGCGAAGTCGTAGACGTGCAGGGTGCCGTCGGAGGAGTCGGCGTAGTCGTCGCCCAGGCTGCCCTCGACGGGGAAGGTCAGGTAGACGGCCTTGCCCTTGATCCCGGCGATGGCGTCGTAGCGCCCCTCGGGGACGGGGAAGACGACGACCCGGTTCTCGATGCCCTCCAGGTCGATGACCACCTCGGGCGGTTCCTCGTTCTCGTCGCGGCCGTCGTCGTCATCGTCATCGTCGTCGTCCCCGAGCGGCCGGGGCTCGGGGACGAAGGGCGAGGTGACGTCGGCGCGCAGCGCGATCGCGTAGGGGCGGGAGCCCAGGGGAAAGCCCAGGTCGAAGTGGAGCTCGTCGTAGACCGGGTTGAAGACGCGCTGGCCGATGAAGTAGAGGTAGTCGCCGCCCGGGTCGAAGGCGGGGCGGGCGTCCCACAGCACCGGCCGGGTCGCGAAGGACGTCTCGCCCGTCTCGACCCGGCACAGCTTCACCGCCGTCGTCTGCGCGGTGTCGCGGCAGGCGTACGCCAGCCAGCGGCCGTCGGGGGACCAGGCCAGGTCCTCGATCGCGCCGAACCTGCTGGAGTCGATCACCCTGCCCCGGGCCGGACCCTCCCCGGCCGCAGAGCCGGGCGCCGAGTCGGAGGCCGGGTGGGGCGTGAGGTCGACCAGGATCAGCTCGTTGCGGTGGTTGGCCACCGCGACCAGGTCGGACGTGGGGGAGACCTCCAGCTCGATGACCCGGCCGGTGTCGAGGCGGTCGAGCCTGACGGGCTCGGTGACGCCGTCGGCGGTGAGCACCGTCAGCACCTCGCGGTCGCCCTCGTCGCTGGCCGCCGCCACCAGCCGCTCACCGTCGTTGAGCCAGTTCAGCAGCCGGTACCGCACCCCGTACAGCGCCCCGTGCTGGCGCACCGGGCCCTCCCAGGCGGCGAGGGAGAACGCCTTGCCCCGGGTGGTGACGGCCAGGCCGACGCCGTCGGGGCTGAGGGTCGCGCTGTCCAGGAAGTCCTCGGCCGGGGCGAACCGGCGGTTGCGCTGGGTGCGCGAGCTGCGCAGCCGCACCTCGATGGGACGCGACTCCCCGTCCTCCACCAGGTAGAGCTCGCCCCCGGCGTGGTAGACCAGCCGGTGGCCGTCGCCCGACAGGTTGCGGGCGTAGTAGTCGGCGTGGTCGGAGTGCCTGCGCAGGCCGCCGCCGTTCGCGTCGCAGGAGTAGACGTTGCCGACCCCCTCGTGGTCGGAGATGAAGTAGACCCGGTCACCGGCCCAGCGGGGCGAGGCGAGGTTGCCGGGCAGCGCGGTGAGCCGCCGGAACCGCCCCTCCTCGCCGGTCTCGATCCACAGGTCGCCCATCGTGCCGCCCCGGTAGCGCTTCCACCGGGCGGGGTCGGCGGTGTTGCGGCCGAGCACGATCCGAGGGCCGTACGAGATGGTGTTGGCCGGGCCGTACGGCAGTCGCTCGGGCACCCCGCCCGGCTCCACCCGGTGCAGCCAGGTACGGCCCTCGAAGGGCTGCCCCTGGTCACTGGCGTAGACGATGCCGCCGCCGGGATCCCAGCCGGTGACGCTGGAACGGGCCCCGTGGTAGGTCACCCGCCGGGCCGCGCCGCCGTCGGCGGGCATCACGTAGACCTCCTCCGGCCCCTCCTCGCGGCCGACGAAGGCGAGCCGGTCGCCGCCGGGGGAGAAGCGCGGATAGCCCGCCTCGGCCACCCCGGCGGTCAACCGGAAGGCCCGCCCGCCGTTGGCGGTGACCATCCACAGGTCGTCCTCGGCAGCGAAGACGACCATGTCACCAAAAATCGTCGGAAATCGCAGGTAGGCGGGCATCGTGTCACTCCATGATCGGGTGACCGGGTTTCACCCCGGTCACCCGATCATGATTTCACGCCCTCGGCGGTCAGACGGCCCGCCCGCCCTGGTAGGCGGACCCCGTCTCCTGCGGCCTGGCCTCGGGCTGCTCGCCCTGCTTCTTCCCTTCCTTCGCCGATCGTGTCGCCTTGATCGCGGCCTTCTTGCTCTTCCCCGAGCCCTTCGCGGCCTTGTTCTTGGAATCCTTGGCGTCCTTGGAGTCCGTCATCGTTTCCCCCGTTGTGCTTGATGGACGATGCCGTTGATTAGGCATTCAAAGAGGTTTAGTACCCTTTACGGACATCAATCATCCACGATGCGTGGCGAATCAAACACGGAGTGTGCTCGGGTGGCGCGGCGGGTCCAGCGGGTGCCGGCCGGGGCGGTCGGGGGCAGCCCGGGGCGGGCCGGAAATCCGGTTGCGGTTCCGCCCGGCCGTACCCGACCATGAACGCATGTTCCGGCACGCCATCCTCGCGACGCCCGCCACCGCGGGCGCGCCGGGGCGTGCCCCGATGTCCGCCGCGTCGCGGCTCGACGGCGCGGAGCGCTGACCCCTTCCCGTGAGTCCCGGTGACCCGGCGGGGAGGGGTCGGCCGAGCACGGGTCGCCGTCACAGGCGAGCATCGAGGGAAAGAACAGTCATGGCCAAGCAGGCCTACGTGCGGAACAAGCCGCACCTCAACATCGGCACGATGGGACACGTCGACCACGGCAAGACCACGCTCACCGCGGCCATCACCAAGGTGCTCAGCGAGCGGGGCGGCGCGAGGTACGTGCCGTTCGACCGGATCGACCGGGCCCCCGAGGAGGCGACGCGGGGCATCACCATCAACATCTCCCACGTCGAGTACGAGACGGCCGCGCGGCACTACGCGCACGTGGACATGCCCGGCCACGCCGACTACGTGAAGAACATGATCACGGGGGCGGCGCAGCTCGACGGGGCGATCCTGGTGGTGTCCGCGCTGGACGGGATCATGCCGCAGACTCGCGAGCACGTGCTGCTCGCACGGCGGGTGGGCGTCGAGTACGTCGTGGTCGCGCTCAACAAGTCCGACGGGGCCGACCCGGAGCTGGCCGACCTCGTCGAGCTGGAGCTGCGGGACCTGCTCGCCGAGCACGGCTACCTGGACGTGCCCGTCGTCAGGGTGTCCGGGCTGCGGGCGCTGGAGGGCGACCCGGAGTGGGTGGCGTCGGTCGAGGCGCTGCTCCAGGCGGTCGACGACCACGTCCCGGTGCCGGTCCGCTACACCGGCGCCCCGTTCCTGCTCCCGGTGGAGAACGTGCTCACCGTCACCGGGCGGGGCACGGTCGTCACCGGGGCGATCGAGCGCGGCACGGTCAGGGTCGGCGACACCGTCCAGGCCGTCGGGCTCGGCGAGGGCTTCACCGCCGTCGTCACCGGGGTCGAGACCTTCGGCAAGACCATGGAGCGGGGCGAGGCCGGTGACAACGCGGCGCTGCTGCTGCGCGGGGTCCGGCGCGAGCAGGTACGGCGCGGCCAGGTGCTGGCCGCCCCCGGCACCCAGACCGCCCACCGCGCCTTCACCGCCCGCGTCTACCTCCTGACCGGGCAGGAGGGCGGGCGGAACGGCGCCGTCGCGACGGGTTACCGCCCGCAGTTCTACCTGCGGACGACCGACGTGCCGGGCCGGATGGACCTGGGCGGCACCGGCCTCGCGCTGCCCGGCGAGACGGTCGAGGTGACCGTCGAGCTCGGCAGGCCGGTGGCGGTGGAGGCCGGTCTCGGCTTCGCGATCCGCGAGGGCGGCAGGACGGTCGGCGCGGGCACGGTGACGGCCCCGCTCGACTGAGACGGGCCCGCGCGATCCGGTACGAGCCGCGCCGGTGACGTCCCCGCCCCCCGTATGGCGAGTCGCCGTACGGGGGCGGGTGACGTCACCGGCGCGAAGCCCGTCACGCTCGCGAAGCCCGTCACGCTCGCGAAGCCCGTCACGCTCGCGAGGACGGCCGGTGGCGCGGCCCAGAGCTCTCGTTCGTGCGCCGCTCTCGCCGTCCGAGGCTCTCGCTCACGCCTCGCCCTCGCCATCCTGGGTTCTCGTTCGTGCGCCGCTCTCGTTGTCCGGGGCTCACGCCTCGCTCTCGCCGTCCGGGGCCCCGGCGAGGGCGCGCGCGGCCGCCGCGTCGCGCACGCTCATGCCCTCGTAACCGCTGAGCCGGTGCTGCTCGGCCTGGTCGTCGATCCACCGGCCGTGCGCCTCCCACGCGGCCTGCTTGCTCGTGCCCAGGGCCGCGCCGATCTGCGACCACGACGCGCCCACGGCTCGCGCGGAGCGTACGGCGAGCTGGCGCCCGTAGCCCGCCTTGCGGGCGACCACCTCCCCGAGGGCGAGGAGCTCCAGCACCTCGTCGCGGGTGAGGGACGGTGTCTCGGGATCGGCGGGGTCGTTGGGGTCGTCGGGGTGCTCTCCGCCGGTGGCGTCACCCGCCGCCGGGGCCAGGGCGTCGCGCACGCGGAGCTCGTCGTAGCGGGCGGCGGCGGTCAGGAGCGTGAAGTCGCCTTCGAGGCTGTCTGGTGTGAACATGCCCCCAGCATTTCGTCAAGTTCCCCTGACGTCAAGAAGGCTTGACGATCCATTGTCGCCGGACGTGGTGGTGGCGTCACGAAAAGTGGCCGCGACCTGCCGGGCGGCGTGATGGGGAAGGTCAGGAGCGGTGGAATGTCGAGATCGCGGAGAAGGCTGGGAATCGCCCGACACTCCGGCCGGTGCCGCGCCGGCCCCGTGCGAGGGCATGATCGCGTGCTTGGATTGCGCCCGTGAAAAGAAGAGGTAAATCGAAGCCATGTGAAAGGATAATGATCTTCACGATTGGGCAGAACGTCCGCACACGGCTTGCGTTCCGGGGAGGTGATGCATGGCCTGGTCACAAGACGAGGAGCGCATGCTGCTGCAGATCGAGCGCCACCTCATCGATGAGGATCCACGGCTCGCCGCGCGGCTGGAGTCGTTCAACGAGCGCGTCCAGCGCAAGGAGGGCGGCGGTCGCAGGCGTGGCACCAAGAAGGGGCGGGGACGCTCCTCCAGGCGTCTCCGCCGCTCGACGGTCATCATCATGTTCAGCTGGTTGCTGATCGCGACGTTGATCGCCACGCTTCTCATCATGGTCCTGCGGCACGAGGCGGTCGCGGCGCTCCCGTTGTGATCGCGACCGCCGGGGTGACGGGTGACCTCGTGCGGGTGCCGGTCGCCCCCGGCCGCGTATAGATCTTCGGGACGTGGACGCCCCGGCGGATCACCGCCGGGAAGGCCGGGAACGAGGAGACAGGGGTCTGGGGGGATCTGGACGGGCGGGACCACTCCCATCGGGTGCCCGCCTGGCTTATCGGCTGCCCGCCCGGGGACCGCTGCCCGCCCGGGGACCGCTGTCAGCCGAGAGCGCGCAGGAAGTCGGCGGCCACCGGGGCGGCGACCGCGCCACCGCCCGAGCCCTCCTCGACGATCACCGCGAAGGCCACCTCGCCGCGGAAGCCGATGAACCAGGCGTGCGTCTTGAGGTCGTCCTGCTCGCCGTACTCGGCGGTCCCGGTCTTGCCCCGGGTGCCCCGGGGCAGGCCCGCGTC
Source organism: Streptosporangium oxazolinicum (assembly GCF_039537505.1). Taxonomy (NCBI): domain Bacteria; kingdom Bacillati; phylum Actinomycetota; class Actinomycetes; order Streptosporangiales; family Streptosporangiaceae; genus Streptosporangium; species Streptosporangium oxazolinicum. The sequence continues at coordinate 169,453 of NZ_BAABAQ010000009.1, forward strand.
CTTGGCGGTGCCCTTGGTGACGACCGCGGACATCATCCGGTGCATGTTCGACAGGACGGCCTCGGGGAGGGCCTGCGGCTGCGTCTCCTGCTTGATCGAGGGGACCAGGGTCGGCGGGCGCCAGGTGCCGTCGGCCAGCGCGGCGGCGACCGAGGCCATCATCAGCGGGCTCGCGGTGATCCGGCCCTGGCCGAACGACTCCGCGGCCAGTTCCGCGTCGCTCTCGGCCTTGGGGAAGCTGCCCTTGGCGGCCACGACGCCGATGTTGAGCGGCTTGTTGAAACCGAACAGCTCCGCGGTGCTCAGCAGCTTGTCGGAGCTCAGCCGCTCCTTGGTCAGCGGGGCGAAGGTGGTGTTGCAGGAGTAGGCGAAGGAGTCGGACAGCGACACCGAGCCGTAGGCGGCGTGGTTGGAGTTACGGATCGGCAGGCCGCCCACCGTGACGTCCTTGGGGCAGGTGACCCGGTCGCCGGGGCTCATCCCCTCGGCCAGCAGTCCCACGGCGGTGACCGCCTTGAAGGTCGAGCCGGGAGGGTAGTTGCCGTCCAGGGCCCGGTTGAAGCCGCCCTGGTTGTTCACCACCGCGAGGATCTCGCCGGACGAGGGTCTGATCGCGACCAGGGCGGCGGTCTTCTTCAGGTCGCGGACGGCCTCGACCGCGGCCCCCTGGACCCGCATGTCCAGGGTGGTCTCCAGGGCCTCACCGGTCTTGCCCTCGATCGTGTCGAGCGTCTTAACCGTCTTCTTGTCCGCGCCGACGAGTTCGATCTCGGTGTCCGGGGTGCCGGCCAGGCGCTCCTGGAAGGTGTGCTGCAGCCCGCTCGTGCCGACCGCGTCACCCACCTTGTAGGGCACGCCCAGCTTCGCGACGCTCTTCGCCGTGGCCTTCTCCAGGTAGCCGACGATCTGCTGCACCGAGCCGCCCGCGTCGGCACCGTCGATGCGGTCGCCGCTCGCCGAGGTGATCGCGGCCCGTTCCGGCCACTTCGTCTTCAGCGCGAAGGCGGTGGCCGCGGTCAGGTCGGGGTGGACGGCCTTGGGCGACCACTTGACGCGCCAGTGCCGGTCGACGACCGCCAGGTCGACGCTGCCGGAGTAACTCCACTCGCCGACGTCCTTGAGCCTCAGCGTGGCGGTGTAGGAGGCCTGTCCCGTGCCGTCGCCGGTCTCGCGCACCCCGTCGAGCCGCACCGCGGTGCTCTCCACCGCCAGGGCCTTGCGCATGTCGTCGTACGCCTTGGCGAACGCCGGGTCCGGCGCTCCCAGCTCGGCGCGCATGCCCGCTAGGTTGCCGCTCTGCCAGGCGCTGACGAACCGCTCCGCGGTCTCCTGGGGGGTCCCCCTGGTGTGCAGGTACCACCAGGCGCCGCCCCCGGCGGCCCCCGCCACCAGCACGACGGCTGCCGATGTGATCGCGATCGTCTTGCCCCGTGCCACCTGATCCCCCAGTCTTTTTGCCCAGGGCCGCAGCCTAGCGTGCGCTAAAGCGACATATGTACATAAATGATCATTTGCTCTGCGTGCGGCTGGGTGCGTAGCTCGTCACGTACTCCTGGCCGGAGAGCTCCTGGATCGCGAACATGATCTCGTCGGTCACCCTGCGCCGGTCGCGTGCGCTGCTCTCCGAGCCGGTGAAGGTCATCGGCTTGCCGATGCGTACGTTCACCCGGCCCCGCCTGGGTCTCGCGGCGCCGATCGGCAGCACCTCGCCGGTGCCCTCCATCGCCACCGGGATCACCGGCGCGCCGGTGGCCAGGGCGAGCCAGGCGACGCCGACCTTGCCCCGGTAGAGGCGCCCGTCGGGGGAGCGGGTGCCCTCCGGGTAGATGCCGAACAGCTCGCCGTTCTTGAGCACCTCCGAGGCCGCGTCGAGCATGTCCTGGGCCGAGGTGGGGCTCTGCCGGTCGATGCTGATCTGGCCGGTGGCGCGCATCCACGTCGCGGTGACGGGATTGCCGGTGAAGTACTCGGCCTTGGCGACGAAGCGCACCTGGCGCTTGAGCACCAGCGGCAGGAAGGTCGAGTCGAGTATCGACAGGTGGTTGGAGGCCATGATGGCCGGACCCGTGACGGGGACGTGCTCGTTTCCGGTGACCGTGGTCGGCCAGAGCAGATGCAGGATCGGAGCGCCGACGATCTTGGTCAGGCGATAGAGCACGGGCTCTCCTCATGAGACGGGTTACCCAACACTAGGTGGTCACCCGACGGCCGACGGTTGTACGCACCCGCACAAGCGGAGCTTCCAGGTTTGTAGCCCTCCTCCAACACCGTCGCGCCTTTCCAGGGCGAATCCCATGAAACCCACCCACCGGGCACGGAGGGAGCGGGGCAACAGAGAAACGCCCCGCGGGCCGGGAGGGCCCGCGGGGCGTGACGTTTGGTGCCGATGTGGCGGTCGCCTCCTCGGCGAGAGGCACAACACGGCTCCAGCCGAACGGTATTCCGTGAAGGCGGTAATTTGCGGCCCGGGGGACACAAACCACATCGGCACGATCACTCTAACCGACGTCCGCCGCTGGTTATTCCGCTTTGAGATCACCGGCGTGTCCCGAGCGGCCGCGAGCCCCGTGGATCCGCAGGTCACAGCCCCTCGACGCCCTCTCGGAGAACCGTCGGCCGATGTCGTGACCGGCTGCCGGCCGTGGTCGTCGCGGTGGTGGCGCACACCGTCGGCTCCCTCCCGTGCGCTGTTCGTGATCGGCGTGCGGGAAGGGGCCGCACGGTTCGCCGGCATCCGGATCAAGCGGATCTTGTTCGTCCCGTACGGTGTGGGCATGTCCGCCCTGTCCGGGACGCGTCATCGCAGCAGGCTGACACCTCGTGAGATGACGAGCACCGAGAGGATGAGCGCCGACACCGACTCCGCGGACATGAGGAGCTTCGCCCGCGCCGACAGCGGCATGGTGTCGGTGGGGCTGAAGGCGGAGGAGTTCGTCACCGACACGTAGAGGTAGTCGACGAAGCCGGGCGTCCACCCCGATCTCGCCGACGATCGGGCGGCCACCTCGGCGACGGCGTCGTGGTCCTCGTCCTGGGGGAAGCGGAAGTCGGCCACCGGCAGCTCGCCCTTCGCCTGGGTACGCCGCACGGGCCCTCCCCGGTCGAGTTCCCAGAAGGCCAGCCCGAAGATGATGATGTTGGTCACCCACACCTGGCCGGCGGCGAGCAGCAGCTGCCTGCCCTCCCTGACCTGACCGGACACCAGTTCGATGATGAGCAGGACCAGCGACACCCCGTTGGCCATCGCGATGACCAGGACGAGGGCGATGGACAGCCGCCTCATCAGCCAGTTCTCCCGGACCATGCGCCGGGGATTGATCGCTATCAGGGGCACCAGCAGCAACAGCTCCAGCGCGGGGATGACGAACCTCGGCCCGATGATGAGCTTGCCCGGCAGCGCCGCGTACAGCGCCGCGGCGACCACCACCGCGTACGCGGCGGGGAGCCGGGGCTCGCCCGGGTGCCCGCTCCGCTCCGCCCGCTGCCTCGCGTTCATGTCGTCAGGAGCCGGTGTCGGTGGCGCCCTCGCCATCGCGCTGCGGCTGCGGGATGTTCTCATCGGTCGGGCCGGTCATGCGGGTTCAGCTCCTTGGGATGCCGGGGCGGGCTCGTGGCCGGGTTTCGGTGTGAGAGCTCTCAGAACTTTCAGAACAGGAGGGTCAGCGGGAGGCAGCACCCGAGAACGGCGACCGCGGCGCCCGCGCAGGCCGAGATCCGCGTGGTCAGCGGATCGTTGACCAGGGGGCCCATGATCGACCGGTCGCGGCAGAAGTGGACGAGCAGGAACAGCGCGACGGGCACGCCGAGTGAGATGACCACCTGGCTCACGATCAGCAGGCTGGTCAGCGGCACGCCGAGCACCAGGGCGAGGACGGCCGGTGTCATCGTCACGACGCGCCGTAGCTGGATCGGTATCCGGAGGTTCAGGAAGCCCCGCATCACCACGTCCCCCGCCAGGGTGCCCACCCCGCAGGAGGAGACTCCCGACGACAGGAGCATGACGGCGAACGCGAGGGCGGCGGCGCCGCCGACCCGGTTCAGCAACTCCGCGTGGGCGGCGAACAGGTCGCCGGTCCAGGCTCCGCCCGTCGCCGCCCCGAGCCCGGCCCCGAGGGCGATCATCGACACGTTGACGACCGTGGCGGTGCCGAGACCGAGCAGGCAGTCGATCCGCAGTGCCCGCCGGACGAGCGCGGGCCGTCGCCACGCCATGCCGGCCGGCCATCCCCGTCCCTGCACCAGCGCGGAGTGCAGGTAGATGGCGTGCGGCATGACGGTGGCGCCGACGATCCCCATGGCGAGGACCAGCGAGCCGCCGCCGTCCAGGTGAGGTACCAGCCCACCGGCCAGCCCGGTGACCGACTGGCCGCCCACCTCGGCGACGTCGTAGACGACACCCGCCCCGACGAGCAGGAGACTCGCGGCGCTGACGAGCTCGAACCGCCGCGTCCGGCCGTGCCGCCGCAGCCGCAGCATGAGCAGCGCCACCACGGCGGTGACCACCGCCGACATCGCGGGCGGCATCCCGAAGAGCAGCTGCATCCCGATGGCCGCGCCGACGAACTCGGCCAGATCCGTGGCCAGGACGACCACCTCGGCCTGGAGCCACAGCAGAAGGCCGCCGAGGCGGGAGAAACGCTCGCGGCACAGCCGGGGCAGGCTCATGCCGGTCGCCATGCCGAGCTTCGCCGCCTGGAACTGCACGAGGAGCGCCACGAGGCTGGCCAGCACGACCACCCACACGAGCAGGTAGCCCGACGTCGCCCCGGCCGTCAGGTTGGTGGCCACGTTGCCCGGATCCACGTAGGCGATCGCCGCGACGAACGCCGGTCCCAGGATCGGAGCCGCCCGCGAACCGCCCGGCCGCTTGGGAGGCCGGGATGCCGAGGCGGGTGGGGACAGCGTCAGCGTGCCGTCGTCGTTCATCCATGCCTCCCGGCGTGTCATGCCCGCCGTCACCTGTGTTCGGCGGGCGTTCACCGGCGAGCGGGCGTCGAGCCCCGCCTCGGCAGTGCGAGATCGCGCGACGTCCCGCGCTCGCGAGTGAATCACCGGAAAGCGTGAATTAGCGGTATATCGCAGCCTCAGTGCCGCAAATCAAGGATTACGCAGCCAAAGAATGAAGACAAGCGGTTGAGGGCTAGCCGGAGCAAATAAATAGCACGCCTCGGGAATCCACCTCTTATATTTCTAAAAGGCGGAAAGTCGTATAAATGATGATGGTCTCCGGCGAGCCGCGCCGACCTCCCCGCGGAATGCCCGGCGCCTGTCGGTCCCCTCGGCGGCCACCAGCCAGAAGGCCGGCAGCGCCTCGGCATCCTCGGTGCGCCCGTACCGGATCGTCACCTCCACGGATGGGAAGCTACCAGCCCGCCGGGGCGGGGGCGGAGAGGACCCCGCGCCGGGCGGCGCTCAAGCGGGGGCGCCCAGGGACGGCAGGGACGGCACCGTCTCGGGCAGGGGCCCCGCGACTGTCTCCAATCCCACCGGGATGGCCGAACGGGGGGTGCGCTCGCGCACGTCCTCGCCACGGATCGCCATCACGGCGGGCGGGCTGCCCAGGTCGCCGTACCGGGCGACGACGGCGGCGGTGATCGCCCGGCCCGCGTCGGCGACCGTCTCCCGCGCCGAACCCGGCGGGTGGGCGGCCGACAGATGGCCCAGCAGCGCCGCGAACCGCAACTCCTCGGCCGCCGCGCGGGGGAGCCCGTCGTCGTCGGACGGCGGCAGCGGCCGGTCCAGCCAGAACACCCCGCCGCGCAGGAGCGCGGGATATGTCGCCTCGCCCCGCTGGAGCGTGAGCACGGAGTCGACCAGTAACCGCCCGAACTCCTTCAGATCGGTATCGGGCGGCAGATCGGTCGTGACCAGCAGCGAAACCCTCAGCGCGTCCACCATGAGCGGCTATCCCTCCTTGAGGTGGCTCATAGTAGGGGTCGCCACCGACAGTTACGGCGCGGCCGGTGGAACGTGTCGGGATCAGGCTCCGGTCACGGTGCCGGGGAACGCCGCCCGCCGGTGCCCGCGACCGGCCCCGAGAGGCCCCGGATCGGGCGCCGGACGGCGGGGCCGGTTCCGCGGGAGCGGCCTCCGCCGGTGGTCAGAGCGGTTTGGGGGCGGGGAGGGTGATCCTGTCGACGGCCTCGCGGCGGCGCCGTTCCGGGCGGCGGTCGTAGCGGGCCGTGGTGGCGGGGGAGGAGTGGCCGACGAGGGCCTGCGCGGTGGCCAGGTCCACCCCGGCGTCGAGCAGCTCGCCGATGAAGGTGCGCCGGAAGTCGTGCGGGGTGCGCGCCGTGGCCCCCGCCTCGGCCAGGCGCTTGGCCAGGATGTCGGCGACGGCCTGTCCCGTCATGGGGGCGGGCCCGCCGTTCCTGGTCCGCAGCCGGCCCAGCCTGCTGATGGGGCAGAACAGGGCACCGGCGGGGCGGCCCCGCACGGCCAGCCAGCGTTCCATCCTGGAGAGGGCCTCGGTGGTCAGGTAGACCATCCGCTCCTTGTCGCGCTTGCCGCGTACCCGCAGCGAGCGCGACCCGGGGTCGTAGTCGCCCAGCGTGAGCCCGGCGATCTCGGCGCGGCGGCAGCCGGTGGAGTAGAGCGCCGCCAGCAGGGCGGCGTCGCGGGCCCCGGCCGGTGAGTCGTCGCGGTCGCACGCGGCGAGCGCGGCGCCCACCACCTCGGGCGGCACGTGCTGGCCCGCGGGCAGGCGGGTGTGCTCGACCGTCGGCAGGTCGGCGGCGCGCTGGTACTCCTCGGCGGTCATCAGGCCGAGCCGCCAGGCCTCGCGCAGCACCCTGCGCAGCGCGACCAGGTGCTTGTTGACGTACGAGGGAGACCAGCCGCGCTCGGTCATCAGGGCGCGGATGCGCACGGTGTGCTCGTAGCGCAGCAGGTGCCAGGGCTGGCCCGCGCCGGAGGAGACCGTGTCGCCCGAGACGAGCGCGGCGAGCCTGTCGAGGCAGCCGCGCATGGTGCGGCGGGACTCCGCGCTGGTCAGGGAGTCGAGATACACCCGGTAGGGATCTCGCGCGGGCTCGATGGAGGGGCCGGGCGGGGTGGGGAGGGCTGGCACGCTCACCGTGCAGACCCTACCGGCCGCCCGCGAGAATCTACACTGTAAAGGCACCGTGGCGGGACGGAGACCTCCGGACCGTGTCCGGGCGCTCGGCCGGAGCGGCAAGGGCGGCCGGACGGCGGGAGGGACGGGAACCCTCGGACCGTGTCTAGGTCCATAACGCCATGTCGGAGGCGGTGAGTGTGTGGTTGGCTGTTCGCAATGGACATCTCATCACGGGCTTCCGCCTACCTCAGGGCATACGACGAGCAGCTCCGGGCCAGGCCGATGCCGGGCCGCACCGCCGAGCGGGTCGGGCCGCTGCTGAGGACCGTGTCGAACGGCCACGGCCAGGGTTTCCTGACATATCGGGACCTGGGTGGTCTGGAGGGCGCCGAGCTGGACGCCTTCATCGTGGGCCAGCGAGACTTCTTCACCCGGGTCGGGCGCGAGGTCGAGTGGAAGTACCACGGCTACGACCTGCCCGCCGACCTGCCCGAGCGGCTCGCGGCGGCCGGGTTCGAGCCGGGGGAGCGGGAGACGGTGTTCGTCGGCGAGGCCGGTGAGCTGGCCGGTGCCAAGACGGCACCCGCCGGGGTACGGCTGCGCGAGGCGGCCGGGCGAGAGGACCTGGAGCGCATCCGCGAGCTGGAGGAGACGGTCTGGGACGCCGACCACGGCTGGCTGCCCGGCATGCTGGAGCGCGACCTCGCAGGCCCCGGGGACCCGTGCGCGGTGGTGATCGCCGAGGCGGGCGGCCAGGTGGTGTGCGCGGCGTGGGCGCGCTTCCACGAGGGCACCGACTTCGCCTCGCTCTGGGGCGGTTCGACCCTGAAGGAGTGGCGGGGCAGGGGCGTCTACCGGGCGATGGTCTCGTACCGGGCGGAGCTGGCGGTGGCGCGGGGTTTCCGCCTGGTGCATGTGGACGCCTCCGACGCCAGCCGTCCGATCCTCGCCCGGCTGGGTCTGGAGGCGATCACGACGACGACGCCGTACGTGTGGGTGCCGCCGACCCTCTGATCACGCGGGGGTGAAGGGCGGCGCGCCCGGGTGAGACGACGACGCCGGACGGGCGAGGGGACAGCGCGACGCGCCCGGGTGAGCCGGTCGCGGAGACGGATCGGCCTGCGGTCGAGGGTTGCGGGATCTCCCGCCGGGCCGTTGTGAGGGGTGGCCGGTCTTCCCGTGGGGGCTGGATGCCGAGCGGAAACATGTGGAACGAATCATTCCGTTCTGGTATTCTGACGTGGATTTTGAAGTGGACTCGCGGTGCCGCCACTCCCCGGCGGCGCGACTCGTCACGAGGGGGCACGCATGCCCGAGGTGCTCAGCCGGCGCGCGCTCAACCGGGCCACCCTGGAGCGGCAGTTGCTGCTGGCCCGCGCGGAGCTGCCCGCGCTGGAGGCGGTCCGGCACCTGTACGGCATGCAGGCCCAGGCGCAGAATCCTCCCTACATCGGGCTGTGGAGCCGCCTGTCCGGGTTCGCCCACGACGATCTCGCCCGGCTGATCAACGAGCGCCTGGTGGTGCGGCTGTCGCTGATGCGCTCCACCATCCACCTGGTCACCGCCGACGACTGCCTGGCGCTGCGCCCGCTGCTCGCCCCCATGCTGGCGCGGGGCCTGCGGGGGACGGCGCATGGCAGGGGCCTGGCGGGGGTGGATCTGGACGAGCTCGCCGCCGTGGGGCGGAAGCTGGTGGAGGAACGCCCCCTGACCTTCCGCGAGCTCGGCACGCTGCTGCGGGAGCGGTGGCCGGAGGCTCCCACCGCCGACCTGGTCGCCGGGGTGCGCAACACGCTGGCGCTGGTCCAGGTCCCGCCGAGGGGGATCTGGGGGGCGGGCGGGCAGGCCGCCCACACCACGGCGGAGGCGTGGCTGGGCCGTTCCCAGGACGAGCGCCCCTCCGCGGAGGAGGCGATCCGCCGCTATCTCGCTGCCTACGGCCCCGCCACGGTGATGGACGTCCAGCAGTGGTCGGGCATGACCCGCCTGGGGGAGACCGTCCGGGGGATGGGCCTGCGGGCCTTCGTGACCGAGGACGGCGCGGAGCTGTTCGACCTGCCGGAGGCGTCGCGCCCCGACCCCGGCACTCCCGCCCCGGTGCGCTACCTGTCGGAGTTCGACAACACGCTGCTGTCGTTCGCCCAGCGGACCAGGACCCGGATCACGGAGGAGGAGTACCGGGGACGGGTCTTCACCGTCAACGGCATCATCAAGGCGACGGTGCTGGTCGACGGCTTCGTACGGGGCATGTGGAGGGTGACGGAGAAACGGGGCGAGGCGATCCTGGAGGTCGAGCTCTTCGCGCCGGTGAGCGCGGGGGAGCGGGCGGATCTGGAGGTCGAGGGGGCGCGCACGCTCGACTTCGTCGCCCCGGCGGCGACGTCCCGCGACATCCGCTTCCTGGAAGCCTGAGCGCGTCGTTTCGGTTGGGCTAGGACGCGGGTGACCGGGGCAGGCCCGAGACGACCATGGCGATCAGCGTCTCGTAGCTGGTGTCCAGGTCCTCCCCGAGCCCGAACCCGCCGGCCGCCTCCAGGGAGGCGAAACCGTGCACGGCCGCGCGGACGCAGCGGGTGGCGTGGATCGCCTCCGCCCCCTCCAGGCCGTAGCCGCGCAGCACGGCGAGGATCACCTCCAGCAGGCGGGTCGCCGTGTCGACCAGGCCGGGATCGATCAGCGGATTGTCGGGGAAGACCGCGTAGCGGTGCGGGAAGTCGACCACGTAACTCCGCCAGGCGCGCATCAGGGCGGCCGTCGCCTCGTCGCGGCTCTGCCCCATGGCCGCCGTGCCGAGCCTCGCGGCCATGTCGTCCATCACCCGCAGGCCGACGAGCCTGCGCAGCTCGGGCAGGCCCCGGACGTGCTTGTAGAGGGAGGGCGCGGCCACGCCCGTACGGGCGGCCACCGCGGCCAGCGTCAGCGCGGCGGGCCCCTCCTCGTCGATCAGGGCGAGCGCCGCGTCCACCACCGCGCCGGAGGTCAGTCCGGCCCTAGGCACGGACCGCTCCGGCCAGGAAACCCTCCAGGGTGGCGAAGGTGGCCTCGGGCATCTCGGCGTGCGGGTAGTGGCCGGCGCCCTCGATCATCCCGACCTCGGTCGTGGCGGCGTACGGCCTCAGCAGCTCCTCCGCCAGGCGCGCCTCCGCGGCGGGGTCGGGGAAGTCGGGATCCTTCGACCCCATGACGATCAGGACGGGGCAGGTCATGCGGGGGGCGCAGTCGGTCCAGTGGCCCTCGGAGGGGGCGACCACCCCCGAGACGGCGGCCATCCTGCCGGGCTCACGCAGCGTGGCCCTCAGCGCGCGCAGGTAGCCGGAGAGGTCGGCGGGCCTGGCCGTGGGATAGAGGGAGCGGTAGTACATCCCCCACAGGAGCGGGCTGGCCATGACGAGGTCCTGCACCAGCCGCAGCATCAGACCGAGCTGTGGCCGCCCGACGAAGGGCGCCAGCATGACCACGGCGCTCACCTCGCCCTCGGCGGCGGTCGCCGTGGTCCACGCCACCGCCCCCGCGCTGGAGGAGCTGCCGACCAGGACCGCGGGGCCGCCCAGATGACGGACCAGGGCCAGCAGATCGGCGCCGATCGACCGGGGGCTGTAGTCGGGCCAGCCCGTGCTGGACTCGCCATGGCCGCGCACGTCGACCGTGGCGACCCGATAGCCCGCCTCCGCCAGCAGCGGGGCCAGGAACCGGAACACCCCGCGGGTGTCGCCCATGCCGTGCGCGCACACCACCAGGTGCCCGTCCTGCGGCCCGCCGACCTCGTATGCCAGCCGCCCGCCGGGCACCTCCAGGAACTCCGTACCCGTCACGCGCACTCCTTGGCTATCTCCCATAGCCCAAAAGCTAATTGCAGTAGCTTTCTCTGTCAAGGCCCGCCCGCGCCATGAGCGCGATCCGAGCTCTGCCGGTACCGGCTCCATGCCAATTCCCGAAATTGGCCGTTCTTTCGGTGAACGGGATGCTCGATGATGTGCTCATGATCTCTGTCAGCGCTCTCGCGGGCATCGCCGCGGTCGCCCTCGGCCTGGTGCTCACTCCCGGACCCAACATGATCTACCTGGTGTCGCGGTCGGTGACGCAGGGCCGCCTGGCCGGCATGATCTCCCTGGCGGGCGTCGCGGCTGGCTTCCTGATCTACCTGCTGGCGGCGGTGGCCGGGATCGCCGCGATCTTCGCGATGGTGCCCGCCGTGTACGTCGCTATCAAGCTCGCGGGCGCCGCGTACCTGCTGTGGCTGGCCTGGAAGACGATCCGGCCCGGCACCCAGCCGATCTTCGCGCCCGGCGCCCTTCCCGCGGACCCGCCGCGGCGGCTGTTCTCCATGGGGCTGGTCACCAACCTGCTCAACCCCAAGATCGCCATTCTGTACGTGTCGCTGCTGCCGCAGTTCGTCGATCCCGCGCGCGGTGACGTCGGCACGCAGAGCCTGCTGCTGGGCGCCACCCAGATCGTCATCGCGCTGTCGGTCAACGCGCTGATCGTGCTGACCGCGGGCTCGGTCGCGGCCTTCCTCGGCGGGCGGCCCACCTGGATGCGCGTGCAGCGCTATCTGATGGGCGCCGTACTCGGGGGGCTCGCCCTCCGCATCGCCACCGACCGCTCGCCCGCCGTGGCCGCGTAATGGCTGGCTACCAGTGGCGGCCCGTCGCGATGTCGTCCAGGTGCGGTGCCGACAGGTGCAGCACCTGGTAGGCGGTCCCGTCTCCCTCTCCGGAGACCTCGTGTTCCCACAGTGTGAAGCGCACCAGCTCCCAGTGCCGGGGATCGACGGCGAGGGCCGAGGAGTGCACACCCGCCGCGCCGGCGTGCCGCCGCAGCTCGGCCAGGGCCCGCTCGACCACGGCCGCGGGGTCGAGGTCGGCGGGAATCGGGTCCGTACGGCGCGAGGCCGCACGGGGGGCCGCCGCCGATGACGGCCCCCGCTCGTAGCCGACGCCGGTCCAGTGCCGGACCACGGGCCTGCCGAAGTCTCGCACGATGTTCTGGAAGCCGCCCCCGCCCCACAGGAAGTCGTTCATGCCGGTCAGGGAGCTCCAGAGGTAGAACGGCGCGTACTGGTTGACCGTGGAGCCGCCCACGCCCCGCTCCCTGATCAGGTACGCCTTGAGCCCCAGCCCGGCGTAGCCGTCGAGCGCGTGACCTCTGGTCGCCACCCGCTCGCGGATGACCCCCATGTCGTAGTCGGCGGGCAGCCCGATCTCGTACTGCATGGCGTGCATGGAAGGAGACCTCCTGTGCTTGTCGCTTGCGGGGCTCAGCCGTGGCTGAGGTCGATGACACAGAAGAGGTTGCCCTCGGGATCGGCGAGGACCACGAAGTCGGGGTCGTCCGGGTAGAGGTCCCAGTCGACCCGTTCGGCGCCCAGTGACACCAGCCGCTCCACCTCGGCCGCCTGCCCGGCGGCGTCGGGGGTGAACAGGTCAAGGTGCATCCGGGGGTGCTCCTGGACCGGCGTCCGCGTCACGTCGAGCGCCAGCGGGACGCCGTTCCCCTCCACGGGCTCGATCACGGTCCAGTCGTCTCCGGTCTGGCCCTCGCGGGGCGCGTAGTCCAGCGCCCGCGTCCAGAACCCGACGGCGCGCTCCATGTCGGTGACGCCCAGCACCACCTGCCCGATCCTCACCATGTCCCAATCCTGGCAGAACCCTCCGGCGCCCCCGTACGTCTCCGCAGGACCATCCTGGCAGAACCCTCCGGCGCCGCTGTATGTCTTCGCGGGACCGCGCTCGCGGTCCCGCCGGACCACCGGGGGGAGGGGGCCGGTTCCCGCGCCGGCCTCCCTCCCCCCCGGGTCTTTCGTCAGAAGTCGTCGGCGGTGCGGATCCGGTCACGGATCCAGACGCCGGCCTCCTTCAGTGGCGCGGTACCGGTCCAGGGGCCGCCGGCGGCGCACGTGCCGGTCTTGAAGACCGCACCGGAACGGTTGTCGTCGGAGAAGTTCCAGTTCACCCAGCTGATCTTCTTGCTCGCCATGAGGTCGAGATAACGCTGGGACATGGTGAAGTCGTTGGCCTCCTCCCCGGCGTAGTTCTGCGTGCCGAACTCGGTGACGAACATGGGGATGCGGTCGGCCGCGCGGGACAGCGTGTTGAGGTACTCGGTGCCGTGCGAGGCCGCGTAGAAGTGGAAGGTGTACATGATGTTCGAGGCGTTGACCGGGTTGCCCGTCACCTCGGTCTCCGACGCGCCCTCCGACACCCCGAGCGAGGACCAGGCGCGGGTGCCGACCAGGACGATCCCGTCGGGGTCCTGCGCCCGGATCACCGGGATGATCTGCTCGGCGTAGCCCTTGATGGTGCTCCAGCTCACGCCGCTCGGCTCGTTGGCGATCTCGTAGAGGATGTTCGGCCTGGCGGCGTGCCGCTGGGCGATCTCGGTGAAGAAGGTCCTGGCTCGGGCGAGGTTGTAGTTGGGGTCGCCGGGGGTGAGCATGTGCCAGTCCACGATGACGTACATGCCCTGCGCGCTGACCTGCTCGATGAGCGTGTGCGCGAGATCGGTGAACATCCGCGGGTTCGTCTCGTAGCCGCCCTCCTGGACGTACGTGGACAGGCGCACGACGTCGGCCTTCCAGTCGGTCGCCAGCGCGGTCAGCGAGCCGCTCGTGACGCACTGCCGGTACCACTGCAGGCCGTGGGTGCTCATGCCGCGCAGCTGGATCTGCTTGCCGTTCTTGTTGCACAGCTTGGTGCCGCAGACCCGCAGCTGCCCGTTGGCCGCGACCGGCGTGCCACCGCCGCCGCCACCCGCCTGGGTCGTCGCCGTGACGGGCGCGCTCTTCGCCGACTCGTTGTTCGCGGCGTCGCGGGCGGTGACGGTGTAGGTGTGGGTCGTCGAGGCGGCCAGTCCCGAGATCGTGGCGTTCGTGCCGGTCACGGTGGCGACCACGGCGGAACCCTCGTAGACCCGGTAGTCCTTGACCGTGCCGCTGTTGTCGGTCGAGGCGTTCCAGGCGAGGCCGATGGAGGAGGACGTCGTACCGGTGCCGCGCGGGGAGGACGGCACGCTCGGCGGCGTGGTGTCACCGGGGTTCTGCCCGCCGCCGCAGGGGGCGCCGTTGAGCGTGCAGTTGACCGGCGAGCCCGAGCCGGAGGTGGTGAAGCCGAAGGTGGTGCTCGCCCCGGGGGCCAGGGTGCCGTTGTAATCCCGGTTCCTGAAGGTGTAGCGGCTGCCGCTGCTGGTCATCAGGGAGTCCCAGTACGTGCCGAGGCTCGTGCCCGACGGGAGGTCGAAGGAGACCGTCCAGCCGTTCAGCGTGGCGGTCCCGGTGTTCTTGACCGTGTACTGGCCGCTGTAGCCGCTGCCCCAATCCTGCGCCTTGGTGAACGTCGCGGTGTCCGCGTGCGCGGCGGACGGGACAAGCAGGGTGAACAGTAACGTCAGCAGCCCGGTCAGCACCAGGGCTGGGGTGGTGCGCCGCATCATCGCTCCTTGCGTGGGGGGTGGTGGACACGTCGTGGCGCTTTATTAGGAAAGTTTCCTAACGTGAAACGTGACGTTAGGTGGAGCGGGCGTGTCACGCAAGACCCCGATGCCCTTGCCCGCCGAAGAAAATTTAATCGTTAGGAAGCTTTACTAACGGACGTGGCCGGGGAAGGATGGCGGCACCCCGCACACGCCGCGACTCGGAGGTGGCCGCCGTGAGACGTCCGCGCACGACTCCGCCGGTCCTCGCGGCCCTGCCGCTCTCGCCCTCCGCCCCGGCCGCCCGCAGGGCCGCTGGGCGCCCGGAGGCGGCCACGCCGCCCCCTCCCCGGGCTCCCCGGGCCGGACCCCGTCAGCCGACCGGGCCGGGCCCCCGCCCGATCATCCGGTCTCCGAGCCTGGCGACGAGCTGGGCGCGTACGGAGGAGGGAAGGGCGCAGCCGTGCGCGACGAGGGTGTCGAGCGCGGGCAGGTCGAGGAGCACGGCCCAGTCCTGGACGTCGTCGCAGTAGGAGACGTCGAGGTGGCGGAGGTCCTTCAGCGCCTGGAGCGGGGCCAGCGCCCGCACGGGCGTGTTCCTGATCGACAGGTGCTCCAGGGTACGCAGGCCCTCGATGCCGTCCAGGCCGGTCAGCGGCGTGTGCTCCAGATCCAGCCGGGTCAGCGAGGTGAGGGCCGAGATGTCCTCGGGGACGCGGTGCAGGCGGCTGCCGGACAGGTCGAGCTCCTCCACCCCGGAGGGTGCGGCCAGGGCCGAGAGCAGGAGCGCCGGGGGCGGGAGGATCACCGGCCGGGGCTGGGCGAGCACCGGTGACCGTCCGGCGGCGGCCTCCTGCAGCACACGCCACCTGTCCACCGGCGCGCCCTGCCCGCCGAGCCGGACGTAGCCCGAGGGCAGCCACGGCGCCAGCCGCTCGGCCACGATGTCGGCGCGGTCACCGGCGCCGATGACCCCGGCCCGCAGCAGGCCGTAGTGCTCGTACGCGTGCTCGGCGGGCACGAACAGGTCCGCCATGATGTCCCCGCCCGCGATGAGGACCCCGTCGTTGCCCGAACAGAAGATCACTCCCGCGGCGATCGTACCGAGCACCAGATGGTCCGCCGCGCTGTGGATCGCGCGGGCCCGCAGGTCACCGGC
Organism: Streptosporangium oxazolinicum; assembly: GCF_039537505.1. Lineage (NCBI taxonomy): Bacteria > Bacillati > Actinomycetota > Actinomycetes > Streptosporangiales > Streptosporangiaceae > Streptosporangium > Streptosporangium oxazolinicum. The sequence continues at coordinate 185,076 of NZ_BAABAQ010000009.1, forward strand.
GACCGCGAGGTAGCTCTCCGAGACGTCGCCGTCGTCGAGCAGCCCCTCCACCGCCAGCCCGCCGATCACGATCAGCGGCGCCTTCACGTCGAGCCAGCCGGGAACGTACGTGTCGCCGAACCAGATCGTGGCCCGATGCACGATCCATCCCGATTCCGTCCGCTCCGCGCCGTCGGGGAAGACCGGGGGCTTCTCGTCGGGAAACGCCAGCGACCACGCCTGCGCGAACAGCAGACCGTAGACGGGGGGCATGATGTGGTGCGGCCACTCCCCGGCCTGGGCCGGTTGACGTAACCAGGATCCGATCGGGTGCAACTCCTCCGTGATGTCACCAAAATAGTCCAGCGCCTCCGCGCCGGCCCCGGCCCGCTGCCGGAGCACCGTCAACGCGTCACCGAGACGCTCCGCCGCCCCGGAGAAATGCTCATCCGTCAGATCCATGTCACATACCGTACTCATCGCCACGAATTCCGAAAGCCGTTCGGATGACGCTCCCGGATGGCGGGCGTGTCGGGAAGTACCGGGTGCGACCGCGCGGCGACGAAGGGCAAAGTGGATCTTCCCCGGGACCTCGGGTACCGTGCCCGGGGTCCCTGAGCGCTCCGGCGCGGCCCGCGAACACGGAGCGAGTGTGAACATGAACACAAAACGCGCGCGGCCCCGGGCGCGGGACCGAGTGTGAACCTGAGCGCGGGCCCGAACACGGACCCGGGCACAGGCCCGAACATGGACGTGAACATGGGCCGGGCGGCGATCGAGCACGGACCCGAGAGGGTGCCGGGCAGGGGCCGGGCACGGACCAGCGTGACATCGGAAGGATGGACAGACTTATGGAGGCCGGAAATCGCCGGACCCTGCGGTTGCTCGTCACCGGAGGCGGGACCGGTGGTCACACCTACCCCGCGCTGACCACCGTCGCGGCCCTGCGCGACCACGCCGCCGCGCGGGGGCTCGACCTGGACGTGCTCTGGGTCGGTACGGCGGCCGGCCTGGAGGCCCGCGTCGCGGCGGAGCACGGCATCCCGTTCCGCGCCATCACGGCGGGGAAGCTCAGGCGCTCGCCCAACCCGCGAGAGCTCGCGACCAACCTCGCGGACATGTTCCGGATCCCGGTCGGCGTGTTCCAGGCCTTCGGCATCGCCGCCCGCTACCGCCCCGACGTGGTGCTGTCGACCGGCGGGTACGTGTGCGTGCCGCTGGGCGTCGCCTCACGGGTGCTGGGCCGGCCGCTGGTCATGCACGAGCAGATCACCTCGCTCGGCCTGGCCAACCGCATCCTGTCGCGTTTCGCCCGGCGGATCGCGCTGACCCACCCCTCCTCGATCGAGCACCTGCCCGCGGGCGTGCGCGACCGGGCCGTCGTCACCGGCAACCCGGTCCGCCCCCACCTGCTGCGCGGCAACGTCGACGCGGGGCGGCGCCACTTCGGGCTCTCGGCAGACCTGCCGCTGGTCTACGTGACCGGCGGGGCCCAGGGGAGCCGCCAGATCAACACCATGGTCGAGGCGATCCTGCCCGAGCTGCTCTCCCGCGCGCAGGTGATCCACCAGTGCGGCCCCGGCTGGATCGCCCAGCTCACCCGCACCGCCGCGGGGCTTCCCGTGGGGTTGCGCGACCGCTACCACCCGGTGCCCTACGTCGGCGCCGAACTGGCCGACGTGCTCGCCGCCGCCGACGTCGTGGTCTCGCGCAGCGGGGCGGGCACGGTCGCCGAGCTGACCGCGGTGGGCAAGCCGTCCGTCCTCATCCCCCTGGTGCCCTCCGCCGCCGACGAGCAGCGCCAGAACGCCCGCTACCTCGCCGAGGCGGGCGCCGCCAGCGCCCTCCTGGAGAACGGCCCCACCGCCGACCGGCTCCTGGCCGAGCTCGACGCCCTCCTGCGGGACCCGCGGGCCCGCGCCGCCATGGCCGGTGCCGCCGGTGCCCTCGGCCGCGTCGACGCCGCCGACAGCCTGGCACTGGTGCTCCTGGAGGAGGCGAGGACGGACGACAAGACCGGCTGAGCCCGATGCCCGGCGGGTCGGCGCCCGGTGTCCCGGTGTCCCGGTGTCTCGGTGTCTCGGTGTCTCGGGGAAAGCCGTTCGGCGGGCCGGGGGGTGACCTCCCGGCGGGTGCGGCGCTGGCCGTGAGGCGAATCGGTCCGGATTGCGACGGCCGCGACGCGAATCGGCCCGGATCGTGATGGTCGCGAGGAGGATCGGTCCGGACCGCGACGGACCCGAGGAGGTCCGGTGGAGCCGTCGCGGCGGTCCGCGGGGCCGCTCCGGCGTCCGCGCGGGGGGCGTGTCTCATGTCCGAAGGTTTACCGAACAGGCGGTGCCGGCCCGGCACCTGCCGGGGTGTGGCCTGAGTAATCTGGCGACCGCACGCGGTGAAGCGCGGTGGAGCCAAAACACCGCGCGGTGGAGCCGAGAACACCGCACCGCGAGCGTTCGTCCCGGGATTTCCAGAGAAATGTCGCGGGCGGGTGACCGTGCGGTCTCACCCGGCCGCATGCTCCCAGGCAGGCGCGTCTTTCATGGGGCTTTCCCGCCGTGGAGTTCCACGCAGACCGCCCCTGAGAGACAGGTTGGTCATGGCCCGTCAGGAAAAGCTCTCGCCCGAGGTGATCGGCGAGATGTACAACCAGCTCACCGATTCCCGCGCCGACGCGTTCGGCGGCAACCTGCACGTCGGCTACTGGACGGACGACTACGACGAGGCGCCCGTCGCCCAGGCGACGGACCACCTCACCGACCTGGTGGCCGAACGCCTGGAGGTCGTTCCCGGGGAGCGGGTCCTGGACGTGGGCTCGGGCACCGGCAGGCCCGCCGTGCGCATCGCCGTGGCGCGTGACGTCCACGTCACCGGGGTCACCCTGAGCGAGGACCAGGTACGGCTGGCCGAGTCCCGCCCCGAGGCGGGCCGGGGGCAGGGACACGCCGGCTTCCAGCTCGCCGACGCGATGTGGCTCCCCTTCGACGACGACTCCTTCGACGCCGCGTACGCCATCGAGTCCCTCGCCCACATGGAGAACCCGGCGGCGGCCCTCGGTGAGATCGCCCGGGTGCTGCGCCCCGGCGGGCGGTTCGTGGTGGGGGAGTGGTATCTGCTCGGTCCTCTCGCCGCCGACGACGCCGCGGATCTGGAGATTTTCTCCCGCGCCTTCGACGTCCACTTCCTGCCCACCGTCGACGAGTTCTACGAGGAGATGGACCGCGCCGGGCTGAAGATCGAGATATTCCACGACATATGGGCAAATATCAGTCGGTCCTTCCGGCTCGTGGGGGAGATCCTCCCCGCCTCCGCCGCCCGGCTGGGCGGCGAGTTCGGCGAGCGGCTCATCGCCTGCGGGGAGACATACCGGCGCTTCGGGGAGATCCCGCAGGTCAGCTACGCCCTGTTCACCGCAGTCCGCCACTGAGAGCCCGTGAGAGCCCGCCGGGGCGCGGGACGGGCGCCGGTTCCGCGCGAGGCGCGCCCCCCGCGCTCCTCCCGGTCCCGCGCTCCTCCCGGTCCCATGCTCCTCCCGGTCCCGCGCTCCTCCCGGTCCTGCGGCCCGGAACCGTGCTGAGTCCCCCCGGCGTGGACACCGACCCACTTTCGAACGCGTTCAACTCGCTGCGCTAGGCTCGTCCCACCTACCTAGGGGAAGCCTGATGAAGATAGTGATACCCGGGGGAACCGGGCAGGTGGGCACGATCCTGAACCGCGCGCTGACCCTCGCCGGCCACGAGGTCGTGGTCCTGACCAGGCGGCCGGCGCGTGACCGTGAGGTCCGCTGGGACGGCGAGAACCTGGGCTCGTGGGCGAAGGAGATCGACGGCAGCGACATCGTGGTCAACCTGGCCGGACGCAGCGTCAGCTGCCGCTACACCGCGGCCAATCTGCGGGCCATGATGGACTCGCGCGTGCACTCCACCCGGGTCGTGGGCGAGGCGATCGCGGCCGCCGCGCGACCACCCCGGGTCTGGTTGCAGATGAGCACCGCCACTATCTACTCCCACCGCTTCGACGCGCCCAACGACGAGGCGACCGGCCTGCTCGGCGGCACCGAATCCGGCGTCCCCGGCTACTGGACCTCCAGCGTCGAGATCGCGAAGGCGTGGGAGCGGGCGCAGGAGCGAGCCGAGACCCCGGACACGCGCAAGGTCGCCCTGCGCTCCGCCATGGTGATGAGTCCCGACCGTGGCGGCGTCTTCGACGTCCTGCTGCGACTGGTGCGGCTCGGACTCGGCGGCCCGGTCGCGGGCGGCGCGCAGTACGTGTCCTGGATCCACGATCGTGACCTCGTCCGCGCCGTCGAGTTCCTCGCCGACCGGGACGACCTCGCCGGGCCGGTTAATCTCGCCGCTCCCGAGCCTTTGCCGCAGCGTACGTTCATGCGGGTGCTGCGCGCCGCGTGGGGTGTCCCGGTGGGCCTGCCCGCGACGAGGTGGATGGCCGAACTCGGCGCGTTCGCGCTGCGCTCGGACACCGAACTCCTGCTGAAGAGCCGCCGCGTCGTCCCCGGCCGCCTGCTTGAGGCGGGTTTCACCTTCGACCACGCCCGGTGGCCGGAGGCCGCCGACGACCTCGTGCGGCGCGTACGCGGCGGGCCCGGCCCCACCGGTTAAGTCCAGGGCCGCTGGGTGAGTCCAGGACTGCCGCTCAGCCGGCCCACGCCCCACGTTCATCGCCGAGGGGTGTCTCGCGACCTCAGCAGCTCGAACACGCTGGAGAAGCTGTCCTGGCCGTGACCGTCGGCCGACCACTTGTCGAGCAGGGCCTTCAGCGGCTCGTGGACGTCGGCGGCGACACCGTGGGCACCGCTGAGGCGGATGAGACCGTCGACCGCGACCCGGTTCAGGTCGACCGTGGAGACCCCGTCCGCGTACGCCGCCGATCCGGCCTCGCGCGCCAGCTCGGGCAGGAACCCGGCCATCCCGTGCAGCCATCGGACCGCCAGCGGGGCGAACACCTCGGGGGCGGTGCCCACCGAGTCTGCCGCCGTCGTCCGGGAAGCGGCCGTCCTCGATCTGGCGGGCGTGGTCGGTCATCAACGAGGTGACGAACGGCATGTGCCCCGCCGCCACCGTCGCGAAGACGGTCGGGTCGACGCCCGAGGCGCCGACCAGGGCGACGGCGTGGTAGAAGCCCGCCAACCACCGAGTTCGCCGCTGTCGTTGACGACGGTCCTGACGTGTGACGCCATGCCGGAGCGACAGGTGGGTGAGGACGATGCGACCGTTGGCCGTTGATGCCTGCGGCAGAGATAGTTCGGCTTAGCCCTTGAAACAAGGTCATGGCATCGCTGACTCGTACGTCGTACGCGGCCTGGACAGGGCCTCCACCCATCTTCCGCCCTCAGCGCCGATACATGGCGTGAGCGAGGGCGTCCGGATCGGCCAGCAGTGTCGCGTACGGCTGCCGGCGCGTGCGGTTAAAGGTACCTCTCGCGGCTGTAGGCCGGTGCGGACGGATATGGTCGTTCGGCGTAATTCGCCAAGCACAGATTGACGTACTCATCAGTGAGCATTACGGCGGCGTTCCCGGGAGTCAGACACTTGTAGTGGAACTGACTTTCAAGCGGACCCGCTGCCGATATCCGCAGAACTTATGGTTGGACCTCTGACATGAATTAGCCCTGCACATCTAGCCTGGAGTTGTCGAGACTTCAGGAAGAGGCAGGGCTATGCCAGAAGATAACACGCTCGCAACCTTCGGCGGCAGGGTCCGGTTTTTCAGGGATCGGGCAGGCATGTCGCGCGCCGTGTTCGGTGACCTCTGCGGTCGCAGCGGCGCCTGGGTCAAGTCCATCGAGAACGGCGGGACCGGCATGCCTGGCTTGCGCATGCTGATCCGCATGGCGGACATCCTCCAAGTCAATGACCTCGCCAAGTTCACCGGTGAGAATCGCCTTACCAGCGTCACCTACGCCAAGCGCTCCCACGGCCAGACGTCGGGCATCGCTCAAGCCTTGACGTCCTACCCGCTGGCTCTTGCGGATCGTGAGCCGACAAGCGCGGACGCCCTGGCCGCGAACGTGGCGCAGGCGTGGATGGTCTGGCACGGCTCCCCTAACCAGCGGACTGCGGTGGCCACGATCCTGCCGCGCCTCCTGGAGGACGCCCGCACCTCCGTCAGGCTCCTCGAAGGCAACGAGCGGCGTCGCGCCCTGGCCTCTCTCGCGCAGGTCTACCATTTGACGCAGCTTTTCCTGTCGTTCCAGCCGTACCCGGAACTCATCTTGCTAACTGGCGATCGGGCGATGCAAGCCGCCCAGGACGCCGACAACCCGAAAGCCATGGCAGCGGCAAGCTGGTACCTCAACCACGTGTGGAGGGACGCAGGAGAGCAGGCAGAAGGCCGTATCGACCTCGCCCACCAGGCGGGTCGGTTGCTACGCCCCGACATCAATGAGGAGGACCGCAGTCTCTGGGGCTTACTGCAACTGGCAATGGCCCTGTCGTACGCCAAGACCGGCCGTCGCGGCGACGCTGAACGTCACTGGGATGAGTCGAGACGGGCGGCCGAATCCCTCACCAGTCCTCACCCGTGGCTGATCTTCGGCACCCCCGTAGTCGACGCGTATGCGGTGACGATGTCCGCTGACCTGATCCTCGGGCACGAGGCCACCCGGCAAGGTGACCGGATCGACCTGTCGGCCGTCCCCTCAAGGACGCGCCGCGCATTCCACATCGCGGAGATCGCCCGCGGCTTCTACCTGAAGCGGGAACCGGTCTCGACGATGCACCTGCTGAACAAGGCGTACGAGATCAGCCCGGACACCATCTCCTACAACCTCTTCACCCGCTCAGCTGTCAGTGAGCTGATGACCACCGGTGGCGCGACAGTGCGGGACGAGGCACGCAATCTAGCGCACAAGATCAACCTGGCGCCTGCCGCCTGATGTCAAGGGGGAGGATTCCTCTCCCTCCAGCGTGGAGGATTCCTCTCCCTTCACGAGGGGGGAGGAATCCTCCCCCCTCGCGCTTGTCACCGGGCGTTCACTTAGTGTCATGCCTCACCGCGATACGCTCCCGCCCTACGGCACGACGGCGGCAGATCGGGCTGTGGGCCTCGTCCAGGCCAGTGACGCCCTCGTTCGTCTCCGCGATCTCCTGCACAAACATCTGATCTATCCGTCCATCAGCTACCAGGGTGGCTCCAAGCTGCACGTGGGCAACGAGGTGACGGTGTGGGTCAAGCCAACCGAAGAGGACCTGATCTACTGCTGGCGGGTCAGCCGGCGAGGCGCTGCCCCTCGGGAGTTCAAAGCGCCTGCCGACAACGTGGACGACGTCGTCGAACAGATCGCCGCCGCCCTCTACAAGACGTCGCGTAGCGGCTGAATCACGTGCGGACGCGAACCGGACGTGCGGCTGTCTCCGTCCGAGCCGGTCGACGTCGGCCGGCACACCTTCATTGCTTACACCCGGGCTTATGCCGAGTTCTGCCACACCCGGACGGGCGCGGCCCGACCCGCTGGCCGCCATCGGCGTCACCGTCGAGACCCCGCGGGCCACCGGCCTGCCGGTCATCTCCGAGTTGTGGACCCAGAAAACCGAGTGCGGCCAAGTGCTACCAGGGCTGCTTCGACGACCAGAAGGAGAGCTGAGCGTTGAGACGAGCCCTGCGGGGGGATGACCTGCCATACGCGGTGCGCGGCGGCATCGAGGCCCGGACCGGCACGATCCCGCCGCCCGGCCCGCCCGCGCCCCGCATGGTGGGGAGCGCTGACGTGGACGACGTCCCGGACGTCGCCGGGAATGTCACTGGGCTCCAGGCCAGAGCCGCGCGCCTGTTGGACGGACCGGTCGGCGGGCTATCGCACCGGGGCATGTATGAGATGGCGCCGCGCGGATTCGAGCCCGATGCTCCGGCCGGGCCGGAGTCCGACGTCACGAAGAAGCCGGGCGGCTCTCGTGAGGCACGCCGCACAGGCGGCCCCGCGAACACTCCGGCCGATGTGACCGCGACGACGTTTCGAGACCTTGAGCTGGGGTGTCTGGTCGCGCGGGTGCTGTGGTCACTCGAACCGGACAGGGGGAGACGATGACCGGCGTCGCGCCGACGCAGCTTCGCATCCCCTACGTCATCGCCCGCGCCGAGGAGATCGCACCGCAACCCCTGACGTTCGTGCGCCGCCCGCTGGGCGGGCTCCGGCTCGCCTACGCCGACGAACGCCGTGGCGACCGGGTCAACGGGGTGTTGCGGGTCCGCGTCCTGAACAACCGGCGAGGGGCGCCGCAGTGGCGCAAGCTCAACACCCTGCGTCAATGGCGCTGCATGGTGAAGCTGCTGTGCCAGGTCTGCGGGCAGGCCGCGACCGACCCCGCCATCGGACGCACCCCCTGGATCATGACCGACAGCGCGTTCCGCGAACTCCCCGAGGATCCCACCGGGGGTCTCACCAGCGCTCCGCCGACCTGCTGGGCCTGCATCCCCGAGGCGCTGGCCACCTGCCCCCAGCTTCGCATCTCCTCTACCGTCTGCACCGTCGCCCGCGCCGAACCCGCCGCCGTACTGGCCGACATGTTCACCCCCGGCCCGGGCCACGGGGCGCTCCACACGGGCGAACACAACGTCGAGATCAGTCTGAAGGACGAGGTGTCGATTCGCCGGGCGCTGGCCACCCAGTTGATCGTCCAGGTCCATGACCTCCAGCCCGCGCCGCTTGAATTCCCCCTTACCGACACAGACACCGTCGCGTCCTAAAACTGTCGGAAACGTGATCTTCATCGTCCGCACGCTGGCTTTGGCGGGTGATGGCGATATGCGCGACGGCCTTGGCCGTGCTGTTCGCCACGAGTTCCCGCGGATACGACCCCCGAATAGGGCACCGGGCCCGGCGTCGTGGACGCCGGGCCCGGTGCCCTCCCCCCCCGGGGATGGTCTGGTTCGGATGAGCGCGAAGAACACCCGGGGCCGATGGTGCCCCTCCCGGCGCCCGTGTCACGGAGGGGCGCGGCCTCGGGGGTTCAGTACGCGACGCCGACCACCTGACCCACCGTCGCGGGGTTGTCCAACAGGGCGAGGATCGCGTGGGCCAGGTCGGAGCGGGCGATCGTGTGTCCGCCGGGGACATTGCCGCCGATGGCCAGCCGGTATCTCCCGGTGAGGGGCCTGTCCAGCAGGCGGGGCGGTCGCATGACCGTCCAGTCGGTGCCACTGCCCCAGACGATCTTCTCCATCGCCCTCAGATCGGTGTAGACGTCACGCAACGCCCATCGCACCAGCGGGGTCACGATCCTGCGGTCGAGGAAGGGGTCGCCCTGCGGTGACGGGCCGACCGGGGCCGCGCTCACCGCGACGAAGCGGCGCACCCCGCAGACCTCCATGACGGACAGGACACTCCGCGCCGCCGGCGCGACGACGCCGTCCCGGGCGAGTTTCCTGCTGCGCGGGCCGATGCCCGAGATCACGGCGTCCCGTCCCTCCATCGCGGGGCGCAGCGACTCCGGGTCGGCCAGGTCGGCGGTCACCACCCGCGCGCCGGTGAGGCCCTCCGGCAGCCGCGCGGGATCGCGCACCACCGCCGTCACCTCGTGCCCCGCCTCCAGCGCCTGCCGCACGACCTCCCGCCCCGTGCCGCCCGTCGCTCCGCAGACGGTCAGCTTCATGGCGTTTCTCCCGCCCGCGAGTTGGTGAATGCTTACTAACCTCTATAGTGAGTGTTCACCCACCATTCGTCAACCCCGAGGAGCACCCAGCATGAAGCCGACGCGGGTCCGGATCCTGGACGCCGCCGACCAGCTGATGCGAACCATCGGCCTGGCCCACACCACCACCAAGGCGATCGCCCGCGCGGCGGGATGCTCGGAGGCCGCGCTCTACAAGCACTTCGAGAGCAAGTCGGAGTTGTTCGTGTTCGTCCTCAAGGAGCGGATGCCGCAATTCGCCCCCCTTCTCGTCGAGCTGGAGACCGGAGGGCCGAGAGACGAGGACGACATCGAGGAGACCCTGGTCGAGATCGCCCGGCAGACCGCGACGTTCTACGCGTCGAGTTTCCCGATCGGCGCCTCCCTGTTCTCCGATCCGGTGCTGCTACGGCGGCACGCCGAGGAACTGGCCGCGCTCAACCTGGGCCCGCACAAGCCGCTCGACGCGCTCACCGCCTACCTGGGCAGGCAACGCGCCGCCGGGCGGGTCCGCGCCGACGCCGACCTCGCGGCGGCGGCGGTCCTGTTCCTCGGGGCGTGCTTCCATCGTGCCTTCATGAGATCCTTCGCCGGGGATCAGCCGTTCATGGGCCCGGCCGCCCAGCCGCTCGACGAGTTCGCCGCCGCTCTGACCAGGACACTCCTGGAGGGCGTCCGGGAGCCCGGACCACCCGCCCGGCCGGCCCGTGTACGCGACGAGGACTAGCCGGTCGTCACGTACACGGGGTGCCCGGCCCGCCGGGAGGCGCCTCGCCGCGCGGCCGGTGTCACGGCGGGACCGGGCGGCTCACATCCGGCGGTACGCCACCAGCCGGTCGGCGAGTTCCCCGGGACGGCTGAGGGCGACGTTGTGGCCCCCGCCGATCTCCTCGGGGACGATGCCCAGGCGTTCCTTGACGAGACGGCGCATGAACTCGGCGGGTAGATAGCGGTCGTCGCGGCACAGCAGGAACGCCGTCGGCACGGACGGCCAGGCGGCGAGCGGCCACGGCGCCGCGAAGGGGGTGGACGACTGGTCGCGGCCCCTCTTCCTGGCCTCCTTGGCCAGCTCGGCCGGGACGTCGTGGAAGAACAGGGCCGTCTCGTCGTCCGGCGCCCGGCCGTCGCGCTCGTCCTGCTCGCGCCTCGCCCGCTCCCAGCCGCTGTTGGCCCACCAGTCACCCGGCGGCTCGCCCGGTACCGGGATCATGGCCGAAACCAGCACGAGGAGTTCGACCGGCACCCGCCGGCACACCAGCGGCGCGGTGAACCCGCCGAAGGAGTGGGCGACCACGACGAGGCCGGTACGGTCGCCGACGGCGTCGGCCACCGCGTCGGCGTACTCGGAGAGCCCGGCCGAGTCGTCGTCGCAGGGCAGGTCGGGCGTGACCACGTCATGGCCGCGCGCACGCAGCTCGGCGGCCGTCAGGTGCCAGTACCACGAGTCGGCCGCGGCACCGGGGATCAACACGTAGGTGGTCATGTCGTGTGGTCCTTCCGGGAGTCGTGCCGCGGGCTCACGATTGGCCCCGGCGCTCGAAGTCCTCCGTGCTGGCGCCCCCGGGAAGCCGGGTCTGGAAGTCGAGGACCCCGACCCAGGTGGGGCGGACGGCGATGCGGGCCATCCTCGTACCGGGGTGGTCCACCGCCGCCACGTTGGCGGCGCCCTGCTCCGCCCCGGCGTACCGGTGCTGGGCCAGCGCGTACTCCGGCACGATCCCCGCGACGTCGGTGACCGACGCCCGGCCGCGGACGAGGAGCACCGCCGGGGGTGTCGAGGCGGCGTCGATGGTGATGGCGACGTCGGGCCTGGCCCGCAGCGCGGCTATCTTGGCCGCTCCCGCGAACGTGGACATGACGAGGTCGGTGCCCGTCCAGTGGAACAGCATCGGGAACACGCGCGGGGTGCCGTCCGCCGCCACGTACGCCAGCCGTGCCAGCTCCGTCGAGGCGAGCAGGCGCCGCGCCACGTCACTGTCCAGCAGGCGGACGTCGCCCTGCGGCAGCGTCATCACATCTTTGTGATCGTCGATCGTCATCGTCGGTGCTCCTCAGCGGTGGTCGACCTCGCTCATCGAGGTCGTCCACCGTTGAGACGGGTGAGGTTCCCAAAAGGGGTCACCGTCCGGAGGCAGTGTTCGGTGGCAGCGTCGGCGGCAGTCCGAACGCGGCCAGCAGGTGCGGTTCGAAGACGGTGATCTCGACGATCCCGCCGTCCTCGATCCTCAGCACGTTGAGCACCTGGGCCCGGTAGGCGGACTCGCCCGGCAGCCGGATGTAGCCCGCCACCGCGGGCTGCCCGTTCGCCCGCGTGAGCACGTTCCGCCACCGTCCCCGGTACAGCGGTGAGGCAGGGCCGAAGGCGTGCGCGGCGAAGGCCACGACCGCGTCGCGGCCGGAGCACCAGAACGGAAGCGGAGGCATCGTCATCCGCACGTCCTCGCTCAGCAGCTCCGCCAGGGCGGCGGGGTCGGCCCTGTCGTGGGCGTCCATGAAGCGACGCAGCAGCTCCCGCTCCCGGGCGGTCGGCGCCGTCGACGGCGCCCATTCGAGACGTCGCTCCGGAAGGTGGGTCCTCAGGGTCGAGCGTGCTCGTTTCAGGGCGCTCTTGACCGAGTCGACGCTCATCTCCAGCTGCGCGGCGGTCTCCTTGGCGGACCAGCCGAGCACGTCGCGCAGGATCAGCGCGGCCCGCTGCCTGGGCGGCAGATGCTGGATGGCGGTGAGGAACGCCAGCTCGACGGTCTCCTTGCCCACCACGGCCACGTCCGGCTCCACGTCGCCGGACGCGATCGGCTCCAGCATCCGGTCCGGGTAGGGCTGCAGCCACGGCACATCCGCCGGAGGCGAGACCGGCGACGGGTGCTGTCCCGGTTCCGCGTCGCGAGGTCGCGGGCGGCGGGGGTGGCGGTCGAGGAAGTCCAGGCACGCGTTCGTCGCGATCCGGTAGAGCCACGCGCGGACGGTGGAACGCCCCTGGAAGGTCCCGCGCCCGCGCCACGCCCGCAGGAACGTCTCCTGCACCAGGTCCTCGGACTCCTCGAAGGAGCCGAGCATCCGGTAGCAGTGCACCCGGAGTTCTCGCCGGTGACGCTCGACAAGCCCGGTGAACGCCCGATCGTCGCCCGCGAGGACGGCCGCGACCAGCGCGCCCTCCTCGGCCCCCGCCTCATTCATGATCCGCCCGGATGCATGCACGACACGTTAGTCCCACCCGGCGACAGGTCGGGTTCTCCCGCCGCGGGGTGCGCCCCGGCTCTCCCGCCGGGCGGGTGTCCGGACGAGAGGGCGACGAGCCCTCGCCGCCCGTCGCGCTCCCGGGGCGCGCGGTGACGCGGGATCCGGGTCTCTGCGAGCGGCCGCGTGCCCAACCGGGGCGAATTACGGTGGTCAACGTGAGGTGCGCCCCTCCTCGGAGACGGCCGCTTTCAGGGATGCCTCGAGGATGTCCAGTCCGGAGTGCAGGTCCGAATCGCTCATCGTGAGCGGCGGTGCGATCCTGAAGATTCCCCCCATTCCCGGTAGCTGGACGATGTTGATGTGGAGCCCGCGCTCCAGGCACGCCCTGGTCACGGCGGCTCCGAGCGTGTCCGCGGGGGACTTGCTCAGCTTGTCCGTCACCAGTTCCAGACCCTGCAGAAGCCCGCGGCCGCGGACGTCGCCGACCACCTCGAAGCGGTCACGCAGGTCCAGCAACCGCTCGTTGAGTTGCCCGCCCAGAACCGCGGCCCGCGCCACGAGGCCGTCGCGTTCGATGACGTCGAGCACGGTCACCGCGACGGACGCCGCGAGCGGGTCCGAGACGTGGGTCGTGAAGAACAGGAACCCGCGCTCGTGGCAGACCTCCTCGATCCGTGACGACGTGACGACGGCCGCCACCGGCAGGCCCGCGCCCAAGGTCTTGGAAAGCGTCAGGATGTCCGGGACGATGCCGTCGCGTTCGAAGGCGTACATCTCGCCGGTGCGCCCGAGTCCGGTCTGTGCCTCGTCCACGATCATCAGCATGCCGCGTTCCGCGCACATCGCCTTCAGCCGCCGCAGGTATCCGGCCGGGGGCTCGATGATCCCGCCGGAGGACAGGATCGGCTCGACCATGCACGCGGCCAGGCTTCCGGACGACTGCTGGTCGACGAGATCGAACCCGTACTCAAGCTCGGCCTCCCAGTCGTAGGATCCGTCCGCGTGGCGGAAAGGGGACCGATACGCGTTCGGCGACGGGAGCGTGAGGTTGCCCGGCATGGGCGGGCCGTACCCTCTCCGGCCGGCCGAGAAGGTGGCGGAGGACGCACCCGACGTCATACCGTGCCACGACCGGTCGAACGAGACGATCTCGTACTTGCCGGTGTAGAGCTTGGCCATTTTGATCGCGGCCTCATTGGACTCCGCGCCGGTGCTCAGCAGCAGCGTCCTGCTCAAGCCGTCGGGAAGTGTCGACGCGAGCCGGTTGGCCAGATCGACGACGGGCCGGCTCAGCATGCCGCTGTACAGGTGATCCAGCGATGAGATCGACCGCGAGACGGTCGCGACCACGTCGGGGTGGGAGTGCCCGAGGATCGAGCTCATCTGACCCGAGGTGAAGTCGAGGATCGCCGTCCCGGCGTCGTCGTACACGTACGATCCCGCCGCCCGCTCGATGATCCTTGGGGTGAACGTCGCGCCGTATCGGATCAGGTGACGTTCCACATCATTCCAGAATGGCGCATTCCTCACATCTACTCCTACTCATCGGTCCGGCGGACGTTTGTCATCGAAACAGGGCATATGGGCCGGGTTCCAGTCTCCACCAGGCTCGGAGCGCTTCATCGCGCGGGAACCCGTGGTTCCCCGGGCGTTCGTTGAACCGAAGCGGCGACCGGTACATGCCGCAGGGGTTGGCCGCGAGGGAGATCCGTACGCCGTCGGACGGGGCCTCCACGGCGCGGGTCGGTCAGTAGTACCGTGCCGGTGGTCATGGCCGTGGCGGCGAGGCCGCGCACGGCTGTCGCGTCACCGGCGAGACCTTCCACGGCGTCCGGACGTTCGACGATCCACGCTCGGCGGAACGCGCCCGGTGAGCCGGCCCCTCCCGACCCCTCCTGCCGGGACCGGCGACACCCACATGCGAGCATGTCCGGGTGACGGTACAACCCGCACCACCTCCTCCCCAGGCTCCCCAGGTCATGACCGGTGGCCTGACCTTCCTCTTCGCCGTCGCCGGTGGCGCGGCGGTCGGCAACCTCTACTGGGCTCAGCCCCTCCTCGACTTCATCGCAGGCGACCTGCACGCCTCCACCGCCGCCGCCGGATGGCTCGTTACGGCCACCCAGGTCGGTTACGCGACCGGCATCCTGCTGTTCGTCCCGCTGGGCGACGTCCTGGATCGGCGGCGGCTCATCCCCCTGATGATGCTCGTGGCGGCCGTGATGCTGGTGCTGTGCGCCCTGGCACCGTCCTTCGGGGTGCTGCTGGCGGCGATCTCGCTGCTGGGCGTCACGACCGTGGCCGGGCAGTTGCTGACACCGCTGGCCGGAGACCTGGCCGTGGAGGCCCAGCGCGGCCACGTGGTCGGGACCGTGACGTCGGGCATCCTGACGGGCATCCTGATCTCGCGTACGATCAGCGGCCTGGTCGCCGAGTTCGCGGGCTGGCGGACTGTTTTCGTGGCCGCCGCCGTCGTGGCCGTTCTGCTGGCGGCCCTGCTCCACCGGAAGATCCCCGCGCTGGAGCCGAAGACACGGCTGCCCTATTTCCGGCTGATCGCGTCGGTGTTCTCGGTGGTGCGGCGGGAGCGGGCGGTACGGTGGACGCTGCTGCTGGGTGGGACGGGTTTCGCGATCTTCACCATGTTCTGGACGTCGTTGACCTTTCTGCTGAGTTCGCCGCCCTTCGAGTACCCCGTCTCGGTGATCGGCCTCTTCGGCCTGGCCGGCCTGGCCGGAGCACTGGCGGCGCGGCGGGCCGGGCGGCTACACGACCGTGGCTGGTCCCTTCCCGCCACCGGTGTCGCGTGGGTGCTGGTGCTCGTGTCGTTCATCGTGGCGATGTTCGCGGGGCGGTCCGTGGTGCTCGTTCTCGTCGTGGTGGTGCTGATCGACGTGGCGATCCAGGCGTTGAACATTCTCAACCAGACGCGGATCTTCGCGGTGTCCAACGAGGCGCGGAGCCGGTTGAACACCGCCTTCGTGACGGGGAACTTCATCGGTGGGGCGATCGGATCGGCCGCCGCCGCGGTGCTGTGGTCGGTGGGGGAATGGCACGCCGTGAGCCTCGCGGGCATGGTGCTGTCGGGACTCGCCCTGACGATCTGGCTGATCGGACGACGAGGAGCGCTGGTGGTGCCGTGACCGACCTCACCCCGGCCGTCCGGCAAGCCGGGTCAGGCGGCGCCGGTGCGCGCCGCGGTGACCGCCAGCGTGGTGCGCGGCATGGTGAAGCCGCCCCCGATCGCGTCGATGGCGGCTCCGACGCCCTCCAGCACCTCGGCCAGCCTGTCCGGCGGAAGTAGCGTGAGGGCGCCGGTGGTGGGCGCCAGGTCCAGCCACTCGTCGCGGGTGTAGGACTGCTCCCCGTCGAATCGCCACTGCTCCGGGTCGCCGAATCCACCCGCCTCCCGGATCCCGTCGGCGAACTTGGGGAACATCGCCTGGTAGAGGGCGAGGGCCTGCCTCGGAGACCGGTCGTCGCCCGGCGGCTGGAGGGCGAGCGGCGAGTCGGGTGCCACCCGCCGGTAGACCGCGGCGAAGGCCTCCGCGACGGTGGGCGGGAGGTCGAACACGTGCGAGAACGCCACCAGCCGGCCGCCGGGCCGCAGCACCCGCGCCGCCTTGACCGCGCCGGCGATCGGGTCCACCCAGTGCCAGGCCTGGCCCGCGACGACCGCGTCGAATGTCCGGCCGGCGCTTTCCCAGGTCTCGAAGGTCGCCACCTCGACCTCGACCCCGGTGCGCCGGGCGAACTCGGCCATCCGCGCGTCGGGCTCGACCCCGAGCACCCGGCACCCGGCCGCCTGGAACTGCCGGGCCGCGATGCCGGTGCCGCAGCCGACGTCGAGGACGTCGGGTCCGGGACTGGCCGCGACGATCCGCTCCACCAGGGCGTCGGGGTAGCGGGGCCGGGCCCGGTCATAGCGTTCGGCGTCCACCCCGAACGACTCCGCCATCCGCCTGGCCCTGTGGGACTCGTTCTCGGAGGGGCGTGATCCCCCCTGCGATATAGTGGGCATGCGCCCACCGTAATGGGCGTGTGCCCACTCGTCAATCGGGTGAGGGCCGCCGAGAGACGGAGGGACGCGCTGTGCCGACCGGGGTGCACATCCGCGACGCGCGAAGGCAACTGTTCGACGCCGCCGAGCGCGTCCTGCTCAGGGACGGGCCGAGCGCGCTGACCAGCCGCGCGGTCACCACCGAGGCGGACGTCGCCAAGGGCGTCCTGCACCGGCACTTCGCCGACTTCGACGACTTCCTCGCCGAGCTCGTACGGGACCGCGTCATCCGGATCGGCATCCAGGCCACCGCCCTGGGCGGCTCCGCCGGGACCGGCACCGTGGCCGGCAACCTCACCGGCGCGCTGATGGACCTGTTCGACCCGGTCGCTGTGGCGATCGTCGGTCTCGTCATCTTCCGGGATGAGTTGCGCGCCCGGCTACGCCAGACCGGTCCGGCCCACGGTGTCCCGGTCCTGACGGAGGCCGCGGCCATGATCGCCTCTTATCTCACCGACGAGTGCGAACTGGGCCGCATCGCGGCCGACGCGGACGTCGACTCACTCGCGCTCTCACTGATCGGCGCCGGGCACCTGCTGTTCGCCGGGCGGGCGGGCGCCCTACCGGAGGCCGGAGCCGTCGACAAGGTCGTGACCACGGTCGTCGCCGATGTCGTGCAGCGACGACTGCTCTGAACCGTCCGGCGGTCCGCGAGAAGCCTCGCCACCGGTCCTCCCGGCGGTTTTGTCGGACCCGCGATCTACAGTGGACCTCCTTCGCCTCGGGGATGGGCGAGGTGGCGACCGCGACGGTCTCCAGCCGCTCTCGCGGCACCGTCGCCGTTCGGAGGGAGCTGGGCGTGATGGCGGGGTACGCGGAGGTCGGCGGCGTGCGCACCTGGTACGACGAGTACGGCACGGGGGAGCCGCTGGTGCTGCTGCACCCCGGCATGGTCGACGCGCGGGCCTGGGCGCCGAACGCCGGAGCGCTGGCGGAGCGGTTCCGCGTCTTCACCCCTGACCGGCGCGGGCACGGCCGCACGCCGGACGTCGACGGTCCCATCACGTACGAGGCGATGGCGCGCGACACCATCGCGTTCCTGGAGACCGTGGTGGGCGGCCCGGCGCACCTGGCCGGCTGCAGCGACGGCGTGACCGTGGCCCTGCTGGTCGCGATGTTCCGCCCCGACCTGGCCCGCCGTCTCGTCCTGGCCGCCGGGGTCTTCCACCGTGACGGCTGGGTTCCCGGTACGGCCGAGATGGACGACGCGTCGGCGGGCTTCCTCGCGGCCGGCTACGGGGAGGTCTCACCCGACGGGCCGGAGCACTTCCCGGTCGTGGCCGCGAAGCTGGCCAGGATGCACGCGGAGGAGCCGGTGCTGGCGGACTCCGAGCTGAAGCGCGTCACCAGCCGGACGCTGGTCATGGTCGGCGACGACGACGAGGTCAGCCTGGAACACGCCGTCGCGATGTACCGGGCCCTGCCCGACGCCGAGCTCGCGGTCGTGCCCGGCACCTCCCACGGGCTCCTCGTGGAGAAACCGGAGTTCTGCAACAAGATGATCGTCGACTTCCTGGCGCTCGACCCCGTGCCCACCCTCGCGCCGATCCGCCGCGCGGTGACCTGAGGCGACGGCCGTAGGTGGTCCGGGTGGCGAGGCGACGGCCGTGGAGTGGTTCCGGATGGCGGTCGTCTCTTCGCCGTGGGGTCTCGTCTGGGGGGGGGGGCGGTCATCGCTCCGCCGTGGGGGAGCCGGGCGGCGGTCCCGGGCCGCCGCGCGGGGATCCGGGCGGCGGTCGCCGGGGGTGTCAGGGGGAGACCGTCTCGATCCTCTGTTTCCTGGCCATGACCACCACCACGATCGCGTAGAGGCCGAGCTGCACCACCGTCCCCGCCAGGGTCTGCCAGGGCACCGACCCCTGCTTCAGCGCCTCCGAGAGGCTCCCGTCGGCCCCGCTGACCCCGAACGCCAGCACGTTGTTGACCACGTGCAGGGCGATGGCCGCCTCCAGGCCGCCGGTCCGCACCGCCAGCCAGCCCATCAGCAACCCGAAGGCGAAAACGTCAAGGATGCCCCAGTCGACGTAGGCGTGCACCGCGGTGAAACCGGCGGTGCCCAGCAGGATGCCCGGCCACGGATTGGAGAGGAAGGTGCCGAACGCCTGGATCAGCCACCCCCGGAAGACGTATTCCTCGGCGGCGGCCTGGAAGGGCACCAGCAGCAGGGTGACGACCAGGGCGGGCAGGAAGCGCTCCCAGCCGACCCAGCCGAACAGGTCGCCGAGGTCCTCCCCGCTGGCGACGTAGGTGACGGCGACCGCGGCCTGGCCCAGCACCACGGCGCCGGTCGCCACCGCCGCGCACCGCGCCAGCCATCGCCACCGCAGGCGGCCCGTGACCGAGGAGAGGGTGCCGGGCGGGCGCCGCTGGATCCACGCCACCACGCCGTACACGACCGGCAGGACGGCCGCGATCGACAGCAGGTTGACGCCCAGGTCGAGCACCGGATCGGTGAAGATCTGCCCGTCGGATCCGCCCATGTCGGCGCCCACGAGCACGCCGATCGTCGCACCGCCGAGGATGACGACGAGTCCGGCCAGCATGAGGGCCGCGAGACCCACGACCGTGCCCAGCATCGGCCGCCACCAGGCGCGCAGGCGGGTGCGCGCCAGCCGGTCGTAGCGGCTGCCGGATGGTGCCGCCACCAGCCAGGGGTCGTGCCGAGGCGGGGGCGGGAAGTGCTCCACGGGCACGCCGGAGGCGCCGGGCGCATCGGGAACGCCGGGCCGGTGAGGCGGAGGGCCGGGAGGCCGCGGGGGCGTCGCCGCGGGCCGGGGGTCCTGGGGGACGTGCATGGCTTCATTCCGTTTCGATGGATTCACGGAGTTTATGAGGTCGGAGGGTGGGAGGCGCCTCGTCGCGCTCGACGCTCCACCCGCGCTCTCGCTACCCCTCCCCCACAACGACACCCGGCGTCGTTCGGTTCCGCCGTACGCCCGAGCCCCGTACATCTGAGTCCCGTACGTCCGAATCCTGTACGCCTGAGTCCTGTGCCGCCTGTCCCGAGGACGCCGTCGGCCGGGCGTCCGGCGACGGTCTGGAACGTCCGGTGACGGTCTGGAGTGTCCGGCCGGTCGATCCTCGTCCGGCACGACCGTACGCCGGGCCGTTCAGTCCCGGCGGGCCGGCAGGTAGGCCCGGCGCGTCTCGGCCACGGCGTCGTAGCTCCGGCGGCCGGAGGCGTGGTCTCCGTGATCACCCGTGGCGGACTTGTCGTCCCTCCCTGGTCTCCCCGTTCTCCCCGGCGAGGCCGGGCCGGGAACGGTGTGAGGCGGCGGCCGCGCGCAGGCGGAGCCGGGTCAGCTCGGACGCGGCCTGGGCGGGGGTGGTGCCGGTGCGTTCGGCGGTGGCCAGCAGGGTGCCGACGGTGTCCTCGATTCCTTGGACGCGGGTGAGCGCCTCGTCCGCGGTGCCGCCGTTGAGCTCGACGGTGAGGGCGTGGATCACTCCGCCCGCGCCGGCGACGTAGTCCGGCACCCAGATGATGCCACGGCGGTGCAGCAGGCCGGCGACGGCCTGGACGGTGAGCTGGTTGTTCGCGGGCCCCGCGACGGCGGCGCACCGCAGGTCGGGCACGATCTCCTCGGTGAGGACGCCGCCGAGGGCCGCGGGTACCAGGATGTCGACGTCGGCGGTGACGACCCGCGCGGGGTCGCCCCAGGTGGCGCCGACCTCGTCGGCCAGTGCCCGTTTGCCGGGGTCGATGTCGCCGACCAGGAGTTCGGCTCCCTCGGCGGCGAGCAGGCGGACGAGTTTCTCACCGACGTTGCCCAGGCCGACCACGGCGAGGCGGCGGCGGGTGAGGCTCGGGGTGCCGTGGAGCCGCCGTCCGACGGCGCGCAGCGCGGCGAGCGTCCCGGTCGCGGTGTGCGGTGAGGAGTCGCCGCTACCGGCCTGTCGCGCGGGCCTGCAGAACACGTGGGGGGTGCGCTCGCCGATGACCGCCATGTCGGCTGGGCTGGTCCCGACGTCCGGGCCGGTCGCGTACCGGCCGTCCAGGGAGGCGATGACGTCCGCGACGTCGTGCAGCGCGTGACGGCGGCGGACCGGGTCGAGGTCGACCCCCTCGGGTACGGCGACGACGGTCTTGCCGCCGCCGTTGTCCAGCCCGGCCACCGCGCACTTGGCGGTCATTCCGGCCGACAGGCGCAACGCGTCGGTGAGGCCGTCCCGCCAGTCGGGGTAGTGCCAGATCCGGCATCCGCCGACCGCCTGGCCGAGCGCCGTCGAATGGACGGCGACGATGACGGGCAGGCCGGAGCGTGACCCCGTGTGAACCACGACCTGTTCGTGGTCGAACCCGGACATGTGGCAACCCCCTCATGTGAGCGACATCCGGGTCCAAGAATCAAGCATCTGGCCGCCGCCCGGAGTTCCGATCGAACGGATGGCCGGAATGACCGGCAAAATACTGGTCGTGGACGAACTTGATTCGGAGATCATCCGTCTTCTCCAAACGGATGCGCGGCAGTCCAATCGTGAGCTGGCCCGCAAACTCGGTGTCGCGCCCTCGACCTGCCTGGAACGCGTGAGGGCGCTCACCCGCCGAGGGGTCATCCGCGGCTATCACGCCGACATCGACCCCGTGGCTCTCAACCGCGGCGTCCAGGCCCTGGTCTCCGTGCAGGTGCGCCCGCTCAGCCGCGCCGTCATCGACACCTTCAAGGAGTCCGCGAACGCCCTGCCCGAGGTTCTCAGCGTCTTCGTGCTGGCGGGCGGTGACGACTTCCTCCTCCATGTGGCGGTCCAGGACCTCGACCACCTGCACGCCTTCCTCCTGGACCGGCTCAGCAAACGCCGCGAGATCGCCGGATTCCGCACTTCGGTGATCTTCCAGCAGGCTCACGACACCGCCCCGGCCAGGCTTCCCGACGTACCGTCCAGTGCCGTGAACTGAGCGCGGGACCCCGGCCGGGATACGGCTGCGAGCATGGCCCCCCGCGAACCGTCCCGCGCCGCCCCGGGGCGGTTCGCGGAGGGGGGCCGGTCATGTCATCCGGGACCCGCCCCGGGGAGGATCACACCCCGCGGACGTTGGTCATGATCGCGTAGACCGAGGTGGAGGCCGTCATGAACAGCCAGTTGCGCTTGAGGCCGCCGAAGACCAGGTTGGAGGTCTTCTCGGGAAGTTTGAGCTTGCCGATCAACGTGCCGTCCGGGGCGAAGCAGTGCACTCCCTCGGCCGTCGCCGCCCAGATCCGGCCGGTGGTGTCGAGCCTGATCCCGTCGAAGCCGCCCGCCGAGCACTCCGCGAGCACCCTGCCGTTCTCCAGCACGCCGCCGCGTACGTCGAAGACCCGCAGATGCCTGTGGTGGGTATCGGCGATGTAGAGCAGGGACTCGTCCGGTGAGAAGGCCAGGCCGTTGGGGCGGACGAAGTCGTCGGCCACCACCGTGACCTCTCCGGTGCCGGGATCGAGACGGTAGACCTGGTCGCCACCGATCTCGCTCTCGGCGCGGTGCCCCTCGTAGTCGCTGAGGATGCCGTAACTGGGGTCGGTGAACCAGATCGAGTCGTCCGACCTGACCACCACGTCGTTGGGGCTGTTGAGACGTTTGCCCTGCCAGCTGTCGGCGACGACGGTGATGGAGCCGTCGTGCTCGGTGCGGGTCACCCGCCGGTTGCCCTGCTCGCAGGAGATCAACCGGCCCTGCCGGTCGAGGGTGTGACCGTTGCTGTAGCCCGCGGGGGTGCGGAAGGGGCCCACGGTCCCGGTCATCTCATCCCAGCGGAGCATCCTGTCGTTGGGGATGTCGCTCCACAGCAGATAGCGGCCCGCCGGGACGTAAGTGGGACCTTCGGCCCATCGGCAACCGTGATAGATCCGCTCGATCCGCCCGTCGCCTCCGACGCCGGCGAATCGCTCGTCGAGCGCCTCGAACTCCGCCGGAATGGATTCCGTCATGCAATGCTCCTTGATCGCAGAATACGATATGCCTATGGATGATATAGACAAGATGTTGATTGGTCTTCTTCAGGCCGACGCCGGTCAGCCCTACGCCGCACTCGGCGCCGCGGTGGGGTTGTCGGGTGGTGCCGCGCACGAGCGGGTGCGCAAATTACGCGAACGTGGGCTGATCCGGCGGACGACCATCGAGGTCGATCCCATCGCCGCGGGCAGGGGAGTGCTGTCGTTCGTCCTCGTGGAGGGAAGGGCGTGGATGGGCGCGACGGGCGAGGCGCTGCTGGCGATTCCCGAGATCGAGGAGGCGCACGTCGTCGCGGGCCCGGCGTCACTGCTGGCCAAGGTGCGTACGGCGAGCACGCGGGAGCTGCAGGACGTGCTGCGCAGGATCTTCGAGATCGAGGGCGTGGCCGGGACGCGGACCATCATGGTGCTGGAGAGCTTCTTCGAGCGTGGCCTGCATGTCCCTCACCCGGCGAACCTGCTCTCCGACGCGCTTGAGGGCGAGCCGAGCTGACGGCGGTGCTCATCTTCGCCTCCAGGCCCTTCGAGAGGGACCTCCAGGCCCTTCGAGAGGGACCTTCAAGCCCTTCGAGGGGGACCTCGCCGGACAGGAATTAAATGTGAGGCGGCCGGTGCGTCCTCGCCGGTACGCTCCCCGGGCATCTTCCCGTCGCCACCGACGGGCCGCCCGCGCCGGACCGGCGCGGAACCCGGTGGGGAGCTCGCGGGAGACCCGCGGGAAGGCGCGGAAGAGAAGCCGGTAGGCCACGAAAGAGAAGAGGAAACGCCGTTGACCAGGATCGCTGTGACCGGTGTCACGGGCAATCTCGGACGCCTCGTCGTCGAGGACCTGCTCACCAGAGTCCCTCCCGGCGATCTCGTCGCGCTCGCCCGCACCCCGGAGAAGGCGGGGGACCTGCCGGGCCGTGGCGTCGAGGTGCGGCACTGCGATCATGACGACACCGCGTCCGTCGACACCGCGCTCGCCGGGATCGACGTGCTGCTCCTGGTGTCCGGGCCGGACCTGACGCCCGGGGTTCGCGTACGGCAGCACCGCACCGTCGTCGACGCCGCGGACCGGGCCGGGGTACGCCGTGTCGTCTACACCAGCGGCGCGGGCGCGGAAGACGGCCAGGGTCCCGTCGCCGACCACACGGCGACGGAGAGGGCGCTCCGCGAGGCGGGGCCGGCCTACACCGTGTTGCGCAACGCCCCCTACTCCGAGGCGTTCCTGGGCGCCGCGCTGGCCCAGGCCGGGAAGGAAGGTGAGATCACCTCCTCCACCGGCGGGCAGCCACTCAACACCGCGAGGTTCCGTGACCTGGCGCTGGCGGCGAGTGCCGCCCTGACCGGCTCCGGGCACGAGAACGCGACCTACGAGTTGCGCGGTCCGCTCTGGACCTATCCGGAGCTCGCCGAGGTCCTCACCCGCGTCCTGAGCAGGCCCGTCGAGCATCGGGAGATCACCGACGCGGAGGCGGGCTGGCTGGGAGGCGTGTTCCCGGCGGTGCGCGCCGGTGCCCTCGCCGAGACCGGCCCCGACCTCGCGCGCCTGCTGGATCGGCCGCCGTCCAGCCTGGAGGAGACGGTCACCGCCCTCATCGCCCGCACGGCCGGTTGAGCGTTCCCCGTACGGCCGGCTGAGTGTTCCCCGGCCGGTCGGCCCGAGTGCGGACCGGCCCGGGGGCCGATCAGGGCAGGTCGGGTGTCGGCCTGGCCAGGAGCGGGCCAGGTCGGGTCTCGGCGGGGCCGAGGGGCCGATCAGGGTAGGTGTCGGCGGGATCAGGTCGGTGCCGGGGGAGCCGGGGCCGATCAGGTCAGGTAGTCGCGCAGGGCTCGCGAGCGCGAGGGGTGGCGCAGCTTCGTCATGGTCTTGGACTCGATCTGCCGGATGCGCTCGCGGGTCACCCCGTAGGCACGCCCGATCTCCTCCAGGGTCTTGGGCCGCCCGTCACCGAGCCCGAACCGCATCGCCACCACCCCGGCCTCACGCTCGGACAGCGCCTCCAGGATCGTGTGCAGCTGCTCCTGCAGCAGCGCGGAGGCCACCGCGTCCTCGGGGGTGATCGCCTCGGAGTCCTCGATGAGGTCGCCGAACTCGCTGTCGCCCTCGGTGCCCAGCGGGCTGTGCAGGGAGATCGGCTCCCGTCCGTACCCCTGGACCTCGACGACCCGCTCCGGGGTCATCTCCAGCTCCACGGCCAGCTCCTCCGGGGTGGGCTCGCGGCCCAGGTCGGTCGTCATCTGCCGGTGCACGCGCGCCAGCTTGTTGATCACTTCGACCATGTGCACGGGGATGCGGATGGTGCGGGCCTGGTCGGCGAGCGCCCGGGTGATCGCCTGCTTGATCCACCAGGTGGCGTACGTGGAGAACTTGAATCCCTTGGTGTAGTCGAACTTCTCCACGGCGCGGATCAGCCCCAGGTTGCCCTCCTGGATCAGGTCCAGGAACAGCATGCCCCGGCCGGTGTGGCGCTTGGCGAGCGACACCACCAGGCGCAGGTTGGCCTCCAGCAGGTGGTTCTTGGCCCGGTGGCCGTCTTCGGCGAGCCATTCGAGCTCGGCGCGCACGTCGGGCTGGAGCCGGTCGCCGTCGTTGAGCCGCTCGGTGGCGAACAGCCCGGCCTCGATGCGCCGGGCGAGCTCGACCTCCTGCTCGGCGTTGAGCAGGGGGATCCTGCCGATCTGCTTGAGGTAGTCCTTGACCGGGTCGGTGCTCGCTCCGACGCTCGCCTCCAGGGCTGCGGGCGTCTCGTCGTCGTCGGTCAGGACGAGCTCTTCTTCCTCGGCCTCGACAACCTCAACGGTGCCTTCCACGGTGGCGGCTTCCATGGCGTTCACACCTTCCCCAGGTCTGGTCAGATACAACAACCCGTGCAGTTCAAGGTACGTCCCGCGACGGTGTGCTGTGGCGCCTGGCTCGCCGTCGCGTCCTTCGCTGGGAGCGGAGAGCCTCCGCCGCCGGAGGCGTTCGCGGGGGGCGCGGCTGTTCTGCTTTGTCGCCGAATTTGTCGCCGAACGGGCGCCGGGCCGCCTTCCCGGCTGGGGAGGGCGGCCCGGCGGATCTTCCGGCGACGCTGCGGGCGTTGCCGTGACGGTGGGCGTACGGGGTGGGGGAGCGGGTTCCGGATCTCGCCGGATCAGGCCGGATCAGGCCGGATCAGGCAGGGAAGTCGTTCGGGTTGACGCCGGTCGTCCGGGCGTTGCCACCCCTGACGGGGTTGAGGGTCAGGGTCCAGATGGTCGAGCTCGTCGCGGTCGTGGTGAACCTCAGCCGGCTGGTGAAGCGCTGGTAGGAGGGGGTGCGGGTGAACCTGCCCCGGGAGGTGCTGAAGGCGGAGCCGGAGGTGAAGAAGATGGTGTAGGTGCCGTCCCTGACATCGGTGACGGAGGCGGTGGACCGGGCGCGGACGTAGATGCTGATCGCCTTGGACCTGCCCCGGACCAGCGTGACGACGGAGTCCCTGCTGGTGCCGTTCTTGACCTTCAGCGTGCCCCGCCCACCGCTGATGCGGTCGTAGAGGATCTTTCCGTTACCCGGTCGCGCGGCAGCCTCGGTCGAGGAGACGGCGACGGTTTCCCGGGTCGAGGCGGAGGCGGGGGCGGCGAGGGATCCGGTCAGCAGAACGGACGCGAGGATCGCTCCCGCGAGGGGACGTAGATGAATCATTGCGCAAATATGACCAATCCCCGGTGGTCGGTCAACGCGAATTCGTGCCTGTGGCAGGCTTTCGGGGCTTTTGCGTATTTATTGGATTCCCTGGTGATCGTCCGCGCGGGCTCCGGGCTCGAGGGTTCCCTTCGGGGGACGGCCGATGCCGCGTTTCACCGCGTTCCCGGGCCGGGGTTCCTGTGGTCTCCGTGCCGCCTCGCCCGGTTTCGGGGCTGGACGCCGTTTTCCCGCTGTCCTTCGAAGGGGTAGGGGAAGGTCAATACAATTTCATCTGATGTCGATGACGCCGAGAACGAACGCCATGCCGCGGCCGGTGCCCCGGCCCGCCGTCCGGGCCGGGGCACCGGTCGTGTCGGCCGTCCGGCGCGGCGCCGGTCTGGCCGTGGGGGCCGTGACGGGCGTCGCGGAGTTCGGCTTCCTGTGCGTCGCGGGCGTCCTGTTCGCGATCCTGTCGGCGTGGCCCTCGGGACGGCGCGCCGCCCGGCGGTTCGCGGCGGTGGGGACGGCGCGGCTGGTCTCGCTGGAACGCGCCCGGCTGGCGACGTGGTTCGACCACGACACCGGCGCGGTGCCGGTGGGGAGCGGGTACGGCTACCTCGCGCTGCGGGCGACGTTCGGCACGTTCGCGAGCCACCTGACCTTCGCCGGTCTCTTCGTCGGCATGCTCTTCCTGTCCGGCGGCATCGGGGGGCTGCTCTCCGGCGCGTCGTACCTTGTCCCGCTGAGATATCCCGGCGTGCGCCTGACGGTCGACAGCGGGCCGCTGGGCGTCGCCTACGGGCTGGCCCTGCTGAGCGTGTCCGCGCTGTGGGGGGCGGCGACGGTGGCCGCGGAGCGGCGGCTGGCCACGTACTTCGCCGGTCCGGGGGAGCGGGAGGCGATGCGCCGCCGCATCGCGGAGCTGACCGCCACCCGCAGCGGCATCGTGCGGGCCGTCGACGACGAGCGGCGGCGCATCGAACGCGATCTGCACGACGGCGTCCAGCAGAGAGGTGTGGCCCTGGGGATGCTGCTGGGCCGGGCACGGCACGGCGCCGACCCGGCGGCGGTCGCCGCCCTCGTGGACCAGGCGTACGCGGAGTCGCGCCGCCTCCTCGACGAACTGCGCAGCGTGGCCTGGCGGGTCTACCCGGCCGCGCTGGACGAGCTGGGCCTGCGCGCGGCCCTGGCCGGGGTGGCGGATCGGGCGGGCGTGCCGGTGACCGTCCGCTACGGCCTCGCGGAACGCCCGGTCTCCGAGATCGAGACGGCCGTCTACTTCGTGGTCCGCGAGGCCATCGCCAACGCCGCGAAACACGCGGGCGCCCGAGGTGTCCTGGTGGTCCTGAGCGAGGACGGGCACACGGTGACCGCGGAGATCACCGACGACGGCCGGGGCGGGGCGGATCCCGCCGGTGGCGGCCTGTCCGGGCTGGAGCGGCGGGTTCTGGCGCTGGACGGCACCTTCGAGGTGGACAGCCCCCCCGGTGGCCCGACCAGGGTCACGGCGACCCTGCCCCACGGCGGGGCCGAACGCCCGGAGCCGCCATGCGCCTGATCCTGGCCGATGACTCCGTGCTGTTCCGCGAGGGCCTGGTCCGCCTCCTGGAGGAGGCGGGGCACGAGGTGGTGGCGGCGGTGGGCGACTCCGCGGGGCTGCTCGGGGCCGTGGACGAGCACCGCCCCGACGTGGCGATCGTGGACGTGCGCATGCCGCCGGGCCAGGCCGGTGAGGGGCTGCGGGCCTCGCTGACGATCCGGGAGCGCTGGCCGGACGTCGGCGTGCTCGTGCTGTCGCAGTACGTCGAGACGGCCTACGCCGCCCAGTTGCTCGCCGGAACCCCCGAAGGGCTGGGATACCTGCTCAAGGACCGGGTGACCGAGGTGGGCGAGTTCCTGGAGTCCCTGGAGCGGGTCCGCGCGGGCGGGGCCGTCTTCGATCCGGAGGTGGTCAGGCGGCTGCTCGCCCGTACCACCCGGGCCGATCCGCTGAGCAGGCTCACCCGGCGGGAGACCCAGGTGCTGGAGCAGCTGGCCCAGGGCCTGGTCAACGCCGCGATCGCCGAGCGTCTGCACGTGTCGCAGAGCACGGTGGAGAAGCACGTCAACGCGATCTTCGACAAGTTCGGGCTGTCCCGCACCCCCGGCTACAGCCGCCGCGTCCTGGCGATCCTGCGCTACCTGGACGGCTGAGCGACGCTGTGATCGCGTTTCCCCGGAGCCCGGAGCCCGGAGCCCGGAGCCCGGAGCCCGGAGCCCGGAGCCCGGAGCCCGGAGCCCGGAGCCCGGAGCCCGGAGCCCGGAGCCCGGAAGCCTTGTCCTGCCGTCCGTCGCGCACCCGCGTCAGAGAGGGGCGGCCGTGCCCGCGTCAAAGGGGACCGGGTGCCCTCACCCGGTACCGGGCGAGGGCACCCGGCGCGTCCGTACCAGGTGGCCGGCCCGTACCAGGATCAAGGCCAGGCAGGCCCCGGTGGCGAGGACGAGCCAGATCATGAAGGACGGATAGAGGTAGGCCACATGCCTCCAGGTGGTGTCCTTTCCCCTGGCCAGCACCCCGAAGACATCGGCGATCGTCAGGCACAGCACCCCCGGCGCGACGTACGGCAGCAGGCGCGCCACCGCGCGCCACAGCGGGTGACCGGCACGCCGCGCCGCCCACCCGCGGGAGCGGGCCAGCCCGCGGCCCGCCAGGAGGAGCGTCGCGACGGCGGCCAGCGCCATGACGAGATCGACGATCAGGGACGGGGAGACCGAGGGGGGCGGCTCGGGCTCCTCTCCCTCGGCCATGGCGACCAGCGCGTCCGCGATGGCGTCGCTGTCGGCGTACGCCGTGCCGGTGTTGGCCATGACCACGATGCCGTACCCCGACCGGGGCAGGAGCGTCTGCTGGGCCGTCGCGGTGTGCAGGTCGCCGCCGTGCTCGACGATCGGTGAGCCCTTCGCGGTCATGCCGATCGACCAGCCCAGGGCGTAGGAGTCGTTGATCCTGGACGGGGTGCGCATCTCCGCGACGCTCGCGGCGGAGACGACGCGGACGCCGCCGGGACCGGCCCCCTCGCCGCTCTGCATAATCATCCACTGGGCCATGTCCCTCGCGCTGCTGATCACCCCGCCGGAGCCGTTGCCGAACCCCGGGGGCTCGGGGAGGGCGAGCGCGGCGCCGAGCAGGCGGAGATGGCCCCGCGCGCTCGCGGGGAGGTCGCGCTCGGTGTCGATCGTGGTGCTGTTCCGCATGCCGAGCGGGCCGAACACGTGCTTTTCGAGGTAGGCGGCGAAGGGCATGCCGCTCGCCACCTCGACCAGTCGCGCGGCGACCTGGAAGTTGGTGTTGTGGTAGCTCCACCGCGTGCCGGGGTCGGCGGCCAGCCTCGCCCCCCTCAGCCGTGCGACGGCCTCGCGGAGCGAGCCGGGCTGGGGCAGGCTCCTTTCGGGAAAGGCCTCGTCGGCCATGCCCGAGGTCTGGTCCAGCAACTGGCGGACGGTGACGCGGGCCGCCCGAGGATCGGCCATCACGAACTCGGGGAGCCGGACGCGCACCGGCTCGTCGAGCCTGACCGCTCCCTTCTCCACCAGCTGCATGACGGCCAGGGAGGTGAAGGACTTGCTGAGCGACGCGATCGCCATGGGGGTGTCCGCCGTGACGGGTTCGCCGGAGGAGGTGTGGCCGTAGCCGGAGACGTGGACGATCTCCTCCCCCCTGGTGACGGCGACCGCGACCCCCGGCAGGCCGGTCGTCTCCCGGTAGGCGTTCACGAAACGGTCGACGGACGCGGGACCGATCTCCCCGGCGGCGGGACCCGTCCCCGCGAAGGCCGCCGACGCGACAGACGGCGGACCGGTCCCCGCGAGGGTCACCGATACGGGCGGCGGGCCCGTCCCCGCGAGGGCCGTTGCCGCCGCCAGGAGGGTCGCCGCGAGCGTGACGGCGCCGGTGGCCGGAAGGCGGCTCACGAGATGCCGGGAGAGGGGGAGCGGACCGTTGATGACCTTGGATGTGGGCACCGGTCGACGCTACAAACGCCGTCCCGCCCGGACCATTGCGAGATCCCTCCGCGTCCACCTGCGAAAAACCACCGGGTTCCCGGCACCGGACGGCCTGCCGCCCCACGTGGTCCCGGTGGCGATTCGAGAAGATTCGAGAAAGTGAAACGTCGGACCGTTCCAGGTCCGGTGTCCCGGCCCACCTGCTCCGCCGCCCTCTCTGTCGATCTCTGCCGGTAAACGCATCACACAAAGCCATACCGTAGGCATATTTTTGCGAAAAGAAGTAGAAACATTGCGGACACCTGTTCGCCATCCTATGGTGTGCACAACGCCGCTCACCGACCTCCCCGGTGACGGCGGCAGCCTCTCCGCCCCCCACCCGGCTGGATCGCGGCGACCGTATGCCCCGCCGACCGCGGCGATCCGGCCCCGCGTGACGAAGGGTCAGCCGATGAAGACATCCGACCAATCTGTCAGCCGCTTACGCCATACCGGGCGACGCGCCCAGATCGTCCTCGCGCTCCTGCTGGCCACCCTGTGCTGGGCCGGAGCCCAGGCGCCGCTCCCGGCGCGCGGCGCGGCCGTCCCCGAGCAGTCCTCCAACGTCCACCTGTTCTACTACTCCTGGTACGGCAACCCCCAGACGAGCGGTGACTGGCGGCACTGGCAGCAGGGCGGCCACACCCCGCCCAACGACGTGGGCGCCGACCTGTATCCCAGCCTGGGCGCCTACGACTCGGGCGACTACGCGGGCGCCGTCACCAGGCACATGCAGTGGATCAAGCAGGCCGGGGTCGGCGTCATCGTCTACAGCTGGTGGGGCCGCGACAGCTTCGAGGACAGGCTCACCCAGGGCGTGATGGACGCCGCCGCGCAGTACGGCGTCAAGGTCGCCTGGCACCTGGAGCCGTACGGCGGGCGCACGGCGGCCTCCACCGTCGAGGACATCCGCTACATCAACACCCGCTACGGCTCCCACCCCGCCTTCTACCGTGACGCCGAGCACGGCAACCGGGCGGCGTTCTACGTGTTCGAGAGCCTGAGGATCACCGACTGGGCCGTGCTCGACCAGGTCACCGCGGGCAACATCGTGCTCGCCCAGACCACCGACACCTCGAAGATCGCGCACTTCTCCGGCATGTACACCTACGACGGGATCGCCGGGGCCACCGCCCCCGGCTGGGCCAACGCGAGCGCGTACGCCAAGCAGAACAACCTGATCTGGGCGCCCTCGGTCGCCCCCGGCTACATCGACGACCGCGCGGTGCCCGGCAACACCACCCCGACCCTCGGCCGCGCCAACGGCGCCACCTACGACCTGGAGTGGTCCAACGCCCTCGACCCGGCCAAGGGCGGCCTGCCGACCTGGGTCTCCATCACCTCGTTCAACGAGTGGCACGAGGGCAGCTCCATCGAGCCCGCCGACTCCACCCCGCCCGCCGGGTTCGGTTACCAGACGTTCGAGGGCGCGTACGGCAAGACGGGGGCCGCCGCGGAGACCGCGTACCTGGACCGGACGAAGTACTGGGCGACGGAGTTCGAGACCCGCAGGGCCGGTGGCACGCGGGACACCCAGCCTCCCACCGCGCCGGGCGCCGCGCGCGCCGTCCCGGCGTCCAGCACGAGCATCACGGTGAGCTGGACCGCGGCCACCGACAACGTCGGGGTGACCGGCTACGACGTCTACCGCGAGGCGGGCGCCACTGACGTCAGGGTGGGCGGCACCACCGGTACCTCGTTCACCGTCACCGGTCTCACGCCCTCGACGTCCTACGGCTTCTACGTGGTCGCCAGGGACGCCGCGCAGAACACCTCGCCGCCCTCCGGCACGGTGACCGCGACGACCGGGCCCCCGCCCGGCTGCTCTCCCGGCACCGGTGACCTGGCCCGCGGCAAGTCGGTCACCGCGAGCAGCACCACGCAGAACTACACGGCGGCCAACACCGTCGACGGCAACGCGAACACCTACTGGGAGAGCGCCAACCACGCCTTCCCCCAGTCGATCACCGTCGACCTCTGCGCGCAGACCACCGTCGGGCGCCTGGTGCTGAAGCTGCCGCCGTCCAGCGCCTGGGGCACGCGCACCCAGACGCTGTCGGTGCTCGGCTCGTCCAACGGCACCGCCTTCGACACCCTCGTGTCGTCGCGGGGCCTCACCTTCAACCCGGCCACCGGCAACACCGTGACCGTCACCGTCCCGCCGACGACGAGGAGGTACGTGCGGCTGAACATCACCGGCAACACCGGCTGGCCCGCCGGGCAGCTCTCCTCGTTCGAGGTCTACTCCTCCTAGCCACCCCTCGCGCTCCGGCCGTACCGGCACCGCTCGGTGCCGGTACGGCCGGAGCGCCCTGCCGGGCCGCTCGGGGTCAGGCCGCGTCGAGGCGGGCCAGCTCCTCGGCCGACAGCTTCACGTCGACCGCGCCGACCGAGTCGCGGATGGTCTCGGGACGCGAGGAGCCCGGGATCGGGATCACCACCGGCGCCTTGGCGAGCATCCACGCCAGGCACACCCGCTGCGGGCTCACCCCGTGCGCCTTCGCGACGTCCGTGAACGCGGCGAACCGCGAGCCCAGTTCACCGGCCTGAGAGATTCCGCCCAGCGGGCTCCACGGCAGGAACGCGATGTCCAGCTCCGCGCACAGCTCCAGCTCGGGCTCGCTGGAGCGGAACGACGGCGAGAACTGGTTCTGCACGCTCACCAGCCGCCCGCCGAGGATCTCGTTGGCCAGCCGGATCTGGTCCGGGTCGGCGTTCGAGACGCCCGCGAAGCGGATCTTGCCCGCGTCCAGCAGGTCGCGGATCGCCCCGACGGAGTCCGCGTACGGAACCCTCGGGTCCGGCCGGTGGAACTGGTAGAGCCCGATGGCCTCGACGCCGAGGCGTTCGAGCGACGCGTCGCAGGCCCTCTTCAGGTGCTCCGGCGAGCCGTCCAGCGTCCACGAGCCGTCGCCGGGGCGCACGTGACCGCCCTTCGTGGCGATCAGCACGTCGGACGTGTCGCCGCCGTAGGAGGCCACCGCGCGGGCGATCAGGGACTCGTTGTGGCCGACCTCGTCCGCGCCCAGGTGGTAGGCGTCCGCGGTGTCGATCAGCGTCACGCCCGCCTCCAGCGCGGCGTGGATCGTCGAGACCGAACGTTGCTCGTCGGGGCGCCCCTCGATCGACATCGGCATTCCGCCGAGACCGATCGCACTGACCTGGACGTCGCCGATACGGCGAGTCTGCATGGGAGTTCCTCCTCGGAGATCGGTTAGTACACCTCCACCCTCTCCTGCCCCGATTAAGCTGTCCAATAGAAGAAACTGATCTCTTTAAGCGGCCCGGGTGATGAATCATGGAGTTACGGCAGCTGGAGTACTTCGTCGCCGTCGCCGAGGAGTGCCACTTCACGCGGGCGGCGAACCGGCTGCGCGTGGCCCAGTCCGGCCTGTCGGCCTCGATCCGCTCGCTGGAGCGCGAGCTGGGCGCCTCGCTGTTCCTGCGCAGCACCCGGCAGGTCGAGCTCACCCCCGCCGGGAGGGCGCTGCTGGCCGAGGCGCGGCGGGCGCTGTCGGCGACCGAAGCGGCCAGGGACGCCGTCGCGGCGGTACGGGGCCTGCTGCGCGGCAGCCTCGCCATCGGCACGCTGCAGTGCCTGCCCGCGGTGCACCTTCCGGCCGTGCTCGCCCGCTTCCTGGCCGCGTACCCCGGCCTGGAGATCCGGCTTCGCCAGGGGGGATCCGGCGAGCTGATCGAGCAGGTGCGGGCGGGACGGCTGGACCTGGCGTTCGTCTCCCGCCCGTCCCGGTGCCCCGACGACGTCGTGGTCGGGCCGCTCGCCGACGAGCCGATCGTGCTCGCCTGCGCGCACGATCACCCGCTCGCGGCCAGGGAGAAGGTCGAGCTGCCGGAGCTGCGGGCGGAGCGGTTCGTGGACTTCCAACCGGATTGGGGCACCCGGGACCTGGTCGACGACGTGTTCGCCGCCGCGGACGTCGAACGCCACGTCTCGCTGGAGGTGAACGACGTGCCCTCGCTGCTCGACCTGGTCACCTTCGGGCTCGGCGTGGCCCTCGTGCCGCAGTCCTTCGCGGTCAAGACCGACCGGGTGCGCTTCGTCGGGCTCGCCGGGGCCGTGCCGTCCTGGGAGATCGTCACGGTGACGGGCGACCCGACGAGCGCGGCGGCGACCGCGCTGCTGCGCGAGGTCCACGAGGCGAGGAGCGGCCGGACGACGGCGGAGCCCGTCACCTGAGCGTGTAGTAGAGGCTGATCTTCTCCAGCTCCGTGGCGGGACCGTCCGCGAGGACGCGCACGACCTCTCCGCGCAGGTCCAGCATGACGACCTTCGTCGTCCTGCCCTCGGTCACGGTGCCGAGGAAGTGGCGGTCGCCCAGCCAGCCGTTGAAGGTCGTTCCCTTCCCGATCGGGACGACGGCCCTGCGCGTCGCCGTGGCGGCGTCCCACAGGCAGACGTCGTCGGGCCGCTCCTGGCAGCGGGTGGTGAAGACCGTGCCGAGCGAGGTGGTCCTGACGTCGTCCAGCACCAGCGCGCCGACCTTCGGGACCGTCCGCAGCGGTGTGCCGTCCAGACGGTAGAAGCGGACCGACCCGTCCGGCCCGGAGTGGAGGACCGAGGCCGAGTCGGCGCCCCAGACGTAGTCGGAGCGGTGGTCGTCGTCCGGCACCCGGAAGACGCGGGCCGTGCGCGAGGCCACGTCCACGATCACGAAGCCCCGGGAGCGCTGCTCCTCCCCGAATCCCTCGTAGATCGTGAGCAGGATCCTCGTCCCGTTCCGGTCCCAGTGGGGATTGAAGGTCGTCAGCGGGGTGTCGACGGTCCTGATCTGGGTCTCCGGCCCTCCCGCCGGATCCACCAGCCGGATCAGGTCGAACGCCCCCAGCTCGAACTTGTTGTCGGGGTTGGCGGCGACGCGCGCTCCTCCCGGGGCGGCCACGGCGGTCATGAGCGTCCCCAGGAACCTGAACTCCGCGCTGTCGCCCCGCCGGAGGTAGACGGGGGCGCCACCGGCCTTCTTCCGCGAGTCCCGGTAGGTGGTGACCCGCTCCGGGTCCGCGGGGTTCTCCCGCAGGGTGATCTTCGTTCCCGGGATCCGCAGGTCGGTCGTCGAGGTGGCGGGCATCGTCCCGATCGCCGGTCTCGCGAGCGGGGAGGGGGTGCCCTCCTCACCCGCGACCACCTTCGCGGGCTCCTCCGTCCCCGCCGCCCGGACCGCGAGGACCGCGACGCCGGAGGCCGCCGCGAGCGCCAGCGCGGCGAGGGCGGCGATCACCGGGCGCGAGGCGCGGCGACGTGCCGGTGGGGGAGCGGCCCGCTTGCGGCCCTCGCCGAGCACCTCGTGACCCGTCCCGTACGACGGCCGTTCCGCCGGATGGCCCAGCAGCCGCAACAGCACCGGCATGGCCGCCGGACGCGCCCGAGGGTCCTTGTCCAGGCACTCGCCCACCAGCTCGCGCAGTTCGTCGTCCAGGGAACCGAGTACGGGCTCGGCGTTCAGGATCCGGTGGATCACCGCGGGCACCGGGCCGGTCCCGAAGGGCGGTTCCCCCGTCGCCGCGCACACCACCGTCGACGCCCACGCGAACAGGTCGGCCGACGGCCCCGCCTCGCGCCCGTCGAACTGCTCGGGCGCCATGTACGGAGGGGTGCCGACCAGCTGGTCGGAGGCCGTCGAGGTGGCGTCCAGCGCGCGGGAGATGCCGAAGTCGATCACCCGGGGGCCGTCGCGGGCGAGCAGCACGTTCGCGGGCTTGAAGTCGCGGTGCACGACGCCCGCCCGGTGGATGGCGGCCAGCGCGGTGACGGTCCCGACCGCGAGCCTGCGCAGCTCCGCCCCGCGCAGCGGCCCCCGCTCGTCGATCACCTGGGCGAGGCTGGGCCCGTCGACGTACTCGCTGACGATGTACGGCATGCCGTCGGTCTCGCCGTGTTCCAGCACCTGCGCGGTGCAGAAGGCCTCCACCCGGCGGGCCAGCTCGATCTCGCGGTGGAAGCGCGCCAGGGTCTGCTCGCCGCCGCCCCCGCCGAGCACCTTGACCGCGACCCGCGCCCCGGCGGGGGACTCCGCCAGGTACACCGTCCCCTGCCCGCCCCGGCCGATCCTGCCGGTGACCCGGTGCGGCCCGATCCGGCCGGGATCGCCGGGAGCCGGGGGCAGGACCCTGGTCATCCGGCCGCCGAGGTGAAGCTCAGGAAGGCCGTGTCGCCCTTCTTGAGGTCGGCGAGCACCCGGATGGACGCGCCGTACAGGTCGACCACCTCGATCTTGGACCCCTTCTTGACGGGGTTCTGGATGAGCAGGTGATTGTTGTTGAACCAGCCCACGAAACGGGACTTCTCGCTGACCTTGACCGTGTAGCGCCGGTTGCCGCTCAGCGTGTCCCACACGCACATGCTGTTCCCCTTGGGGCACACCGTCGCGAAGAGCGCGCCTGAGGGGGAGAACCAGCCGACGTTGCGCGGCTGGCCGACCCAGTGCATCGTCCGGATGGCCTGCCCGTTCGGGCCGTAGAAGTCGAGCCCGTAGTTCTCGCCGTCGTAGTATCCCCGCGCGACCGAGCCGTCCGGCGCGAACGTGGCGGGAAACGTGTCGGCGCCGACGGACTCGGTACGCACGTAGGTGGCCCTGCGCGCCGCCACGTCCACCACCACGAACCCGTCGGACCGCTCCTTGTCCGGATTCCGTACCGACAGCAGGACCTTGGAGCCGTCCTTCGACCACACGGGGCTGTGTCCCTCCAGCGGGCGCTCGACGGTCGGCACGTTGAACTGGGAGCCGTTCCTCAGGTCGTGGATCCTCAGGTAGTCGAAGGACGACTCGGTGAACTTCCCGAACGGGTTGAGCGCCACCAGGTCGCCCCCCGGTGACAGCACCGGCTGCAGGGCGCTGGCCACCTGCCTGAAGGTCTCCTTTCCCCTCTCCCTGGCGAACGCGGCGAAGGGCGGCTTGACGTTCAGGTATCCACCCAGCTTGACCGGGTCCTTCGGGCTCTCGTGCAGGGTGATGCCCGTCCCCGGCAGTTCGACGTCCTTGGTGGTCTTCTCCACCGACTCCCAGGGCGCCTCGGTGACGTTCGGGCTGAGCTGGGGCTGAGGGGTGAAGGCCGGGGCGAGCGCGCCCCGCGCGGTGCTCTGGGCCGGGCGCGGGGCGGACACGGGCGCGGGGTCGCCCGACACCGCCAGGTAGACCACGCCACCGGAGACGAGGGCGACGGCGAGCGCGCCCGCGACCAGCAGCGCGGGGCGGGCACGCCGCAGCGGCCGGGTGGAGGGGGCACCGGGCGCGGGCACATCGGCGGGCACCTGGTCGGAGGTGAGGAACCCCCCGACCAGGCGGAGCAGGACATCGCTCGCGGTCGGCCGCGGCGCGGGGTCCTTGGCGAGGCAGGCCGCGACCAGCCCGCGCAGGTCGCCGGGGAGCGCGCCGAGGTCGGGCTCGTCGTTGACGATGCGGTTGACCGTGCCCGACATCGTCTCCGCCTCGAAGGGGGAGCGGCCCGAGGCGGCGAAGACCATCGTCGCCCCCCACGAGAACAGGTCTCCCTCGGGCCCGGGGGAGGTGCCCATGAGCCTCTCCGGCGAACTGTAGGCGGGCACGTCGACCTTGCGGGTCGTGCTGGACGCGGTCGCCTCCAGCGCTCGCGCCATGCCGAGGTCGATCACCCGTGGCCCGTCGGGGCCGAACACCACGGCGCCGGGACGCAGGTCGCCGTGGACCGTACCCGCCTGGTGCAGGGCGACCAGGGCGGTCATCGTCCCGACGGCGAGCCGGTGCAGCGCGGCCGCCCTCAGGACGCCCTCGGAGGCCACCGCCTCCTCCAGCGTGGGGCCGTCGACGTACTCGCTCACGATGTACGGCCTGTCGCCGTCAACTCCGCCGTCCAGTCCGCTGTCCAGCACCTGGGCCGTGCAGAAGGCGGGTATCTCCCGCAGCGGTTCCATCGCCTCCCGGAACCGCTCGGGACTCACGTCCGAGGGGAGCAGGCGCACGACGACCCGGTCCCCCGAGGGGGCCGTGGCGAGGTAGACGTCCTCTCCCAGCCGTCCCACGATCTGGTACTCGTCCACGCGTTCGGGATCCCCCGCCCGTACGGGGCCGATATCGGGCATGGTCTGGCTTCCTCTCCGAGGAGTCCATATGAGATCACTAATTATGAGTATTCGGCATCGTAAAGTGGAGAAGTCAGGAGAAGAGATGAGAACTTCTCCGAAATGTCGCGAACGGTTTCCGGTGCGCCCGCCCGGCGTCACCCCTCGTGAGAGCCCGGTGGCGACTCGCTCAGCGCCGGGGTGACGGGGGGATGGACGCGCGGCCCGGTGCGCGGTGCGGCATGAGGTCCGGCGACGTTCTCGTCCGGGCTTTCACGAAGCCGCCGTTCCGCGAGGACAGCGGTGATTCACCGTATGGAGTCCGTGTCTCACTGCGGGGAACGGCCCGGACGTGAAAAGCTTGAATACTCACAGGCCGGCCAGCCGCGGTTAAGCGGTTAAAGGGAGCGAACTTGCGCATTGTTCGGGCGATGAGCGAGCACGTCGACGGTCAGAATCCGGATCACCGGCAGGCCGGGCCCACCGTGATCCGCATGCTGGTGGGGGCGCAGCTCCGGCGGCTGCGCGAGAACGGCCACATCACGCGCGAGGAGGCGGGAGAGGCGATCCGCGCGTCGCACTCCAAGATCAGCCGTCTGGAGCTGGGGCGCACCGGCTTCAAGCAGCGCGACGTGGCCGACCTGCTCACCCTCTACGGGGTCGTCGACGACGACGAGCGCGCCCCGCTGCTCGCCCTGGCCGCGCAGGCCAACAGGCCCGGCTGGTGGCACGCCTACGCCGACGTGGTCCCCTCCTGGTTCGACGCCTACCTCGGGCTGGAGCAGGCCGCCTCTCTCATCCGAGGTTACGAGGTCCAGTTCGTCCCCGAGCTGCTGCAGACCGAGGACTACGCCCGAGCCCTCATCCGCCCCGCCTGCGCGGGTGCCCCCGAGTTCGAGATCGAGCGCCGCGTCGCCCTGCGGATGGAGCGCCGGAGACTCCTCACCGGGCGGGAGCCCGCCACGCTCTGGTTCGTCATCGACGAGGCGGTGCTGCATCGCCCCATCGGAGGTCTCAAGGTGCTGCGCGACCAGATCCGGCACCTCGCGGAGGTCGCCGAACTCGGCCACGTCACCCTCCAGATCATGCCGTTCAGCGCCGGAGCGGCCGCCGCGGCGACGGGCTCCGCCACCATCCTCCGCTTCCCCGAGGGGGAGCTGCCCGACGTGGTCTACCTCGAACAGCTCACCGGCGCCCTCTACCTGGACAAGCTCGCCGACGTCGAGCGCTACTGGCACGTCATGAACCGCCTGGGCATCGAGGCCGAACAACCGGCCGCGACGACGGCTCTCCTGCACCGCGTCCTCAAGGAGATATGAGGCTCCTTCGATCTCAGCGGGCGCCGTACCGGGGACCGGCGCGTCCCGTGCGGGCACGCCTCTCCATACGGCGACGCGTAGTGAAAAAGCTCCAACGATTACGTGAAGTCACTGCAATCTCTCCGCCCTGCGCGCCACCCGGCCCGGGGTGAGCACGTTTGGATGCGAATATCACGAGCGCGAGGCGTGCTCCACCGCGTCCCGGGAGAACTGACATGAATGATCGGCCAGCCAGGGCCGGTTCGCGACAGATGTCATGGCATGGCCGCTACTTCGAGGACTTCGTGGTCGGCGACGTCTACCGGCATCCGCTCGGCCGCACCGTGACCGCCTCGGACAACGTGTGGCTGACCCTGCTGACACAGAACACGATGCCGGTCCACTTCGACGCCCACTACGCGTCGCAGACGGAGTTCGGGCGCCGCCTGGTCGACTCGACGTTCACCCTCGCCCTGGTCACCGGCCAGAGCGTCACCGACGTCTCCCAGCACGTCATGGCGAACCTCGGCTGGGACAAGGTGCGGCTGCCGCACCCGGTGTTCGAGGGGGACACGATCTACTCCCAGTCCGAGGTCCTCGGGGCCAGGGAGTCCGCGTCGCGGCCCGACGTCGGGATCGTCTCCGTCCGCACCGTCGGCTTCAACGAACGCGGCGAGATCGTCATCATCTTCGAGCGGACCATGATGATCTACCGGCGTGGGAACGGCCCGGACGTCACCGCCGTCGAGCCGGTCTGGGACGCCCGTGCCGAGCGAGCCCTGGACCGTCCGTGAGCCCGCGCTCCTGGCTGTTCACCCCCGGCGACCGGCCGGACAGGTTCGCCAAGGCGGTGATCGCGGACGCCGCCGTCCTCGATCTCGAAGACGCGGTCGCCCCCGACGACAAGCCCGCCGCCCGCGACGCCGTGGTGGCCTGGCTGACCGGCCACCGGGCGTACGTGCGGATCAACGGTGTGGGCACCGCCTGGCACGACGCCGACATGGAGGCCCTCGCCGGCCTGCCGGGGCTGCTCGGGGTGATGCTGCCCAAGAGCGAGGAACCGGAGGGTATGCCCGGCTCCGTCCGGGTGGTGGCGCTGGTCGAGACGGCCGCGGGGGTCGAGAACGCGGCGGCCGTCGCCGCCCATCCGAGCGTCGTACGGCTGGCGTTCGGCACCGTCGACTTCGCCCTCGACACCGGTGTCACCGACGAGGACCTGCTGTACGCCCGCTCCCGCCTGGTCGTGGTCTCCCGGGCGCACGGCCTCGACGGCCCTGTCGACGGGCCGACCACCGACCTCGACGACCCCTCCCGTACGGCCGCCGACGCCCTGCGTGCCCGAAGGCTCGGTTTCACCGGCAAGCTCTGCCTGCACCCACGTCAGGTACCGGCCGTCAACCAGGCGTTCTCACCGACCGAGGCCGAACTGGCCTGGGCGCGTCGGGTCGTCGGCGCGGCCGACGACTCCGGTGGCGCGGCCGTCCGCGTGGACGGCCAGATGATCGACAAGCCTCGCCTGGAACTGGCCCGTCGCATCCTCGCCGGGAAGGAGAGCGATGAACGCCCCTGAGGACGTGCTCGGCCACATCCCGCCCGGCGCGGACGTGATCGTCCCGATCGGAGCCGGAGAGCCCGTCACGCTGCTCGACACGCTGGAGGCCAACGCCGACCGGCTCGACGGCGTGCGGATCCACCGGATGGACCCCTACCGGGAACGCGCCTACATCCGCGGCGAGTTCGGCGACCACCTGCGTCACGTCGACTACTTCCTCGGCCCCGGCTCTCGTGAGGCGTACTGGGCGGGCCAATGCGACCTGGTGCCCGTCCACTTCAGCGAGGCCGCGGCGGTGATGCGGGCGACGACCAGGTGCAGCATCGTGCTGGCCGCCGTCAGCCCGCCCGACCGGCACGGTTACGTCAGCCTGGGCACCAGCGCCGACTACACCGCCTCCTTCATCGGCGACGTTCCCTTCTTCGTCGAGGTCAACCCCAACGTGCCCCACACGGCGGGGGAGAACCAGCTGCCCCTGAACGAGGCCGTCGGCTGGTGCCGGTCGCGGGAGCCCCTTCCCGAGGTGTTCCCGAGCGAGCCGGGAGATCGGGATCTGGCGATCGCCGGACACATCGCCGGGCGCGTCCCCGACGGGGCCTGCCTCCAGGTCGGGGTCGGACGCATCCCGGACGCGCTGCTGTCCTCCCTCTCCGGCCACCGCGACCTCGGCGTGCACACCGAGGCGCTCTCCGACGGGATCATGGAGCTGGTCCTCGGCGGTGTCGTCACCGGCGCGCGCAAACGCCAGATGCGCCACAAGCACGTGGCCACCTTCTGCGTCGGCACCCGGCGGTTGTACGACTGGCTCGACCACAACGGCGCGGTCGCGATGGCGCCCGCCGCCTGGGTGAACAACCCGCGCGTCGTCGCACGCGAGCCGGGGGTCGTGTCGATCAACGCGACCAGCGAGGTCGATCTGATGGGCCAGGCCGCCAGCGAGACCATCGCCGGACGCTACTGGTCGGGCTCCGGTGGCCAGACCGACTTCGCACGCGGCGCGATGTACTCCGAGGGAGGGCAGGGGTTTCTCGTCCTGCACTCCACGACGCACGACGGGACCAGCCGCGTCAACCTGCGGCTGACCCCGGGCAGTGTGGTGACCACGCTCAAGAACACGGTCGACAACATCGTCACCGAGTACGGCGTCGCGGAACTGCGGGGAAGGACGTTCCGGGAGCGGGCGGAGGCGCTCATCCGCGTCGCCCACCCGGACCACCGCGACCGGCTGCGCCATGACGCCCGCGAAGCCGGGCTCCTGAGCTGAACCCGCCCCTCGCGGCCTCGTCGCGCGAAGCGCCGGTGGGCGCGGCGTCCGGGTCAGGGGAGGGGGAGCGTCAAGGCGGTGGCTGGGTGCGGCGTCCGGGTCAGGATGAGGGGAGCGTCAGGACGGCGGCGCCCTCGACGCGGTCCGCCGCCAGGTCAGCGAGGGCCCGGTCGGCCTCGGCCAGGGGGTAGGGCACCGTCGTCACCCGGGGTGGGTGGAGTGCGGCCAGTTCCAGGTAGGCGTGGCCGTCGGCGCGGGTGTTGGCGGTGACGCTGCGCAGCGTGCGTTCCTGGAACAGGTGGCGCTGGTAGGTCAGGGCCGGGATGTCGCTGAGATGGATGCCCGCCACCGCCAGGGTGCCGCCCCGGTCCAGGGCGGCCAGCGCGACCGGCACCAGCTCGCCCACCGGGGCGAACAGGATCGCCGAGTCCAGCGGTTCCGGCGGGGCGTCCGCGGCGTCGCCCGCCGAGGCCGCGCCCAGGTCCAGGGCCAGTTCCCTGGCCCTGGCCGAGCGGGTCAGCACGTGCACGGTCGCGCCCTGGGCGATGGCGATCTGCGCGGTCAGGTGCGCCGAGGCGCCGAAGCCGTAGATGCCCAGGCGCCCGCCGGGCGGCAGGTCGCCGCGGAGCAGGGCCCGGTAGCCGATGATCCCCGCGCACAGCAGCGGCGCCAGCTTCTCCGCCGGGGTGTCGCCGGGGAGCGGGTAGGCGAAGTCCTCGGGAACGGTCAGGTATTCGGCGTAGCCGCCGTCGGCGTCCCAGCCGGTGTAGGTCGAGTCGGGGCAGAGGTTCTCCGCGCCGCGCAGGCAGTAGCGGCAGTGCCCGCAGGTCGAGCGGAGCCAGGCCGCGCCCACCCGGGTGCCCGGCGCCAGCCGCCCGGCGCCGGGACCGGCGGCCACCACCCGGCCCACCGCCTCGTGGCCGGGCGTGGTCCTCGGGCGTCGCGGCCGGAGATCGCCCTCGGCGAGGTGCAGGTCGGTACGGCAGACCGCGCAGGCCTCGACGCGGACCAGCACCTCACCGGGCCCGGGGGAGGGAACCGGGACGCGGACCGGCCGCAGGGGGCGCGAGGCGATCGGCCCGGGACGGGTGACGACCCAGGCGTCCATCTCCGTGGGGATCATGGGCGGCTCCTGAGCTCCGCGGGAATCACGGTCGGCTTCTGGGCTTCGCGGGGATCACGGGCGGCTCCCGGGCCCTGTGCGGATCACGGTCGGCTTCTGAGCTCCGTGCGAATCACGGTCGGCTTCTCAGCTCTGCGAGGATCACGGTCGGCTCCTGAGCTCCGTGCGAATCACGGTCGGCTTCTCAGCTCTGCGAGGATCACGGTCGGCTCCTGAGCTCCGTGCGGATCACGGGCCGCGCCGGATGCGACGGCCGGTGACCTCGGTGGCGGCGATCCTCACGTACAGCTCCCGCTCACCTCCCGCCCACGGCCGGACGCCCAGCGCCGCCAGGGCGGCGCGGTCCTCCTCCGAGGAGACGTGGTGGACCCCGCCGCGCACCAGCACGCTCCAGCCCTCGCGACCGGCGTCGTCGATCCGGTCGACCTCGAAGGCGACCTTGGACTCGACCCCCTGGACCCCGGTGCGCAGGGTGGTGTCGAGCGGGCCGCCGAAAGCGGTGCGAAAGATCACCGAGTTGCCGTGCAGGGCGTAGTTGACCGGCAGGATCACCGGCCCGCCGATCTCCTCGAAGGCGATCCGTCCCACCCCGCCGGGGGTGATGAGCCGCAGGCACTCGTCCCGGTCCAGTGTCTCCGGCGCCGGGGGCCGGAGGGCCGGTCGGCCCCGTCCGGGCGGCAGACCGGCGTACCCGCCGAGCAGTTCCTCGGGCCTGGTGTCCAGGGCGGTGGCCACGCGGTTCACGGTGCCGGTGTTCGGTGAGGCCACGGCGTCCTCCAGGTAGGCGAGATAGCCGGGATCGATCCCGGCCCGCCTCGCCAGCTCGTCCCGGGTGAGGCCGAGATCCTCGCGTCGCCTGGCGATCCGGCGGCCGAGGTCGCCCGGCGCCGATACGCGTCCAGTCATGGGATTCTCCAGCTGAGAAGATCGATGTCGCTGCGAGTCCGGGGCTCCTCCGGCTCCGCGCCCCCCGATCGGCATCACTTGGGGCCTCCCCT
Organism: Streptosporangium oxazolinicum; assembly: GCF_039537505.1. Lineage (NCBI taxonomy): Bacteria > Bacillati > Actinomycetota > Actinomycetes > Streptosporangiales > Streptosporangiaceae > Streptosporangium > Streptosporangium oxazolinicum. The sequence goes on from NZ_BAABAQ010000009.1 coordinate 229,790, forward strand.
CACTCGCGCGCCGCTAATCCGGTGCGACGGATGGCCCGCCCGGCGGCCCCACCTGAGGGAGGCCCCTGCCGCTCCCGGCACGCCCGAGGTGGCGTGCGTTTACGATGGACTTGCTTGGGAAGCGCTTTCCAAAATGGTGGGAGGGAGTCGGGATGAGGTTGGCGTTCAGCACGCTCGGCATGCCGGGGCAGGGCCTGAGCGAGGCCGTCGCGACGGCTGTGGAGTACGGGTGCGCCGGGCTCGAACTCCGCCTCCACCCCGACACCGGTGTCCACGCCGGGCTCTCCCCGGCGGAACGCGCGACGGTCCGCGCGGCCCTCGCCGGGCTGGAGATCTCCGCCCTCGCCGGATACGTCAGGATCGCCGTGGCGGGACCGGACGAACCCGTCGTGCGGGCGCTGCGGGACGACCTGGCGCTCGCCGCCGACCTGGGCGCCCCCGGCGTACGGGTTTTCCCCGGGGGAGAGGACGTCGAGGCGGGGGCGCGGCGGCTGCGCGCGGTCGCGGACCTGTGCGTGGAGTCGGGGGTACGGGTGCTGGTGGAGACCCACGACGCGATGCCGACCGGCGCCTCGGTCGGGCGGCTGCTGGACGCGGCGGGCGTTCCCGAGGCGGCGGGCGCGCTGTGGGACGTGCTGCACCCGTGGCGTCACGGCGAGGAGCCCGCGGAGACCCTGGCGGCGCTGGCCGGGCACCTGGCGTACGCGCAGATCAAGGACGCGGTCTCGGCCACCGACACGACCCCGGTGCCGATGTGGTCGGGCGGGGTCCCCCTCGACGAGTGCGGCGAGTTGCTGCGCGGTTTCGGGGGCTGGGTCTCCCTGGAGTGGGAGCGCACCTGGTACCCGCACGTGGCGCCGGTGGAGGAGATCCTCCCCGGGGCCCGCGAGTGGGTGGCCCGCTTCTCGGCGTGACCGCCCGCCGAGTCGTTTCCCCGCCCCCTTCCGGCCACCCGTCGGCCGGGCGGCGGGCGCACGCCGATCTCGGCGAGGCGGTCCGGCCGCGCCGGGAACTGCCCCGCGACCATCCGCGAGAGTTCCGGACCGCCCTCGCCAAGCCGGAGGAACTCCTGGCGGTGGTCCGGCGCGTCCTGCCCTCCCCGCCGTAAAGGCCGTGGTCCTGATCAGACCGGCTCCCAACGGCCCGACCTCATCGACCGGTAACACGCGTCGATCACCTCGTTCACCACGAGCCCGTCGTGGAAGGTCTCCAGCGGCTCCTCCCCGGCCGCGAACCGGTCCACGAAGTGCCGCATCTGCTGCGAGAACCCATAGGCCCTCGTCTCCTCGGGTACGGGGTACACCCAGCCCGTGTCCGCGTCCGACTTCTCCACCAGGTAGCCGACCGGCTTGGTGATGAAGCCCCACACCGGCGTCGAGGCCGTGTCGGTCACCAGGCGCCCGGCGCTGCCGACGATCTCGTGCCGGAGCTGCATGCCGCCCTGCTCCACCCACGACGACTCGATCGAGGCCATCTGGCCTCCGGCGAACTTCAGCAGCGCGATCGAGGTGTCCTCGCCCGTCGTCTTGTCGCCGTGGACCAGCGTGGCGCCCCACGCGAAGACCTCGGTGATCGGGTTGTCCTTGCCGAAGAAGTGGCGGGCCGACTCGACGGTGTGGCAGCCCATGTCGAGCAGCGCGCCGCCGCCGGCGGTCTCGGCGTCCCAGAAGTGGGGGGCGTGCGGGCCCGAGTGGCCCTCGCGGGCGCGCATCCAGATCACGTCGCCGATGCCGCCCGCCGCGACCATCTCGTGGGCCTTGGCGATGTTGGGGGAGAAGACCGAGCTCTCGGCGTAGCCGTGCCAGATGCCGGCCTCGGTGGCGACGCGGACGACCTCGGCGGCCTCGGGGCCGGTGCGGGCGAGCGGCTTGGTGCAGACGACGCCCTTCCCGGCCGCGGCGGCGATCCGGACCGCCTCCAGGTGCACCTCGTTCGGGAGCGCGATGACGACCAGGTCGACTTCCGGGTCCGCGCAGAGCGCGGTCATGGTCTCGTATGGTCTGGTGTTGCGTCCGGGTTTTTCGGCGAACGCGGCGGCTCTCTCAGGGGAGCGGGAGTAGTGCGCGACAAGCCGCGCATCCCGTACGTCGTCGAGGGCATCGGCGTAACACTCGCCGATGAACCCTGCGCCGAGCAGGCCGACACCGATCATCAGGTCCTCCGTGGGCTCTCTGTGGGCTCTCTGCGGCAGCGCGGGGCACACCGTGGTTCGAAAGGTAGCATCACGGTAAACCAAAGCAATACCTCTTGTTACCACAGCGAATCCGTGTGTACTCTGCGGCATCAGGCGCTGGCCACCAGGGTGATGCCACGCGATGACAACGATGACGAGAGGCAACCCCATGCATGCGATACGTGCATCCGTTGCGTTGGTCGCAGCGGCGGCGGCCGTCCTGACTTCGGCCTGCGCGCCATCCGCCACCGGCGTCCAGCCGGGTGCGGCGGCGTCCGAGGGCACCGCGAGCGGTGCGCCGCAGGGCAAGGTGACCCTGACGCTGGGCAGCTGGCGGACCGAGGACCTGGCCATGTGGCAGGACGAGATCCTGCCTGCCTTCGAGAAGACCCACCCGGACATCGAGGTCGAGTTCAGCCCGACCAACACCAACGAGTACAACGCGGCGATCGAGTCGCAGGTCCAGGGTGGTACCGGACCTGACCTGATCACCTGCCGCCCGTACGACGTGAACCGGTCGTGGATCAAGAAGGGCTACTTCGAGAAGCTCGACGGCAAGCCCATGCTCGGCAACTTCGACGACCTGGCGCTGAGCCCGTGGTCGGACGACGCGGGCAGCCGCTACTGCGTGCCGACCGCCTCGGTGCTGGCCGGTTTCTACTACAACAAGGACATCTTCGCCGAGCTCGGTCTTCAGGTCCCGGCCACGCAGGACGAGTTCCTCGCCGTGCTGAAGAAGATCAAGGACGACGGGAGGTACACCCCGCTGGCGGTCGGCTCGTCGGAGTCGTGGCAGCTCGCCTACAACGGCCTCTACAGCATCGGCCCGGTCTACTGGAAGGGTGAGGAGGGGCGGCAGGGCCTGATCAAGGGCACCAAGAAGGTCACCGACCCCGAGTTCGTGAAGGCGTTCGAGGCGTTCGACTCCTGGAAGCCCTATCTGCCCAAGGGCTTCGAGAGCCTCAAGTACCCCGACATGACGCAGCTGTTCACGCTCGGCAAGGCCGCGATCCTGCCCGACGGCTCCTGGAACATCAACCAGGTCGCCGTCGACGGTCTCGACGTCGGCGTCTTCGGCCCTCCGGCGCTGAGTGCCGGTGGTGAGCGCTACCTGCAGGAGATGCCCGACATGGCGATCGGCGTCAGCGCGGCCAGCAGGAACAAGGCCGCCGCCGAGGAGTTCCTGACCTGGACGACCAGCCCCGAATTCCTTGAGTTGTACGTCAACAAGCTGCCCGGCTTCTTCTCCATGGCCAAGACGCCGGTCACCTACAGCAACGCGCTCGCGCGGGACTTCGCCACCCTCAAGCAGGGTGCCCGGCTCACCCCCCGGCTGGGCCTCGACCGGCTCAGCGTCGGCACCCCGCCCTTCGACGACGAGGTGTGGCGGGTGTTGCAGCTCATGTACAACGACGGGCTGACCCCGCGGAAGGCCACCGAGGAACTGCAGAAGGGTCTGTCCAGCTGGTACACGCCGCAGCAGTGAGGCGGCGGGGCGGGGTGCCGGGCGGCGTCTGCCGCCCGGCACCCCGCCCGCGATCGGAAAGGCGCACGTTGAACCGGGCCTACCGCTACTTCCTCGCGTTCACCCTGCCCGCGCTCGCCGTCTACGTGGTGTTCGCGGCGCTCCCGCTGGTGAACTCGATCTACTACAGCCTGTACGACACCGACAACGGCCCCGTCCGGTTCGTCGGGCTGGACAATTACGTCTACCTGTTCACCAACCCCACCACGAGCGAGCGTTTCTGGAACGCGCTCACCAACAACCTGGAGTTCTTCGCCATCCACCTGGTGGTGGAGGTGCCGCTCGGGTTGCTGCTGGCGGCGCTGCTGACCTCCGGGCGGCTGCGCCGCTCTGCCGGGCTCTACCGCACGCTGCTGTTCATCCCGACCACGCTGTCGGTGGTCATCGTCGGCTTCGTCTGGCGTCTGATCATCAACCCGCTGTGGGGCCTGGTCGACTTCCCGCTGCTCGGCGACGAGCGCACGGCGCTGCCCACCATCTCGCTGATGTCGGTCTGGCAGTACGTCGGCATTCCGATGATCTTCCTGTACGCCGCCCTGCTGGCCATCCCGAACGACATCCTGGAGGCCGCCCGGGTCGAGGGCTCCGGATCGTGGTCGACCTTCTGGCGGATCAAGTTCCCGCTGATCGCGCCGCAGTTCGGGCTGATCGCGATCCTGACGTACATCTGGACCTTCAACGGCTTCGACCTGGTCTTCGCGCTGAACGGGTCGGCCCCGGGGCCCAACTACAGCACCGACATCCTCGGCACGCTGTTCTACCGGACCTTCTTCGGGTCCAGCGGCCAGCTCTCCGACCTGGACCTCGGCGCGACCGTGGCCAGCGTGATCTTCCTGATCATCCTGGTGGTCACGGGCGCGTACTTCGGGCTGCTGCACCGTCGACTGAGGAGTTACGAACTGTGACGACCAAGACGCGGGCCGCGGGCCGCGCGGGATCGCTGGTGACGCACGGCCTGCTGATCGTGTTCGCGCTGCTGGCGATCGCGCCGATCCTGGTGATCGTCGTCAACTCGTTCAAGACGACGCCGGGCATCTTCAACGAGCCGTTCGCGCTGCCGAACTCCGAGACCTTCAGCCTGGCCGGATATGACCGGGTGTTCAACCGGGGCGACTTCGTCCTCAACTACCGCAACAGCCTGATCGTCACCGTCGGGAGCACGGTGCTGACGCTGGTGCTGGCGACGCTGGCCGCGTTCGCGCTGACGGAGTACAAGGTGCGGTTCGCGCCGGTCGTCGGCGGGTTCTTCGTGCTGGGCATCATGCTGCCGATCCGGCTGGGCACCGTGCCGATCATCAAGACGATGATCTCGTGGCAGCTCATGGACACGCTGGTGGCGCTGATCCTCGTCTACACGGCGATGAGCCTGCCATTGGCGATCGCGCTGCTCATGACGTACTTCAAGGCGGTGCCCGCCGCCGTCAAGGAGGCCGCGCGGATCGACGGCGCGGGAGAGCTGCAGACCCTGTCGATCGTGCTGCCGATGGTGCGGCCGGGGCTGGCGGCGGTGGCGTCGGTGACGATGCTGCCGATCTGGAACGACCTGTGGTTCCCGCTGATCCTGGCGCCCGGACGGGCCAACCAGACGGTGACGCTCGGAGTGCAGCAGTTCGTGGGCCAGTTCCTCAACGACTATCCGGCGCTGCTGGGCGCGCTGACGCTCGGCGCGGTGCCGCTGGTGGTGCTGTTCGTCGTGTTCTCGCGGCAGTTCGTCCAGGGCCTCAGCCAGGGCATCGGCAAGTGAGACTACAGCCGGCCCCGGCCCCGCAGGAAGAACGTGCGCAGGCGGTAGCGGTCGCCGCGGTAGAAGACGACGGAGGAGAACAGCGGGGTGTCGGTGGCGCTGAGCACGAGCTGGCGCATCGCCAGCACCGGCTTGCCGACTTCGAGCTGGAGATGCCCGGCCAGGTAGGTGTCGGCCTCGCGCGCCTCGATGGTGGCGTTGGCCTTGACCGGGTCGAGCCCGATGGCGGCGATGTGCTCGTAGAGGGAACCCGAGCGGAAGTCGAGGTCGGCGAAGCCCGGCACGAGCGCGGCCGGCACCTGGGTCAGGTCGAGCGCGATCGGCACGTCGTTGAGCAGGCGCACCCGCTCCAGCACGAACAGGGGAGTGCCCGGCGCGATCGACAGGGTCTCGGCCTCGTCGAGGTTGGTCGGCACGACCTCGTGGCGCAGCACGGTCGAGCTGGGCGTCAGCCCCATCTGGCGGGCGGTCTCGGTGAACGACTCAAGGCTGTTGGGCCATTCGCGGGCGGGGGGGCTGGGGGCGACGTACCAGCCCCGGCCATGGGAAGGGCTGAGGATCCCCTCGTCGACGAGGGCGCCCAGCGCCTTGCGCAGGGTGACCCGGCTGATGCCGAGCCGGTCGCACAGCTCGCGCTCCGGCGGCAGCCGGCTGCCCGGCTTCAGCACGCCGCCGCCGATCTGGTCCTTGATCAGGTTCACGGCCTGGATCCACAGGGGTTCGGGGTGGTCACCGTGGATCGGCGCGGGCGTCGGGGAGTTCACGGACGCATTATCGCGCGACTCACCTCCCATGCGCAAACCACTGAAGACCAGATGAGTCCGGTTTCCCGGTTATCGGATTTCCTGACATACCACCATGGACAGGCCTAAACAGGCAGTTGCCTTCTCCTGAAATCAACCCAACCTCGTACCAGCTCGGTCATATTGGTATGGCGTGGTAAATACACAGGTAGTACTTTGGTCATGAGAGGAGCCATCGTGAGCGAACAAGAGAGCGCGCTGAGATCGATCCGCGCCGAGGAGATCTCGGCCGTGCGGGCGATCCTCCACCGCGAGGGCCTGCTGACCGAGACGACCCACGTCTCCTACCTGGGCCTCAAGGAGCCGGACAAGCGGCAGGCCCTCGGGCCGCGCCGGTTCCGCGCGTTCCTGGTCGACCTGGCCGACGGCCGCTCCCACGACGTCGTGGCCTGCCCGGCCGACGACCGGCTGGAGTCGGTCACCGAGCTCGACCCGGCGACCGACGGTCAGGTGCCGGTCGTCATGCTCGAGTTCGCGATGGTCGAGGCGATCGTGCACGCGGACGAGCGCTGGCAGGCCGCGATGGCCCGGCGCGGCCTGACCGACCTGTCGGTCCTGCGGGTGCAGCCTCTGTCGGCGGGCAGGGCGATGAACCCCGGTGAACAGGGCGTCCGCCTGCAGCGCTGTCTCACCTTCCTCCAGAAGAACGCCGACGACCTGCCCTGGGCCCACCCGGTCGACGGCGTCGTCGCCCACGTCGACGTGGTCGGCAAGGCGGTCGTGGACGTCCTCGACGACCGGGTGCTGGAGGTGCCGACGGAGGACGGCAACTTCCACCTGGCCGAGTTCAACGGCACCCTCCGCGAGGGCCTCAAGCCGATCGAGATCACGCAACCCCACGGCCCGAGCTTCACCATCGACGACGACGGCGTGCTGGAGTGGCTGGGCTGGAAGGTCCAGGTCTGCTTCGACTCGCGCGAGGGCCTGGTGCTGCGCCACCTGACCGTCGGCGACCGCTCGGTGGTCGACCGCGCCTCGGTCGCGGAGATGGTCGTCCCGTACGCCGACCCGAGCCCCCAGCGCTGGTTCCAGACCTTCTTCGACGGCGGCGAGTATCTGCTCGGCAACTTCGCCAACTCCCTCCAGCTCGGCTGCGACTGCCTCGGCGAGATCACCTATCTCGACGCCGTGGTCGCCGACAACGCCGGCAACCCCCGCGTGATCCCGCAGGCGATCTGCGTCCACGAGGAGGACGCCGGGGTGCTGTGGAAGCACACCTCCCACTTCACCGACTCCAGCGTGGTGCGCCGCAACCGGCGGCTGGTCATCTCCTTCTTCGTCACCGTCGGCAACTACGACTACGGCTTCTATTGGTACCTCTACCTCGACGGCACCATCGAGCTGGAGGTCAAGGCCACCGGCGTCGTCTTCACCTCGGGCCACCCCAACCCGGGCGGCCCCTACGCCTACGCCACCGAGGTCGCCCCCGGCCTGGGCGCCCCCCACCACCAGCACCTGTTCAGCGCCCGCCTGGAGATGGCCGTCGACGGCCCGGCCAACTACGTCGAAGAGGCCGAGGCGGCGGCGGTGCCACGCGGCCCGGACAACCCGACCGGCACCGGCATCACCCAGAAGGTGACCCGGCTGCGCCGCGAGAGCGACGCCCCGCGCCTGGCCGACGGCCTGCGCGGCCGCGTCTGGCGGGTCGGCAACGCCGAGGTCCAGAACCGTCTCGGCCAGGACGTCGCCTACGTGCTCCACCCGGAGGGCCTGCCGGTGCTGCTGGCCGACCCCGACTCCGACCTGTACGGCCGGGCCACCTTCGCCAGCGGCCACCTGTGGGTCACCGCGTACGACCCCGCCGAGCTCTATCCGGCGGGCGACCTCGTCAACCAGCACCCGGGCGGGGCGGGCATGCCCGCCTGGATCGCGGCCGACCGCGACATCGACGGCGCCCCCGTCGTCGTGTGGCACACCTTCGGGATGACGCACTTCCCGCGCCCGGAGGACTGGCCGGTCATGCCGGTCGACCACACCGGTTTCACGCTCAAGCCCTCCGGCTTCTTCGGCCGCAACCCGACGCTGGACATCCCGCCGTCGGCGGCCGGTCACTGCCACTCCTAACGAACTGATCTGGGGAAAGAATGTCTACGCCGAAAGAAGGTCACATCTCCTTCGCCTCCGCGCGGGCCGGCCAGGCCGCCGCGTTGCGGGCGGCGATCGAGCGGCTCAGCGGAGAGGTCGCGGCCCGCGCGGCCGGGGAGTGGTTCCACGGAGCCGGGCCGGTCTTCGTCGCCATCGGGGCCAGCCACGCCGCGGCGTGCGCGCCGACGTGGACGCTGCGTACCCGTGGCGTCCACGCCTGGCGGCTGTCCGCCGGTGACCACCCGCTGCCGTTCCCGCGCAGCGTCCACCCGCTGGTCGCGGTCTCGCAGAGCGGCCGCAGCTCCGAGACGCTGGCGGTGCTGGAGTCGGTCGAGCCGTGGCTACGCTACTCGGTGACCAACGTGGCCCCCTCGCCGATCAGCGAGCTGGCCGGGCGGGGGGTCTCGCTGGGCGGCATCCCCGACAGCTACGCCTCCACCATCGGCTACACCGCGACCGTGGCCGCCCTCGGGATGATCGCCGAAGCCTGGAACCGGGGCGCCATCGACCCGTCCTGGGCGGCGCTGGCCGGCCACGTCGACGAACTGGAGAGCGCGCTCGCCCCCAGGGCCGACGACCTGGCGGCCCCCTTCGCGGCGGCCAGGGCCGGTGACTTCGTGGGCGGCGGCCCGGCGGCGGGCTCGGCCGAGGCCGGGGCGCTGCTGTTCCGCGAGACCGTGCGCCTGCCCGGCGCGGCGATGAGCACCCGCCAGTACCTGCACGGCGCGATGGAGTCGGCCGGCAACACCGTCCACATGCTCTTCGGCGACGAGCGCGAGATCGCCCTGGCCCACACGCTGGCCTCCGCCGACCACCCGGTCATCCTGGTGACCTCCGCCGAGGTCGCCGACGGCCCCGCCCTCCAGGTGGTGCGGGTGCCGGAGGTGCCGCCGAGCCAGCGCGCGATCCTGGACGCGATCGTGCTCCAGACCCTGGTCGCGCGGACGGCCGAACACTCCGGTGTCGACATCGAGGAGTTCGTCTTCGACAACGCCGACACCAAGGTCGGGGCGGCCCTGTGACCGTCCTGGCCGGGCTGGACATCGGCGGCACCAAGACCCACCTCCGCTACGAGACCCCTTCCGGGGAGCCGGTGGCCGACGCGGTGGTGCCGAGCGAGACGTGGTCGGCCACGCCCGTCGCCGAGGCGGCCCGGTGGATCGCCGATCTGGTCGAGCGGCACCGTCCTTCCACGGAGACCGTCGTGGCGGTCGCGGCGGGCGCCCAGGGGTGCGACGACGAGCACCACTGCGCGGAACTCGGCTACGCGCTGACCACGGCGGCCGGGGTCCCGGCCGCCGTCACCAACGACGCCGCCCTGCTGGTGCCCGCCGCCGGGCTCTCCTCCGGCATCGGCGTCATCTCGGGCACCGGCTCCATCGCGGTCGCGGTGCTGCCGGGCGGCGAGCTCGCCTTCGCGGGCGGCTGGGGCTGGGTCATCGGGGACGAGGGCAGTGCCCCCGCGCTCGTCCGCGAGGCGGTCAGGGCCGCGCTGACCAGGAACGACGCCGGAGACACCACGGATGTCCTGCTGCCGCTGCTGATGGAGGCGTTCGGGGTCGGGGACGCCGTCGGGCTGGCCCGTACCGTCAACGACCTGCCCACGGCCGAGCACTGGGCGCCCAAGGCACCCGCCGTGTTCGCGGCGGCGGCGCGCGGCTCCCACGACGCCCGCGCCACGATCACCGAAGGCGGGCGCGGCCTCGCCACCCTGGTCGGTCAGCTGATGGCACGCGGGGCAGGGGTCACCGACGTCGTCGCGGCGGGCGGCGTCATGACGAGCCAGCCCGGCCTGTACGCGGCCTTCCGCGACGCGGTCGCGGCAGATCACCCGGGACTGACCGTGCACCTGCTCGGCGACCCCCCGGTCACGGGCGCGGTCGCACTCGCCCGACGTCTCCAAACCTGAGGAGCGGACATGTCCACCCCCATCCTTTCGCGGGACAAAGCCACCGGCGAAACCCTCGGCGAGGTACCCGTCTCCACCGTCGCCGACGTCGACGCCACCATCGCGCGCTCGGCGAAGGCCCAGCCCGCCTGGGCCGCGCTGCCCTACACCGAACGCGCCGCCGCGCTGCGCCGGGCCGCCGGGAGACTGGAGGCCCGCGCGGCGACGGCCCGCGACCTGATCGTGCGCGAGACCGGTTGCGTCCCCGGCAAGGCCGACTACGAGATCGGCGCCGCCATCGGCGAACTGCACGAGGCCGCCGCGCTCGCCGCCCGGCCCGTCGGCGAACTGCTGCCCTCCAACCATGTGGGCCGTGTCAGCCTGGCCGAGCGGCTGCCCCTGGGCGTCGTCGCGGCGATCACGCCGTGGAACTTCCCGCTGATCCTGGGCATGCGGGTGGTCGCGCCCGCGCTGGCGCTGGGCAACACGGTCGTGCTGAAGCCATCGCCCGAGACCCCGCTCAGCGGCGGGTCGCTGCCGGCCGAACTCTTCGACGGGGAGGTGTTCCAGGTCGTGCAGGGCGGACCCGAGGTCGGCGAGCGCCTGGTCACCCATCCGGAGACCGCGATGGTGCACTTCACCGGCTCGACCAAGGTGGGCCGCGCCATCGCCGCCCAGGCGGGCGGCCTGCTGAAGAAGGTGTCGCTGGAGCTGGGCGGCAACAACGCCCTGGTCGTGCTGGAGGACGCCGACCTGGAGCAGGCCGCGATGATCGGCGCCTGGTCCAGCTTCCACTACCAGGGCCAGACCTGCATCACCGCCGGGCGCCACATCGTGCACACCGGCGTCGCCGACGCCTACGTCGCCGAGCTGACCCGCCGGGCGGCCGCCATCCAGGTGGGCGACCCGCACACGGCGGCCGTCGGCCTCGGCCCAATGATCAACGAGGCCCAGTGGCGGCGGGCATCCGACCTGCTGGCCGGCGCGGTGGCCGGGGGAGCGACCGTGCTGACGGGCGGGCCCGCCGAGGCGCCGTTCTTCCGCCCGGCCGTGGTGACGTCGGTGACCGGCGACATGGCGCTGTGGCGGGAGGAGATCTTCGCCCCCGTCGCCCCGGTGATCGTGGTCGACAGCGACGAGGAGGCCGTACGGCTGGTGAACGACACCAAATACGGCCTGGTCAACTCCGTCGTGACCGCCGACCTACGGCGGGGTCTGTCGGTGGCGCGGCGGCTGCGCGGCGGGATGGTCCACGTCAACGACGCGACCCCGCAGGACGAGGCGCTGGCCCCGTTCGGCGGGATCGGGCAGTCGGGGCTGGGCGGCCGGTCGGGTGGCGACTCCAACCTTGAGGAGTTCACCACCCGGCGCTGGCTGACCACCACCGACCTGCCGGTGCGCTATCCCTACTGATTCCCTACTGGGCGAGGTCCCGGTAGAGGCTGGTCCAGGAGTCGTGGGCCAGCCGGGCCGGGGCCGGGATTCGACATGCCGACCTGGGTGAGCAGGATCCCGGTGACCCCGTTCACCGGGTCGGCGCAGGCGGAGCAGCCGCTGCCGCCGTCCCAGCCGAACCGGCCGATCGGCGCGTAGCCGCCCCGGTAGGGGCGCACCGCCATGCCGTGGCCCCAGCCGCCGTGCCGGACCTGGCCGAAGGACCCTCGCGCCGGCCGCACGTGAACGGGGTGACGCGCGGGTGTTCGGCCGGGCCAGGGCCGCGCTGCTCCCGGCGGTCGGAGAGTCGGCGGGGGCGGCGAGCGGGCTGTTCAGCCTGGGCCCGGTGGCGGATCTCGTTTCCGTCGGTTAGTTTTGATCACGACACCGCGGGAGCCCGGCGCATCGGGCTGAGAGTGTGGCTGAGGCGGCCACAGACCGCTTGAACCTGACCGGGTCATGCCGGCGTAGGGAGCAGGTCTGTTCGATGACGTATGAGTTGACTTCCACCATCACGTACAGCGACGAGCTGTGGGACGCCGCCGCCCCCACCTACCGGGCGATCCTCGCCCACCCCTTCATCACCGGGCTCGTCGACGGCACCCTCCCTCACGAGGCGTTCCGTCATTTCGTCGTCCAGGACTCCCACTACCTGCGCGACTACGCGCGGGCCCTGGCCGTGTGCGCGGCCAGGGCCCCCGACGACGACACCACCCGCGCCTTCGCCTCCGACGCCGCCGGAGCCATCGCGGCCGAACAGGAGATGCACGCCGCCTTCATGTCCGACCTGGGCGGTTCGGCCGACGAGGCCGCGGCCCTTCCGGTGGGGCCGACGACGCGGGCGTACACGAGCTATGTGTTGGCCACCGTCTACAGCGGCTCGTTCCTCGACGCCCTGGCGGCGGTCCTGCCCTGCTACTGGATCTACGCCAGAGTGGGCGAGGACCTGCTGGCCCGCTCGTCACCGGATCCTCTCTACCGGCGGTGGATCGAGGCGTACGGGAACGAGGAATTCCAGGAGACGGTCCGCAGGGTCGTGACCCTGGCCGACCGGGTGGGCGCCGAGGCCACCGAGGGGCAGCGGGCGAGGGCGAGGGAACACTTCGCCACCACGGCCCGCTACGAGTGGATGTTCTGGGACGCGGCCTGGCGCCGGGAGTCCTGGCCGGTCTGAACATCCCATGACGGGGCCCGCGCTCAGGCGGGCCTCGTCGCCCCTCCCAGGTCGACGACCCCGCCGACTGACGACCGACGACACCGGAATCGTGGCCTTCACCGGGTCCGAGTAACCGCGTGAGTCTGTGTGGTGAGGGGAGTGTGGCGAGTAAGACGGCCGCGACGGCTCCCACCCGGTACTGGATCGTTCATGATGGCATGTCGCGCGGGAGCCTCCTCCGCATCGCGATCAGCCCTGGGCGGTGGGACGGACGACGAGTTCGTTGACGTCGACGTTGCCGGGCTGGCCGATCGCGTACCCGATGGCGTCCGCGACGGCGGAGGCCGGGATGGCGAGTTGTTCCATCGCGGCCCGCGCGGCGGCCTGTACCTCCGGGGCGCCGCCACGGTCGGTGAGTTCCGAGTGGGTGAAGCCCGGGCTCACGATGGTCACGCGGATGTCCCGGCTCTCCTGGCGCAATCCCTCGGAGAGCGCCCAGACGGCGTACTTGGTGGCGCAGTAGACGGCCGCCGTGGGGTCGACCCGGTGCGCCGACGTCGAGGCGACGTTGACGATGTGACCGACACCTCGGGCGCGCATGTGCGGCAGGACGGCCGCGATGCCGTGCAGGGTGCCGCGCAGGTTCACGTCGATCATCCGGTTCCACTCGTCGACGCGCAGCGCGTCGATCGTCGATAGCGGCATCACGCCCGCATTGTTGACGAACACGTCGATGCGGGCGTGACGCTCGTGGGCGCTCTCGACGAAGGCGCGTACGCTGTCGAGGCTCGTCACGTCGAGCTCCCGGTGGTCGGCTCGGCCACCCGCGGTGCGGATCTCCCCGGCGAGTGCCTCCAGCCGGTCCACCCGCCGTGCGCCGAGGACGACGTGGTGGCCGTCGGCGGCCAGGCGGCGGGCGGTCGCCTCACCGATGCCGCTGCTGGCTCCGGTGATGAGGACGATCTTGCTGTCGGCGGTCGGCGGGCTGCTCATGAGGACTCCTGGAGAACGCTGGGCTCGCGGCGAGAGTGCCGCGAGACCAAGCGTGCGTCCGCCGCCGTGCCGGGAGAAGGTCGTGTCTTCCTAGGTGCGGCACAACCAGGAAGACACGACCTTCGTACTTACGGCTCAGGCCGTGGCGTGTACGGAACCCAGGTAGGCGAGGGCGTCGGCGCTGCGGCTTCCGGGCTCCGCCGTGCCGACGAGCAGCTGCTGGCCGGGAGCGTCGCGGACGTCGAAGGTCTGGTAGGTCAGCTCGACGCGGCCCACCTCCGGATGGACGAAGATCTTGGACGTGCGAGGAAGCCCGCTCACGGCCTGGTCCTGCCACAGGGCCCGGAACTCGGGAGAGGTGCGCAGAAGCTCGTTGACGAGCGCCTTGATCTCCGGATCATCCGGGTGGTAGCCCGCGTTGAGGCGCAGGGCATGGACGGTCTGCTCCGTCAGGGTGGGCCATTCGACGAACACGGTTCGCGCCTGCGGGTGCTGGAACAGCACCCGGATCATGTTGGTCACGCCGGAGAAGGGCGAGAGCAGCGCGGCGGCGATGGCGTTGGTGGCGAGCACCTCGAACGCGGGGCTCAGCACGTATGCCGCCGCGGAGGGGAGGGAATCCAGCAGTTGCAGCAGCGCCGGGTGGGCCGGGTCTCGTGAACTGGCCGGTGCCAGGTTGGGATTCAGCCCGGCGATCCGGAAGACGTGGCCGCGGGCGTCGATGTTGAGCTTGAGCGCCTGTCCGATCGCGTTCAGGACCTGAGCGGACGGATTACGCTCTCGTCCCTGCTCCAGCCGGGTGTAGTAGTCGATGCTCACTCCGGCGAGCACGGCGACCTCTTCGCGACGGAGCCCGGCGACCCTGCGGTCGCCTCCCCCGCGCAGACCGACATCCACGGGATCGAGGCGCGCGCGATGGGCCCGGAGGAACTCTCCGAGCTTGTTCATGGACACGGTCGGCATGACGGCCACGCTACCCCTCGCTTCCATGTGCGACGTGCCCAGGCAGCCGTACGGCTTCCCTTGGGTTCCGGAACACGGCGGAAACGGGCCGCGGGCTCGATCGCCGATCATTACGATCTTGGCGTTCCGGCTGCTCAGTGGTGGTTCCTCTAGGGGGACGGCCAGTCCGGGTAGAGGAGGGCGTTGATGCCGAGCGCCGCCGCGGCGTGGACGTTGACGGCCCGGTCGTCCAGGAAGGTGACGTCGCCGGGGGCGGCGTCGAGGTGACGCAGGACCTCCTCGAAGATGGCGGGATCCGGCTTGGCCAGGGCCAGGCGGCAACTGTAGAAGCGATGGGTGAACGCCGAGGCCCAGGGGGCGGCGTCGATGGCCGCCGCCAGCGGCTCCGGGGCGTTGGACAGCAGGGCGAGCCCGTGGTGTTCCGCGAGGTCCTCGATGGCGCGCAGGCTCTCCGGGTTGAGGTGGAACCAGCTCGCGACGTCGGCCGCGTTGAGCTTGGCGACGAGCGGATCGTCGTCGGCGAGCGTCCTGCCGGCGACCCCGCTCCAGTACGAGTGGGAGGCCTGGCCGCGGTCGTAGGCCTCGCGGTCGTGCCAGTAGCGGTCGCGGAAGGTCGCGTGGTCCTGGCCGACGAGCTCCGCCATGGCGGCCGTCGCGTCGGACGGCTGCGGCATGGAGATGACCTCGCCGTAGTCCAGCAGCATCCACGTGGTCACGGGCTCTCCTCGGAGTGAGTCTGCGCCGATGGTCCCGGTGTCATCCCCGGAGGTGGCGGACGGGGCCGCACATCTCGCGCCTGCCGGGATGAGGGTGATCACTGATCGTTCGATGCCGTTCCGGAACCCTTTCGTGTTCATTCGATCGTACTTCGTGTTCGATTGCAAGGTGTGGATCTCGGCCGCCGTGCCGGGAGCGGGATCCCGGCGGTCCTCGGCCGTACACCGTCCGGTCAGTCGCCACCGTTCCCGCTCGTCGCGCGCCGGTGGTGGCGCCGCGCCTTGAGGCGGTTGCCGCAGGCCGCCATCGAGCACCAGCGGCGGGTGTCGGCCCGGCTGTGGTCGACGAGGAACAGGCGGCAGTCGTCGTTGGCGCACGGGCGCAGGCGGCCTGGCAAGGTCTCCTGGAGGTGCGCCCAGGCCAGCACGCACCGCAGGCCGAACGGGTCGGCGGAACCGGTGCTCAGCTCCCAGCGCACGCCGTCGTCGCCGATCGACGGGGTCCGCGACACCCCTTCGAGAAAGGGCTCCAGCGTCCGGGCGGGCTCCTCGCCCCTGACGACGCGGGCGATCGCGTCCCTGGCGCGGCGGGCCGAGGCGGCGGCGGCCGGTGAACGGGGCAGGTCGCGCTCACCCAGCCACCGGGCGGCGTCGCGCGGGTCGTCCAGCGCGTCCGTGGGGACGCCGTCGACCACGGGGGTGGTGTTGAGCAGGTCCAGGAGGAGGTCAATATCTCCTATAACCACCTTGGGCATGTTGACAGGTTAGCAGTGATGGTGCTTCGCTGGCCATGAGTAACTCCCTCAACGACTCAAAGGGGTTAGACATGGATGAGCGAACCCGCTACCGCACCGTCACCGTGCTCGGGCAGGAGATCTTCTACCGGGAGGCCGGGGACCCCGAGGCGCCGATCCTGCTCCTGCTGCACGGCTACCCGACGAGCTCCCACATGTTCCGTGACCTCATCCCGAGGCTGGCCACCCGCTACCGGCTCGTCGCACCCGACCACCTCGGCTTCGGCCACTCCGCGACGCCGTCCGTGGACGACTTCGACTACACCTTCGCGAACCTGGCCGAGATCACCGCCGCCTTCACCGAGCGGCTCGGCCTGTCGCGCTTCGCCATGTACGTGCAGGACTACGGCGCGCCCATCGGCTGGCGGCTCGCCACCGCCCACCCCGAGCGCGTCACCGCGATCGTCACCCAGAACGGCAACGCCTACCTCGACGGGCTGGACGAGGACTTCTGGGCCCCGATCCAGGCTTACGGCACCGATCCGTCCCCGGACACCGAGGCCGCCGTCCGCCAGGCCCTGACCCTCGACGCGATCCGCTGGCAGTACACCCACGGCGTGCCCGACGAGAGCCTCGTCAGCCCCGACACCTGGCGCCACGACTTCGCGCTGCTGCAGCGTCCGGGCAACGCCGAGATCCAGCTCCGGCTCTTCCGCGACTACATCACCAACATCGATCTCTACCCGGCCTTCCAGGAGTACTTCCGCGCGAGCAGGGTCCCGCTGCTCGCCGCCTGGGGAGCCCATGACGAGATCTTCAGGCCGGGCGGTGCCACGGCCTTCCAGCGCGACCTTCCCGACGCGGAGATCCACCTGCTGCCCGCCGGTCACTTCGCGCTGGAGAGTCACGGAGCCCAGATCGCCCGGCTCGTCGACGACTTCCTCGGGCGCGTGCTTCCCCGCTGACCGCCGCTCCCCGGCGGTACGGCCGGAGCGCGGAGAACGGGAGGATGGGACACGTCGCGTGACACGCCGCACGACACCGTACGACGAGGAGAACCGATGATCCGCCGCTGGAATCCCCCCGGCCCCGCCGCGCCGCTCGGCCGCTACAGTCACCTGGCCGCCGCGCCCGCCGGACACGAGCTGCTGATGATCTCCGGCCAGGTCGGCGTGCTGGAGGACGGCACCCTCGCGGGTCCGGACGCCGAGTCGCAGGCGCGGCAGGTCTTCGCCAACATCGAGAGCCTCCTCCGCTCCGTGGGCGCCGGTCCCGAGCATCTGCTCAAACTGTTCACCATGCTCTCCGGCACCGAGCACCTGGAGGGCTCACGCGCGGCGCAGGGCGAGGTGTTCGCCCGGTGGTACCCGCGGGGTGACTGGCCCGCGCACTCGCTGATCGTGGTCGCCGCGCTCGCCGCCCCCGGCCTCGTCATCGAGGTCGAGGGCATCGCCGCCGTCCCACGCCACTGACCCTGCCCGGTCTCCCCGCCCGGCGGGCCCTCATGCCTCGCGGGTTCCCGTACCGGGGCTCAGGTGGTGGTGATCGTCAGGTCCGCGCGAGCGGGGACGCCGTCGCGGGCGTGGAAACGCTCCTCCTGAGCCGCCCAGCGGTCCCAGTGCGGGGCGTAGAGGTCGCCGTCGCGCTCCAGCGCGCGGGCCTTGCGCACCTCGTCGTCCGCCTCCAGCCACAGCAGGCCGCTCAGGTACGGCGCGGCGGCGAGGGCACCGGAGCCGGTACCGTCGAGGACCAGGATCCCGGTGACCGGGACCTCGTGCCACTCGGCGTAGCCGCCGTCGGCCCAGTCGTAGCGCCGCCACCGCGCGGGCCGCTCCCGGCTCAGCGGCCGCAGGATCCACCCGACCAGCGCGTCGACCCCTCCCAGCAGGCCGTCCCATCCCGGGTAGAGATCGTCCATCCGTACGACGGGCGCGGCCAGTTCCTCGGCCACGGCGGTGGCGAGGGTGGACTTGCCCGATCCCGAGCGCCCCTCGACCGCCAGGACGCGGGTACGGCCCGCTCGGGCGGGGCGGGCGCGCAGCCAGAGTGAGATCCACGGCACAAGATCGTTCACCCCGGCGTCACGGGGCGGCGCCGGGGGCCGGTTCGCACACGGGGCGCGGGAGGCGCGTGGACCACGTGGGAGCGGGATCGGATCCGGGAGCGGGGGAGGGGCGGCGGGGGACACGCGCTTCGGGGGCCGGGGCTTCGGGGGCCGGAGGAGGTCACGCGCTCCGGCGGGTGCGCCAGCGGGTCAGGATCTCACGGTCGGAGTCGCGCTCCTCGACGTCGCGGCGGCGCTGCTCGTCCTCGTCCTGCGCCAGGGCGAGCCACGCGGAGTATTCGGGGTCGTCGCGGCCGATGTCGCGGGTGCCGTCGACCTTGGTGCCGTTGTCCAGCGTGGTCGTCGCGGGGACGCGGAGGGTGCCCCCCGGCAGCATGGTCACGTTCATGGCGTGGCCTTTCCGTCGTCTCTCCTGACCGCTGTTCGCTCAGCATAGCTCCGGGGGTCGCGGCACGCCCACGCTCACCCGATGCCGTAGTGCCCGGACAGCCGGTGGTACAACCGCTCGGCCTCCGCCTCCTCGCCGACCAGGTGGAGCAGCCTGGTCGCCCTCCGGGTGAGCACGCAGGCGAAGGCCTCGGCGAACAGTTCGGTGACGTCGTCGCGGTAGGGCGGATGAAGGCGGTCGCGGGTGCGGGCGTGCAGGCCGGTCCAGAAGGGGGAGTGCGAGGGCAGCCGGTCCATGTGGTCGGTGGCGTGGCCGAGTTCGTGCCCGCACACCGACACCGAGGGCGAAGGGGTGCTTCCCACCCCGATCCGCCGCTGCCGGGGGTCGTACACGCCCGCGCTGCGCTCCCAGTGGCCCGCCTGCAGGGGCAGCGCGACGCCGCGCAGCCACTCGAAGCCGGGAAGGTCGGGCACCGATCCGGGGCCCACCACGATGCCGCCGCTCAGGTGGGTGGTCAGGCGGGTGGCGAGGACCTGCGGCACGGCCGCCAGCGTCAGTATCGCGAGGAGCGTCTCCGCCGGTGGGAACGTGCCAGGTTCCCAGGTGCGCGTCAACCGCGCCTCCAGTGGGCCGACGTGCAGCCAGCCGGGACGTCCTCTGCTGTGGTCGGCCAACGCAGCCGCTTCTCCTGGATCGGGGGGCGATCCGCCACGGTTTGCGGGCCGGGCCGGGCCGCTCCGGTCCGCGGGCCGCGACGGTGATCATGTGAGACTACATCTCCCGCGCCCCGGCCCGCGCGGGTACGTCCCCGCCGGGGCCGGACCGCGTGCCCCGGCTCTCCGCTCGCGCGGGACGGCCTCAGCGGGGGCGTACCGGTCCGGTACGCCCTACCGGTGCCCGGCCAGGACGGCGTGGTGGTCGGCGCCTTCCCCGCCGTCCGGGTCGGCGTGCACGGTGGCGGCCCCCAGGCGGGGCAGGTGATGGATCAGCCGGTGCTCGGCCTCCACCGCCACGGCGTGCGCCTGGAGCAGCGACAGGTCGCCGCCGACCACGATGTCCACCTCGGCGCGCAGCGTGTGGCCCACCCAGCGCAGCCGTACCGATCCCACCCGCCGCACCCCGCTGGTGGCGGCCAGGATCCGCTCCGCGTGGTCGACCAGGGCCGGATCGACCGCGTCCATCAGCCGGTGGTAGATCTCACGGGCCGCGTCCCTGAGGACGAGGCAGATGGCCACCGTGATCAGCAGGCCGACGATCGGGTCGGCGATCGGGTAGCCCAGTGCCGAGCCGCCCGCGCCGAGCAGCACGGCCAGCGAGGTGAGGGCGTCGGTGCGGGCGTGCAGCCCGTCGGCGACCAGCGCGGCCGATCCGATCCGGCGCCCGACCCTGATCCGGTAGCGGGCCACCCACTCGTTGCCCACGAAGCCGATCACCGCCGCCGCGGCGACCCAGCCGAGCGCCCTCACCTCCTGGGGGTCGACCAGGCGCCGGGCGGCCTCGTACCCGGCGAGCGCGGCGGAGGCGGCGATGATCAGGACGATGGCGATCCCGGCCAGGTCCTCGGCCCTGCCGTAGCCGTAGGTGAACCTGCGGGTGGCCGCCCGGCGCCCGAGGGAGAAGGCGATCGCCAGGGGGAGCGCGGTCAGCGCGTCGGCGACGTTGTGCAGCGTGTCACCGAGGAGGGCGACCGAACCGGAGAAGGCCACGATCACCGCCTGGACGGCGGCGGTCACCATGAGCACGGCGAAGGAGACGGCCAGCACGCGCATCCCGCGACTGCTGGACTCCAGGGCGGTGTCGGTCCTGCTCGCGCTGTCGTGGCTGTGCGGGGTGAGGGCGTGGCCCGCTCGTGAGAGCAGCCTCCCGAACCGGCGCCCGGCGGGCCCCCGTCGCTCGTGACCGTGATCGTGACCATGGCCGTGGCCGTGGCCGTGTTCATGGATGTGCCCGTGCGCGGCCTCGTGGCCCTGGTCGTGGGGGGAATCGGAGCCGGTGGGCCCGTGGGGGGACGGAGAACCGGCATCCTGCTGGTCGGACATGGCTACCTCGTTTGCGACCGGTGCCCTTTTCCCGGAGTATATGTAGTCATGTATGCACGCGACAATGAATCAGGTGACAACCCGTCGCAGGAGCAACCCACCGGCGCTCAGGTGGAGGCCGCCGCCGAGGCGTTCCGGATGCTCAGTGACGCCACCAGGTTGCGCCTGATGTGGCTGCTGTCGTCGGGGGAGTACGACGTCGGCTCGCTCGCCGAGGCGATCGGGGTCGCGCGCCCCTCGGTCTCCCAGCACCTGGCGAAACTCCGCCTCGCCGGGCTGGTGCGCACCCGCAGGGACGGCCGCCGCGTGCTCTACCGGGCCCGCGACGCCCACGTCCGCGCGCTCATCGGCGAGGCCCTGTTCCACGCCGACCACGAGGTCTCCGGCATCCCGCGCCACGACTGACGCGGGCGCCCGACCGGCGTGCGCCGGATGACGGTGTGGTCATCGGCTTGTAATTGACAGATTAATTTGTCCAATGGTTCCATGGGTTCGTGCCCGCGACCGAGATGACACTCATGGACGAGCCCGACCGTCTGCGCGTGGCGCTCACGCCGATCCGCCGACGGCTTCTCGGCCGTCTGCGCGAGCCCGCCTCCGCGGTCCAGCTCGCGGCCGAGTTCGACCTGCCGCGCCAGCGGGTCGGATACCACTTCAGGGTGCTGGAGGAGGCCGGGCTGATCGAGCTGGTGGAGGAACGCCCGCGGCGCGGTTTCGTCGAGCGCTTCATGAGGGTCACCGCGAACGCCTTCCTCGTCGATCCCGGCGTGCTCACCTCGCCCGACGAGGCCAACGAATCCGTCGAACCCAACGAACCCGGTGATCCCGGCGAGGCGAGCGGGACCGGCGAAACCGGTGGCGGGACAACCGGGACCGCCGAGGTGGCCGAGGGGTTTCGCCGTGTCGCCGACCAGTACGCCGCCGAGCACCTCGTCGAGATGGCCGCCGACACGGTGCGCGACGTCACCCGCATGGCCGCCGCCGCCGACCGGCAGGGCGTCCGGCTGCTGACGTTCACCCTCGAGGCGCGGGTGCGCTTCGCCGAGCCCGGCGACGTGCACGACTTCACCGACGCGCTCGCCGACGCCCTCTCGCGGGTCGCGGCCCGCTTCGACACCCCCGGCGGGCGGCCCTACCGTCTCGTCGCCGGTGGACATCCGGCCCCCGGCCCGCGAGGAGCCGGTGGGTCTCCCACCCCTGGCGCGCCGGAAACCGGCGGGTCTCCGACCCCCGGCGTGCCGGAAACCGGTGGGTCTTCCATTCCCGGCACGCCGGACACCGGTGGGCATCCGGCCTCCGGCCCGGGAGAAAACGCCGGGCACCCGGTCTCCGGCACACCGGAAACCGGCGGTTGACATCCTTCCCGGCACCGAGGTCCGGGGTTCCCACGTTGGAGGTATCCCATGACAGACGAGCCGTACTCCATAGAGGTCACCATCGCCGTACCCGTCGGCGACGTGTGGAGCGCGCTGCGCGACCCCGAGCTGATCCGGCGCTGGCACGGCTGGCACTTCGACGGCCTCGACAAGGAGATCGAGGTCATCTACCACCAGAACGTCGTGGAGTCGGCCGCCGAGCACCGGCTGGAGACCCAGGGCGGCGACCTGTTCGAGCTGACCGACCTCGACGGCCGTACGCGCCTGAGGGTGACCCGGGCCCCGCGCGGTGGCGACCCCGACTGGGACGCCTACTACGACGACATCACCGAGGGCTGGATCACCTTCGTCCACCAGCTCGCGTTCGCCCTGGAACGGCACCCGGGCGCCGACCGGCGCACGGTCTTCCTCTCCGGCGCGGCGGCCACGCCGGTGCTGGAGGCCACCGGTCTCGTGACGGTGGCCGGGTTGCCCCCGGCGAGCCCGTACGAGCTGGAGGGTCCCACCGGGGAGACGCTGCGCGGCCAGGTCCGGTTCCGCTCGGCCAACCAGGTCGGCCTCACCGTCGACGGCTGGGGTGACGGCCTGCTGGTCGTCGCCCAGAATCCGCCCTCGCCCGCCAACCCGGGCGGCACCGCCATGATGGTGCTCACCACGTACGGCCTCGACGACGCCGCGTTCGCCGGTCTCGAATCCCGCTGGAACGCGTGGTGGGCACGGAACTTCCCGGAGGCCACCGCGAACGACCAGGACGCCACCGCCGTCGCGGACCCGCCGCGGGGCGACTGAGCCACCGTAGGTCCCGGCCCCGCCGATGCCGTTTCCTCGCGGGGGTTCACGCCCGCATCGGGAGAGGGAGAGCCCACACCCCTGTCGGAACGGCGAGGGCTCACGCCTCCTTCAGGATGGCGGCCACCGACTCGCGCAGTGGTGTGGTGGGGCGGCCGATGAGGGCGCGGAGCTCGCCCGGGGTGGGGGACAGGGCTCCCTGGACGATGTCGAGGTCGATGTCGGCGTACATGGTCGCCACCGGTTCCGGCAGGCCCGCGTCGATCAGGGCCTGGTGGAAGTCGGCGTGCGAGAGGTCCCGGTAGACGACCGGCCTGCCGGAGGCCGCCGACACCTCGGCGGCCAGCTCGGGCAGGCTCCACGAGGTGTCGCCGGAGAGCTCGTAGACCCTGTCGCCGTCTTCCTCGCGGGTGAGCACGGCGACGGCCGCGGCCGCGTAGTCGGCCCGGGACGCGCTGGCGACGCGGCCGTCACCGGCGGCGCCGAGGATCGCGCCGTGCTCGACCCCCTGGAGGACGGACACCGCGTAGACCTCGGTGTAGAAGCCGTTGCGCAGGAAGGTGAACGGGATCCCGGAGGCGCGGATGTGCTCCTCGGTGCCTCGATGGTCGACGGCCAGCGCCAGGGGTGTGGTGTCGGCGTGCAGCACGCTGGTGTAGACGACGCGGGCCACCCCGGCCGCCCTGGCCGCGTCCACCACGGCGCGGTGCTGCCCGAGGCGCCGCCCGACGGCGTCGCCGGAGATGAGCAGGACGGTGTCGCCGGGGGCGAAGGCCCGCTTGAGCGTCTCGGGACGCTCGTAGTCGGCCTCCTTGACCTTGACGCCGCGCGCGGCCAGGTCGGCGGCCTTGCCGGGGGTCCTCACGGCCGCCACGACACGATCCGCGGGCACGCGCTCCAGCAGGCCGTCCACCACCAGGCGGCCGAGCTGACCGGTGGCACCGGTGACAACGATCATTTCGCTTCTCCTCACTCAAAGGGTCGCCGCCAGGTTAGTACTAACTAATGTATAGTGCCAACTAAAAGTTAGTGCTTTCTTTCGCGCGGTGCACCGAGAAAGTAGAGTGAACGGATGGACGACCAGGCCGCGACCCCGCTGGACGAGTTCAGCCAGCTCACCTTCGACGTCTTCGTGCGCGAATGCGCCTCGCGCGAGACGATGGAGCACCTGACCGGCCGCTGGGGCATCCTGGTCATGGCCGCCCTGCACGACGGGACCTACCGCTTCAACGCCCTGCGCCGCCGGGTCGACGGGGTGAGCGAGAAGATGCTCGCCCAGACCCTCCAGGCCCTGGAGCGCGACGGCATGGTCCACCGCGAGGCCGAGCCGACCATTCCCCCGAAGGTCGAGTACAGCCTCACGCCACTTGGCGCCCAGGCCGCCCGGCGCCTGCTCGACCTCATCGAATGGCTGGAGGGCGAGATGCCCGTCGTCATGGAGGCCCGCGCCCGCCACGAGCAGGCCGGAAACGGGCGGCGGACGACGTAGGCGCGTCGCCGGCCGCGTCACATCCTTCCGCCGCGCGGCGAATCCGGTGCCGTGGCGGGTGACCCGCGCGCCGCCGAGTACAGGTTTGTCGGTCCGGGGCGTTAACGTTCCGCGCATCACGGTCGCGGGTGACGAAATCCCCGTGGGCGTCGGCAATCCTTCCATGGTGAAAGGCAGGACCCTTTGGGCTGGCTGGCGGCGGGAGACGGGTACGAGGTCGCTCTGGTGGAGGGCCGGGTGGCGGCGAGGGCCACCGCGGGCCGGGCGGCGGGACGGCGGCTGAAGTCGCTGCCCAAACAGGTGCGCGAGCATCCCGAGGTCGAGCGGCTGCGCCGCCTGGCCGAGTGGCTCGACCGGCACGAGGCCGCCTGCGTGGCACGGGTGGACGCCTGGATGGTGTCGTCCCTGCCCGTCCCCACCGGGCTGGTGGCCCGGCTGTGGCCGGACGAGGCGTGGCGGTCGGTGCTGTGCGACCTCGTGGTGGTCGGCGACGACGAGGCGGGCCTCCTGCGGGACGTCACCGCCTCCGGCGAGCTGCGGACGGTGAACCTGGACGGCGAGACCGTCCGGATGTCCCCGGAGACCGTGACGCTGCCCCACCCGGTGCTGCTCCCCGACCTGGACGACCTGAGGGAGTTCGCCGCGGAGCTGGGCGTGACCCAGCGCGTCGAGCAGATCCACCGGGCGACCTGGGCCAGGCCCGCCGACCTCGCGGAGAAGGCCACCGAGGTGACGGAGTTCGCCGGGGGGAGGTTCGCCTCCCGGTTCGGCCTCGCCGCCCGCGCGACCTCGCTCGGCTACCGCGTGTCGGGCGGCTACGCCACCTGCGCGGTGCGCGACGCCGGGCGGAGCGCCGAGGCGTCGGTGTGGATCGGAGAACCCTACTGGGACGGCGACACCGAGACCGGAAGCCTGACCTGGCACGACCGTGATGGCAGGCGGCTCCCCCTGCGGGAGGTCGGCCCGGTGGCCTGGTCCGAGGGAATGCGCATGGCCGCGGCGCTGTACGCCGGCCGCAACGTCGAGGAGGGAACGAACCCGTGAGCGACGCCACGTCGTCAGTGAGCACTCCCACGGCCGGGACGCACGAGCCGTCCGGGCGGCGGGGCGGCACCGAGATCCCCGAGCCGCGGGAGGCGGCGCGCGTCGCCGAGGCGCGGGAGCTGCTGGAGGCCGGGGCGGTCCTTCCGCCGGGCACGGACGGCGGTGAGCGGGCGGTGCCGCTGACCGCGCGCGCCTACCGGCACCCCGGCCTGGAGGACCGGGTGGTGGTGCGCCTGGTCGCCGAGGAACTGGGCGCCGCGGAGGACGCCGCGGCGGGTTTCCTCGGGCTGGAGCCGGACGGCGAACCGGCCGTCGTCGGGGTGGGCCTGCGGCGCTCGCTCGGGTTCCCCGAGTGGGTGCTCGTGCATCATCCCGAGGACGGCCACCACGCGCTCGCCCTGGTGCCGGAGCTGGACCGCGCGGGCCGGCAGGCGAAGTCCAAGCCGAAGGCCGCCCTCGACGCCTACCAGCGGCTCGCCACCCAGCTGGCCGGGTCCGTCCCGCACTTCCTGCCGACGTTCCTCGAACAGGCGGGCCGGGTGTTCCTCGCGGTGGAGAACACCACCTACGCGTCACAGATGTTCGTCCAGGCGCGCAAGGCCGAGACCGAGCACGGCCTGCCCGTCGACGAGGACCGGCTCGACGCGGTGTTCCTGGAGTTCGCGCTCGCCGGAGCCCTGCCGGTGAAGGCGCTGTCCGTGTACGCCAAGGAGCTGGCGGGCCGGGTGCCGGCGGACGAGGCGCTGCGCAGGATCCACCGGCTGTGCGTGCGCCGCACGGCGGGCGGGCTGTCGCCGTCCGCGCAGATGGCCGTCGAGCTGCGCCGCCTGGCCAGGGCCGCCGGGCGTGACGCGGACATCGAGGAGCAGTCGTACCTGGTGGACCTGCTCGCCCTGCCCGCCACCTCCGGGGCGCCGCTGGGCTGGTGGAAGGCGCACCGCCCGGCCCTGGCGAACCTCGCCCGGCGAGAGCCCGCCTTCCGCGGGACACTGCTGAACACGATGCCCGCCAACGGCGACAACGACATGCCCGTCCTCTGGCTGGAGGTGCTGGAGGAGTCGGGCGCCACCGTGGGCCTGGGGGAGGGCCTGGGAGAGGCCGAGGTGCCCGAGCACGAACGCCCCGCCGACGGCACGGCGGGCTGGTTCGAGCGCTTCCTGGCCATCTGGAGGCCCGGCTGGCAGGGAACGCCGGGGCCGCCCGGCCTGTACGCCCTGGTCGAGCGGGTGGCGGGACGGCTGCGCGCCGAGCTCGCCGCGACGGGCGGGACCGTTCCGTTCGTGCCCGACCCCGACCTGGTCGACCTCCTGCTGTCGCTGGAGATACCTGTCGCCGATCCGGACGACGACGCGCGCCTGCTGCTGAAGCTCTGGGCGCGCGCGAAGGAGGGACGCGACCTGCTCGCGCTGGAGGCCGACCCCCGGTTCCGGCCCGCGTTCCACCGCGCCGCCGATGCGTTCGACGACGACAGCGAAGGGATCCGGGCCGTACGCCGCCTGGCGGCCTCGCCCGGCGGCCGGACGATGCTGGCGGAGTGGGTGGGCGCGGTCGCCCGGCGCTCGGCCGCCACCGGCCTGCCGCAGCTGCCCGACGCCCTCAGGCGGCTGACCTGGCTGCCCGGCGAGGCGTTGGTCCTCGCCGAGAAAGAGGTCACCGAGGCGGTGCGAGCCGACCTCGCCGCCGAGCTCGCCAGGACGCTGCGCGGCGGGCTCCTCGACGAGCTGGGCTGGCCGGCCTGGGAGGAGGCGGTCGCCGACCTCGTCGACCCGAAGAAGCTGGACGAGATCGAGACCGCCGACGCCTGGCCGAACCTGATCGTCTCCGGCCCCTCCCGGGCCAGGGTCATCGGCCTGGAGGGAACCGTGCTCGTCCACGACCTGCGCCCCGCGCCGGACGACGTCTGGAGCGACCCCGACTTCCAGCACGTCGACGGCGAGCTGCTCGTCTACTGGGGCACCCACGGTGACGGGCTGCGCGGATACTGGCACTCCTCCGCCGGGAGGATCCTCTCGCTGCAGGGGGAGATCAGCTGGTGGCGGACGGGCAGCGGCACGGTCACCCTGCCGCTGCCCGGCGGCGGGCGGGCCACGGGCGCCGGGGTGCTGCACCCGGGCGACACCGCGGTGCCCCGCAGGTGCACCCTGATCGGTGACGGGACCTCGTACTGGATCTGGGACGGCGAGGCCGACGGCTGGCGCGAGCACGACCCGGTCACCATGACGGAGGGCAGGCTGAGCATGCCCGGGTTCCTCGCCGACGCGCTGCGCTCGGCACCGCCGGGCAGCACCTTCCGGGACGGCTGGGTGCTGCCCGCCTTCTCCGGTGAGGTCACTCCGGTTGGCGTCCCGGTGGACGGCCTGCTCGGCTGGCGGGTGGTCGAGCTGCCCGACGGGTCGCTGCGCGGTGAGGACCTCGCCGGGCGCGCCGTCACCCTGCGCGGCGGCCCGGACGGGCACGGCCGGCCGTCGCGGGCGGTGACCTTCCCCGGCGACGACCGGCCGCGCGCCGTCGTCAAGGGCTACCGCGACGTCAAGCTCGTCGACCCGGAGGGCGTCGTCGTCGCGACGGCCTCGCTGGGGGACGGGCCCGGAGTCTTCGCCGAGGGCACCGCCCTGCTGCCGCCGCTTCGCTACTGGCACCACATGCGACCCCGTGACCTGGAGGGCTCGTCGGCCCTGCGCCGGATCGACGGGGAGACGGCTGCGGCCCTGCTGAAGGCCGCGAGTTCCGTCGGGTCCGCCGAGTCCGCCGATCAACGGCAATACGGACAGCCGGGGCAGCTGGGCCAGCCGGGCCAGCCTCCGCGGTCGCCGCGAGAGGAGCTGCGCGACCTGGTCCGCGCCCTGCTGCCGCAGGTCACCCATGACGCGCTGGTCGCCGGGATCGCCGGGGCGGTGGCGTTCGCCGCGACCCAGCGGGCCACGTTGGACGCGGCGGCGGACAGGCTCGCCGCCGCCCTCGCGGGCGAGCGGGAGGAGAAAGAGCCGGAAAGCCCCTCCGACGGGTTGCTCGCCGACGCGCTCAACGGCTTCGGCGTGACCCACTACTGGGGGCGCAGGGAGACGTCCCACGGCATCTTCCAGCATCTCCGGACGATCGGCCGCGAAAGGCTGACGCCCTCCGGCCAGACCGTCCGCGTCCACGTGGACGGACCGCCGCTCGCCTTCATCCCCATGGAGTGGGAGCCGCTGCTCGACCGGTCGGCCGCCCTCGCCTACCGGGCGGCGTCGGCGTCCGATCCCGGACAGGCGGGCGCGCTGCGCGAGCTGCTCTCCGAGTTCGAGACGCTCGGGCTGGCCTCCTCGGCGGAACCGTCCTCCTGGCGCCGCCTCGTCCTGCACCTCGACGACACCTGGATCGACAACGTGCGGAGCAGGCGTCCCGATGGCGGCTGGCGCAACGTGCTCCCGCTGGCGGACGGCGCCCTCATCGCGTTCCTGAGCTTCGGCTCCGACAGCGGCGGCGGCTACCGCTTCACCGCGCTCTTCCACGACCCGGCGGGCCGCTTCGACGTGCCCCACCCCTACACCGTGCGGTCCTCGGGACCGGTCGGCGAGGCCAGGCACGCGGGCTGGCTCGGGGAGTTCCTCACCGAGTTCGCCGGACGCGGCCCCATACCCTGGCGGCCGGAGAGCGCGGAGGAGTTCGCACGGCTCACCGGGGTGACCGAGACGACGGCCCGGCTGGTCGTCGCCGGGCTGCCGAACGTGGACACCTACGATCGCGGCTTCCTGCCCGGCGACCTGCGGGCGACCCTCGGGGTGAAGGCGACCGACGCCGCCGTGGCCAAGGACGAGCTGCGCGGGATGGACGCCGACGTACGGCGGGAGGTCGTCGGCGCGCTGCTGCCCGAGCGCCCGGCCGACCTGTGGACCGAAGGGCCGGACGTCGCCGCCGCCGCACGCGTGTGGAGCGCCCGGGTGGGACGGCGGGCCGCCGTCCCCGAATGGCTCGTCGGGGAGGCGACCCGCGCGATGCGTACCTCGTGGGAGCCGAGCCGGGCGCTGCCCGCCCTGCTCGACCCGGCCTCGGCGCCGGCGCTCAGCACGGACCTGCACTGGCAGGTGAGGGGCGACCGCGTCGCCCCTGCCGACGGCGGCGACACCGGATTCACCCATTCCACGCTGCTCTCCGCGGTCACGCTGACCGCGTGGCTGGCCCACCGGCTGCCCTCCGGTGATCCCATACGGGCCGCGCTGCCGGCGGTGCTGGCCGCGATCAGGGAACGGCTGGCCCATCCCGACCTGCTGCTCGATCTGGGTGACTACGTCAACCTTCCCGAATTCCGCAAGGTCGCCGGAGCTCCCACCGAGGTCGCCGAGGGCTGGGAGCGCTACGGTGCCGTGATCATGGCCACCCATGACGACCGGCCCGCGCCGGGTCTGCGCGTCGCCCTGCTCGACGCGTCGGGGAGCGACCCCTACCTGCCGGCCCTGCGCGCCCTGAACGGTCACCCGGAGCGGCCCTTCCCCGCCGAGCTGGCGCTGCGCACCGCCCGCGATCCGCGTTTCGAGGCGCTCCTCGCCGACCCCGGAGACCCCGTGGCGGGGGAGCGCGCGGCCGACGGCACCTGGTGGCCGCAGGACCCCTCCCGCTCCGTGCCCGCGCTGCTCTCCCAGGTCGCGGGGGAGCACGGGCTGGGCCAGGACGCCGCGGCACTCTACCTGGCGCTGCTCGCGATGCCGGATCCCACCGACAAGAACGTCACCCGGTGGACCGGCTGGAAGCCCGCCCGGTTCAAGGCGGCCCGCGCCGAGCTGGCCGCCACCGACCTGGTGGTCGAGGCGAGCCGTACCCGTGCGGGACGCTCGCTCTTCCTGCCGGGAGGCTGGGCCGAACTCAAGGCTCCGAACGTCCCGCTCGAACGATGGAAGTTCCCCCTGCTCGACCTGGTCAGTGGGGAGAGCCCGGTGCTCGGGGTGCTCGTGCCCGCCGAGCCCGCCGCCGACCTCTACGCCAGGGCGTGGCAGCGGGTCCGCGACGGCGACGTTCCCCGCTTCGAGGAGCTCCGCGTACGGCGCGGCAGGCGCCGCTGACGCGGGCGCCCTCCTCCCACGGACGCTGTCTTCCCACGTGTGCTCTCCTCTCGCGGGTACGGACCTTCTTCTCGCAGGTGCGGACCTCGCGGGGGGCGTACCCGTGGGGGGCGGACCACGCGGGTGCGTAGCTCGCAGGCGCGGATTCCGCGGGTGCGGACCTCGCACGGCGGACCGCGCGGACGAACCGTACGCGCTGATTTCCGTGGGCACGGGTCGCTCCAGTGGGAAACACCCGCTTCCACCGGTTTCGCCGCCTGCACTGTTTTAACCGTTTTCACCGTTTTCGCTAGACCTGATCGGCCGGGGCGCGGGCTCGTCGCCCAGTCCCGGCCGGATCGGGCATTCCCCCCGGACAAAAGGATCTCCCCGATGACCATGACCGAACCGGTGGCCTCCGCCGCCCTTCCCAACCGGCGGACGCTGCCGGCCGAGGAACAGCACGCCACCGAACTCGCCTTCCTCGCCGCCCACGACGACGGCCCCCGCCCGCCCGGCTGGGCGCTGACCCCGCGCGCGGTCGTCACCTTCGTCTGCGGCAGCGGGGGCGAGACCCTCGAACTGCCCAGATCCCGGCAGGCGAAGGACCGCGACGGCGGCGACGGCGCCACTGTGCCGCCCGCCCGGCTCGCCATCACCCCCAAGTTCGTCGGTGAGCGCTCCCTGGTGGAACGCTGCGTGGTCACCCTCGCGGGCGAGCGCGGCCTGCTGCTGGTCGGCGAGCCGGGCACCGCCAAGTCGATGCTCTCCGAGCTCCTCGCCGCCGCCGTCTGCGGCACGAGCGCGCTCACCGTGCAGGGCACCGCCGGTACCACCGAGGACGCCTTCCGCTACGGCTGGAACTACGCCCTGCTCCTCGCCCAGGGGCCGAGCCGCCAGGCGCTGGTCGACTCCCCGGTGCTGGCCGCCATGCGGGCCGGGCGGGTCGTCCGGATCGAGGAGATCACCCGCTGCCTGCCCGAGGTGCAGGACGCCCTGGTGTCGATCCTGTCCGACCGGCGCCTCAGCGTGCCCGAGCTCGCGGGCACGCCCGACGCCCTGACGACGGCCACCCCCGGTTTCACCGTGATCGCCACGGCCAACCTGCGCGACCGGGGCGTCTCGGAGATGTCGGCGGCGCTCAAGCGCCGGTTCAACTTCGAGACCGTCGTCCCCATCGCCGACCCCGTCGCCGAGGCCGCCCTGGTGCGCGGCCAGGCCACCGCCGTGGTGCGACGTGCCGGTGCCGCCTTCGGCGTCGACGACGTCGTGCTGGACGCGCTGGTCACCGTGTTCCGTGACCTCCGCTCCGGCCGCTCGGCCGAGGGCTGGGACGTGGAGCGCCCGGGAACCGTGATGTCCACGGCCGAGGCGGTGCAGGTGGCGGCCTCCCTCGGGGTGGCGGCGGCCTACCTGCCCGGCGGGGACGTCCTCGACCTGGTACCCGGTCACCTGCTCGGCGTGGTCCGTAAGGACGACCCGGCCGACCACGCGCGGCTGCTCGGCTACTGGGACGGCCCGGTGCGACGCCGCGCCGAGGACGGCTCCGCGATGTGGCGCCGCCTCTGGGACCTGCGGGAGAACCTGCGTTGACGAGCGAACGACAGGCGAGCACTCCCGATGCGGACACCCAAGACGACGTCCGGGTGACGGCCGGGCACGGGGCCGGTCGAGGCGGTGGTGTCCGGGTGAGAGGCGAGCATGGGGCCGGTGGGTCCGGTGGTTCTGGTGGGGACGGTCGAGACGGTGGTGCCCGGGTGAGGGGCGGGCATGGGTCCGGTGGCTCCGATGGGGATGGTCGAGACGGCGACGTCCGGGTGACGGCCGATCGTGGTCCCGATCTTCCTGACGTGGACGCTCACGGCGAGGGCGCCGGTGCCGATCCGCGAGGTGCGGTGGAGGCGCTCGCCGAGACGGGTGGTGACGGGCGGCCCTACCTGCTCGGCGTACGCCACCACAGCCCCGCGCTGGCGGCGGTCGTCCCGGCCCTGCTCGACGCCGCCGGGGCCGAGGTGGTCTGTGTCGAGCTGCCCGCCGACTTCCAGCCGTGGCTGGTCCACCTGGCGGATCCGGCGACCCTCGCGCCGGTCGCCCTCGCCGGTACGGGCGGGGACGGGCGGCTCGGCTTCTACCCCTTCGCCGACTTCTCGCCCGAGCTGGCCGCCATCCGCTGGGCGCGCGAACGCGGGGCCGAGGTGCTCTGCTGCGACCTCCCGCTCTCCGCCCCCGCCTGGTCGGAGGGCGATCCGGTGAGGTCCGGCGCGGTGACACCGCCGTCCAGGACCTTCGCCGACGGCCTCGCCGCCTCCGCCACGGGCAGGGACGGGGACGACATGTGGGATCGCGCCGTCGAGGTGCTCGCCCCCGGCTGCCCGCCCGAGGCGGTACGCCGCGCGGCGCTGGGCGTGGGCTGGGCGCTGCGGCGGGACGCGGAGAACTCGGGGGGAGTGTCGTCCGGCGACCTGGCCCGCGAGGCGCACATGCGCGAGGTTCTCGCCGGGGCGGCCACCGGCGGCCGGAGGGTGGCCGCGGTGATCGGCGCCTTCCACGCTCCCGCCCTGGTCACCCGCGATCCGGCCACCGCCACCCCGGCCCGTTCCGCCTCCGGTCAGGCCACCCCGGGTCAGGCGCCCTCCGGTGCGGGCACCCCGGCGCACGGCACGGGCACCCCCGCCGCGCCGGCCGCCGGAGGCCCCTCGCCCGCCACGTCACTCGTCCCGTACGCCTTCGACCTGCTCGACTCCAGGTCCGGTTACCCGGCGGGCATCCGTGACCCGCGCTGGCAGCAGGCGGTCCTCGTCGCGGGCGGCGATCCCGGGAGGATCAGGGACGCCGCCGCCCGTACGATCACCGAGGTCTGCCGTGAGCTGCGCGCCGCCGGGCACACGGCGGGCACCGGCGAGGCCGTGGAGACGCTGCGGCTCGCCTGCGACCTGGCCCGGCTGCGCGGGCTGCCCGCACCGGGGCGCGGCGAGCTGCTCGAGGCGGTGACGACCGTGCTCGGCCAGGGCGAACCCCTGGGTCGCGGCCGGGCGCTCGCCCGCGCCCTGGAGACGGTCCTCGTCGGCACCGAGCGCGGCAGGACCGCTCCGGGCACCCCCCGCTCCGGGCTGGGTCCGGCGGTCGAGACCGAACTGGCGGAGCTGCGGCTGCCGCACCCCGGCGATCCCGGCTCCCGCGAGGTCCGCCTCGACCCGCTCCGTTCGGACCTGGACCGCCGCCGCGAGATCCTGCTGCAACGCCTGCTGGTGTGCGGCACCGGCTATGGCAGGCCGACCGAGGTGGCGGGTACGGGTGACGGGACGGCCCTCACCACCCGGTGGCTGCTCTCGTGGACGCCCTCGGCCGCCGCGCTGCTGGACCTGGCGGGCGTACGGGGCGTCACCTCGGCCCTGGCCGCCGAGGGGACGCTGCGCGAGACCTTCCGCAGGCAGTCCGCGGAGGGCGGCCCCACCTGCGAGCTGATCCTCGCGGGACTGCGCGCCGCGGCCGCCTGCGACCTGCGGGACCTGGTCGCCGACCGCATCGAGGACGCCGCCTCGACACTTCCCGTCAGCGCGGGACCGCCCGACCTGCTCCAGGCCCTCGACCTGCTGGAGGCGCTGCGCCGCGAGCACCTTCCCGGCACCACGCCGCGGAGCCGGGAACGGGCGGCGGAGCTGGCGGGCACCCTGCTGGAGGCGGCCGTACGGTCACTGCCCGGCCTGGCCGGCAGCGATCGGCCCGAGGACGCCGCCGCCCTGATCGCGCTCGTCACCCGCTCCGCCGAGCACCGGCTCGGCCTGAGCCTCGACGACGCGCTGGACACCCTCGCGCGTACCGGCTCCCCGCTCATCCAGGGGGCCGCGCTCGCGGCGCGCGTCCTGCTCGACATGGACGCGCCGGACACCCTCGGGGCCCGAGCCGCCGGATGGGTCGACACCGCCACGGGGCCGGAGGGGCGCCACCGCCTGTCCCGCCTGCTCACCGGCCTGCTGGTCGCCGCGGGCCCGCTCCTGCAGTCGGCCTCGGCGGCCCTCGACCCGCTGCTCGACCGCGTCGACGGCCTCACCGACCAGGGTTTCCTCGACCGGCTTCCCGCGCTGCGCGGCGGCTTCGACACCCTCGCCCCGGCGGCGCGCGACCGGCTGCTGCGGGCCGTGACCGACCGCCTCGGCGACCGTATCGACCTGGCGCTGAGCGCCCCGCCCGAGCTCCTGGCGCTCTGGACCGCCGCGGACGCCGCCGGGCTGGCCGCCCTGACCGCCCTGCGGCTGCCCGTGCCCGGCCTCTCCCTCCCGCCGGACGGGGCCGAGCCACCCGTCCGGGGCCGGGCGGGCGAGGCCGCCGGGGAACCGGAGTCGCCGGGGGAGACGAGCGGGGGCGAGCCGGAGCCTCAGGAGACCGTGCCGGGAGGGGAGGAGGCCGTCCCACGGAGGCTCGCCCCGGCCGACCGGTGGCGCCTGCTCCTCGGAAGGGAGACCGAGCGGCTGCCTCCCGGAGCCAGACGCTACGCGCACGCCCTGGACGAGCTGTACGGGACGGGCCGGGGAGAGGGAGCGGGCGACTTCGGGCCCGGATCGGGTACCGGCGGCGACGGCGGCGGGCAGGGGGCCTCCTTCCCCTCCGCCCGCGAGTGGGCCGAGGAGCTCGACGCCCTGTTCGGGGCGGAGGTGCGCGAGGAGGTGCTGGCCAGCGCGGCCGGTGCCGGGCGGACCGACGTGCTGTCCGAACTCGACCCCGACTCGGTACGCCCGTCGATCGACCTGCTGACCTCCGTCCTGTCCCTGGCGGGCGGGCTGCCCGAGCAGCGGCTCTCCCGGCTGAGGCCGCTGGTGCGCCGCCTGGTCGCCGAGCTGGCCAAGGAGCTCGCCACCCGGATGCGTCCCGCGCTGACCGGCCTGGCGACGCCGCGTCCCACCCGCCGCCCCGGAGGACGGCTCAACCTGCCCGCCACCCTCAGGGGCAACCTGGCGCACACGCGCCGGACCGGCGACGGCAGGCTCCTCGTCGTGCCGGAACGACCGGTCTTCACCACCCGGGTACGCGACGAGGCCGACTGGCGGCTGATCTTCGTGGTCGACGTGTCGGGCTCGATGGAGGCGTCGGTGATCTGGTCCGCGCTGACAGCGGCGGTTTTGGGAGGCGTTCCCACGCTCTCCACCCACTTCCTCGCCTTCTCCACCGGCGTGATCGACCTGACGGACCGGGTCGCCGACCCGCTGTCCCTGCTGCTCGACGTGCGGGTCGGCGGCGGTACGCACATCGCCGCCGGGCTCGCCCACGCGCGCTCCCTGGTCACCGTGCCGAGTCGCACGCTCGTCGTGGTGGTCAGCGACTTCGAGGAGGGCTACCCGCTCGGAGGGCTTCTCGGCGAGGTCCGCTCCCTCGTCTCCTCCGGCGTGCACCTGCTGGGCTGCGCCGCCCTGGACGACGCCGGAGCCCCGAGATATTCGGTGCCCGTCGCCCAGCAGCTCGTCGCGGCCGGCATGCCCGTCGCCGCACTCAGCCCGCTTGCCCTCGCCCGCTGGGTGGGCGACCGTCTCCGAGGAGAAAACCGTTGAACCCCCCAGCCTCCGCCGCCTCCCCGGCAGGGCACCTGCCGCCGGTGGAGCCGCACGTGGTCGCCTCGGCCGTGGAGGACCTCACACCCCGGCTGCGCAAGAAACTCGACGCGGCGATCGAGCGGTGCGCCGGGCTCCCGATCACCGCCGACGGTCAGAACATCTCCGTCAGCTGGGGGGAAGACGCGACGGTCACCCTCGCGCCGGGACCGTCGGGCACGATCGCCGACCCCGGCGCGGCCCGGTGCGGTTGCCTGCTCGCACCCCGCTGCCTGCACCGCGCGGCCGTCCTCAGCGCCTGCCCGGTCGCGGACCCCGCCCCGCAGATGCCTCCGGACCCGCTCGCGGACACGGATCTCGCGGACACGGGGCCGGGCTCGCGTGCGGGCTCGGATACGACCGTGGACCCGGGCGCGGTCCTCGTCCCGGTCTCCGGCGGGGAAGCGACCCCGGTCACGGAGACGGGTGCCTCCCCGGCCCCCGGCCCCGGTTCCGGCCCTGGTCCCGTCCTGGCCTCCGGGTCCGCCTCGGACTCGAACCCCGCCCCGCTCCCCGGGCCCAACGCCGGGCAGGTGGCCGCCGCGACCGGGTTGTGGGACGCC
This sequence comes from Streptosporangium oxazolinicum, assembly GCF_039537505.1. NCBI lineage: Bacteria > Bacillati > Actinomycetota > Actinomycetes > Streptosporangiales > Streptosporangiaceae > Streptosporangium > Streptosporangium oxazolinicum. Next base: position 266,354 of record NZ_BAABAQ010000009.1, read on the forward strand.
GCCGCCGGGGTTCTCGCGGGCGGGGTGCCCGGTGCCGGAGCGGTGCCCCAGGCCGAGCTGCTCCGCGCGGCCCACACGGCCCGGGTGGCGGGCCTGCACCGGGCCGAGGCCGCGGCCCTCCGCGTCGTCCGCGAACTGCGGGCCGCTCGCGCGCGCCATGACGACCACCGTCTCGCCGACCTGGTCTCCGCGCTCCGGGAACTCCTGCTGACCGCGAGCAGGCTCGCGGCGGCCGACCCCGATCCCGCCCTGGTGGGAACCGCGCGCCGCGCCTACCGGCAGGGCGAGGGACTGAGGGTGTACGGGGTCTGCAGGGAACCGGTGATCAGCGCCACCGGCTACGGCGGAGTGGTCACCCACCTCGTCGCCGAGGACGGCAGCCGGTTCTCCGTCGCCGACGTCAGGCCCGGGGGATCGGCCCGCGCCCTGGGCGCCGCCACCGCCACGGTCGCCGTCGGAGCCGCGGCCGTCAACCACGCCCAGCTGGCGCGGGGAGGACTGCTGATCTCCGGCGCGACGATCTCCCCGGACGGACGTCTCGGCGCGGGACGCGGCGTGCGGGCCAATCCCGTCGCGGGACTGTCCTGGTCGGAGGGGCCGCTGGCCGCCCTGTTCGCCCAGCCGCTCGCCTCGGCGGCCGACGCGACGTTCTCCGGGGCCGGGGCCTGGTGGAGCGATCCGCAGGACGGCGGGGAAGCGGGACAGCCGCTGGTCGGATGCGACCTGGTGATCGTCGGCGCCGAGGGGGACCGGCTGCTCGCCCGCGAGCTACCACCGTCCACGGAAGAGGATCGCGGAGGATCGGGCCACGGTGAGCCGAGCCGTGGATCGGGCCGTGGTGAGCCGGATCGCAGTGAGTCGGATCGCGGTGAGCTGGACCGCGTCGGATCGGATCCGCTCCCCGTGTCACCCGAGCCTTCCGGTGCCGTCCCTCTTTCCGAACCGGCTCCGCCCGACCCGGTGGCGGGACGGGCGGGGGGACCACTGATCCGGCTCGTACCGGCCGACTCCCACCCCGAGCTGGCCCATGTCGACAACCTGCGGCGACTCGCGTCCAGACCGGGACTGCGGGTACGGGTGATCGGCCGGTTGGACCCCGGCAGGGCCGCCACCCTGCGCCCGCTCGCGGTCGGGCCGGTTCCAGGCGCCGGGCCCACCCTGCGCCTGCCCGCCGAGTGGCTGGACCGCGCCGACCTCGGGTACGACCGCCTGCAGGGTTCCCACCTCCCGTCCCGCGACGACTGCCCGCCCTGGCAAGAGCATGCCGAGGCCGACGCGGACCCCGTGGCGAGCTCGCCCCTGTGGCGGGCGCGCCGCCTCGTCGAGCTGGCCGTCTCCGGAGGGCGGCGGGCGGTCGCCGAGTCCGCTCGCGGCGCTGACTCCCTCGCCCAGCGGGCCCCGCTCCGCCGCGCGGGCTTCGAGACCTCCGCGACCCTCGTCGCCGCGCTCACCGAGGAGGCCGACCGCCGCACCCGCGATGTGTTCGGCCGCCTGATCGACTCCGGCGGCGACCGGTACGCCTGGGCGTGGCTCGCCGCGGCGGTCCACCTCACGGCCACCGAACGGGCGCTCGTCCAGGCGTCCTGGCACGACGGCCACACCCGGTGCGATTCCAGGGAGTGAGGGAGCGAGAAGGCCGATGCCGGATCGGCGCGCGACCGGAGGAGCGGATCAAGGAGTGTCACCGTGGGCCGATAGCGTGATCGGCATGAGTGATGAGATCACCGATTCCCCCACCGACTGGGTCTCCAAGCACCTTCGCAAGTACGTCGAGTCGAACGGCGCGGAGGGCCACCTCTACTACGGCAGGCCCACCCTGTTGCTGACCACCGTCGGCCGCAGGTCCGGGCTGAGGCGGCGGACCCCGCTCATCTACGGTCGCGACGGCGACTCCTACGTGGTCGTCGCCTCCAACGGCGGGGCCGACGACCACCCGCTGTGGTACCACAACGTGCTGGCCCTGCCGCGGGTCGAGGTGCAGGTGCGGGCCGAGGTGTTCACCGCCGTCGCGCGGACCGCGACGGCGGGGGAGAAGCCCGCCCTGTGGGAGCAGATGGTGGGGATCCACGGTGAGTACGCCGGTTACCAGCGCAAGACGGCACGCGACATCCCGGTGGTGATCCTCACCCGTTCCTGAGGTCCTGGCCCGGTGTGCGCCCAACCGGGCGGCCCCGGCGCGGTCCGCGTCCGGGGTTGTGGTCCGTGGCGGCGGGCCGGGCTAGAACCTCATGCCGATCATGCCGATCATGCCGAGGGTGGGAGGGACGGCCGCCGACCGGCCGTGAAAAGCCTGGTCGTAGCATGAGATGGCCGCCGGTGGCCGATGTGCCCGGCGTACGGGCATCGGCCGGACGGGACGGCGGCGAAGGACGGGGGCGCTGGAGCGGCGGCCTGCCGGACCCGGGAGGCCGGATCTCGTCGTGGAGGGAAGGCGGGGGTAGATCAGCGCCGGTTTTCTCCCGGTGGTCGCGCCACGGAGCCGCCTCGCGTGGGATTGGAGACGCTGATGGTGCCGTTCGACACGGATGTGCTGGTTGTTGGTGCCGGTCCGGCGGGCCTGCTGATCGCGGGGGACCTCGCCGCGAGAGGCGTCGCCTGCACGGTCGTGGAGCGGGACAGCCGGTCTTCGAAGCTCAGCCGGGCCTTCGCCGTGCACGCCCGCTCGCTGGAGCAGCTCGACGCCCGGGGCGTCGCCGACGAGCTGATCGACACCGGCGTGATCGTCGAGACGATGCGGCTGTTCAACGGCCTGGACCTCGACCTGTCCCGGCTGCCGTCCCGGTTCCCCTTCCTGCTGTGCACCCCGCAGCACAACGTCGAGCGCGTGCTCGGTGAGCGCGCCACCCGGCTCGGAGTGGAGATCGTGCGCGGTGCCGAGGCGGCCGGGCTGCGCCAGGACGCGGACGGGGTGGACGTCGACGTGTGCGTCGGCGGCGTGACGCGCACCTGGCGCGCGCGGTTCGTCGTGGGCGCCGACGGTGCGCGCAGCGCCGTGAGGGACCTGCTGGGCGTCCCGTTCTCCGGGCGCTGCGCCGTGCAGTCGGTCATGCTGGCCGACGTCCGCCTGGCCGAGAGGCCGGAGCGGGAGCTGGCCCTCGTCGCCAACGAGGCGGGCTTCTCCTACGTCTCCTCCTACGGCGACGGCTGGTACCGAATCATCGCCTGGGACCGGCGGCGGCAGCTTCCCGAGACCGCGCGGATCAACCTTCAGGAGGTGAGCGACGCCACCCGGCGCGTCATGGGCAGTGACTTCGGCATGCACGACGCCCGCTGGCTGTCGAGGGTGCGCGGCGACGAGCGGCAGGTTCTCCGCTACCGTGTCGGCCGGGTGTTCCTGGCCGGTGACGCCGCGCACGTGCACTCGCCGGAGGGCGGGCAGGGCATGAACGCCGGTTTGCAGGACGCGGCCAACCTCGCCTGGAAGCTCGCCGCCGAGGCCCGGGGCTGGGCGCCGGACGGCCTGCTCGACACCTACCACGCCGAGCGGTATCCGATCGGCAGGAAGGTCATGCGGATCAGCAGCACCCTGTTCACCGTCGCCATGGGCTCCAACCGGCGGCTGCGGGCCGCCCGCACCGTGGTGCCGGCCGTCGCGAAGCGGGTCCGCCCTTTCAACCGCTGGCTGGCCGAGACCGTGTCCGGCCTGGGCGTCTCCTACCCCGCCCTTCCGGGAACGCATCGGCTGGCCGGCCGGAGGGTGCCGGACATCCGCCTGGCCGGGGAGCCGAAGAGGCTGTACGAGGCACTGCGGGACGGGCGCTTCGTGCTCTTGGCCCCCGAGGGCGCCTCGGACTCCACGGTCGCCTCGGTGACCGCGGGCGACGCGGCGAGCCCGCAGCACGGGCGGGTGCTCCACGCCGTTCCCGCGAGCGCCGGCCTCCCCGTTCTGCTGATCCGCCCGGACGGGTACATCGCCTGGGCCACCGACGACGGGAACCCCGCCTCCCTCGACGCCGGTCTGCGTACGGCCCTGGCCGCGTGGTGCGCGCTCCGCCCTCCGGCGACAGTTACCGCGAAACCCGTGTGAAACGGTCGGCCGTCACGGCCCCGCAGGCCGGGAAGGGCAGTACGATCTACTGTAATTAACAGTAAACCGTGCGTAAGGAGTGGGACGTGGATCTCATCGTGCCGCCGACGGAACGGCTCTGGTGATGGCCGGTCAAGCAACCATCGGTGACCGCATCCGTGGATTGCGGTTGAGCAGGCACATGTCCCAGGCGCAGTTGGCCGGGCCAGACCTGTCTGACAGTTATGTTTCGCTCATCGAGTCCGGAAAACGAACCCCCACGCCGGTCGTCACACGCCTGCTCGCCGAGCGGCTCGGGTGCGGCATGGAGTTCCTGCTCCACGGGATCGAGCCGCACCAGCGCGTCGACACCGGGCTCGCCCTGCGTCAGGCCGAGCTCGAACTGTGCCACGGGGACCCGGTCGTCGCGGCCGGACTCTTCGCCGACACGGCCGAGGCCGCGAGTGACGACAGCGCCACGCTCGCCGCGCAGGCGCGGTACGGCCGGGCTCGCGCGCTGGAGGCCCAGGGGGACACGGCGGGGGCGGTCGAGGCCTACGAGCGGCTTCGCCAGGAGGTCGCGGCGCATCCCGAGCGCCTCGCCGACCTGCCACTCGCCGTGGCGCTCTGCCGCTGCTACCACCGCGCCGGTGACACGCTACGCGCCCGGGATCTCGGGAGGGAGGCCCTGGCCCAGGCCGACCGGCTCGGGCTCGACCAGGGGGAGCTCGCCCTCGACCTCGCCGCGGTGCTCGCCGAGACGGAGATCGACCTCGCGTACGTCGAGCGCGTGCTGTCCGCCACCTCCCTGCCCGACGCCGTCGACCGCGAGCCGGAGGTTCTCAGCCTGTGGCGGGCCGCCACGGCCGCGGTGGAGGAGGAGGACTCCGCGCTCGCCGCGCGGCTCACGGCGGACGCCATCGCCGCCGGACGGCCCGCGCGGATGGCCGTCCGCTACGTCCGGAGCGCGATGCGCTGGGCGTGGGCCGCCACCGTGCGTCCCGAGGACGCCGACCTCGACCGGGCGGTCGAGTTCGCCGCCTCGGCGGCCGGGATTCTCTCGCGGCTGTCACCCGGGACGATCGAGCACGCCCGCGGCCTGGTCGTGCTCTCTCGCGTGCGGCTGCGCTCCGGCGACGAGGATGCCGCCACCGACCTGGCCGAACAGGCTCTCGGTCTGCTCACCGGGGTACGCGGGACGGTGCCCGCGATGGCGCACGTGGTTCTGGCCGAACTCGCTCTGGCACGCTCCAAAGACGGCGGCCCGGCGCTGGCGAGGGCGCAGGAGCTGCTCGCCGACCCGGTCGCCTCCGTGGCCTCCTTCGTCGACCGGGAGTCCGCCAGGCTCTGGCGCGAGATCGGCGACCTCTGGGGCCGGGCCGGGGCGCCGGAGGAGCAGATGAACGCCTATCGCAGGGCGCTCGAAACCGTGGGGGTCGGCCCGCGTGGGGAGACGCCGCCCGGTCCGGCATGGCGTGAGGTGGTGATCCCGGCGGGTTCGGCGGTTCCAGCGCATCTCGGCGTCTCGCACGAGTCGAGAGCCGGGTGACGTCCTTCCCTTGACCCCCTCTGACCCCCCGACCCTCTGACCCCCCGTGGTTTCCCTTTTCGAAGGAGGGGGGGATGCCCGGAGGAGATCTCCGGGTCTCCGGCCGCGATCACATAGAGGCGCCACGCCGCGTCGTCCGGTCCGCGGGCGGCGGGGCACGGCTGATCGGCCCCCGACCGCTTTCATCGGCCGGGGGCCGTTTCCGTGGCCGAGGGCGTCCCGTGGGCGGACGCACGCCGACAACGCACAGCGATGACGCACGCCGGTGACGCGCGGGCGGAATGCCGTCCCGTCGCGGAGATCTCCGACGTGTTCACGGAGGGGACATGAGGGCTGTTTGTCGACCGCGAACCCGGACCGGGAAACGACGGGTGACGTCGTACGGATAAACGGGGTCACATAAGGGGTGCATAAAGGTTACACCGGTGTTTCGCGTCCCCTTTGGCGGGTTGGCCGACGGAGGGGTGAGCGGCGAATGGCGAATTCGTGAGAATCGGTGACGTGAATTGTAAGCACAGCTCAGAAGGGCCGCAAGAAGTGCTTGAAGGGTGGATTCGACCTTCGGGGAAGGTAGATGAATGAGGCTTCTCGGTAATTGTGGAGAAATTCTCCCCGTGTTACAGCCCTAAAATTCGGTCTTCCCGGAATATCGTGCGTGTCGATATCGTGTGGCGGTCGGTCTGATAGTGGGGCGAAAAGGGGCGTAATGGCTGATGTGCTCGTGGTTCCGGTGCGTCTGGCGGCGCTCTATCTGGAGGACGAGGTCGGAGTTGTCGAACCGGTGGACTTCACCCGGTTGCCGTACGTCGATCCCATCACGAAACGGGATGTCCGGCCAGGCACCCCGTACCTCAGCGAGGAGATCCTCCCGGACCCCTTCGAGGACCAGGACTTCCTGCTCGGGCCCGGAGTGCACCTGCACTGGTCGCTTCCGGACGCGCTGACCCGGCTCGTCCAGGAGGGTGGGAAGACGCGGGTGCCCGCCGTGCCCAACCGGTGGCTGGTGACACGCCGCCGCGACGGGGTGTTGGAACGTTCCTGGGTGGTCGAGAGCGACTACCTGGCCGCGCCGGGCGAGGCGAACGCGGCCGGGGTCGCGTTCCCGACGACCGGCGGCGGCGTCCCGTTCCGCAGGCTCGGCCGGGCCGTGCCCCTTGAGACGTGGCGGCCGGGCCTGCCCGGAGACCGGTTGCCGCAGGTGACGGCGATCGGGCACGGCGATCCCGCCTTCGCGGCCTTCTACCCGGGCTGCTACAGCGTGTTCGGCTTCCAGGACACCGACTTCGCCGGCTCCCGCCCGCCGAGCGGCACCCAGTACGAGGTCGCGGGCTGGTTCTCGGCCGCCGCGCAGGACACCCTCGCCGGTCTGACCACCGGTGCCGGATGGCGGACCGCGCTGAAGGACGGGTTCGGCTGGGGCGTCCCGGACGGCAGCGCCCGCCCGGCGTCCACGGTGTGCTACGCGTCGCTGATCTTCAGACCGGACGGGCGGACCGTCAACCCGCTGCTGCGCGACCGGGAAGGTGGCGTGTTCGTCGGCGCGAGCGCGACCGAGGCGCTCGCCGCCCACCTCGGGACGGTGCTCGACGGGGTCGCCCCCGACGAGGCCGAGAACCTGCTCGAAGCCCTGGCCTACGCCGGCGAACTGGAGGCCAAGCCGCTCGACGTCGGCGCCAAGCTGGCCGAGGAGCGGCACGCCGACGGCTTCCGGCCGCTGCCCTCGGGACAGCTCTGGACGATCCGCCGCGAGGACGCCCCGGGCGTGGACGCCGCCACCCGCCAGCGGCGCGAGGCACTGGCCCTGCCGCGTCAGGCCGGCGACCTGCTCAACCAGCTCAACGTGGCGCAGGAGGACCTCGACCGGGCCGAGGAGGCGCTGGTCGGCACGCGCGAGCAGCTGTTCGCCGACTGGTACAGGTACATGATCTGCGCCTACCCGAACGCGGGCCTGCGCGAGAGCTACCCCGACCCCGACGAGGTGCGCTCCTATCTTGAGTGGCACATCGACCACCTGGACGAGCGGACCAACCTGCTGAGCCGCCCGAGGAACGCCGTCACCTCGGCCCGTACCGCCCTCGAAACCGCTCTGACGACGTACAACACCCAGACGGCGGGGCCGTCGGGCGCGACGTTCGTCCTCGGCACCGTCCCGGCGCCGCACTTCTACCTGCCCGCCGAGCCGGTCGTGCTGCTGACCGGCGAGGTGGCCACGCCCTCCGACCGGCACGGCCAGGACGGCGCGGACAGTCCCGGCGGCCTGCTGCCCTGCCGGGTGCTCTCGGTCGCCGACCCGCGCGACCCCGCGGCGCTCCAGCGGGGGCTGCCCACGCTCGGCCTGCGACCGGACGTCTGGGCGCACAACCCGTGGCACCCGGTGCTCCTGCACTGGGAGGTCGAGTTCCTCGCCACCGGCGGCGGCGACAACCTCGACCCGGACGACTCCGTCTACGCGCCGACGTTCGTCACCGACGCCTACGAGCTCGCCCCCGGTGAGGCGGACCTGCGGACCCGGCCCGGGTACGAGGCCCCGACCCGGGCCGCGAGCGTCTACTCGGGCACCACGGTCCTGTCCCAGAGCGCGAAGCCGGTGATGTCGGCGCGCATCCTGCGGTACCTGGCGGGCACCGTCGTCGCCGCCTACAACGAGGCGAACGGGACGACGGCAGACCCCTCCGACTTCCAGGAGGCCCCCGAAACGATCATCACCTGGTACGCCGCGAACGGAAAGGACGCCCGTCTCAAGACGATCATCTCGATGTACCGGCACCTGGCCGAGAACGAGGGCGGCAACCTCGCCCAGGTGCTCGGCGGCTTCAACGACGCCCTGCTCATGCGGCGGCTCACCCGCCAGCTCCCGATCGCCGACCCGCTCGGCTTCCCCGGCTACCAGAGGTTCGCGGCGGACGTCGCGCGGGCCGTCGGCGAGGACACCCGGCACGCGCCGGAGCCGCTGTCGGGGTTCAACCCGATCCGCGCCGGGGTGATGCGCCTGAACCGGCTGCGGATCGTCGACAACTTCGGGCTGGCCTGCGACGTGGACATCGAGACCGCGACCACCACGACACGGATGCGCGTCCCCGATCGTCCCGGCTGGGCCGCGATGCCGCCGAGGCTGGCCCAGCCGTCCCGGCTGTCGTTCCGCTGGCTGGACTCCGACCACGAGCTGCGCGAGATGAACGACGTGCCGGTGACCTCCCCGGTGTGCGGGTGGCTCGTCCCCGACGACCTGGACGACGGCCTCGCCTTCTACGCCGACGACGGCACCCAGCTCGGCCTGATCACCGCGAGCCCGGAGCCGTCCAACGCGGGGCTGGCCCGCTGGCTGCCCTCTCCCGGCAGTACGGTCACCGGCATCCCGGGGATCGGCAACGCGCACCTGCGGGCGGTGGCCACCCGGATCCAGGCGCTCGGCCCGGACGGGTTCGCGGCGTTCCTGTCGACCCTCGACACGCTGACGGCGGGCGTCGAACCCGAGGACCACAGCCTGGACGTGCTCACCGCCCGGCCGCTGGCCGTGCTGCGGGCCGAACTCGACCTGCAGATCATGGGGCCGCCCGCCGTCCACCAGGACTGGAACGTCTTCCGGCAGGACATGCGGCGCAGCACCCGCGACTCCAACGGCTACCCGGACGTCGCGCTGCCCGTACGGGTCGGCACGGCCGACCGGCTGAACGACGGGCTCATCGGGTACTGGCGCGAGGAGCCCGGCCTGTTCCTCGGCCTCGGCGACTTCCTGCCCGTCACGACGGCGCCGCCGCTGACCGTCGGGATCGACGTGCCGCCGCGCACGCTCACCCTGCTGGCCGACCCCCGGGCCCCGATCCACGTGACGTCCGGCTTCCTGCCCGGCAAGACGGCCACCCTGCCCGCCGAGCAGTACCGCGCCGCGATGGACGCGCTGCGCGTCCCGGAGTTCACCGCGCCCGTGCTCCTGGACGGCGACAGCCTGGCGCTGCCGGTGCCGGACGTCCCCGGGCACCGGTGGAGCTGGCGCGAGCGCACCCCGTCGGCCTGGACCGACCGGCCGCTGGACCCCGTCCACGACGACGCGGGCGCCCCCGCCCTGCCGACGGCCCGAGAGGGCTGGCTGACGCTCGTCCCCGACACCGAGTAGCCCATTCCGGACGCCGAGTCCCGGACACCGAGGCTCGTACGCCGAGTTAAGAACGCCACGTTCAGAACACCGAGTAGAGGAACCCCTTGATGCAGAAAATCAACCTGACGCTGACGCTCCCCGAGGTGAACCAGATCCTCGACGCGCTCGGCGGACTCCCCTACGCCCAGGTCTTCGAACTGGTCGCCACCGTGCAGCAGCAGGCCCAGGGCCAGCTCGGCCTCGCCTCGGTCCCCGAGGAGAGGCACGGATGAGCGACTCCCTGGTCCTGCACTGGCCGCTGGACGCCCTCGCCCCGCAGAAGGCCGTCCTCGACAGCGGTCCCAACCAGCTGACGGGCACCTTCGTCGAGCCGCCCACGGTCGTCACCGACCCGAAGTTCGCCTGCCTGCGCCTGGGCGGCGGCAACCAGTACGCGGTCGTGCCCGCGGGCCAGCCGCTCCTCGGGCTGACCACCTACACCCTCTCGGCGTGGATCAACTGGCCCGGCGGCCAGACCACCGCCGTGTTCGGCAAGCGGTCGCCCAACATCCGGCTGCGCCTGGAGAGCAACGGGCAGCTCGAACACCTCTACGCCCTGAACCGGGGGTTGGACAGCCACCGCTCGGGCGCCGGCTCGATCCCCCCGAACACGTGGAAGCACGTCGCGATCACCAACGACGGCGTGACCGCGCGGATCTTCGTGGACGGCGGGCTCGCGGGGGAGTGGGGCCTGCGCGGCGCGGCGCGGGTGGCCGACCGGGAGGACTTCTGCCTGGGCTGGGGCAACGGCACGTCGGCCTACACCGGGCTGATCGCGCAGTTCCGGGTGTACGACCGGGCGCTGAGCGCCGCGGAGATCCTGCGGGACATGGCCGACGACGAGCCGCCCCTGGAGATGTTCGTCCGGTCGCACCCGCTGGACTTCGCCTTCGTCAACGATGACGACCAGCCGGTGCTGTACATCGACGACGTCAAGCTCCAGACGATGACGCTGCGGCTCACCAACAGCTCGCGCGGCACGGTGGAGGCGATGCCGCTCACCGGCGTGTCCTCCAGCACGTACCACTTCGCGCTGCGCCTGCGGAAGGGGACGCTCGCCACCGGGATCACCCCCACGCTGAACTCCGCCGACTGGGCGATGGTGCCCGAGGCGGACGGCACGGCCCTGTACTTCCAGTGGAAGAACGCCAGGCCGATCCCACCGGACGGCGTCGTCTCGGTCGAGGTGGCGGGCCTCAACGCCGACGGCACGGACGGCACCCACGGCACCCAGGTGGAGCTGGAGTACAAGAACATCAGATACTCCGGCCAGACCATGCCGCTGACCGGCACCCGGGTGCAGTACCTGGACGTGATCAACCACCGGGGCCTGCACAACATCCCGCTGGACATCCGCCTCGTCGGCGGCGACCGGGTGCTCAGCGACGGCACGACGCCCAACAGGCTGAAGCTGCACATCGCCAACACGATGCGCGCGGGCAAGGGCATCCAGCTGCGGAAGGACCTGCCGGTCTCGACGTTCCTGATCTCCTTCGACGCCGAGGCCGACAGCGGCGCCGACGCCGACAAGACGCCCTGGGCGCTCACCAAGGTGGCCGCGGCCGGAGGCGTCGGGTTCTCGGTCACCGGCACCCGCTGGAACGGCAGGAAGCGCCCGGACAAGGTCAGGACGTGGGAGATCACGCCCACCGCCAACACCGTGCTCGCCCCCGGCGAGTACATCGAACTCGAACTCACCAACATCCTCGCGCTGCCCAAACCGGGACACGCCCCCATCCTCGTCGAGTACGAGAACATCCCCGGCTACGCCGACGGCTCGGCGACGGTGACGGTGGACCGCACCCCGCTGCTGTTCACCAGCTCCTCCGCCGGGGTCAACATCGCCGCGGACAAGATCGAGGCGCGGTTCCAGATCGTGCACACCCCGCAGGACGCCAACGGCGACGCGCTGGTGATCGGCCGCAAGTCCGCGCACAACCTGCGGCTGGGCTACGCCAACGAGTACACCTGGATCCAGTCGCACTCCGGGCTCCCGCTGGCGATCAACCCCCTGGGCAACCGCGTCGCCGTGGGCACCACGGGGCCGCTGGAGAGCCGGATGACGATCGGGGAGTCGTCGGGGACGCACCTGCAGCTGCGCCGGGAGACCTCGGCGGGCGCCGTCGGCGAGGTGGTGTACCTGGAGCTCTTCCAGGGGGAGACCTCGGGGGGCGCCGTCACCTACCCCAGCATCCGCTTCCACCACGCCCACAAGTTCTGGAACCGCATCGAGGGCCGCCCCGAGGGGTTCCTGTTCAAGGACGGGCCCGCCCCGGGCAACACGCTCGTCGACATCACCGCCAAGACGGTCATCGGCTCGGGCCTGCGCATCGGCGACGTCACCGCGGGGAACGGCCGCCTCTACGTCGGCGTCAACGGGCCGGGCGACGGCAGGGTGACCGTCAAGAACGCCAACAACCACCTGCAGCTCCGCCGCGACACCGACCAGGGCGCGAGCGGGCAGACGCTGTACCTGGAGCTGTTCCAGCAGGAGACGCCGGGCGCGGCCGTCACGTACCCGACGATCCGCTTCCACCACGCCAGCAAGTTCTGGCACCGGATCGAGGGCCGCCCGGAAGGCATCGCGTTCAAGGACGGCAACATCCCCTCCGAGGACCTCATCGACATCCTCGCCCGGACCCTCGTCGGCCGGAACCTCCGGATCGGCGGCATCACCATCGGCGAAAGCGAACTGCGCATCCTGCAGCGCCTGGCCGCGGGCCAGCTGGAGTTCGACCTCTACAACACCAAGCAGGGCGAGTACGCCTACGCGGCCGACTACGAGCCCCGCGACAACGACCGGCGCTACGTCTACACCTGGCGGCAGAAGAACCGCATCAACCAGGGCCGCTGGCGCATCGACTTCCCCTACTAGAGACCTTCCCTCCCGAGCAGGTGTGACATGCCGAAGAATTCCCGCGACCGCACGGACATCAAGAGCGCGAGCAAGGGCTACGGAAGCGTCTCGACGCGCAGCCAGACCAAGGACGAGCGTGACAAGAAGAAGCAGAGGGAGGCGGAGGAGGCCAGGAAGCGGGCCAAGGCCGTGGCGGCGGCGCGCGCCAAGGAGATAGCGGACCGGCCCGCCGCCAAGGCCGGGACCAGGAACGACGTCAACTTCCACGCCGCGTTCATCCAGATGGGCCAGGGCGACTGCACGATCATGTGTACCCCCGAGGGCCGGATCGTGATGGTCGACTGCGGCTCCGACTCGTACCGCGAGGTGATCACGGACGACGAGGACCTGCCGGACGCCGGCGAGGACGAGGACGAGGACGAGGAGAAGGAGACGGCGGGAGACCGGGAGGCCCTGCGGCGGATCATCAGCGGGACCCTGAACCACGCGAAGTTCCTCAAGAGCAGCAACACCGTGGACCTGCTGATCCTCACCCATCCCGACGCCGACCACTACAACAAGCTCTCGGCCGTCATGGACGACAGCGTCGAGTTCCTGAAGGTCTACCACAGCAAGCCACGGGCCGCCTACGCCAAGGGTTCCACCAGCGCCTGGATCCTGAACCACGCCGCCGACGAGCGCCTCATCTTCGAGGTGGACCACCACGAGAACGGCGGCGACCAGGTGATCGAGCTCAACGGCGAGACCGTCCCAGAGCCGGACGAGGACGAGGACCCGCCCGAGGGCGGCGTGCTCGACGGCGACGGCGGCATCCTGATCCTCGACGAGCCGAACTGCAAGATCTCGCTGCTGTCGGGCAACGTGAACACGATCGCCCACAAGGACCACAGCACGCCCGCGAACCGGGGCAGCCTGGTGGTGCTCATCGAGCTGTTCGGCAAGAAGAAGCTGCTGATGTCCGGGGACGCCACCCTCAACACCGAACAGTACGTGGTGGACTACCACGCCGACCGGATCAAGGGCGTCGACCTGGCGACCGCCAGCCATCACGCCAGCGACAACACCTCCTCCCTGCCCGCGTACGTGAGGGCGGTCCAGCCCAAACAGCTCCTGGTGAGCGCGGGCAAGCAGATCAGGATGCACCACCTGCCCTCCGAGGCCGTCCTGGACCGGTACAAGGACGTGATGAAGAAGGCGGAGAAGATCCCCGAGCACACCCTGTACTTCTGGTCCAAGGGCAAGCTCAACAGCTACTTCCCCGAGTCGGAGAAGACCACGCTGCCCATCTACATCACCGGTTCGCGCGGCACCTGGCAGTACTCGATCCTCGCCAAGGACAACACGAAATGACGCCTGACCAGCTCAAAGCCGCCCTGCGTGCCGGGGGCGCCGCCCTGGACCTGGACGTCGCGGCGCTCGGCTCGGCCCTGCTGTCCGCCCACCTCGGGGAACGGTTCACCCTCGGCGCCGTCACCGGGCGCACCGAGCTCGCGAACGGCATGACCGTGACGGGCACCGGCGCGAGCGGCCCGTTCACCGGCCTCGCGGTGACCGCCACGTTCACCGCCGACGGCTCGGCGGTCACCGCCGACATCACCGGGACCGGCGACGAGACCTGGACGTTCGTCACCGCCTACCCCGTGCTCAAGGCCACCCTCTTCGAGACGCTCCGGTTCCGGCGCCCGGTGCTCCACCTGACCCCGTCCGGGCTCGCCTTCACCGGCACGCTGATCATCACCACCCCGATGGCGCCGTTGGACCTGATGATGCCCGGCGCGGTCCACGCGGTGACCGGCGAGATCGAGATGGTCACCGAGATCGAAGGGCTGGGCCTGGACATCACGCCCGTCCCGGACATCGTGCTGTACGGGCCCGAAGGCCACACCCTCGACCTCGGGCTGGTGACCCTCACCGGCCTGCGGTACGAGATCTTCGCCGACCCGTGGCTGAACTACGCGACCGGCGACATGGACCCGCGCGGCCGGGTGGCGCTGACCGGTGCCATCCCGTTCACCGCGTCGGGCACGACGCACCAGGTGCTCATCGGCGCCGACATCATGGGCTGGGGCGAGAGCCTCGTGCTCAAGGCCGACCTCGGCGAGCTGGGCGAGGCCGCCTTCGAGGAGATCGTCGCCTTCCTCGGGCAGGACTCGCTGGACATCCCGGTCGACCTCGAGGTCACCGCCCCGGTGGTGCCCCGCGACCTGACCGTCCGGGTCACGCCGAAGGCCACCCGGATGGTCTCCCACGTCTCGCTGACCCTGCAGACGTCGCACGAGTGGGATCTCGACCTGTTCGTCGTGCAGGCCGTGGACCTCACCTTCCGGGTGGACGACCCGCTCGGCGACGCCCGCGTCACCGTCGCGGTGGCCGGCCTGTTCGGGATCGGCGAGCACGGCACCCTGGAGATCACCGCGGGGGCCGGCGACAGCCTCGCGCTCGGCGGCGCCCTGCGCGAGGGCGACCCGCCGCTGAACATCCGCGAGGTCTGGCAGGAGTTCACGAACGAGACCGGTGCGACCCACCTGCCCGACCTCAAGGTCGAGCACTTCGACCTGTCGGTGCGGCTTCCGTCGGGGGCGATTCCGCTGACAGCCTCGGGCGTGCTGGAGGTGGACGGGCAGTGGGAGATCGTCGAAGGCGTGATGCTGGAGGATCTGAGGTTCGCCTTCGACATCCAGGACGACATCACGTTCGCCTCTTCGGCGGCGCTGCTGGTCTCCTCCGTCGGCGTGTACGTCTCGGCGACCTACGACGCCGTCAAAGGCTGGGAGTTCGAGGGCGGCAGCAGGCCGGGCCAGCAGCTGCCGATCGGCGAGATGATCGACTCGCTGTCGGCGCGGTTCGGCGCGCCGCCGCTGCCCGCGCCGCTGGCCGGGCTCACCGTGCACGACCTGGCGGCCTCCTTCGCGACCAAGCCGGTGCGGTTCCTCTTCACGGCCGGCATGCGCTTCCCGATCGACACGACCGAGGTGGACCTGGCCGTCGCGATCGACACGCGGGCCGGCACGTACGACGGGGCGATCGCGGTCCTGGTGAGACCCGGACTGGAACTGGACTTCGGGGTGCACTTCGCCCAGCAGGCCGGCGCGAACCGGTTCGCGGCCACCTACCGGCGGGGCGGCACCGCACCCACGGTCAGGGAACTGGTCGCGGCGCTGGTGCCCTCGGCGGCGGCGGACGTCCCGGACGACATCGTGGTGGGCGTCGACGACGCGCTGCTCGCCGTCGAGGGCGACACCCACGTCTTCGAGGTCGATCTCACCGCGAAGGTGGACCTGTCCAAGCTGCCCGTCGTCGGGCCGAGGCTGACCGGGGACCAGGTCGTCGGGTTCGACCCGCTGCGCATCCTGGCCACCACCGGGACGCTCACCCCCGAGCAGGTCACCGCGCTGAACGCGATCCTGCCGCCGGACGCGGCGAAGCTGGAGTCCAAGGAGTATCCCCCGGGGTTCGCCTTCAGCGGGCACCTGCGGCTCGGGCCGCTGGAGCGGGCCGTCACGCTGCCCGTCGGCACGCCACCCCAGGTCACGCCGACGCAGGCCAAGACCGCCGACGACGTGCTGTGGTACAAGGCGCAGACCGACTTCGGGCCGGTCCACGTCGAACGGGTGGGGCTGGCCTACGAGCACGTGCCGGACCGGCCCGCGCGGCTGGCCGTGCTGGTGGACGCGTCGATCTCGGCGGGCGGGCTCACGCTGGCCTGCGACGGGCTGTCGGCGGGCGTGTCGCTCTCCAACCCGACCGCGCTGCCGACGTTCGACCTGGCCGGGCTCGCCGTCTCCTACAGCGGCGGACCCGTCAAGGTCAGCGGGGCGTTCCTGAAGAACACCGTGACGTACGAGGGCAAGAGCCTGCCCGCCTACAGCGGCAAGGCCGTCATCGAGACCGACGCGTTCACCGTCGGCGCGCTCGGCTCCTACATGCAGCTGCCCGAGGGGCCGTCGCTGTTCGTGTACGCCTTCCTGGACTACCCGATCGGCGGGCCCGCGTTCTTCTTCGTCGAGGGCATCGCGGCCGGGTTCGGCTACAACCGGAGGATCGTCGCACCGCCGGTCGAGAAGATCGCCGACTTCCCGCTGGTGGCCGAGGCCGTCGGCGCGGTCCTGCCGGGCACGCTCGCGACCGAGCTGTCCCGCCTGGAGGACGACCTGCCGCCCTCACCCGGCGACTTCTTCCTCGCGGCGGGAATCCACTTCACCTCGTTCAAGATGATCGACTCCTTCCTGCTGGTGACCGCCCAGTTCGGGCACCGGTTCGAGATGAACGTGCTGGGCCTGTCGACCCTGGTCCTGCCGGTGGCGGACGCGGCGCAGGCGGGGGTCACGCCCATCGCGGAGATCCAGCTCGCCCTGAAGGCGACGTTCGCGCCGGAGGACGGCTACTTCTCGCTGCTGGCGCAGCTCACGTCCAACTCCTACCTGCTGTCGCGGGCCTGCCGCCTCACGGGCGGGTTCGCGTTCGTCACCTGGTTCGGCGAGGAGCACCAGGGCGACTTCGTGCTCAGCGTCGGCGGCTACCACCCGAACTTCACCGTGCCCGCCCACTACCCGGCCGTCCCGCGCCTGGGGTTCTCCTGGCAGGTCACACCGCAGCTCAGCATGAAGGGCTCGGCCTACTACGCGCTCACCCCGGGCGCGCTGATGGCCGGGGCGGCGCTCAGCGCCGTCTACGAGGACGGGTCGCTACGGGCCTGGTTCGACGCGGCGGTGGACTTCCTCATCGCCTGGCAGCCCTACCACTACGAGGCCGGGCTGCACATCGCCGTCGGGGCCTCCTACACGTTCACCTTCCTGGGCACCCACACGATCACCGCGCACGTCGGCACCGACGTGCGGTTCTGGGGGCCGGAGTTCGGCGGGACGGCGACGATCGACCTGGACGTCATCTCCTTCACGATCTCGTTCGGGTCCTCGTCCGGCGCGTCGGCCGAACCCGTCCCGTGGAGCCGGTTCAGGACGGCGCAACTGCCCAAGACCACCGATGGCGTCACGGTCGTGCTGCGCGGCGGCTCGCCGAAGGACTCCTCGGGCACCCACCTGGGCACGGTCAGCCCGGCAGAGCTGGAACTGCTCGTCGACTCGGCCGTGCCCGCCACCTCGGCCACGTCCGCGGGGACCGCGCTGGCCACGACCGGGGCCGCGCCGTTCGGGATCGCGCCGGTGGGGGCCGCCCCCGGCACGTTCACCTCGACCCAGACGATCACGATCACCCGCGGCAAGGACACGGCGAACTCCGCCTTCCGCTTCGACCCGGTCGGCAAGAGCCTGCCCGCGGCGCTGTGGGGCGACCAGCTCACCCCGTCGCTGGGCAAGCCCGCGCTGCGCGACAACCTGCTCACCGGGTACGTCATCCGGCCGAACCCGCCACGGGAACCGGCGACCACCCAGAGCCTCCCGCTGTCGAGGCTGAAGGCCGCCACGTCCCTGTCCAGCGACCCGGCCTTCTCCTGGACGGCGCTGCCGGCGTTCAGACGGGCCACCGGCCAGGCGCTGAACCTCGCGGCCGGGGCACAGGCCCGCTCGGCCATCGCCGGCAAACTCCTGCCCGACCTGCGCGTCGACCTGAACGGGCTGGGCGCGACCGACTTCCTCCAGGCCCCCGAGGTGGGCTCGTATGGCTGACGACCTGACCTTCCTGGCGTACCGGCGGCCGTCCCTGCCGCTGGGCGACTACACGATCAAGGCGACGCAGGAACTGCGGAGCGTCGCCCCGGCCACCAGGGTGGAAACCACCTCCTTCGAGACGACCCGGTCGTTCAGCGTGTCCGGGGACCGCTTCACGCTGCCGCCCGAGACGGTGCGGTCGGTGTTCCCGCCGGACGGCGGCCTCGGCGAGCACTCCGCCGTGCTGCCCCACGTGGTGCTCGACCGGGCGACGCTGCCGTGGGAACGGAGCGCGTACGGTGCCTCCGCGACGGCACCGCCCTGGCTCGCCCTGCTGGTGTTCAGCGGGGACGAGCAGCCACCGCGGAAGACCGTCACGCTCGGGACGCTCGCCTCAGGCGGGGCCTTCATCCCGGCGCCGACCCTGGAACGGGGGCAGAACGCGACCGACCCGGTGAACGTGATCGACGTGCCGCGCTCCCTGCTGGTCTCGATCATGCCGAGCCTGGACGACCTGGGACGGCTCGCGCACGTACGCCGGGCCGGCGAGGAGAGCGCGGTCGTCATCGCGAACCGGCTGCCCGCCCCGGGGGTCTCCTCGACCGTCCACCTGGTCTCGATCGAGGGACGCTACGGCGACTCGGGGTTCGGGGCGGGACCCGACACGCCCGGCGCGCTGGTGCGCCTGGTGACGCTGGCCAGCTGGCGGTTCGCCTGCGTGTCGAAGGAGCTCACGTTCCCCTACCTGGTCCGGGCGCTGGCCCACGGGGGGCGGCCCTTCCGGCTGCCCGACAGCGGGGT
Source organism: Streptosporangium oxazolinicum (assembly GCF_039537505.1). Taxonomy (NCBI): domain Bacteria; kingdom Bacillati; phylum Actinomycetota; class Actinomycetes; order Streptosporangiales; family Streptosporangiaceae; genus Streptosporangium; species Streptosporangium oxazolinicum. Next base: position 285,308 of record NZ_BAABAQ010000009.1, read on the forward strand.
GCCCGAGGCCGAGCCGTTCCTGCGGCAGGGGTACGTGCCGGTCGCGCACACGCTGCGGCAGGGCGGGCGGACGGCGTCCTGGTACCGGGGGCCGTTCGTCACCGGCGACTCCTCCGCCGACACGCGCTTCGGCGTCCGCACCCCGGACGAACTGCTGCGCTACCACCCGTCGGCCGGGATGCTCGACATCGGCTACGCCGCGGCCTGGCAGCTCGGACGGCTGCTCACGCTCCAGCACACCACGGTGGCCAGGAGCGTCTACACCTGGAAGCGGCGGCGGGCGATGGCCGACGGGCGCGACGAGCCGTCCGGCCACCCGCTGGAGATCGCCGACATCGACGACACGATGCCCGACGACGTGAAGTCCTTCCTCGACGACCTCGCGCGGTTGCGCGGGGTGCCCTACCGGTATCTCGTGCCGGACGAGCGGCTGCTGCCCGTCGAGACGATCAGGTTCCTCCAGCTCGACCCGCGCTGGATCGCCCACCTGCTGGACGGGGCGACGAGCGTCGGGCGGGTCACCAGGGCCGACGCCGACCGGGACCGGCTGCGGCCGCCACCGGTGGACACCTCGAAGATCACCGGGGCGCTGATCCGCTCCGACCTCGTGCCGGGCTACCCGGGGCTGCTCATCGACGGGTACGCCTCGGCCGACGAGAGCGCGCCGCTGCCGCTGCTGCGGCTCGAACGGCTCTCCCCGACGGTCCTGCTCTGCCTGTTCAAAGGTGTCCTGGGCCGCCTCGACCTGCGCCAGCCCCCGGAGGAACAGCATTTCGGCGTGGAGCCACCGCCGCAGGGCCCGGCCGCGGGCCGGTTCGGCAAGACCCTCCGGGCCGCCGACGGCTCACCGGGCCCGTCGGTCCCGCCCCAGACGCTCGGCGCGTCCGGAACGGTGCCCGTCACGGCCCTGGCGAACGCGATGGCGACGGCCCTGGGCGTGTCCCCGGTGTCCCTCTCCACCTTCGACTCGGCCGCCTTCGCCCGTCAGATGATCGAAACCGCCGAACGCGTCACGTTCCTCCGTACCCCCTGACCGCTCGCTGTCCGCTGTCCGTCGCATGGCGCACGCCGCACGCCGCGTGCGTGCGTCGTGCGTCCGCCGGCGAGGGCCGAAAGTCCTTTGGCGCGGGGGCTTCCGGGCCGAGGGGGCGAGCCGTACGGCACTGCCGCGAGAGCCCGGAAAACGATGTGCTTGAACCACAGCAGGAGAGCGCGTCGCAACCAAGGAGAGCGGTCATGGCGGTCACCAGGGGCACCAAGGGGTATCAGCGCAACGATCACACCGATGCCGGCGGGGTCCCCGTGGACGCCCGTCCGGCCGGAACCGGACCCTGGCCCGCCGCCTACGTCTGGGCGGTCGCCCGGATCGGCCTCGGCTGGATCTTCCTGTGGGCCTTCCTGGACAAGACGTTCGGCTGGGGGTTCGCCACCCCCGCGGAGCGCGCCTGGATCGCGGGCGGCAGCCCGACCACCGGCTTCCTGAAGGGAGCCGGTGAGAACGCGCTCGGCGGGATCTTCGGCGGCCTGGCCGGGCAGGCGTGGGTCGACTGGCTGTTCATGATCGGCCTGCTGGGCGTCGGCACGGCCCTCGTCCTCGGCGTCGGCATGCGGATCGCCGCCGTCGCCGGAGGTCTGATGCTGCTGCTCATGTGGGCCGCCGCGCTCCCGCTGGACACCAACCCGTTCCTCGACGACCACCTGATCTACGCCGCCGTACTGGCCGGGCTGGCCCTGACGAACGCGGGTGACACCCTCGGCGCGGGCGCGCCGTGGGCTCGCACCCCGCTGGTGCGGCGTCTGCCGATCCTGAGGTGAGCGACGGGCACGTACGCGAGAACCCACCCCGGCCGGGGTGGGTTCTCGCGTACGAGGGCCACGGCGCTGGTGACCACACGCCGAGTGCCACCGGGAGGTGGGGGGTCGCGCGCGCCGGTGGCAGACTCGGGAGCATGGCAAAGGGCGAGCCGGGGCCATTGATCCCGAACATGAGGCTGGACGAGCTGCTGGAGGAGCTGCGGGAGCGCCTGGAGGCGGTGCTCGCCACCCGCGACCGGGTGCACGCGCTGCTGGACGCGGTGGTCGCGGTGGGCAGTGACCTGGACCTGGGGACCATGCTGCGCCGGATCGTGGAGACCGCCACCACCCTCGTCGACGCCACCTACGGCGCGCTGGGCGTGGCCGGGGATCACAGCACGCTCGTCCAGTTCGTCCCGGTGGGGCTGAGCGAGGAGGAGATCGCCAAGATCGAGCACTGGCCGCGCGGGCTCGGTCTGCTCGGTCTGCTGATCAAGGAGCCGCAGACGCTGCGGCTGGCCCGGATCACCGACCATCCGGCGTCCTACGGCTTCCCGCCGGGGCACCCGCCGATGGGGTCGTTCCTGGGGGTGCCGGTCCGGGTGCGCGAGGAGGTGTTCGGAAACCTTTACCTCACCGAGAAGCGCGGGGGAGGGGAGTTCGACGAGGAGGACGAGGCGATCGTGACCGCGCTGGCCACCGCGGCCGGCGTCGCCATCGAGAACGCCCGCCTGTACGAGGAGACGCGCCGCAGGGAGATGTGGCTGCAGGCCTCGGCGGAGGTCACCACCAGCCTGCTGTCGGGCGCCGAACCCGACCGGGTGCTCACGCTGATCGCGCGGCGGGCGCGGCAGATGGTCGGGGCCGACATCGCGGTGGTCCTGCTGCCGGACGAGACCGGCCGGGTCCTGGGGGCGGTCGTCGCCGACGGCACGAACCACGAGCGGGTGGCCGACGCGAGGGCCCCGGTCGCCGGGTCCCTGGCGGGCATGGCGTTCACCGGCGGCGAGCCGCTCATGGTCACCGACGCGGCCGAGGCCGAGATCCCGATCGTGATCGCCGAGTACGCCTCGCTCGGCCCGGTGGCGGCGGTGCCGATCGGCGCGGCGGGAGGCGTGCGGGGCGTGCTGTCACTGGGCAAGCGCCAGGGCCGCGTCCCGTTCAACCAGGCGGAGTTGCGCACCCTGCACTCCTTCGCCGGGCAGGCCGCGATCGCCCTGGAGCTGGCGGAGGGGCGGATGGACGCCGAGCGGCTGGGCCTGCTGGAAGACCGCGACCGGATCGCCAAGGACCTGCACGACGTGGTGATCCAGCGGCTGTTCGCGGTGGCCATGACGCTGATGAGCACGGTACGGCTCGTCGAGCGGCCCGAGGCGTCCGAGCGGCTGCGCAACGCGATCGACGAGCTGGACGGCACCATCCGGCAGATCCGCTCGACCATCTTCGCCCTGCAGACTCCCGGCGACGGCGACGACGGTCTGCGCGCCCAGATCGTGACCCTGGTGGAGGGATCGCGCGGTCACCTCGGCTTCATGCCGGGCCTGACCATGGAGGGACGGCTGGACAGCGGGGTTCCGCAGGCGATCGCCGAGCACCTGCCGGCGGTGCTGCGTGAGGCGCTGTCCAACGTGGTGCGGCACGCCAGGGCCTCCAGGGTGGAGGTGTCGGTGGAACTCGGCGAGGAGCGGCTCGTCCTCGTCGTGACGGACGACGGCGTCGGCCTTCCCACCGGCGGCAGGCGCAGCGGGCTGCGCAACCTCCAGGAGCGGGCCGAGGACCTCGGCGGGTTCCTCGCCACCGAGACACCGGAGCGGGGCGGCACCCGGCTGGTGTGGAGCGTCCCGCTCGACCAGGAAGGCGATGACTAGGAAGGCGACGGCCGAGACGGTGACGACCGGAACGGCGACGACTGGAACGGTGACAGGGCCGGGACGGTGACGACCGGAACAGCGACGGCCGGGACGGTAATGGCCGGGACGGTGACGAGTCAGGACGGTGAGGGCCGGGACGGCGGGGGTTCGCGGGACGCCGGGTGAGCCCCGCCGGGCGCGGCCGAGGTTCCGTCAGCTCCGCCTGCGGGCCTTCAACCGCGCCGACAGGGCCGCCGCCTGGGTGCGGCGCTCCATGCTGAGCTTGGACAGCATGGTGGAGACGTAGTTCTTGACGGTCTTCTCGGCCAGATGCATCCGCTCGCCGATCTGCCGGTTGGTCAGGCCCTCGCCGATCAGTTCCAGGATGTGCCGCTCCTGGTCCGTCAGCGCCTCCAGGGGGTCCTTGCGGGCGGCCTGTTCGCGCAGCCGTGCCAGCATGGCCGAGGTCGTCTGCGGGTCCAGCAGCGACTGGCCGCCCGCCACCGTACGCACGGCGCCGACCAGGTCCGAGCCGTGGATCTGCTTGAGCACGTAGCCGGACGCGCCCGCCATCACCGCGTTGAACAGGGCGTCGTCGTCGGCGAAGGAGGTGAGCATCAGGCAGGCCAGATCCGGCACCTTGGAGCGGACCTCCCGGCACACGTCCACCCCGCTGCCGTCGGGCAGGCGTACGTCCAGGACGGCGACGTCCGGCCGCAGCGCCGGGATGCGGGCCACCGCCGACTCCGCGGTCCCCGCCTCGCCGATCACCTCGATGTCGCCCTCGGACTCCAGCAGCGCGGCCACGCCCCGCCGTACCACTTCGTGATCGTCGACCAGGAACACGCGAATCATGTCTCGAACGTTAGTCCCCTCGCGACCTCGCAGGTAGGGACCAAGGTCCTTCGTGCCGCCGGGTCGTACGGGCCGGGGCGTGCCGGACGCGGCGGCCGGTGATCTCGGCGGCGGGGGATCGTGACGCGGAGCTCGCGGATCCTGCCCACGGCCCGTGAGCGTTCCCTAGAAGCCCAGGTCGCTCAGTCCCGGATGGTCGTCCGGGCGGCGCCCCAGGGGCCAGTGATATTTGCGATCCTCCTCCCGGATCGGCAGGTCGTTGATGGACGCGTGCCTGGTGCGCATCAGTCCCTCCTCGTCGAACTCCCAGTTCTCGTTGCCGTAGGAGCGGAACCAGTTGCCGGAGTCGTCGTGGCACTCGTAGGCGAAACGTACGGCGATGCGGTTCCCGTCGAAGGCCCACAGTTCCTTGATGAGCCGGTAGTCCAGCTCCCTGGTCCACTTGCGCCGGAGGAACGCGATGATCGCGTCCCGCCCGTCGACGAACTCCGCGCGGTTCCTCCAGTGGGAGTCCGGGGTGTAGACCTGGGCCACCGTCTCCGGGTCGCGGGTGTTCCAGCCGTCCTCCGCCAGCCGTACCTTCTGGAGGGCGGTGTCGAGGGTGAAGGGCGGGACCGGCGGACGTGTCATGTCACCATCTCCATTGTCGTGCTTCGCGCGATGGAGGCACCTGAAGCGACGCGTGCCTCCATTTCCGGAAAAATTCGGAAAATTCCAGATAAGGCCGTACCGCAGTGGGTCGTTCCGGATGCGGGGGTCGCCGCCGCCCGATCCGGCGTGGCCGCCTTCGTGCACGGTACGGAACCCGCGGTTCGCGTACGGATTCCGCCGCGCGTGTCCGGTGGTTTCTTGGTGCCTCGGTGCCCTTCCCATGGACGGTCGCGGGCCGGACGCGGACGTGCGTCCCGGGTCGGGGAGACCCCGCGCGGGGAGTCGTCCGGGCCGTTCGTCGCCGTCCCGGTAAGGTTAGGCTAACTTGAAGCGCGTGCCTCCTCCCGCAAAGAGCGCGTATCTCCCCAAACGGCTGGCCGGTCTGTGCCTGCTCGGCGGCCTGCTGCTGCTCGCCGTGCTGGCCAGCATCGTGATCGGTGCCAAGCAGATCCCGCTCGGCGAGGCCTTCTCCGGGGTGTTCTCCCCGGACGGCTCGGAGAACGCGCTGATCATCCAGGAGCTGCGGCTGCCGCGCACGCTGCTGGGGGTGGCCGTCGGGGCGGCGCTCGGACTGGCGGGCGCGCTCATGCAGGCGCTGACCCGCAACCCGCTGGCCGAACCCGGTCTGCTCGGCGTCAACGGCGGCGCCGCGGTGGCGGTCGTGACGGTGATCGGCCTGTTCCGGGTGGACGACGTCCTCGTCTACGTGTGGGCGGCGTTCCTCGGGGCCGCCGGAGCCGCGCTGCTGGTCTACCTGATCGGGTCGCGCGGCCGGTCCGGCGCCACACCGGCGCGGCTGGTCCTGGCCGGGGCCGGTATCAACGCGGTGTTCAGCTCCCTGACGGCGGGGATGATGCTGTTCAGCCCGCGCAGTTTCAACAGCTTCCGTTTCTGGCAGGTGGGCTCGCTGTCCGGGCGCGACCTCGCGCTCTTCGTCCAGATCGGCCCGTTCCTGCTGGTGGGGGTGGTGCTGGCGCTCTGTCTGGCGCGCCCGCTCAACGCCCTGGCCCTGGGGGAGGACACCGGGCGGGCACTGGGCGCCAAGCCGGGCCGGACCCGCGCGCTGGGGGCGCTGGCGGTCGTGGTGCTGTGCGGCGCCGCCACGGCGGCGGTGGGACCGATCGCGTTCGTCGGGCTGGCGGTGCCCTTCGTGGTCCGGGCGCTGGTCGGTCCCGACCAGCGCTGGGTGCTGCCGTACTCGCTGCTGCTGGCGCCGGTGCTGACGCTCGCCGCCGACGTCGCCGGACGCGTGGTCGCCGCGCCCGGCGAGCTGGAGACGGGCATCGTCACCGCGTTCCTGGGCGCCCCCCTCCTGGCACTGATGGTCCGTCGCGGAAGGGTTCCCCAGCTGTGAGCACGAGTCGTGTCCTGCGCGTCGGGACGACGTCCCTGCGGTGGGAGCCGCGCGTCGTCGCGGTGTGCGCCGTACTGGTGGCCGCCACCCTGGGGGCGGCCGTGTCCGTGGTCGGCAGCGGCGACTTCCCCATCCCCGTCACCGAGGTGGTGGGGGCGCTGACCGGGCAGGGGGACCGGGCCACGGAGTTCATCGTGCTCACGTTGCGCCTGCCCAGGGCGCTCACCGGCCTGCTCGCCGGTGCGGCACTCGGCCTGAGCGGGGCGATCTTCCAGAGCATCACGCGCAACCCGCTGGGCAGCCCCGACATCATCGGGTTCACCACGGGGTCGGCCACCGGAGCCCTGCTGCAGATCCTGGTCGTCGGCGGCGGCACCGCCGCCATCGCGGCCAGTTCCGTGTTCGGCGCGGTGCTGACCGCGCTCGTCGTCTACCTGGTCGCCTACCGGGGCGGGGTGCACGGCTACCGGCTGGTCCTGGTCGGGGTCGCCGCGGCCGCGATGCTGGAGGCGTTCAACGCCTACCTCGTCACCCGCGCCGAGTTGCGCGAGGCGTACGAGGCGGCGTTCTGGCTCACCGGCAGCCTGAACGGCAGGGGCTGGCAGCACGCGTGGCCGCTCGCCCTGGCCGTGGCCGTGCTCGTACCGGTCGCGCTGGCCTTCGGCGGCCGGTTGCGCATGGGCGAGCTCGGGGACGACGCGGCCCAGGCGCTCGGCGTACCGGTCCAGCGGACGCGGGCCGCGCTCGTGGTGATCGGGGTGGGACTGGTGGCGGTGGCGACCGCGGCGGTGGGACCCGTCCCGTTCGTCGCGCTGGCCGCGCCGCAGCTGGCGCGCGGGCTCACCCGCAGGCCCGGTACGCAGCTCGTACCGGCCGCGCTGATGGGCGCGGCACTGCTCGTGCTCAGCGACCTGGTGACGCTGCACCTGCCGGTCGCGGTGCCGGTCGGTGTGGTGACCGGGGTGCTCGGTGGCGTCTACCTGGTCTGGCTGCTGTCGACCGAGGGGATGAGAGGGCGGGCGTGAAGGTGAGGGTGTGGCGGCGGACCGGGGGCATGGGGTGTCGTCACGAGACGCGCGTTGACGCTCGAACGCTCCTAAATTAGGTTAGCCTTACCTGACCTAAGGGGAGCTCTGTGCTGACCAGGGAAGAACTGCACCGTTCGCTGACAGAACTGCTCGGAGAGCAGGTGGAGGCGCACGACAACCTCATCGAGCTGGGCATGGACTCGATCCAGCTGATGAGCCTGACCGGCCGCCTGCGCCGCCTCGGCGTCGAGATCGGCTTCGCCGAACTCGCGCGGCGGCCCACGCTGGCCGAGTGGTGGGAACTCCTCGCCGAGCGCGGCGCCATCGCGCCGCATCCGGCACCGAGCCCGGACCCCGGCTCCGCTTCCACGTCCGTGCCCGGTTCCGCCTCCGGTGCCGACCTCGACAGCGCCTCCACTCCCGGTGCCGACCTCGCTGCCGAGCGGGGATCCGCGGAGCCGGACGGGTCGTTCCCCCTCGCGCTCATGCAGCACGCCTACTGGATCGGCCGCGACTCCGGCCAGTCGCTCGGCTCCGTCGCCGCGCACCTCTACGTGGAGCTCGACGGCCGCGAGATCGACCCCGCCCGGCTGGAGGCGGCCCTCGTGGCGCTCGTCGAGCGGCATCCGATGTTGCGGGTCGCGATCTCCGACGACGGGACCCAGCGCGTCCTGCCGGAGCGGCCAGGACCCGCCGTCACGGTGCACGACCTGCGCGCGGTGCCGGATCCCGGCGAGGAGCTGGAACGGCTGCGCGCCGAGATGTCCACCCAGCGGCTCCCCATCGAGACGGGCCGCGTCTTCGACGCGCGGCTGAGCCTGCTGCCGTCCGGCGCGGCGCGGCTGCACCTGGACGTCGACATGGTCGCCGCCGACGCGATGAGCTACCGCACGCTGCTGGCCGACCTCGCGGCGCTGTACGAGGGCGAGAGCCTGCCGCCGATCGGCTACGACTACGCGCGCTATCTCGCCGCCGACCCGCGCGCCGAGGCCCGCGCCCGCGACCGGCGCTGGTGGGGCGAGCGGCTCGGCGAGCTGTCCGGGCCGCCCGAGCTGCCGGTCGTGCCGCAGCCGGGCGACCGGGTCGTCCGCAAGCACCACTGGCTCGCCCCCGAGGACAGGCAGCGGCTGATCGCCCGCGCCCACCGCGAGGGCGTCACCCCCGCGATGGCGCTCGCCGCCGTCTTCGCCGAGGTGATGGGCGCCTGGTCGGCGACCCCGCGCTTCCTGCTGAACCTGCCGCTGTTCCACCGCGAGCCGATCCACCCCGACGTGGACGCCCTGGTCGGCGACTTCACCGGCTCCATCCTGCTGGAGGCCGACCTGTCGCGGGAGCTGCCGTTCACCGAACGCGCCCGCGAGTTGCAGGCACTGCTGCACACGGCCGGTGAGCACAGCGACTACTCCGGCCTGGAGGTGCTGCGCGACCTGTCGCGCTCGCGGGGCGAGCAGGTGCTCGCGCCGATCGTCTACACCAGCGCGCTCAACCTCGGCGAGCTGTTCGGCGACCGGGCGCGGCGCAGCTTCGGGGAGCCGGAGTGGATCATCTCCCAGGGGCCGCAGGTGCTTCTCGACGCCCAGGTCACCGAGGTCTCCGGCGGGCTGCTGCTGAACTGGGACGTGCGCGACCCCGCCTTCCCCGACGGCGTCGCCGACGCGATGTTCGCCGCCTACACGGGTGCGATCACCCGCCTGGGAGCGCCGGACGCCGACTGGGACGAGCCGCTGCGGATCGGCGCCTCGCCGCACCAGCTGCGCCTGCGGCACGAGCTCAACGCCCAGCCGCCGCTGCCCGCGCGGACGCTGCACGAGGAGTTCTTCGCGCGGGCGCGGCGCACCCCCGACCTCCCGGCCCTGTACTGGGGTACCGGGAACGCCGACGGCACCGACGGCACCGACGGCACGCTCACGTACGGCGAGCTGGCCGACCGCGCCCTGCGCGTCGCCGCCCATCTCGTGGAGCGGGAGGTACGGCCGGGAGACCGGGTCTCGGTCGAGCTGCCCAAGGGGCCGGACCAGGTCGTGGCGGTGCTCGGCGTGCTGGCGGCCGGGGCCGCGTACGTGCCCGTCGGGGCGGGGCAGCCCGCCGCCCGGCGGGAGAGGATCCTCAAGACGGCCGGGGTCGCGGTCTCGCTCACCTCCGCCGTGACGCACCCCGCGCCGCTGGACGGGCCGGTGCCCGTCCCGCCAGGCCAGGTCGGCTACGTGCTGTTCACCTCGGGCTCCACCGGGGAGCCCAAGGGCGTCGAGGTCTCGCACCGGGCCGCGATGAACACGATCGGCGATCTGGTCGAGCGGTTCTCGATCGGTGAGGCGGACGTGTCGCTCGCCGTGTCGGCCCTCGACTTCGACCTGTCGGTGTTCGACCTGTTCGCCCTCCTGTCCCGGGGCGGCGCGGTGGCGATCCCCCTGGAGGACGACCGGCGCGACGCCACCCGCTGGTCCGAGCTGGTCGAGCGGTGGTCGGTGACCGTGCTGAACTGCGTGCCGTCGGTGCTGGAGATGCTGCTGCGGACCGGCCCCGCGCCCAGCCTGCGGCTGGTCCTGCTCGGCGGCGACTGGGTCGGCACGCACCTGCCCGCGCTGCTGCGGGAACGCTCACCGAAGGCCCGGTTCGTCGCGCTCGGCGGTACGACGGAGACCGCCATCCACTCGACCGTGATCGAGGTCGACGGCGAGGTGTCCGCGGACTGGACGGCGGTCCCGTACGGTGTGCCGCTGCGCGGGGTGGCCTGCCGGGTCGTGGACGAGGCCGGGCGCGACCGCCCCGACTGGGCGCAGGGCGAGCTGTGGATCGGCGGCGCGGGGGTCGCGGACGGCTACAGCGGCGACGCCGGGCGCACCGCCGACCGTTTCGTCGTCCACGAGGGCACCCGCTGGTACCGGACAGGGGACATGGCCCGCTACCGGCCCGACGGCACGCTGGAGTTCCTGGGACGGCGTGACCACCAGGTGAAGGTGCGCGGGTTCCGGATCGAGCTCGGCGAGGTCGAGACCGCGCTGGAGAACCACCCCCGGGTGCGCCGCGCCGTCGGCCTGCTCGCCGACTCGCGACTGGCCGCCGCGGTCGTGCTCACCGGGGAGGCGGGGGAGACCGGGACCGAGGAACTGCTCGCCCACGTACGGGAACTGCTGCCCCCGCACATGGTCCCCGACCTGCTGGTGCCCCTGGCCGAGTTGCCGCTCACCGCGAACAACAAGGTGGACCGCAAGGCGCTCGCCGCCCTCGTCGCCTCGGCGGCCGGGGAGACGGGCACGCCCTACACCGCCCCGGACACGGCGCTGGAGCGGGTGCTCGCCCGGGTCGTCGGCCAGGTGCTCGGCGTGCCGAGGGTCGGCGCGCACGACGACATCTTCGCGCTCGGCGGAGACTCGGTGCTGGCCACCACCGTCATCGCGCGGCTGCGCGAGGCGCTCGACGCCTCCTCGCTCCCGCTGCGGGCGTTGTTCACCGAGCGGACCGTGTCGCGCGTCGCCCACCGGTTCATCGAGCTGGAGGAGACCCCCGGCAGGCTGGAGGCGGTCGCCGAGATCTGGCTCATGGTCGAGGGCATGTCCGAGGAGGAGCTCACCGAGCGCCTGGGCGCGGGGGAGCCCGGCTAGCGGCTCGCGGCCGTCCCGGCGGTCACGCCGCCGGGACGGCCGAGGTCACCGGCTCGGTCACCGGCCTGGTTGTCGGCTCGGTCACCGGCGTACGGGCGCGAGACTCAGCACCGCCTTGGTACCGGAGAGCGACACCACGCGCACGCCGATGCCGTTGACCGACCCCGTCGAGCGAAGACCGAGCACCGCCTGCGAGGTCACGCCGGGCCCGGTGGCCCGCACCCGTACGGAGGTCCGGTTGAAGGAGATGGACAGCCGGGTGACGCCGAACCGGGGGCTGACCCGGAACCGCACCGTCTTCGAGAGGGTGAGCTTGCACTTCCCGTCGTAGCAGGCGCGGAGATTTGGTTTGACCGTGTTCGCCGCCGGGGCGGCGGCCGAGACCGGTGCGAGGGCGGCCGTCCGCGTCTCCACGGGTGTCAGGCCGGAGTACGCCGGTGCGGTGCCGCCGGTCAGCGCGGCGGCCAGCAGGAGGGCGATGGACGTCTGAGCCATGTTCTTCCTCTCGTCGTTCCTCCGGACCCCTCCGGGGAGCGGGCGGTGGTCCGCCAGCCGGCCGGGCGTCGCCGGTGGTCGTACGTCGGCATGGGATATGACGGTTTTGCCGTCACCCCTCACCATCTGACAGAGGGGGCCGTTTTCCAACCGTTCCCCCGTACGGCCTCCGCTGATTTCGCGGGCTGATGTCCATGGCCAGACGGCGCAATATCTTCGGGGTTCTCCTCGACGGGCGGAGTGGCTAAGGTGAGGCTAACCTTAGTTGACCTTAAGGAAAGAGGACAGACCAGTGCAGCGGGTCCTTATGAACGGAAAAATCCACCGTGCCACCGTGACCCAGGCGGATTTGCACTACGTGGGTTCCCTCACGATCGACGCCGAGCTGATGGCCGCCGCAGACATCGTCGAGGGCGAGCAGGTCCACGTCGTCGACATCGACAACGGCGCCCGCCTGGTCACCTACGCGATCACCGGTGAGGCGGGCAGCGGGGTCATCGGCGTCAACGGCGCGGCGGCCCACCTGGTCCACCCCGGACACCTGGTCATCATCATCTCGTACGGGAACTTCGACGACGCGGAGGTGCGGGCGCACCGGCCCAGGGTCGTCCACGTGGACGGCGCCAACCGCGTCGTCGCACTCGGCACCGACCCGGCCGAGCCGGTCGCGGGCGCGGTGGCCCAGATCGCGGGGCGGTGACCCGTGGAGGGATTCACCCCCTGGCCCGAGGAGTTCGCGGCGCGCTACCTGGCCGAGGGGTACTGGAGCGACCGGCTGCTCGGTGACGTGCTGAGCGGTGGCGACCCCGAGCGGACCGCGCTCGTGGCCGGGGACGAGCGGCTGACCTACGCCGAGCTGGACCGCCGCGCCGAGCGCACCGCCGCCGGTTTCGCGCGGCTGGGCATCCGGCGCGGTGACCGCGTCGTGGTGCAACTGCCCAACACCGCCTCCTTCGTCGTCGTCTTCCTCGCCCTGGTCAGGATCGGCGCCGCCCCGGTGCTCGCCCTGCCCGCGCACCGCAGCAGCGAGATCGGCTACCTGTGCGAGCTGAGCGAGGCCAGGGCGTACGTCATCCCCGACGTGCACGGCGGGTTCGACCACCGTGACCTGGCCCGCTCGCTGTCCGTGGAGCACGTCGTGGTGGACGGGGACGCCCAGGAGTTCCTCGCCCTGGCCGACCTCACCTCCGACCTCGGCTCCTCCATCGCTCCCGGCCTCGCTCCCGGTGCCGAGGCCGTGTCGTACGAGCGGCCCGATCCGGCCGACGTGGGGGTGTTTCTGCTCTCCGGTGGCACCACCGGGCTTCCGAAGCTGATCCCGCGCACCCATCGCGACTACGTCTACAACCTGGAGGCCAGCGCCGAGGTCTGCGGCTTCACCTCCGAGACCGTCTACCTCGTGGTGCTCCCGGTCGCGCACAACTTCGCGCTCGCCTGCCCCGGCGTGCTGGGGGTGTTCGCCAAGGGCGGCACCGTCGTCCTGGCGCCCTCCGGGTCGCCCGACGAGGCGTTCCCCCTCATCGAGCGGGAGCGGGCGACGGTGTGCGCGGTGGTGCCCCCCATCGCGCTGCTCTGGCTGGAGGCGGCCTCCTGGTCGGAGGAGGACCTGTCGTCGCTCCAGCTGCTGCAGGTGGGCGGGGCCAAGTTCGCCGCCGAGCGGGCCGCGCAGGTCCCCGGCGTGCTGGGCTGCGCGGTGCAGCAGGTGCTGGGAATGGCCGAGGGGCTGCTCAACTACACCCGGCTGGACGATCCCCGCGAGCTGGTCGACACCACGCAGGGCAGACCGCTGTCCCCGGCCGACGAGATCCTCGTGGTCGACTCCGACGGCGCCGAGGTCGCCCCCGGCGAGGTCGGCGAGCTGCTCACCCGTGGCCCCTACACCCTGCGCGGCTACTACCGCGCGCCGGAGCACAACGTGCGCTCCTTCACCCCCGACGGCTTCTACCGGACCGGAGACCTGGTGCGGGTGCTCCCCTCCGGGCACCTCGTCGTGGAGGGCCGTGACAAGGACCAGATCAACCGGGGCGGTGACAAGATCTCGGCCGAGGAGCTGGAGAACCACCTGCTGGCCCATCCGGCGGTGCACGACGCCGCCGTTGTCGGCACCCCGGACCCGGTGATGGGGGAGCGGACCTGCGCCTTCCTGATCGTACGGGACCAGGCGCCGACCCTGAGGGAGATCAAGCGGTTCCTCAAGGAGCGCGGCGTGGCGGGATACAAGTGGCCCGACCGCGTCGAGCTGGTCGAGACCTTCCCCCGCACCCCGGTCGGCAAGATCAGCAAGAAGGAGCTCGTCGCGAGCCTGCGCTGAACCCCTCCACGCGGAAGGCCTGTGGTGACGGCGGCGAAAGTGCCGGGCGTCCCTGCGGGCGGGAGACTCGCGCGGGTGGTGGCGGCGCTTTAACGTGTGGCGGCGCTTTTACGTGCGGCGGACACCGGCCGCCCTCACGCGCGGGGAAGGCGCGTGAGGGCGGGTGCCGCCTCCCCGCGATGTCTCCTCGGGCGCGCGGGATCACGGATCGGCACGCCGGTGGGCCCGGCCCGGTGACGGGTGGCCCCTCAGGCGCGCGGGACCACGTACGGGGCGATGCTGGAGAGCTTCTCGCAGGTCTCCTCGTACTCCCGTTCGGGCGTCGAGCCGGACACGATACCGGCACCGGCCCGCAGCCAGGCGCGGCCGTTCTCGCTGTAGATGGCGCGCAGCACCAGGGCGGCGTCCATCGCCCCGTCCTGTGAGACGGCGAGGACGGCTCCGGCGTAGAGGCCCCGGGGCTCCTCCAGCCGGGCGATCGCGTCGATGGCCCCCGCCTTGGGGATGCCGGAGGCGGTCACGCCGGGGAACAGCACGTCGAGCGCGTCCCAGCCGGTGCGGCCCGGCGTCAGCTCGCCGCTGACGCTCGACCCCAGGTGCTGTACGCTGCCGCGCTCCTTCACCGTCATGAATCCGGTGACCCGCACCGTGCCGGGCGCGCACACCCGGTACAGCTCGTCCTGCGAGGCGCGTACGGAGACCGCGTGCTCGAAGATCTCCTTGGGGTCGCTCTCCAGCTCGCGGCGGGTCTCGGAGTCCGCGTTCTCACCCCGGCCGAAGGCCCGCGTGCCGGCCAGCGGCTGGGTCGTCACCGTGCCGTGCCCGTCGACGCCCACCAGCACCTCGGGACTGAACCCGGCGGCCTGGAAACCGTCCAGGTCGAGGAGGAACGAGCGGGCCGGGGTGTTGGCGGCACGGCCGCACGCGTACGTCGCGACGACGTCGACGGGGAACGGGATCGGCAGCCGCCGGGAGACGATGACCTTCTCGTAGAGCCCGGCGTCGATCTCGGAGATCGCCTGGGCGACCCGTGACCGGTAGACGTCGCCGCCGGGTCGCACGTCGACCGGTGACGGTGACGGCGCCCCGGGCGTGCCCTGGCCGGACAGCAGCTCGGCGACCCGCTCGGCCTCCTCGGCGTCCGCGCTCACCACCAGCGCGCGTCCCGCCTCGATACGCACCTCGGTACGCGGCACGACCAGGTGGGCGAGCCGGCCCGCCGGGGTGAGCGCGGCGAACTCGAACGCGATCCAGCCGTAGGCGTTCCACACCGGCCACGGGGCGGCCCGAAACGCCGCCTCCAGCGCCGCGGCCGGACGGCCCGACCACGGCTCGTCGGCCCAGCCCGCCGGGTCGGCCGGGTCCGGCGCGCCGGTGGAGGACGGCCAGCGGCTGCGCACGACTCCGGGTTCGAGGATCACCTCGCCCGCCACCCCGCCCGCGAAGGTCCACAGGCCCGGCCGCTCGTACACGGTGTAGTCGTCGAACAGCCCGGACCCGGCCAGGCGGGTGACCAGACGCAATGGGTCGGTTGCGCTCTCGACAACTACCTCAGTGCGCATCTCATCCGTGCGGACACCAAAGGACAACGAACCCACTCCTCCGTGAAACCGGACAACCGCAGTCAATTTAGGTAAGGCTAACCTTGTGTCGATTTAAGAGGCAAGGCTAACCTAAGTCTTGATCAGGACAGAGTGCCCCAACCCCGGCCCAAAGGAAGAGTTGAGCGTGCGGGAACAGCAGCAGGACGTTGCACGACGGCGCGAACTGATGCGGCGGATGATGGCCGAGGCGGGGCTCGGCCTCGACAAGGACCGCATCACCCCACGCCGCTCCGGTGGACCCGCCCCGCTGTCCTACGCGCAGCAGAGCATGTGGCTGCACCACCGGACGTTCCCCGCGAGCCCCGCCTACAACGTGTGCCTGCTGGTACGCATGTCGGGCGCGCTCGACACCGAGGCGCTCCGCGAGGCGTTGCGCGCCCTCCTGCGCAGGCACGCGGTGCTGCGTACCCTCTACGACGAGAACGACGACGGGACACCGTTCCAGCACGTCGTCGCCGACGACTCCCTCGACCTGCCGGTGCGCGACCACGCCGAGGACGACGCCGAGGCGTACGCCGAACGGCTCGCGGCGCTCCCCTTCGACCTGCGCGCCGACCGGCCGATCCGGCTCGAACTGCTCCGGCTCGGCACCGAGGAGTACGCCCTGGTCCTGGTCGTGCACCACATCGCCTGGGACGGCATGACCTGGGGGTCGCTGTCGCGCGACCTGTCGGCCCTGTACCGCGCCGCCGTCTCCGGGGAGCCGCACGGCCTGCCCACGCTGACCGTCCACTATCCCGACTTCGCCGCCTGGGAGCAGGACCGCCCGCACCCGGCGGAGGAGATGGACTACTGGCGGCGGCGCCTCGACCCGCCGCCCGCCCCCCTCGACCTGCCCGCCGACCGCCCGCGCGGCGCGACCGCGTCCGAGCGCGGCGGGCGCCGGGCCCGCCGCTTCGACGACGCCGTCACCGCCGGGATGCGGGAGCTGGCCGCGCGGGAGAACCTCACCCCGTACATGGTGATGCTCGCCGCCCACGCCGTGCTCCTGCACCGCTACACCGGCGCGACCGACATCGCGATCGGCTCGGCCGTGATGAACCGCGAGCACACCGAGATCGAGCGGCTGGCCGGGAACTTCGGCAACACCCTCGTGCTGCGTACCGACCTGTCCGGCGCCCCCACCTTCCGCGAGGTCCTGCGCCGGGTCCGCGACACCTGCACCGAGGGGTTCGCGAACCGGACCCTGCCCTACGACAGGATCGTGCAGGAGCTGCGGCCCGCCCGCAGGCGCGGCGGCTCGCCGTTCTTCGACACCATGCTGCTGTTCCTCGCCCAGGAGATCGGCGAGCTGGACCTGCCCGGCGTCACCACGGGCTGGACGCACATCCACAACGGCACCACCCACTTCGACCTGTCGCTGGAGGCGTTCGTCCGGTCCCAGGGGATGACCGTCGAGGCCACCTTCCGGCGCGAGCTGTTCGACGACGAGCGCGTCGACGCCCTCCTCGCCCACCTGGAGACGCTGCTCGGCGACGCGGTGAGCCGTCCCGACCTGCGGATCGCCGACCTGGAGCTGCTCGGCGCGGCCGAGTCCGCCCTGCTGGCGGGGTGGAACGACACCGCGACCCCCGTCCCGGACACGACGGTGACCTCCCTGTTCGAGGAGCAGGTCGCCCGCACCCCCGGCGCGGTCGCCGTCGAGGGCGCCGGCGGGGCCACGCTCACCTACGCGGAGCTGGACCTGCGGGCCTCCGCCCTCGCCCGGCTGCTGCGCGAGCGCGGCGCCGGACCCGGCCGGGTCGTCGCGCTCGCCCTGCCCCGCACCCCCGACCTGGTGGTCGCGCTGCTCGCCGTGCTGAAGTCGGGCGCCGCCTACCTGCCGCTGGACCTGGACCACCCGGCCGACCGGCTCGCCTACATGATCCGGGACGCGGCCCCGCTCTGCGCGATCGCGACCCCGGAGACCGCCGCCCTCCTCCCGCCGGGGACCGAGACGCTGACCCCGGGCGACGCCTCCCCCGGCACGAAGGAGCCGTCGCATCCGGTCCGGGGCGGCGACCTGGCGTACGTCATCTACACCTCGGGCTCCACCGGACGGCCCAAGGGCGTGGCCATCCCGCACTCCGCGCTCACCGCCTTCCTCGCCACCATGGGGGAGCGCCTCGCCCTGGACGCCGCCGACCGGCTGGTCGCGGTGACCACGATCGCCTTCGACATCGCCGCGCTGGAGCTGTACGTGCCGCTGATCAGCGGCGCCACCGTCGTGCTCGCCGGACGCGAGACCGTGCGCGACCCCGCCGCGCTGGGCGCGCTGCTCGCCGGGGCGACCGTCGTCCAGGGCACCCCGTCGCTGCTGGGCTCGCTGGACCCGGCCGCGCTGCGCGGCCTGCGGGTGCTCGTCGGCGGCGAGGCGCTCCCGTCCGCGCTCGCCGCGACCCTGCACGCGGTGGCGGCGTCGGCCGTGAACGTGTACGGGCCGACCGAGGCGACGATCTGGGCGACCTCCGCCGAACTGCCGTCGTCCGGGATCGGCACGCCGTTCCCCAACACCCGCGCGTACGTCCTGGACGCCGCGCTGCGCCCCGCCCCGGTCGGCGTCCCCGGCGAGCTCTACCTCGCCGGGACGCAGCTGGCCCGAGGCTACGCGGGCAGGCCGGGCCTGACCGCGGAACGCTTCGTCGCCGACCCCCTCGGCCCGCCCGGCGAGCGCATGTACCGCACCGGCGACCTGGCCCGGTGGGGCCGTGACGGGACGCTGGAGTACCTGGGACGCACCGACGACCAGGTGAAGATCCGAGGGTTCCGCATCGAGCCCGCCGAGGTGCAGGCCGTGCTCGCCGCCTGCCCCGGCGTCGCCCAGGCCGCCGTCGTGGTCCGCGAGGACACACCGGGCGAGAAGCGGCTCGTCGCGTACGTCGTGCCGGACGGCGACCTCGACGACGCGGACCTGCGGGCGGCGGCGGCCGAGGCGCTGCCCGAGTACATGCTTCCCGCCGCGACGGTCCGCCTTGAGGCGCTGCCGCGCACCGTCAACGGCAAACTCGACCGGGCCGCGCTGCCCGCGCCCGAGGTGCGGGTGTCGAGCCGGGGGCCCCGCGACGACCGCGAGGCGACGCTGTGCGCGGTCTTCGCCGAGAACCTCGGCCTGGACGCGGTGGGCATCGACGACGACTTCTTCGCCCTGGGCGGCCACTCCCTGCTCGCCACCCGCCTCGCCGGACGGGTGCGCGCCGCGCTCGACGCGGAGCTCACCATCGCCGACGTCTTCGAGGCGCCCACGGTCGCCACGCTGGCGCCCCGGCTGGTGCGGGGCGCCCGGCCGAGGGTCCGCGACGTGACCCGGCCCGGGATCGTCCCCGCCTCGCCCGCCCAGCGCGGCTTCTGGTTCGAGGAACGCCTGCGCGGCCCCTCGGCCGCCGACGCGCTGCCGCTCGGCCTGCGCCTGTACGGGCCGGTCGACGTCGACGCGCTGTGCGCCGCGTTCGCCGACGTCGTCGCCCGGCACGAGGCGCTGCGCACCCTGCTGGAGGAGGGCCCCGACGGGCTGCCGGTCCAGCGCGTCCTCGACACCGGCGAGGCCGCCTTCGACGTGGTGGACGCGCGCGGCTGGTCCGAGGAGCGGCTGCGCGCGGCCGAGACGAGGGCCGCCTCGCACGTCTTCGACCTCGGGACCGACCTGCCCATCCGGGCGACCCTGCTGCGGGTCTCCGCCGAGGAGTCCGTGCTCGTCGTGCTCCAGCACCACGCCGCCGCCGACGAGTGGTCGTTCACCCCGCTGCTCGCCGACCTGTCGCGCGCCTACACCGCCCGCGCCTCGGGCACCGCGCCGGACTGGGCGCCGCTGCCCGTGCAGTACGCCGACTACGCCGTCTGGCGGAGCGAGTCCCCGGCCCCCACCGGCCAGCTCGACTTCTGGGAGCGCACGCTGCGCGGGCTGCCCGAGGAGAGCGCGCCGCCGCCCGACCGGCCCCGCCCCGCCGAGGCGAGCCACCGGGGCGGGCTCGCGCCGTTCCGGCTGCCGCTGGCCGGGGCGCGACGGCTCGCCCTGGAGACCGGCACCAGCGTCTTCATGGTCCTGCACGCCGCCGTGGCCGCGCTCCTGCACCGGGCCGGTGCGGGCGACGACGTGGCACTCGGCTCGCCCATCGCGGGCCGCGCCGACGAGGACCTCGCGGACCTGGTCGGCGTGTTCGTCAACCTCGTCGTGCTGCGCACCGACCTGACCGGCGACCCGACCTTCACCGAGCTCCTGGAGCGGGTCCGCCGCACCGACCTGGCCGCCTTCTCCAACGCGGACGTGCCGTTCGAGCAGGTCGTGGAGCGGCTCGCCCCCGAACGCTCGCTCGCCCGCAGCCCGCTGTTCCAGGTGATGATCGTCCACCAGCGGCTGGAGGACGTGCGGCTGCGGCTGCCCGGCGTGCGCGCCGAACCGTTCCTGCCCGAGACCGGCGGCGTCAAGTTCGACCTGGACATCTACTTCGCCGAGGGCGAGGAGCTGATCGAGGGGTTCGTCGCCTACGCCACCGACTTCTTCGACGCCGAGACCGTCACCGGCATGCTCACCGAACTCGGCGAGCTGCTCGACCAGGCGACCGAGGACCCGGCGCGGCGCCTGTCGTCGCTCGGTACCCCGCCCGCGCGCCCCGACACCGCCCGCGAGTTCGCCCCGCTCACCGTCGCCCAGCGGTTCGAGGCGCAGGTGGCGCGCACCCCGCACGCCACGGCCGTCGTCTCCGGTGGCGTCCCCGGCGACGGTGGCGGGCTCACGCTCAGCTACGCCGAGCTGGACGAGCGCGCCGAGGCCCTCGCCGACCGGCTCGCCGCAGTGGGGGTGGGTCCCGAGGAGGTCGTCGCGATCGCGCTGCCCCGATCGGCCGAGTTCGTCGTCGCCCTGCTCGCCGTGCTCAAGACCGGCGCGGCCTATCTGCCGATCGACACGACCTACCCGCGCTCCAGGATCGACCTGATGCTCGACACCGTCAGGCCGCTGCTGGTCCTCGGCGCCGACGAGCCGCTCGCGGACGCCCCGCCCCGCGCCGGGGTCACCGTCCACCCCGGCCACCCCGCGTACGTGATCTTCACCTCGGGGTCCACCGGGACCCCGAAGGCCGTCGTCGGCACCCAGCGGGCGCTGGCCAACCGGCTCGCCTGGGGCGCGGACCTCGCCCCCACCGGCGTACGGGTCGCCAAGAGCTCACCGGCCTTCATCGACGGCAGCACCGAGCTGCTCGGCGGCCTCGTCGCCGGTGACACCGTCGTCGTCGCGGACGACGACACCGCCACCGACGCGCTCGCCCTGGCCGAGCTGATCCACCGTCACGGGGTGAACCTGGTGACGGTCGTGCCAAGCCTGCTGGCCGCGCTCATGGAGACCGGGGAACAGGCCGGGGAGGCCGGAGAGCCCGGGGGCCTCGGCTCGGTGACCACGTGGGTGAGCAGCGGCGAGGCCCTGCCCGCCGCCCTGGCCGAGCGGGTCCCCGCCCGGCTCGTCAACCTGTACGGCTGCTCGGAGGCGGCCGGGGACAGCCTGATCGCCGAGGGCGCCGGAGGGCTGGTCCCGATCGCCAACACCGTGGCGTACGTCCTGGACGCCGGGCTCCGCGAGGTCCCGGTCGGCGAGCTCTACCTCGCCGGGGACGGCCTGGCGCGCGGGTATCTCGGCGACCCGGCCCGCACCGCGGAGCGGTTCGTGGCCAGCCCCTTCGGCCCGCCGGGATCGCGGCTCTACCGCACCGGCGACCGGGTGCGCCGCCGCCGCGACGGCACCCTGGAGTTCCTGGGCCGGGCCGACGACCAGATCAAGATCCGCGGCTTCCGCATCGAGCCGGGGGAGGTGGAGGCGGTGCTCGCCGCGCAGCCCGGCGTGCGTCAGGCGGCCGTGGCGGCCCGCTCGGGGCCGCGCCTCGTCGGCTACGTCGTGGGCGACCCGGGCCTCGACTTCGACGTGCTGCGGGTCCGGCTCGGGGAGATCCTGCCGGACCACCTCGTCCCCTCGGTGCTCGTCGGTCTCGACCGGCTGCCGCGCACTCCCAACGGCAAGCTCGACCGCCGCGCGCTGCCCGAGCCCGCCGTCCGCGAGGGCAGGGCGCCGCGAGCCGGCGCCGAGACCGCCCTCGCCGGGCTCGTCGCCGAGATCCTCGGGCGCGACGGCGTCAACGCCGACGACGACTTCTTCCGCACCGGCGGCGACAGCATCAGCGCGGCCCTGCTCGTGGGACGCGCCCGCCGCGCGGGCCTGCCCTTCACCGTCCGCGACGTCTTCCGGCTGCGTACGGTCGAGGCCCTGGCCAGGGTCGCGGCCATCTCCGACGGCGCGCCCGCGCGAGGTGGTGTGCCCGCGCAGAGCGGTACGCCCGCGCGAGGTGACACGCCTGCGCGAGGCGACGTGCCCGCCGGGGACGTGACGGTCCCGTCCGGGACGGACGCGACGGCCCCGTCCGATGACGCGCCGGTTCTCTCCGGTGAGGTCGTGGCGGGCGGGCCGGTGGGGGAGCGGGCCGAGCTGCCGCTGTCGCCGCTGCAGGAAGGGCTGCTCTTCCACCTGATGCTCGCCGGTGAGGACCGCGACATCTACGTCCAGCAGGCCGTGGTGACCCTGTCCGGGCCCGTCGAGGCCGACCGGCTGGCCGGGGCCGCGCGCGAGGTGCTGCTGAAGTTCCCCAATCTGCGGGCCGGGTTCCGCACCGACGGCGGCCGTACCGCGCAGTTCGTCCCCGAACACTTCGAGGTCGACTGGACCTACGCCGAGACCGGCGACCCGGAGGCGCTGGAGGCGTTCGTCGAGGCCCAGCGCGCCCGGCCGTTCGTCCCCGACGAGCCGCCGCTGATCCGCTTCGCGCTGGCCAGGGTGGGCGAGGACGACTTCCGGCTGGTGCTCACCTCCGAGCTGATCCTGCTGGACGGCTGGTCGGGCGGCCTGCTCGTCACCTCGCTGCTGGAGTTCTACACCGACGCGCGCACCGAGCGCGCCCGGCCCGCGGTCCCCTTCCACGCCTACCTCGACTGGGTGAACGGGCAGGACCGGCAGGCCACGATCAAGACGTGGGGCCGCAGCCTGGAGGGGCTCGACGAGCCGACCCTGCTCAGGCCGGAGCTGGCCGGCCGCCCCGCCGACCTCGCCACCGCGGGGGAGATCCACCGCGCGCTGCCCGGGGACCTCGCCGCCCGGCTCGGCGCCCTCGCCCGCGAGTCCGGCCTCACCCTCGGCACCCTGTACGAGAGCGCCTGGGGGCTGCTGCTGGCCGGTCTCACCGGCCGCGACGACGTGGTCTTCGGCGTCTCGGTCTCCGGCCGCCACCCCGACGTCGACGGCGTCGAGTCCGTCGTCGGCCTGCTGTTCAACACCGTCCCCGTCCGGGTGCGCGCCTCGGCGGCCGACCCGTTGCGTACCGTCCTGGAGCGGGTGCAGACGTTCCAGTCGGAGCTGTTCGACCACTCCTACGTCGCGCTCGCCGACGTGCAGCGGGTGACGGGCCTCGGGACCCTCTTCGACACCCTCTTCGTGTTCCAGAACTTCCCCGGCATGCCCACCGGGCGCGGTTTCGGCCCCGGCGGCGACGTGCGGGTGACCGGCCGCCAGGTGCGCGACGCCACTCACTACCCGGTCACCATGGTCGTCGAGCCCGGCGCGGGCCTGCGCGTCATGTACCGGGGCGACGCCTTCACCGAGGCCGAGGCCGGACGGCTCACCGACCGGTACGTGCGCGTCCTGGAGACCCTCGCCACCGCGCCCGAGACCCCCTGCCACCGGCTCGACCTGCTCCTGCCCGACGAGCACGACCGGCTGCGCCGTGACTGGGCCGAGGCCGAGCGGTTCGTCCCCGGCCTCACCATCGCCGAACTGCTCGCCGAGCAGGCCGCGCGCACCCCGGACGAGCTCGCCCTGGTCTCCCAGCCGGACACGCGGCTCACCTACGCCGAGCTGGACGCCGCCGTCAACCGCCTGGCCCGGCTGCTGAAGGCGCACGGGGCCGGTCCCGAACGCGTGGTCGCCCTCGCCCTGCCCCGCTCCGCGGAGATGGTCGTCGCGCTGTTCGCGGTGCTCAAGACGGGTGCCGCCTACCTTCCCCTGGAACTGGACTACCCGGCCGACCGGCTCGACTTCATGCTGGCCGACGCCGCCCCCGTCTGCCTGGTCTCGCACCGCGACATCGCCGCCGGGCTGGCGATGCCCGGCTCCTCGATCCCGCTCGACGACCCCGCCGTGCGGGAGACGCTGGCGGGCCTGCCCGGCACCGAGCTGACCGCGGAGGAGCTGCCCGGCTTCGGCAGGGACGTGCCGGGACGGCTGGAGCACCCGGCGTACGTGATCTACACCTCCGGGTCCACCGGGCGTCCCAAGGGCGTGGTCACCCCCTACCGGGGTCTGACCAACATGCAGTTCAACCACCGGGCCAACATCTTCGACCCGGTGGTGGCCTCCGCGGGGCGGCGGCTGCGGATCGCGCACACCGTGTCGTTCTCCTTCGACATGTCGTGGGAGGAGCTGCTCTGGCTCATCGAGGGCCACGAGGTGCACGTCTGCGACGAGGAACTGCGGCGCGACGCCGAGGCGCTCACCGAGTACCTGCGGCGCCACCGGATCGACGTCGTCAACGTGACGCCGACCTACGCGCAGCAGCTCCTGGAGGAGGGCCTGCTCGACGGCGAGCACCGCCCCCCGCTCGTGCTGCTGGGCGGCGAGGCCGTCCCGGCCGCCGTGTGGGACCGGCTCGCGGCGGCCGAGGGGGTGCTCGGCTACAACCTCTACGGCCCGACCGAATACACCATCAACACGCTGGGCGGCGGCACCGAGGACAGCGCCACGCCCACGGTCGGCAAGCCGATCTGGAACACCCGGGGCTACGTGCTCGACGGCTGGCTGCGCCCGGTCCCGCCCGGCGCGCCGGGGGAGCTCTACATCGCCGGAGCCGGTCTGGCCCGGGGCTACCTCGACCGGCCGGGCCTGACCGCCGAGCGTTTCGTCGCCGACCCGTTCGGCGGCGGCCGGATGTACCGCACCGGCGACCTCGTACGGGTGCGCCAGGACGGCAACATCGACTTCCTCGGCCGTACCGACGAGCAGGTGAAGATCCGCGGCTACCGGGTCGAGCTGGAGGAGGTCGAGACCGCGCTGGCCGCCGAGCCCGGGGTCGGGCAGGCCGCCGTCGTCGCCGTCGGCACCGAGGTGCCCGGGGTGAGGCGCCTCATCGGCTACGTGGTGCCCGACGGCGCCGCCCGGCCCGACGCCGAGCGCGAGCACCTGGCCGAGTGGCGGCAGGTCTACGACGCCGAGTACACCGAGATCGGCACGGCCGTCCACACCGAGGACTTCGCGGGCTGGGACAGCAGCTACGACGGGACGCCCATCCCGCTGGAGCACATGCGCGAGTGGCGCGACACGACCGTGGCCCGTATCGAGGACCTCAAGCCCCGGCGGGTGCTGGAGATCGGTGTCGGCACCGGCCTGCTGCTGTCGCGGCTCGCCCCCGGACGCGAGGAGTACCGGGGCACCGACTTCGCGGCCCCCGTCATCGCCAAGCTCGAAGCCGACCTCGGCCCCGGCTCGCCGGTGCGCCTGAGCTGCCAGGCCGCGCACGACACCACCGGCCTGCCCGAGGGCCACTTCGACACGATCGTCGTCAACTCCGTGGTCCAGTACTTCCCGAGCGCCGGATACCTCGCCGACGTGATCACCGCCGCGATGGACCTGCTCGCCCCCGGCGGCGCGCTGTTCGTCGGCGACGTGCGCGACCTGCGGTCGGTGCGCTGCCTGCACGCGGCGATCCAGCTCGGCAGGGGCGGGGACGGCGGTGGTGACGGCACCGGTACGGCGGCGGTCGACCGGGCCGTGCGGATGGAGAAGGAACTCCTCCTCGACCCCGAGTTCTTCGCCTCCCTCGGCGTGGCCGCGCGGGTGGAGGTCCGTACCAAGCGGGGCGTCCACCACAACGAGCTCAGCAGGCACCGCTACGACGTGACCCTCTGGAAGGCACCCGCCGTACAGCCCGCCGGGACCACGGTCGTGGACTGGGCCGGGCTGGAGGACCTGGCGGCCCGGCTGTCCGGGAACGCCGGGCCGCTGCGGGTGCGCGCCATCCCCGACCCCAGGCTGTCGGCCGAGCTCGCCGCGCTGCGCGCGCTGGAGGGCGGCGCCTCCCACCGGGAGGCGCGCGAGGCGCTGCGGGCACCGGCTCAGGGGGTCGAGCCCGAGCTGCTCTACGCGCTCGACCCCGGCGTGGTGACCACCCCCTCGGACGAGATCGGCCACTACGACGCCGTCTTCGGCGGAGGGGCCGCCTTCCTCCCGGCGGACCCGGACCGCAGGCCCGCGTCGTACGCGAACAACCCGGCCGCGGCCCGCGACCACGGGGCGCTCGCCGCGCGGGTGCGCGAGGGGCTGAAGAAGCGGCTGCCCGGCTACATGGTGCCGAGCGCGATCGTCACGCTGGACGCGCTGCCGCTCACCGTCAACGGCAAGCTGGACCGGCGGGCACTGCCCGCCCCCGACCGGCAGGGCCCGCGCGGGTCGGGGCGCGCGGCCAGGACCGCCGTGGAACACCTGCTGTGCACCCTGTTCGGCGAGGTGCTCGACGTCTCGGGCGTCGGCGTCGACGACAACTTCTTCGACCTGGGCGGGCACTCGCTGCTCGCGACCCGGCTGGTCGGCAGGGTCCGCGCGGTGCTGCGCACCGAGCTCGCGATCCGCGACCTGTTCGAGGCGCCGAACGTCGCGGAGCTGGCCACCCGGCTGCACGACCGCGCCGGTGTCGCGCTCAGGCCACCGCTGGTGGCCGGGGAACGGCCCGAGCGCGTCCCGCTGTCGTACGCGCAGCGCAGGCTCTGGTTGCTCGACCAGATCCTGCGCGAGGACGACGGCCCCCGCGAGGCGTACCACCTGCCGCTCGCCGTGCACCTGAGCGGCGCGCTGGACGTGGACGCGCTGCGGGCCGCGATCGGCGACGTGACGGCCAGGCACGAGAGCCTGCGTACCGTCTTCGCCGAGCACGAGGGCGTGCCCTACCAGCGGATCCTGTCGCCCGAGGAGGCGCGCCCGGTCCTGGAGGTCACCACCCGCTCGCCCGAGGAGGTGATCGCGCGGCCGTTCGACCTCGCCACCCAGATCCCGCTGCGGGTCGCGCTCATCCCGGAGGGGGAGGACGAGCACCTGCTGCTCGCCGTGTTCCACCACATCGCGTTCGACGAGTGGTCCTTCGGGCCGTTCGCCAGGGACGTGGCGCGCGCCTACGCCGCGCGGCTGGACGGGACGGCGCCGGGCGAGGGGCCGGACGGGGAGCCGGGCGCGGTGTCCGGCGGGGCGCCGGGGTGGAGGCCGCCCGCGGTGCAGTACGCCGACTACACGCTCTGGCAGCGCGAGCTGCTCGGCGACCCCCTCGACCCGGGCAGCCCGCACGCCCGCCAGCTCGCCTACTGGGCCAAGGCATTGTCGGGCATGCCGGAGGAGATCCCGCTGCCGGTGGACCGGCCCAGGCCCGCCACCGTCGGCCAGCGCGGCGGCACCACGACCAGGGAGCTGCCGGGCCCGCTGGTCGGGCGGCTCCGCGAGCTGGCGCGCGGCGCCCAGGCCAGCATGTTCATGGTCTGTCAGAGCGCGGTCGCCGCGCTGCTGCACCGCACGGGCGCGGGGGAGGACATCCCGCTGGGCAGCCCCGTCGCGGGCCGTACCGACGAGGCGGCCGGTGACCTGGTCGGCTTCTTCGTCAACACGCTCGTGCTGCGCGCCGACACCTCGGGGGACCCCTCCTTCGCCGAGTTGCTCGCCCGGGTCCGCGACACCGACCTGGCCGGTCTCGCCAACCAGGACCTGCCGTTCGAGGCGCTCGTCGAGGCGCTGCGGCCGTCCCGGGTGCCCGGCCGCAACCCGCTGTTCCAGGTGATGGTCGGCTACGAGAACCAGGCCATGGGCGATGTGCGCTTCCCCGGGCTGCGGCAGCGGGAGGCGCTCTTCAGCCCGCCCGCGGCGAAGTTCGACCTCGACTTCATCTTCCGGGAGCGGGGGGAGGAGCTCCACCTGATCGTCGACTACTCGGCCGACCTGTTCGACCCGGCCACGATCGACACGATGATCGGGGCGCTCGTCGGCGTGCTGGAGACCGTCGCGGCCGACCCGGAGGCGTGCCTGAGCGACCTGCCCGCCACGCTCACCGCCCGTACGGTCACCGGAACCGGACGCGGCGACGGCGGTGCGACCAGGCGCGACGACGACCGCGAGGCGATGCTGTGCCGGGCGTTCGCCGAGGTCCTGGAGGTGGACGCGGTCGGCCCGCACGACAACTTCTTCGACCTGGGCGGACACTCGCTGCTCGTCATGCAACTGGTGCGCCGCATCCGGCGGGAACCGGGCTGCGCCGGGGTGAAGGTCGCGACCCTCATGACAGCCCAAACCGTTGCGGAACTCGTTAATCGCCTGGAATGAGGCGCTTCACACGACCGCCAAAGATTGTTAGGTTAGGTGAGCCTAACCTAAAAGTTGACGCCCTCATGGGCTTTGGAAGGACATCCATCCTCATGCGCGACACGATGCGCCGCCTGGCCGCGACCGGAACGTTGCTGCTGGGCCTCGGTCTGGTGGGCGCGTGCGCCGGTGAGAGCGGCGGAGCCGAACAGCCCGCCGCGAACGCTCCCGCGACCCAGGCCGCCTCCGGATTCCCGGTCACCATCACGCACAAGCTCGGCACCACCACGATCGAATCCGCGCCCCAGCGCATCGTCGCCCTCGGCGAGATCGACCAGGACACCCTGCTCGCCCTGGGCGTGCAGCCGGTCGCGATGGCGGAGCTGACCGGGATCCAGGACGACGGGCTCACCCCCTGGACCGCCCCCAAGATCTCCGGGACCAAGCCGACGCTGCTGAAAGCCGGAGAGGCGGGCTTCTCGCTGGAGCAGATCGCCGCGCTCAAGCCCGACCTGATCCTCGCGGGCGGCGACTACTACATCGACAAGGAGTACGCGAACCTCTCCCAGCTCGCGCCGACCACCGCCTACGAGACCGGCCCCGCCGAGGACTCCTGGCAGGTGGTGGCCCGCCAGGTCGCCAAGGCGGTCGGCAAGGCGGACGAGGGGGAGAAGCTCGTCACCGACGTCGAGGCGAAGATCGCCTCGGTCAAGACCACCCACCCCGAGCTGGACGGCAAGACGTTCGCGCTGACCAGCGTCTTCCCCTCCGGGAACATCGGCGTGATGAAGGCCGACGCCGACATCAGCGTCAAGCTCTTCGGCCAGTTCGGGCTCGTGCTGCCCGAGGAGATCAAGGCGCTTCCCGGCGAGGGCTTCGCGGCCGAGCTGAGCATGGAGAAGGTCAAGGTCCTCGACGTCGACCTGCTGCTCAGCCACTACAACGACGACGCCGCCACCCAGAAGAAGATCGAGGCCAACAAGCTGTTCGCCGGTCTCGACGTCGTCAAGCGCGGCTCGTACGTGCCGCTGGACCTCAAGGCGTTCTGGCCGCTGCGCACGCCGACGCCGCTCGCGGTCCCCTACGTGATCGACCAGATCGTTCCCCAGGTCGCCGAGGCCGCCAAGGCCGTCGGCGCGCCCTGAACCACCCCGTTCCATGCTGCCCCCCGCCGCCGCCCGGCCGCGGGGGGACCATCCCTTCAGTACGTGAGAGGCGAACATGTCGAGCCCGGTCTATGACGTCGTGGGCATCGGTTTCGGCCCTTCCAACCTCGCGCTCGCGGTGGCCCTGGAGGAGGAGTACGGCTCCAGCGTGAACGCGGTCTTCTTCGAGAGGCAACCGAGGTTCGGCTGGCACCGCAACATGCTCATCGAGGGCGCCACGATGCAGGTCCACTTCCTCAAGGACCTGGTCACCCTGCGCAACCCCACCAGCCCCTACTCCTTCCTGTCCTATCTCCAGGAGAAGGGGAGGCTGGTCGACTTCATCAACCACAAGACCATGTTCCCCACCCGCCTGGAGTTCCACGACTACCTGGAGTGGGTCGCGTCCTCCTTCACCGAACTGGTGCGCTACGACTCCGAGGTCGTCGCGGTGCGCCCGCACGACGACGACACCCTCGAAGTCGTCGTGCAGCACGGCGACGAGCTGCACACCTGCCTGACCCGCAACCTCGTGATCGCGGTCGGCCTCGACCCCGTGCTCCCCGACGGCGTACGGCAGGGCGAGCGGATCTGGCACACCGAGGAGCTGCTGTCCCGGCTCGAAACCCTCGGCGAGCGCGAGCCCAGGCGGTTCGTCGTGGTCGGCGCGGGCCAGAGCGCGGCCGAGACCGTCGAGCACCTGCACCGCACCTACCCGGCCGCGGAGGTCTGCGCCGTCTTCACCCGGTACGGCTACTCACCGGCCGACGACAGCCCCTTCGCCAACCGCATCTTCGACCCGGAGGCCGTCGACCACTTCTTCACCGCCCCCGAGGAGGTGAAGCGCATGCTGTTCGCCTACTCCCGCAACACCAACTACTCGGTGGTGGACCTCGACCTCATCGACGAGCTCTACCGGCGCTCCTACGCCGAGAAGGTCGCCGGTGTCCAGCGGCTGCGCATGCTCAACGCCTCCCGGCTGCTCGACGTGCACGACGACGGCGACACCGCCCGCGTCCGGATGTGCTTCCTGCCCACGGGCGAGGTGAGCACGATCGAGGCCGACGCGGTCGTCTGCGCGACCGGCTACCGCGAGCGCAATCCCCTCGACCTGCTCGGCGAGGCGCGCGGGCACTGCCGTACGGGCGAGGCGGGCGAGCTGCTGGTGGAGCGCGACTACCGGATCGCCACCGACCCCGGGCAGACCTGGGGCGTCTACCTGCAGGGCGCCACCGAGGACAGCCACGGGATCGCCTCGTCGCTGCTGTCCATGACCGCCGTCCGCACCGGCGAGATCGTGCGCTCCATCGCCCGGCGCTCGGCGTCGATCCCCCAGGTCGCCGAGATGTGACCGGCGGGCCGTCCGAGGCTCCCGTTCCCGGACGGCCCGCGCCGGTGAAGCCGTGATCTGGTT
The DNA here is from genome assembly GCF_039537505.1 of Streptosporangium oxazolinicum. Taxonomy (NCBI): domain Bacteria; kingdom Bacillati; phylum Actinomycetota; class Actinomycetes; order Streptosporangiales; family Streptosporangiaceae; genus Streptosporangium; species Streptosporangium oxazolinicum. The sequence goes on from NZ_BAABAQ010000009.1 coordinate 315,748, forward strand.
CGCGCACCCGTCCGCGCGGCACCGGGAAAGGCCGTGCCGGCCGATTCGCGCGTCGGCCTTCCCCGCCCGCGGCAGGGAGCTCCACCGCCTGTGGGCGCTCGCCGACGCCGCGCGGCCCTTGGCGCGCATCGCCTCCTGACGGAGGTCGGCCACGGGCCGCGCGGGCGGGCGAGGTTCGCGGAACCGGTGCGTCACCTCAGCCCGGTGCCGCCGCCGGAGTGTCAGGAACAGCCGCCCTTCTTGGTGAGCTGACCGCCGATGACCTTGTTGTCGCAGGCGATCGTGTTGCCGCCCACGGTGTCGTTGACGCCGACGCCCCTGCCACCGGCGAGATCGATGGTATTCTTGCGGAAGACGTTGCCGGTGCCCCAGCCATCGACGATCTCGTGGGTCTGGAAGCCGTCCTGCGGTGTCTTCTTTCCGGTGTTGCCCTCGATCACGTAGTTGTTGCCCTTGACGTCGACCCAGGAGTCGTTGAGCTTGTCCCCGCCGAGTGCCGACCCGTCGAAGATGTTGCCGACGACGCGGCCCCCGCTGGTGCCTTCCTTGATGTCCACGGCCTCAGCCGTGGCCCTGATCACATTTCCGCGCACCAGGTTGTTGTCGCTCTTGTCCATCTGCCCGCCGGAGTACCGCTTCCAGTTCGACTCCGCCGATCCGAGGTAGACGCCCTCACCGAACTTCGCGCGGCGCAGGCCGGTGTTGTAGATCTTGTTGTACTGCACCGTGTTGCCGGTGCTGAAACTGCGCAGATGGACGGCCTCGTCGCCGATGTCACGCACGGTGAGGCCCTGGATGATCGAGCCGTTGGTCCTGTCCGCCATGACGCCCTTCTGGGCGTTCTGCACGGTGAAGCTCACCAACCGCCAGAAACTCGCCCTGTCGAGGTGGAAGGCGTAGCCCTTCTTGATGCCGCTGCCGTTCAGAACCGACTGGGCGCTGCCGCACAGAAAGATCGGCTTCCCCCGTGTTCCCGACCTCTGGGCGACGAACGCGCCCGTGTAGGTGCCCGGACGCAGCCGGATGACGTCGCCCGGCCGGGCCGACCTGATCGCCCGCTGGAGCTCATCGGCGCTGCCGACGGTCTTGGTCGGCCGTGGGCAGCGCACCGCGCCGGGACCGGTCGGCACGGTCATGGTCGGCGCGGGAGCGGACACGGACGCCAACCTCAGGCCCTTGAGGTCGCTCGCCTCCCCGCCCCCGCCGTTTCCAAGGCCCGTGCCCCCGTTGCCACCGGCCACCGCCCAGAGCCCCGTGGCCATGACCAGCGGGCCCACCAGCCCGGCGGCCAACCTGATACCGATCTTCATAACTCGTCTCCCTTTCCGGGGGGTCGACAGACGATTACTCCACAAAGAGCACAAGACTTTTCTTATTACGAAAAATCTTGAGATGTCGCTTACTGATGATCAAGGGACGACATTACCCGGAAAGCAGGCACTCTTCGGCGATCCGATGTTCAGGAACACGGGATCAGTGGCAGTCGCAGGACGAAGCAAGCGCCCTGGGAAGAGTCCTCGACCCGCAGGGATCCGTGGTGGGCGTGCGCGATGTCGCGGGAGATGGCCAGGCCGAGCCCGCTGCCGCCGGGGTCGCGGCGCTGGGCGTCGGCCAGGCGGGTGAAGCGTTCGAAGACGCGCTCGCGGTCGGCGGCCGCGATACCGGCGCCGTCGTCGCTCACCGACACGACGGCCTGGCCGGACACCGGTTCCACGACCACCTCGACGAGGGTGCGCGCGTGACGGCGCGCGTTGACCAGCAGGTTGTCCAGGACACGGATCAGCTGGATCCGTGAGCCGTGGACCCACACCCCGGGGAGCACCCGGATCCGTACCGGCACGCCAGGAGTCTGCGGCGACGCCTCCTCGGTCACCAGCGCGCCCAGATCGATCGGCTCGAGGACCGCCGGCTGCCCGGAGTGGAGGCGGGCCATCAGCAGCAGGTCGTTGACGATCGTCTCCAGCCGGTCGGTGGTCGCCAGCGCGGTCCGGATGGTCTCCTGCGGATCGACGTCGCCGGGGTAGGTCAGCGCCTCCTCCAGTTGGACACGCAGCCCGGCGAGCGGGGTCCTGAGCTCATGGGAGGTGGTGGAGGTGAACTGGCGCTGCTTGCTCATCGCCTCCTCCAGCATGGTCAGGGTCTGGTTGGCGGTACGGGCCAGCAGGGCGATCTCGTCCCTGCCCGCGGGGGTGGGCAGGCGCAGGCTCAGGTCACCGGCGGTGATGGTGGACAGCTGCCGGCGAATCGCCTCCACCGGGCGCAGTGCCCGGCCCGTCACCGACCACGTCATCCAGGCCGCGAGGAGCGAGAGGAGGAGGGTGGTGCCGACGCCGGCGTACTCCAGGCCGTGGCTGGCCACGACGGTCGGAGCCCTCAGGCCCGCGTAGATGACGGGGGCGTCGGGCGCGGGGGAGATCCGGATGGCCATCAGCAGGACACGCCGGTCCCCGACGTACTCGCTCAGCCGCTGGAACCGGTCGTCCGGCGGGGGGCGGTGCGTGCTCAGCGCGGGCAGGCGGGAGGCCTGCCTGCTGGCGTCCATGACCTCGCCGTTGGAGCCGACCAGCTGGACCAGGTCGACGGGAGCCGCCGCGGGGATCAGGTGAGGCATCCGGCCGGTACGCGCGACCGCGCTCCACTGGCTGGCCACCTGTTCGCCCATCTCGAAGGCATCCCCCTCGACGTGGGCGCGGACACCCAGATCGATGATCGCGCTCATCACGGAGAAGAGGACGACCGCCAGCGTCGCGATGGCCAGGGTGAAGCGGGCCTGGATCGAATGGAGGTCGACACCAAGACCCTCGAACAGGGGACGCCGGACGCACCACCGCAGGGCGGCGATCACCGCTTTCCAAAGTCGTGGGAGCAGTCGGCTCCCGGCCATCACCGGTGTCCGGGGCGCCGCCGACCGGCGGGATCGGCTCCCGCGAGCATCGCGTGGTGGTCTGTCGTGACGGCCGCGCCTGCGGACGTGCCCATTTCCTTACCCCCGTTTTGTCGTGGCGGGGGCTTGGCGATGGCTGAGGGTACGGTGACGAGGTGGGAGTGCGAGGTGTCCACACGGTCGGCTTCGTGCCGAGCGCGTACGGCCCATAACTCCCGTTGACCTCTTCATCACGTGACCCCCCAGCTGGAGAACCCCCGTTTACCAGCTGTTCTGCCAAACTAGAGAACGTTCGTTCTCCCGTCAAGGAGACGTTAAGTGGATCACGAAGCCGTACGGGCCCAGGTGCTGGACGCCGCCGAGAGACTTTTCTACGGCCGCGGCGTCCACGGCGTGGGCATGGACGACATCCGCGACGCCTCGGGGATATCACTCAAACGGCTCTACGGGCTCTTTCCCGCCAAGGAGCATCTCACCGAGGCCTACCTTGAGCGCCGTGTCGCCCGGCTGCGGCAGGAGCTGATCGTCCACGTCGAGGAATACGAGGATCCCGACGACAGGATCCTGGCGATCTTCGACTGGCTGTCGTCGCGGTTCACCGATCCCGCGTACCGGGGGTGTGCGCTGATCAACTCCTACGGCGAACTGGGAGCCACCTCGGACGCCGTCGCCGGTCTGGCCCGGCGGCACAAGGAATGGGTCAGGAAATACCTGCGCGACCTCGTGATCGCCGCCGGCCTGCCCACCGGCCTGGCCGACCAGTTGTGGATCCTCACCGAGGGCGCCATGGTCATCGCCGGGATCTTCGGCGGCCAGGAGGCGGCCACCCAGGCCAGGTCCGCCGCCGCGCTGCTCCTCGACGCCACCAGACAGGCGGCCCGGACACGCGTGGATCATCAGACGGCCGAAACGGCGACCGGAGTCGCCGGGAGCGAGATGACGGTTTCGGAGCAAGGGCACTGAAGCCTGTCCCGATGTGAGGGCGCCGCAGGACGGGTGTGCCGGTTGGCAAAGGATGCCACCGACCTCGCCCGGCTGCCCCACGTCGACGCCGGTCGGCGATCACCATTCCATCTCAATCAGCACATACGGGCCATACGCCGTTAACCGTATTAACTGGCGAGTGTTCACCGGCGCTCCTACCGTTGGGATCGCTCAGGGAAGTGGTTCTGCTGATCCTCGTCTTGGAGGTTCGTCGATGGAACGCCGCACATTCCTTCGTGCCTCGGTGCTCGGTACGAGCACCCTGGCCCTCACCGGAAGTCTCTGGCAGGAGGCCGCCCTCGCGGCCCCGGCCCAGAACGCCCCCGGCCCCTACGGCCCCCTGCTGGCCGCCGACGCCAACGGCATCCAGCTCCCGGCGGGGTTCACCAGCCGGGTGATCGCCCGATCGGGCCAGGTGGTTCCCGGCACCTCCTACACCTGGCACAGCGCCCCCGACGGCGGCGCCTGCTTCGCCGACGGCACCGGCTGGATCTACGTGTCCAACTCGGAGATCAACCCCGGCGGCGGCGCCTCGGCGATCCGCTTCAACTCCTCCGGCAACGTGGTCTCCGCCTCCTCGATCCTGTCGGGCACCCGGCAGAACTGCGCGGGCGGCGCGACGCCGTGGAACACCTGGCTGTCGTGCGAGGAGGTCGACCGAGGCTTCGTCTACGAGACCCGGCCCTTCGGGGGCGCGGCGACACAGCGCCCGGCCATGGGCCGCTTCAAGCACGAGGCGGCGGCGGCCGACCCGGTCCGCAAGGTCATCTATCTCACCGAGGACGAGACCAACGGGCGGTTCTACCGGTTCGTTCCCACCACCTGGGGCGACCTGTCCTCCGGCACGCTGCAGGTACTGCGCGCGGGATCGGCCACGAGCGGCTCGTTCACCTGGGCGAACGTCCCCGATCCAGACGGCTCCCCGACCGCGACCCGCAGCCAGGTCTCCGGATCGAAGTCCTTCAACGGCGGCGAGGGGTGCTACTACGCCAACGACACGGTGTGGTTCACCACCAAGGGCGACAACCGGGTCTGGCAGGTCAACGTCGCCGCCGGCACCTACGAGCTCGCCTACGACGACAGTCTCGTCAGCCCCGGCACCGCCCCGCTGACCGGCGTGGACAACGTCACCGGCTCGACCTTCGGCGACCTCTACGTCGCCGAGGACGGCGGCAACATGGAGATCTGCCTGATCACCGCGAACGACACCGTCTCCTCCTTCCTGCGCGTCGGCGGCCAGGGATCCTCGGAGATCACCGGCCCGGCCTTCAGCCCCGCGGGCAACCGCCTGTACTTCTCCTCCCAGCGCGGCACGTCCGGTTCCTCCTCCGGGGGCATCACCTACTGCGTGACCGGCCCGTTCCGTACCTGATCCGACTTGAGGGTGTGCCGCGCCGTGCGGCGGCGGTCGCACGGCGCGGCACACCCAACCCACAGGTCACGTTCACTTTCCCGATGCCTGGGCTCCCTACGGTGCTGGTCATGGCGTGGAAGACCAGAGTCAACACGGCTCTTGAGGGGATGACGGGCTACAACATCACCCGGGTGCGGCGTAAGGTCACGCCGCCCCCGCCGCCGCCCCCTCCCGCGGACGTTCCCCGGCCACCGGCCGATCCGGAGGTCGACCGGCTGCTGCGCGAACCGGTGTTCGTGCTGTCGCCGGTGCGATCCGGCTCCACCCTGCTGCGCGTCATGCTGAACAGCCACTCCCGGATCCACGCGCCGCACGAGCTGCACGTGCGGCGCCTGGCGGTCACGATGACCACCGACCCGCTGCGCCAGGCGATGGAGGCGCTCGGCGTCTCCACCAGCGACATCGAGCACATCCTGTGGGACCGCATGCTCCACCGCGAGCTGGTCGGGAGCGGCAAGCAGGTCATCGTCGACAAGACGCCCAGCAACGTCTTCGCCCACCGGCGCCTCGCGACCTGCTGGCCCGACGCGCGCTACATCTTCCTGATGCGCCATCCCGCCTCGATCGCCCTGTCCTGGCACGAGGCCGCTCCACTGGAGCGCCCCTGGGCGGAGGCGATCCGGCACACCCTGCAGTACATGCGCTACCTCACCGAGGCCAGGCGGACGCTCGATGGGCTCACCCTGAGGTACGAGGAGATCGTCGCCGACCCCGAGAAGGAGATGCGACGGGTCTGCGCCTACCTCGGGGTCGGCTACGAGCCCGGCATGATCACGTACGGCGACCACGGGCACGGGGAGTTCGTGAAGGGCATCGGGGACTGGCGCGACAAGATCAGAAGCGGCAGGGTCCAGCCGGGCAGGCCGCTGCCCGCCCCGGAGGAGGTCCCGGAGGAACTGCGCGAGATCTGCGTCGAGTGGGGATACCTCTGATCGATCGCCCGCGCCCCCGGAACGGCCTCCCACCTGTACGGGCACCCCGGCGCCGGGGGAGGACACGACCCCCGATTCCCGAGGTGACGCGCGGTCGACGGGATGATGAATTCTTCGTATGGACCTCGTTGATCTGCATAGATGTTCTCTGAGGTGTCATATCTGCGGGCATGGATGCGAACTTCGTGTTGCTCGCCATCGTGGTCGTCACCGCGTTGTCCTTCGACTTCACCAATGGCTTCCACGACACCGCCAACGCCATGGCGACCTCGATCGCCACCGGTGCGCTACGTCCCAAGGTCGCGGTCGCGCTCTCGGCGGTGCTCAACTTCGCCGGGGCGTTCCTGTCGCTGAAGGTCGCGGCCACCATCGCGACCGGCATCGTCGAGACCGGTGCCATCACCTTGACGGTCGTCTTCGCCGGACTGATCGGCGGCCTGGCCTGGAACCTGCTGACCTGGTACTTCGGCATCCCCTCCAGTTCCTCGCACGCGTTGATCGGCGGTGTGGTCGGGGCCACGCTGATCGCGGCGGGCGCCTCGGCCGTCAAGGGCGCGGAGATCGTGTCCAAGGTGCTCGTCCCGGCCGTGCTGGCGCCGCTGGCGGCGATCCTGGTGGCCACCGTCGGCACCTACCTGGTCTACGTCATCACCAGGAACGTCCCCGAGGGCACCAGGGGCCGCGGGTTCAGGTACGGCCAGATCGGCTCGGCCTCGCTGGTCTCCCTGGCCCACGGCACCAACGACGCGCAGAAGACGATGGGCATCATCACCCTCGCGATGATCGCCGCCGGTGCCATCGGCAAGGACGAGGGAACCCCGGCGTGGGTGATCGTGGCCAGCGCGACCGCCATCGCGCTGGGCACCTACCTGGGCGGCTGGCGGGTGATCCGTACCCTCGGCAAGGGCCTGACCGAGATCGAGACCCCGCAGGGGTTCGCGGCGGAGGGCTCCTCGGCGGCCGTCATCTTCGCCTCCTCCCACTTCGGCTTCCCGCTGTCGACCACGCACGTGTGCACGGGCTCGGTGATCGGCTCCGGCATCGGCAAGCACCTGTCGGAGGTCCGCTGGAGCCTCGCGGCCAGGATGGGGGCCGCGTGGCTGATCACCCTCCCGGCCGCCGCCGCGGTCGGCGCGCTGGCCTGGGCGGGCGCCACCGTGATCGGCGGCGCGCTGGGCGTCGCCGTCGTCTTCGGCGTCGCCCTGATCCTGTCGGGGGCGCTGTACCTGGCCTCGCGGCGCCAGCCGGTCAACGCCGGGAACGTCAACGACGAATGGGCCGGCCGCCTCGCCCCGGCCGCGAAGATGAGGGAGCACGCCGCATGAACGAGTATCTCGACCTGGACGCGCTGTGGAAGGTCCTGCTCGCCTCGCTGCTGGCGGGCGCCGGACTGGTCGCCGTCTTCTCCCTCGCCCTGGTCGGCCTGTCCAGCGGGCGGACGGCGGGCCGCGCGGGAGCCGGGCTCTGCTTCCTGGTCGTGGCCGCCGGCATCGTCCTCGGCCTGTACGTCATGCTCGCGAAGTAGCCGTACGCCATGTCATCGTGTCGTTGTTCTGCCGTGAAGAGACGAAACGAGCGCGCCGGGCGGGCCCTGTGGCCCGCCCGGCGCGGACACGGTCTCAGCCGGTCACGATCCCAGCCGTCCGGGGCGGTTCAGCCGGTTCGACCGGTTCAGCCGGTCACGAGGTCGAACTGCTCCCACGGGCCGATCGCGTCGCGGTTGGCGACGAGCGGCTGCGCCCCGGCACCCTCGGCGCACACGTACTTGCCGTTGACCTGGGCCCGGAGGCTGACCGACCCGTTGGGGTTGGTGATCAGCTGGAAGGTCTCCCACGCCCCGGCCGAGGGACGGTTGGCGATGAGCGGCTGCGCCCCGGCGCCCTCGGCGCACACGAACTGGTTGTTGAGCCTCGCGCGCAACCCCACGTTGCCGTTGCCCAGGTCGACGCGCTCGAACTGCTGCGCGGTCCCGACGGACGTCCCGTTCGCGATCAGCGGCGAGCCGTTGGCGGCGCTGACATAGCGGCTGTTGGCCCTGGAGCGCAGGGAGACCACCGCGGCCGACGACGCCGACGTGGTCACGCTCACGGCGTTCGACGCGCCGGAGGTGTTGCCGGCCGCGTCGCGCGCGACGACGGTGAAGCTGTACGCCGTGGCCGGGGTCAGGCCGGTCACGGTGTACGGCGAGTTCGGGACGGTGGCCACGACCGTGCCGCCTCGGCGCACCTGGTAGCCGGCCACCCCCACGTTGTCGGTGGAGGCCGACCAGGAGAGCGTCACGGTGGTGGCCGTCTTCGCCGTCACGGCGAGGTTGCCCGGCACGGTCGGCGCCTGCCCGTCACCCCCGCCCCCGACCTTGGGTGGGGTGGGGCGGGTGGCGGTGAGGGCGATCTGGCCCTTGAGCATCCTGCCGCCGTCGCCGGTCAGGCGCAGGTAGTAGTCGGCCGAGCAGGCGGTGCCGTCCTCGTCCAGGGCGAGCATCCCGGAGTTGGCCGGGACGTCGGCGAGGGTCTCGGCGGTCTTGGCGATCTGGTTGCCCTCGTTGTACTCGTCGAACATGGAGATGTAGATGCCCTGGGCGCCGAGGCGGACCATGTTGTAGAACTGGCGCCACATGAAGTCGCCGTGGCGGCGCTGGCGGCTGGTGACGTCGCCGGGCAGCACGCAGGGCTGGTAGTCGATGCCGTGGGCGTCGCAGTCGGCCTGGTCGGGCAGGTTGACGTTGGTGTAGAAGTGGTCGACGTCGGCGAGGGTGCCGATGCGGCCCACCATCCAGGGCGAGATCATGTTGAAGGCGTGGTAGACCTCCAGGAAACCGGGCCGGGAGTCCTCGACGCCGCGGCGCCAGTGGGTGGGCACCCCGCCCATCACGTAGCAGCCCTGGGCCTTGAACCAGTTGACGACCTCCAGGCAGGGGCCGGGGGCCCAGGGGCGTTTGGGGTCGTTGAAGCCGAAGCCCCAGATGCCGACGACGGGCTTGCCGTTCTGCATGGCGTAGGCCGATGAGGCGGTGTGGGCCTTCATCTTGTTCAGCCAGTCGGTTTTGATCTCCGGCTGCATGTTCGTCCAGTCGGTGACGTCGTACATGATGTAGTACTTGCGGCCGTTGGCCTCGGCGGCGGCGCGGACCTTGGTGGCCATGGCGTCGCGGGTGGGGCCCTCGCCGCCCATCGGGTTGAAGCGCTGCAGGGCGGCGGTGTCGATGTTGTTCTCCCGCATCCAGCGGAAGTGGGTGTCGACGGTCTGCTGGTCGTAGGAGGAGAACAGGGTGGCGGGGCGGCCGTTGTTGAGATTGGCGTACGCGGTGGGGTAGGTGTTGGTGTATTCGCGCATGTCGGGCCAGGCGACGATGGTGTTGTTGGAGGGCGAGGGGCTTTGGCCCATGTTGGCGCTCCAGTGCCACCAGCCGTTGATGGGGGCGTTGTCGCCCTTGCAGGCGAACCAGCCCTGGTAGCCGACGGTGATCTTCCCGACCACGTCCCCGATCGGGCTGTCGGCGTGGGCCGCGCTGCCCAGCGCGGACAGTAGCTGCGACGACGACACCGCGGCGAGAGCGGACCCGGGCACCACGGAGGTCATGAACCTCCGACGCGAGACGGCCACGTGAACTCCTTCGGGTAGTTGCGGAACTGTTCGTGCGTGCGCGTCCGCCGAAAGATGGAGCCACCGGAGCCCGGTACGTCGATCGGCGGTCGTCGCCATCGGGATCGGAGCCGGGCCTGGCCCGCCGACGATGAGCGATCACCGCGTCACGAGGAGGAGCTCGGTGGCCCTTTCCGGGCTGGTTCTCGTCCGGGGGAACGCCACCAGGAGACGCGAAGCGGTATATGTCATCGCCGAGTAACATCGGACCGCTTGCGGTCATCCTGACAGGATCTGACACCTAAACGCAACACTTAAGAGATGTGCCGAAAAAAAAGCGGTAACCTCTTCGGGAAAACACCCAGTTCAGCGGTTGAAATGGATCGGTCCACGTCAACAGGGTGTCATTTGTCGTCAGCATGATGATTCCGAATCATCGGATCTATCCTCACCGGCAGGGGAGTCTGACGACCGGACGCCACGATGATGGCCACCGGTGTCGCCCACCCGCCGAGGGGGAATCCTCCCGTGAGGGGACCTCGTGGCGCGATCTCCCCGGGAAACGCACGGTTCACCTGGGAAACGTGCGGTTCACCCGGGAAACGCACGAGCAGCCCGCCCGTCGTGATCATCGTCCCTGCTCAGAGCCGTACCCCCTGTAGGGGTTCGTCCTCTTGCGGAGAGTAAGGTTGCCCTGCCCTAATTTAGGTAAGGCTTCCCATCTATGGAGTGACGGTGTTCGCCAGCTACCTCATCGGATTGCGCGAAGGTCTGGAGGCCACGCTCGTCGTCTCCGTGCTCGTCGCGCTCCTCGTCAAGAGCGACCGGCGCGACCGGCTGCCCCTCGTGTGGGCCGGGGTCGGCGCCGCCCTCGCCCTGTCGGTCGCGTTCGGCGCGCTGCTCACCTTCACCGTCGCGCACCTGGAGTATCAGCGGCAGGAGCTGTTCGAGGCGATCACCTCGCTGCTCGCCGCCGCGTTCGTCACCTGGATGATCTTCTGGATGCGGCGCGCCTCCCGTACCCTCTCCGGCGAGTTGCGCGCCAGGCTGACCCAGGCCCTGGAGGTCGGCGCGACCGCGGTGGTCGTGATGGCCTTCCTCGCCGTGGCGCGCGAGGGCCTGGAGACCGCGCTGCTGTTCTTCGCCTCCGTGCAGGGGGCCACCACCACCGCCGTCCCGCTGATCGGGATCAGCCTGGGCCTGCTCACCGCGGTCGCGCTGGGCTGGGCCATCTACCGCAGCGCGATGCGGATCAACCTGACCACGTTCTTCACCTGGACGGGCCTGCTGCTGATCCTGGTCGCCGCCGGCATCCTCAAGTACGGCGTGCACGACCTTCAGGAGGCCGGTGTCCTGCCGGGCCTGTCCACCTACGCCTTCGACATCAGCGGCGTGCTGCCCGCCGACTCCTGGTACGGCGCCCTGCTGTCCGGGATGTTCAACATCACCCCGCAGCCGAGCGTGCTGGAGACGGTGGCGTGGGTCCTCTACGCGGTGCCGACGCTCATCCTCTTCCTGAGGCCGCGACGCGGTCGCCCGGCCCCCTCGTCCACCGTCCCCTCAGCGCCCCAGACGTCCCCGAGTTCCCAGTCTTCCCCGACCGACCCGCGGCCCGCGGGCTGAAACCGTTTGAACAGGACGACCATGCGTACTTCCCTTGCCATCGCCGCGGGCGCTCTCGCGCTCGCCGGTCTCGCCGCCTGCTCCTCCGAGCCCACCGCGCCCACCGCGGGCACCGGCGCCGGAGCGTCCGCCGCCCCGGCCCAGGGCGGTCCCGTCGCGGTGGCCGCCACCGACACCGAGTGCAAGGTCGCCGTCACCGAGGTGCCCGCGGGCACCTCGACGTTCTCCATCACCAACGGCGGCAGCAAGGTGACCGAGTTCTACGTCTACGCCGCCGGTGACCGGGTCATGGGCGAGGTGGAGAACATCGTGCCCGGCCTGACCCGCGAGGTGATCGTGGAGCTGCCGGCCGGTAGCTACCAGACCGCCTGCAAGCCCGGCATGATCGGCAAGGGCGTCCGCGGACCGCTCAAGGTCACCGGCGAGCACAAGCCGCTCAGCGACGACGCCCAGCTCGCCGCGGCGACCGCCGGATACAAGCGCTACATCAAGAGTCAGAGTGACACGCTGCTGACCAAGACGCAGGAGTTCGTCGACGCGGTCAAGGCCGAGGACATCGACAGGGCCAAGGAGCTCTTCCCCGTCTCCCGCACCTACTGGGAGCGGATCGAGCCGGTCGCGGAGATCTTCGGCGACCTCGACCCGGCCATCGACGCCCGCGAGAACGACGTGGCCGAGGGCGAGGAGTGGACCGGCTTCCACAAGATCGAGAAGGACCTCTGGGTCACCAAGGACGTCGGTGAGGACGGGCCGGTCGCCGACAAGCTGATGGCCGACATCAAGACCATCGTGGAACAGTCCAACGCGGCCGAGCTGTCGCCTGTGCTGCTCGCCAACGGGGCCAAGGGCCTGCTCGACGAGGTCGCCTCCGGAAAGATCACCGGTGAGGAGGACCGCTACTCGCACACCGACCTGTGGGACTTCGACGCCAACCTCCAGGGCTCCAAGGCCGCGGTCCAGGCGCTCCGTCCCGTCCTGGAGGAGCGCGCCCCCGAGCTGGTGAAGACACTGGACGAGAAGTTCGCCGGAGCCGAGGCCGCGCTCGGCGCCCACCGGAAGGGCGACGGCTGGAAGCTGCACACCGAGCTGTCCAAGGACGACCTCAAGAAGCTGTCGGACGCGATCAACGCGCTCGCCGAGCCGATCAGCAAGATCGCCGCAGTGGTGGCCAAGTAGCGGGGGCCCGGCCGTAGCCGTAGGGGAGAGGTGCGATGAGCGAGCGGATCAGCCGCAGGAAGCTGTTCGGGATGGGCGCCGCGGGCGTGGCGGTCGCCGGCGCGGGCGCCATCGCGGTGCGCGGGGCGGGCGGCGAGCCCGCACCCGCCCGTGCCGCCTCCACCTCCGATCCCGTCCCCTTCTACGGCGAGCACCAGGCGGGCATCGTCACCCCGGCGCAGGACCGGCTGCACTTCGTCTCCTTCGACGTGACGACGGACAAGAAGGCGGAGCTCGCCGAGCTGCTGCAGGAGTGGACCGCCGCCGCGGCCCGGATGACGCAGGGGCAGGAGGCCGGCGCGTTCGGCGCGGTCGGCGGTGAGCCCGAGGCGCCGCCCGACGACACCGGCGAGGCCCTCGGCCTGCCCGCCTCCGGACTGACGCTGACCGTCGGCTTCGGCGGTTCGCTGTTCGACGACCGGTTCGGGCTCGCCTCCCGCAGGCCGGCCGCGCTCGCCGACCTGCCGCACCTGCCCGGTGACGCGCTGCTGCCGGAGATCTCCGGCGGTGACCTGTGCGTGCAGGCGTGCGCGCACGACCCGCAGGTGGCGGTGCACGCCATCCGCAACCTGGCGCGCATCGGCTTCGGCCGGGTCTCGGTGCGCTGGTCCCAGCTCGGCTTCGGCCGTACGTCCTCGACGTCGCGCGCGCAGGCGACGCCGCGCAACCTGATGGGTTTCAAGGACGGCACCGCCAACCTCAAGCTGGAGGACGTGGCACTGCTGAGGGAGCAGCTCTGGGTGGGGCCGGACGACGGCTCCGGCTGGATGACCGGGGGCAGCTACCTGGTGACCCGCAAGATCCGGATGCTGGTCGAGACGTGGGACCGGGCGCCGCTCGCCGAGCAGGAGCAGATCTTCGGCCGGGACAAGGGGGAGGGGGCACCGCTGGGGGGAAAGGCCGAGTTCGACGTGATCGACTTCGACGCCAAGGGCCCCGACGGCGAGGCCCTGATCAAGGACGACGCGCACGTACGGCTGGCGCACCCCTCCCACAACGGCGGCGCGCGCCTGCTGCGCCGGGGCTACAACTACGTGGACGGCTCCGACGGGCTGGGCCGCCTGGACGCCGGGCTGTTCTTCATCGCCTACCAGCGCGACCCCCACCGGCAGTTCGTCGCCGTGCAGAGGTCCCTGGCCGGGAAGGACTCCCTCAACGAGTACATCAAGCACGTCTCCAGCGGCCTGTTCGCCTGCCCGCCGGGCGTGCGCGACGCGGGCGACTACTGGGGCCGCGCCCTTTTCTCCTGATCTCTCCCGGCCCGGTGCCGCAGCTTTCTCCCGGTCCGGTGCCGCAGCGCGTACAGGAGGCCCGAGGCGGCGAAGAACAGGAGGGTGATCAGCAGCCATCGTCCGAGGTAGGGGGCGGTGCTCAGCCCCGTCGCCTCCCGGTAGTTGTGCTCCGAGGCGCGCAGGACGAGAGGAAACCAGACGAGCAGCAGCAGGCCGGACAGCCCGGCCGGCACGCGCACGTAGTTGACCGGTGGCGGCCACCGGCCGGTGGGCGATGCCCGGGGTGGCGGCGCCGGGGGGCGCGACCGTGACTGGACGGTGGTGTCGGCGAAGGAGTAGAGCGGGAACAGCACCAGGTCGTGGATGATCACGGCGCCGACGAACCACAGCAGGAATCCCACCCAGATCCCGGCGGAGATCACCCGGGTGGCGACGTAGCCGGCCACCGCCAGGCAGACGGCCAGTGTGAGCAGGTGTCCCGGCCCGGCGCCGTACGTGGTCGTCCACCGGTACGGCACACCCCTGCGGCGGGTCACGAGAACGACCGGAAGTCGAGTTCGCGTACCCATTTGGTGTTGTGCACACCGGGAGCGTTGGGCACGATGATCCGGGCCGGGAAGCCGTGGTCCAGCGACAGGTCGGCGCCGTTGACCCGCAGCGCCAGCAGCGAGCGCGGGTCGGCCACCTGCCGGGCGCTCAGCGAGGCGTGGCTGAACGCGCCGCCGCGCTGCAGCGAGCGGACGAAAACCCCGCTCCCGTCGGCGGCCCCGGCGAGCCCGGCCAGGTCGGCCAGCCGTACACCGGTCCACTCCTGCTCGGTGGACCAGCCCTCCACGCAGGCGATCGGCAGCGGGTAGGTGTGCAGCGGCAGTGCCAGCAGGTCCGCGCGCGACAGCCGTACCGGACGCGGCCCGGTCAGGGTCAGCCGCCAGCCGGGACCGGTCTCGGCCTCCCTGACGCCCACGCTGGACGCGGTCTTGTTCACCTGGAAGTCGTTCGGGCCCGGACCGTACGCGCGGCCGTGCGGGGCCAGCAGCGCGGTGCCGCGCAACGGCCCGTCGAGGGTCTGGCCGACGGACAGGCCGAACATCGTCAGCGAACCACCGCCGACGAAGGCCAGCAGGCCGCGCCGGGAGACGGTCGGCCGGGCGGGGGCGACGGGCACCAGCCTCTCGCGGTCGGGTGGTTCCGGGCAGGTGTCGCGCAAGCCGGTGCGCAGCTCCTGGCGGAAGTCGCGGGACCGCAGCGCGGTGATCGCCCGGGGGAGCTTGAAGACGACGTGCGCCACGAGCGCGACCATGAAGAGCCAGGCGCCGTACAGGTGGGCCGGGTAGAAGGAGAACGGGAAGACGTAGAGCAGCTGTATGTTCAGGATGCCGGTGGTGAACTGGAAGACCGCGCCGCCGACCAGGAGCAGCAGGCTGGCCCGCTCCAGCAACTCGGCGGGGGAGCGGGCGGGTGGCCAGGCGAACAGTTTGGGGATCACCGACCACAGCTTGGCCAGCAACACCGGCACCAGGGTGAGCCCGAGGATGACGTGGACCCCCTGGGTGAGCCGATACAACCAGACTGGATCGGTCGGCCAGTCGAAGAGGTAGAAGCCCAGCAGTCCCTTCTCCGGGGTGATGTCGTTGCCGGGCAGCCGGGGATCGTAGGCGGCGTAGGACACCAGACCGGTGAGGGCCACGATCGGAATCCCTGCCAGCAGCACCAGACCGAACACCGACGTCAGCCAGGGTCCCCGCAGCGGGCTGCGCCAGAACTCCGGGCGGAACGGACCCGGCGGCCGCTCGTCCCCCCGCAGCCACGCCCTCACCCGCGAGATTCCCCCGCCCTTCGTGGTCTCGCCCCCGGCGGGGCCACGCTCGCGGGACGCGTCCGACACTGATCACCCCCGAAGCCGGTGCCGACGTGAGACGACCACTTTGTCGGCCCGCCGGGGGTCCTTGCCGGAAAAGGCCGTTCTCAAAGCCCGGCTTCTTCCCGTTTTTCACCAGGTCCGCGGGTGGTTCCCTCCCGATCGCCGGTCGGCGGGACGGGCTCGTCCGGCGCGCGTTTCCCAGGGATCTTTCAGGAGGAATCGGTTATTGGGCGGCTTCAGCACGATTATGGTGATCTACGACCGTATTTCTGACAGCTGTAAGGGCCACAGTCATGCGAACTCTCAGCAGGCGCCTCGCCGCGGCGGGTGCGGCCGTCGCGGTGGCACTCTCCGGCTCCGGTGCTCCCCCCGCGGGCGCGCAGGCGGAGCGTCCCCGGCAGCCGAACATCGTGTTCTTCCTCGTCGACGACATGTCGGCCGATCTGCTGCGGTACATGGACACCGTCAAGAGCCTCGGCGACAACGGGACGACGTTCACCAACTACTACGTCTCCAACTCGCTGTGCTGCCCCTCGCGCGCCTCGACGTTCACCGGCCAGTTCCCGCACAACACCGGCGTGGAGACCAACAAGGGATCCGACGGGGGTGGCTACGCGGCCTTCGAGAAGCACGAGAGCCGGACCTACGCCGCCGCGCTGCGGGGAGCGGGCTACCGCACCGGCTACCTGGGCAAGTACATCAACGAGTATCCGGTGGACGCCGACTACCGGGTGCCGGTGGGCTGGAGCGAGTGGCACGTGGCCGGAGGCGGCGGCTACAGCGAGTTCAAGTATCTGCTCACCGACTACGTCGAGGAGGAGAGCGACGGGCAGAGGCCGATCGCCTCCGGCGGCAGGTATCTGGTGGACGTGCTCGGTGAGCGGGCGGTCGACTTCATCGAACGCTCCCGCGAGCACGCTCCTGGCAAACCGTTCTTCCTGCAGGTCGCCCCCTTCTCCCCGCACGCCAGGGTCGGCGTCAAGCCGGGCGAGAAGGAGCCCCGGTTCCCGCCCGCGTACCGTGACCGGCCCAAGGCGGCGTGGCCGGCGGGGGAGTTCCCGCGCGGCGACTGCGGCGGCACCGACTGCGGCACCATCGACGTCACCACGCTGCCCGCCTTCGACGAGGACACCTCCGACAAACCGGCCTGGGTCCGCAGGCAGGCCATCGGCACCGACACCAAGCTGGCGAAAGAGCTGCGCGAGGACTTCCGCAACCGGATCCGCATGGTGCAGGCCGTCGACGACATGGTCGAGCGCGTCACCTCGGCGCTCTCGGCCGAGGAGAAGAAGAACACCTACATCGTGTTCACCTCGGACAACGGATTCCATCTCGGCCAGCATCGCCTCGTACGCGGCAAGTCCACCGCCTACGACCACGACGTGCGGCTGCCACTGCTGGTCAAGCGCCCGAGCGCGGGACGGCAGGGCGACCTCGTCGACAACAGGATCACCCAGAACGTCGACCTCTTCGCGACCTTCCTCGACATGGCCGGGATCGGCGGGGCGCAGCGTGACAGCCGCGACGGGCGCAGCCTGCTGCCGCTCATCTCGGGACACCGGCCGAAGGACTGGCGCGACGCCGCCCTCATCGAGCACGTCAGGCCGAACCCCAAGGCGACGGGCGAGCCCGACCCGGACGCCGAGGACCCCGGGCAGGGCAACGCCCAGCCACCCAGCTACGTCGGCGTGCGCACCGCGGGCGAACTCTACGTCGAGTACGAGGGCGACCCCGTCCCCGAGTACTACGACACCGTGGCCGATCCCCACCAGGAGCGCAACGACCCCGGCCACGCCCGCACCACCGAGATGGCCAGGGTTCTCGACAGGCTGTCCGGCTGCGGCGGCTCCGGCCAGGCCGACTGCTGGAGCGCCGCGCACCTCGGCTGACGGCGCGCCGGACACGCGCCGGTACCACGTCGACGGTGAGGGCGAAGCGGAACCCCGGGAGAAACGGGCCCCGCGGTCGCCCTCATCCGCGGGGTCTCCCGTGCGGGCGCGGGCCCGTGCCACCGGTCGCGCCCGGAGGGTACGGCAGGATGGAGACGGCGCCCTTGGCCTCGAAGATCGCGAGGTGGATGCCGGCCGGGCCGTGATAGCCGTGCTGGTGGAGCACGGAGTCGAGGTCGGCCTCGGTGAGCCCGCACCGGCGCAGGTCGCGCCGGTTGACGTGTCCGTCGCGGATCAGGATCCGGATCGGCGGGTCGACCAGGCGGCCGACGACCGGGAGGAACCGCAGCCTGGTGATGGCCGCGTGGGCGGCGAGCAGGGCCAGCAGCGCCGCGGCGCCCGTCAGCCACGAGGCGTCCGACGCGGTGGCGGTACGTCCCACGATGGCACCGACCGCGACGGCGGCGACCCAGTCGAACGGGGCGAACTCCGCCATGGTCCGGCGTTCGGTGAGCCGGAACGCCACCACGGCGGTCAGGAACAACGCCAGCGCCTTGACCGCGGCGTAGGCGGCACGATGCCAGTCACCGATCAGGGCGTCGCCGAAGCCGTTCACGACCGGCCGCCCTCGGCACGAGGTGGCGGCCGGTGTCGCCGCGCCGCCACCTCTCGTGGCGACCGGCTGCCCGGCCCGCCGCCGGCCGTGCCCGCACGGGTGTTCTCCCACCGCCGCCCCGGTCGATCGGGCCGGGGCGGGCGCGCGGTCAGCGAAGGCTCGCGAACCATCGTCCCGCCTCCTGCCAGTGCTCGGTCGCCGAGAAGCCGCCGGCCCGTGCCAGGCGCGCGATGTCGGTCACCGAGACCCGGGCCCAGCCGAACCAGCCGCCTGCCGTCTCCCCGTTGCGCAGCCGCACCCGGTCCACCCGGCTGGCCGTGCCCGGTCCCTCCACCTCGGCGAGGACCTCGCCGCCCGGACGGACGAGCTGCCTGACCCGGCGTACCAGGGCGGCCGGGTCGCCGCCGATGCCGATGTTGCCGTCGGCGAGCAGCACGGTCGCCCACCGGCCGCTGCTCGGGACCCGGTCGAAGACGTCGCGGCAGAGGGCGAGGCCCCCGGCGCGACGGGTCAGATCGACCGCGCGGGGGGTGATGTCGATGCCCAGCGCGGGGACGCCCCTGCGCGTCAGCGCGACGGTGAGCCGTCCGGGGCCGGAGCCGACGTCCAGCGTCGGAGCGGCGCAGCGGGCCAGCATGGCCTCGTCGCCGTCGATCGGCCCGAACCAGCGATCCGGCTCCAGCGGCTCCACGGTCCCGTCGATGTACTCGATCTCGGTGGCCGTACCGGTCAGGGACTCCGCGTAGAGTTCGCCGATCATCGGGACACTCCCGCCCCGACGGCCGCCAGGGCCTCGGCGAAACGGGACCCGGGTGCCCGCGCCGCGACGCGGAAGGCGTCGGCGGCGGTGTCGACGTCGTCCAGCTCCGGCATGCGGGCCACGTCCAGCCCGGTCTCGCGCAGGCGCCGCAGCTGGGTGGTGCCGGTGGTGGGCCGCGACATCGCCACGCCGAGCAGCAGGGACGGGTCGGGGTGGCGCAACCCGAGCAGCCAGAAGCCTCCGTCGGACGCCGGTCCGTACACCGCGTCGTGAGTGGCCAGCAGGGTGACGGCGGTGTCCAGCAGGTCCGGGGTGACCTGCGGGGTGTCCATGCCGATCAGGACCACGGGCAGCCGGTACAGCCGGTGGGCGTCGTGGAAGGCGGCGGCCAGGCGCTGGTCGAGGCCGTCGCCGCGCTGGGGAATCACGGTGAAGCCGTCCGGGAGCCAGGTCCCGGGGAGCCCTTCGAGCGCGAGCACCCGCCGATGGACCCGCGTTGCGGCCACGGCGTGCAGCGTGTCCCGCAGGGCGGCCGAGGCCAGGTGGGCGGCCTGGGCGGGGGTGAACGGCGGGGTCAGCCGGGTCTTCACCCGCCCGGCCACCGGCTCCTTGGCGATGACCACGATCTGCGCGGCGCTCATCTCCTCTCTCCCATGACGCGGCGCATGTCGGCGATCGCCCGAAGGGTGCCGCGCACGGTGCCGGTCACCTTGGAACGACCCACCCTCGGCAGGTAGTCGACGTCGGCCTCGGTGATCCGCCAGCCGGCCGAGGCCGCGCGCAGCACCATCTCCAGGGGGTAGCCGAACCGGCGGTCGGCCAGCCCCAGCGCGACCAGCCCGGCGCGTTCGCAGGCGCGCATCGGCCCCAGGTCGTGCAGCGGGGCGCCGGTGCGGCGGCGCAGGCGTGCGGCCAGCACGGCGTTGGCGACCCGGGCGTGCGCGGGCCCGGAGTGCGGCGTCCGGCGGCCGAGCACCAGGTCGCTCTCGCCCGCCAGGACCGGGTCGGCCACCCGTGGCAGCTGGCCCGGGTCGAGCGAGGCGTCGGCGTCCATGAAGCAGACGACGTCGGCGGTCGAGGCCAGCAACCCGGCGTGGCAGGCGGCGCCGAACCCGCGCCGTGGCTCGCTCACCACCGCCGCGCCGTACTCGGCGGCGACACCGGCCGAGTTGTCGGTGGAGCCGTTGTCGACCACGATCGGCCGGTAGCCGTGCGGCATCCGGCCGAGAACCCAGGAGAGCGCGGCCTCCTCGTTCAGACATGGCAGCACCACGTCGATCTTCATGGCTTCGAGGGTAGGGCAGGAAGCGACGATCACCTCTTACAAAACGGTGACGCGTATTCAGTAAACGGCCAGCTCAGCCCTAGTTTGGGAAGGTGGTCCACGACCGGGGGCGGCGGATCGAAGCGGAGAGGCGCGCCTTTTGAGTAGTTCCTCACCGGAGGTTCCTGACATGTCGGCGACCGAGGCCACGGGCGCGGCGCGAGGCGCCCGCGCCGCGCGTTCCCCCCGTGACAGGAGGACGGCACGCGCGCTCTGGACCTGGGCGCTGCTGGTCGCCGTGTCCTTCGCGGCGGGCGCGATCCTGCACGCGCTCGGCGTGCTCACCATCGACCACCTGCCGCCGCTGCACGGGCATTTCCGCGTGCCGCCCCTCACGCTGCTGCCCGCCATCGTGTTCGGGGGCGCCGCCGTCCTGTTCCTGCCCGCCCTCACCGCGCGGCTGGGCTTCAGGCGTGCCCTGCTCGTGTCCTACGGCTGCGCGCTGGCCTGGACGACGCTGCTGGCGATCTCCGCCGACGGGCTGTCCGCTCCGCTGACCCACCCGCAGGAGTATCCGGCGGTGCTGCCCATGGTGGGCGACGACCCGCTGGGCTGGCTGGCCTCCTTCACCCGGCGCCTGCCGGAGTATCCCACCCACGTGCGCGGGCACCCGCCGCTGCCCGTGCTGGTGCTCTGGTCGCTGGCCGCGCTCGGCCTGTCCGGGCCGCTGTGGGCGGCACTGCTGGTCGTCGCGGTCGGCTGCTCGGCGACCGTGGCGATCGCGCTGACGGTACGGGAACTGGCCGGGGAGCGGGCGGCCCGGAGGGCACTGCCGTACCTGGCGCTCACCCCGGCCTCGGTCTGGATCGCCACCAGCATGGACGCCTTCTTCGCCGGGGTGGGGGCGTGGGGCGTGGCCCTCCTGGTGCTCGGCGGGCGCGCCGGTAGGCGCGGCCGGATCGCGCGAGGGGCGGGGTGGGGGGCCGGTGCCGGGGTGCTGCTCGGCGCGCTGCCGTACCTCAGCTACGGCCTGGTCCCCTACCTGCTGATCCCCGTGGTCGTCGCGGTCGCCGCCCGCGTGCCGCGCGAGGTGGCGCTCGCTGCCCTGGCCGGTGCCTCGGCGGTGACCGCCGCCTTCGCCGCCGCGGGCTTCCTGTGGCCGTCCGGGGTGCTGGCCACCCATGCCGAGTGGGCGGCCGATCCGGGCGCCGCCCGGCCCTACCTGTACTTCCTGTTCGCCAATCTGGGCGTGCTGGCCATGCTCACCGGGCCGGCCACCGCCGTGGGCCTGGCGCGGCCCGGTCCGGGCGGGGTGCGCGCCGTGGTGGCGGCCGCCCTGGTGGCGGTGCTCGCACTGGACGTCAGCGGCGTGACCCGGGGCGAGGTGGAACGCATCTGGGTGCCCTACGCGCTGTGGATCGGCCTGGCCGCGAGTCTGACGCCCGGCAGGCGGTGGCTGACCGCCCAGGTCGTGACGGGGTCGCTGTTGCAGGGACTGGTTCTCTCGCCCTGGTGACCCTGGTGACCCTGGTGACCCTGGTGAGCCGGTCCCGCGACACGCCCCCGCCGCCCCGGCACCCCGGGCGTGTCATCCAAGCGGGGCGGTGGCGAACTCCTTCATCCCCTCCGCGAAGCCGATCTCCGCGGTGAACCCCAGCTCCCTGCGGGTACGCTCCGGCGAGGCCACGACATGGCGTACGTCACCCAGCCGGTACTCGCCGGTGATCACCGGTGCGGGTCCGCCACGCCACTCGGCGAGGGCCTCGGCCATCTCGCCCACGGTGTGCGGCTCACCGCTGGCGACGTTGTAGGCGGCCAGCGAGCCCGGCTTCCCGCCGCCCAGCGCGGCCACGGTGGCCCTGGCGACGTCCCGCACGTGGACGAAGTCGCGGCGCTGGCCGCCGTCCTCGAAGACGCGCGGCGCGCGCCCCGCCTCCAGCGCCGACCGGAAGATGGCCGCCACCCCCGCGTACGGGGTGTCGCGTGGCATCCGGGGGCCGTACACGTTGTGATAGCGCAGCGCGACGGCGGTGCCACCGGTCTCGCGCGCCCAGTTCGCCGCCAGGTGCTCCTGGGCGAGTTTGGTGGTGGCGTAGGCGTTGCGCGGATCCATCGGCGCGTACTCGTCGACGACCGCCGACACCACCTGGGCGTCGCACCGAGGGCAGCGCGGCTCGAAGGACCCCCGGTCCAGATCCGTGGCCGCCCTCGGCCCCGGCCGCACCCGGCCGTGGTCGGCGCAGTCGTAGGCGCCCTCCCCATACACCACCATCGACGACGCCAGCACCAGCCTCGCCACGCCGTGGCGGGCCATCGCGGCCAGCAGCACGGCGGTGCCGTACACGTTCACCGACGCGTAGCCGGGCAGGTCGGCCACGTCCACGCCGAGCCCGACCTTGGCCGCCTGGTGCACCACGGCGTCCACCCGGCCCAGTGGCTCCTCCAGTGCCGTGCCGTCCCGCACGTCGGCGCCGGTGCGCAGGTCGAAGCCGATCACGTCGTGGCCCGAGGCGTGGAGGGCTTCGGACACGTGGCCTCCGATGAACCCGGCCGCGCCGGTGAGCAGTATCTTCACCCGTCGAGGGTACGAGGCGACGCCACCGCCCCGGCGGTCCGGCACGCGGACGTTCGCGGGCCGTAAGGGTTCCGGGGCCGGACGGCCTCCGCGCGGACGGCGTCGTTCACGCCGCGGGTTCGAGGTTCCGGCGGAACCGCGCGGGCGTCGACCCGGTCGCCAGGCGGAACGCCCGGCTGAAGGCGGACTCGGAACGGTACCCGACCTCGGCGGCGACCGCGGCGATCGTGCGTTCGGTGCCGATGAGCAGCTCGGCCGCGGTCATCAACCGGATGTGCGTGAGGAACGCGCCGACGGTCATCCCGGTGCCACGGGAGAAGTGCCGGATGAACGTGGCCCGCGACATCGCCGCCACCCGCGCCAGGCGGGCGATCGGCCAGTCGGCGCCGGGGTCTCGGAGCACCTCGTCGATGACGGCGCGGATCCGCTCGTCGCGGGCGGCGGTCCACAGCGCCGTCTCGGTGAGTCGTCCGCTCGATTTCCGCAGCACCATCGCGAGCAGCGCGTCGCAGAGGGCCGAGAGGATGGCGGCGGTGCCGGGGCCCTCGTTCCGCGCCTCCCGTCGCATGATCGCGCTCAGCGCCCGAACGATCTCATCCATCTCACCGGATTCCACGAAGGACACGCGTAAGGGGTCGGGAAGGCTCCGGAAGAGCATGGCTCCCGCGCCGGGACCGAAGGAGTAGTGCCCGCAGAAGAGATCGATCACGCCCTCCCCCGTCCGGCTGCGGACGGTGGAGAACGCGCCACCAGGAGTCTCGACCACCCCCTGCGCGTGCCCGGCTCCGGTCGTGCGGACGCGATGCGGCGCGCCACGGGGGAGCAGCACGACGTCACCCGGCCGGAGCTCGATGTGCCGGTCGGGAAGCTCGAGCGTGCACACGCCGTCGAGCAGGACGTGGAAGGGCGCCTTGCCCTCGCCCTGCGCGGGCATATCCATGAGGGTCGCGCCGGCCAGGAGGCAACGCCGGTCCAGGGTCGCCTGTGCTCTCGCCAGGCGGACGAGGTGACTGACTGAATCCATGATGAGACGCTCGCGAGGAAAAATGAGATTAATACGCCTTGTGAGCTCAATCTTACATAGTGAGACTGGAGCCATGGACACCACGAACGACACTCTTCACGCCGATCTTCTCGTGATCGGCTTCGGCAAGGGCGGCACGGCCGTCGCGAAGGCGATGGGGCGCCTCGGCAGGCGCGTGGTGCTCGTCGAGCGGTCGGAGCGGATGTACGGGGGCACGTGTCCCAACGTCGGCTGTGTGCCGACGAAGGCGCTGGTCCACCACGCGGGTAAGCGCCGGGAGAGCGACCCGGCGCAGGAATGGTACGAGCGCTCCGTCGAAGAGGTGCAGGCGCTCACCGCGCTGTTCCGCCGAGGCAACTACGAGGCGATGAGCGGCGCCGAGACCACGACGCTCGTCACCGGCCAGGCCGTGTTCATCGACCCGCACACCGTCGGCGTCGACGCGGGCGGCGAACGTCTCACGATCTCCGCCGAGACCATCCTGATCAACACCGGCGCAGAGACGATCATCCCCGACATCCCCGGCCTGAGGGAGAGCAAGCACACCCTGACCAGCACCGGCCTGATCGAGACGACGCTCCTGCCCGAACGGCTCGCGATCGTGGGCGGCGGATACCTCGGCATCGAGTTCGCCTCGATCTACCGCAGGTTCGGCTCGCGGGTCACCGTGTTCGAGGCCTCTTCGAGGATCCTGGGCCGTGAGGACGACGATGCCGTCGCCGTCGCCGAGGACATCCTCACCGGCGACGGCATCGAGATCGTCAAGGGCGCGCACGTCACGGAGGTTCGCGACGGCGAGACCGGCGCGACCGTCTTCTACGAGAAGGACGGGCTAAGGCACACCCTCGAAGCTGACACCATCCTCGCCGCCACCGGTCGCGCCCCGGCCACCCGCGACCTCGGGCTGGAGGCCGCCGGTGTCCGCACCACCGAACACGGGGCGGTCGAGGTCGACGAGCACCTGCGCACGAGCCGGCCGCACATCTACGCCCTCGGCGACGTCCGAGGCGGGCCGCAGCACACCTACCTCTCCCTCGATGACAGCCGCGTCGTCCTCGACCAGCTCGTGGGCGAGGGCCGGCGCTCGGTGTCGGACCGGGTCGCGGTTCCCCGCACCCTGTTCATGACCCCGCCGCTCGCGACCGTCGGCCTCACCGAGAAGGAGGCCAGAGCCGCGGGGTACCGGGTGAAGATCGCGAGCGAACCCGTCGCCGGGATCGTGGCGATGCCTCGCGCGTACATCGTCGGGGAGACTCGTGGGTTCATGAAATTCGTGATCGACGCCGAGACGGACGAGATCCTCGGAGCCGTCCTGCTGAGCGTCGACGCGCAGGAACTCGTCAACACGGTCGCGCTCGCCATGCGGCACGGCGTCAAGGCGGCCGAACTCCGCGACGCCGTCTACAACCACCCCACCTCGACCGAGGCGTTCAACGAGGTGCTCGCCACCATCGTGCGCACCGACGAGCCACTCGAACGTCTTCCCAGTGGCGGATCCGCGCCCCGCTGAGCGGGTGGCCGGGAACCCCGACCGATGTGCCCGCCCGGATGGGTGGCCGGGCGGGCACATCGGTGTCACCAGGCGACCGGGAAGGCCGTCAGGCCGTAGACCACGTTGAACGAACGGAACTCCGGCTCCCCGGCCTCGCGCAGCCCGGGGAAGCGGTCGAAGAGGGCGGGGAAGGCGATCCGCATCTCCATCCGGGCCAGCGGCGCGCCGATGCAGTGGTGCGCGCCGTAGCCGAAGGCGACATGCGGCATGTCGGCCCGCCGGATGTCGAAACGTTCGGGGTCCTCGGCCAGCGCCGGGTCACGGTTGGCGGCCGGGAGCGAGACCACCACCACGTCGCCCTTCGCGATGGGCACACCCGCGATCTCGGTGTCGGCCGTGGCGACCTTGGCGGCGCCCTGGTGGATGATCGTCAGCCAGCGCAGCAGCTCCTCGACCATGCCCTCGACCCTGCCGGGGTCGGCGCGCACCAGGTCGAGCTGGTCCGGGTGGCGCAACATGGCCAGCGTGCCCAGGCCGATCATGCTGGCCGTCGTCTCGTGGCCCGCCACCAGCAGCAGCCCGCCGATCCCGGCCAGCTCGTCGTCCGATATCCCGTCACCGTGCTCGCGGACGAGCATGCCGAGCAGGTCCTCGCCCGGCTCGACCCGGGCCCGGCCGACCAGCTCGGCCATGTACACGGAGGACTCCATCTGGGCCTTCCCGCGTGCCTCCGGTGGCTGGTTGAAGTCGAGGATCGACCGGGTACGCGCCTGGAAGGACTCCCTGTCCTCGTAGGGCACGCCGAGCAGTTCGCAGATGACCAGCGACGGGATCGGGGTGGCGAACTCGGAGACCAGGTCGGCCGGGGCACCGGTGCGTTCCATCGCGTCCAGGTGGTCGGCGACGATCTCGCGGACGCGCGGCTCCAGGCGGCGGATGCGGCGCATCGTGAACTCGGGGGTGAGCATGCGGCGCAGACGGGTGTGGTCGGGCGGGTCCATCAGGAGCAACGCGCCGGCGCGCAACCGCCTGGCCTGCTCCTCGCTCATGGGCGGCAGGCCCAGGCCGCTGCCGTAGCTGAACAGCTCGGCGTTCCTGAGCACGTGACGCACGTCGTCGTACCGGGTGACCAGCCAGGCCTCGCGGCCGTAGGGCGTCGGCACCCGTGGCAGGCCCGGCCGCTCGCGGACGGCGGCCAGCTCGGGATCGGGATCGAACTCCCGGCGGCGCATATGGAGGGGCAACATGATTGTCTCCTGAAGGGGGAAATCGGCTACCCCTGCAAGATCCCGTCCTGGCCCGTTCCGCGCAACTCCACCGGTCGGGCGCGCGAACCGCGGGCCGGAGAGGGGACGGGAGGGCCCGGCGCCACGGCGCCGGGCCCTCCCTCATCCGGGTGTCACCGGGCGGGCGTGAAGGTGTAGGTCGCGCCCTTCTCGGCCACGACGCGCAGCGTCGCCTTCCCCGCGCCGACGTTGCTCACCGTCCCGTTGTCGCCCGAGACGTCGACCTTCGTCCCCGTCCACGGGTTCTTGATCTCGAACTTGCCGCCCTGCTCGCTCTTCACGGTGATGTACTCCACCGCGTCACCGGTGCGCTTGGCACTGACGACCAGGCCGCCCTTCTCCCGAAGGTCGTGGAACGCGCCGCTCTTGCCCGCGGGCCAGACCGGGAAGACCTGGACCAGGCCGTTCCAGCTCTGGAGCAGCATGTTGTTCAGGGCTTCGATCGCGCCGGCCTTCTCCAGGCCGTGGTAGCCGTCGGCGATCCGCAGGTTCGCCACCGACCTGTTGACGATCTGCTGCTTGAGACGGTCGATGATCGTCTGGGCGGGGTAGCCGACCCGGGCGGCCTGGGTGTAGACCTTCGGGAAGCTGTTGTCCTGCCCCCACGCGTTCATCGCGGTGATGGTGTCGATCGCGGTCTGCCGCTCGACCTCGGGCGAGCCGATGCCGATCTGGTCACCCGGGTGGATGAACTCCAGGTTGACGGTGTTGTCACCGGGGCGGATGGCCGGGAGGCCGACCAGGGTGCCGGGCTCGCCCAGGGCGTACACCGTCTTGCCGTTGTGGACGGTGGTGGGCGCCGGTGGGAGGTTGCGCAGGATCTTGCCCCACGTCCAGCGCCGGTCGGCGTCGAGGCCGAGGCGGGTGCTCGCCTCCTCCAGCGTGGTGAGCAGGTGCTTCAGGATGCCCAGGTCGGCGCTGGAGTTCTTGCCCCAGGTGCCCTCGTGGGGGCCGCCCATGGAGAAGTACTGACCGGTGGCCTCGTCGCGCTCCAGCCAGTTCTCGAAGAAGGCGGCGACCTCCTTCATGAACGGGTAGCCGGTCCGGCGCAGCCACTCCTCGTCCTGGGTGTACTCCCAGTACGACAGGTACTGCGTCACCGCGAACAGCGAGTTCACCACCTGCTGGTGGTAGATGTCGCCGACGGTCGAGCCGAACGGCCCGATACCCACCGGGAACAGCACGCCGGAGGGCATGCCGCCGGACGGGAAACGGCGGTCGACATAGTCGGCCTTGACGTCACGCAGGTCGGTCCTGGCCCGCTCGCGAGCCCGCGGCAGGTAGTCGGTCACCAGGTCGAAGTACGGCAGCGCCAGCTCCGGCCGGTTGCTGCTGTAGACGCCGTAGTAGTTGGCCTGCCAGTTGTAGTTCATGTGCATGTCGCCGCCCCACAGGGGGTAGTCCGACGTGGCCCAGATGCCGTACAGGCCGGAGGCGGTCTTGCCCTCGCGCAGCGAGGAGCCCAGGAAGTACAACGAGCTGTAGTAGAACCTCTCCAGCACGTCGTCGTCGAGGTCGACGTACGAGCGCAGCCAGTACTCCTTCCACCAGTCCAGGTGCTCGGCGTAGAGCGCGTCGACCGAGGAGGCGGTCTGGGCGGCGGCCAGGTCGATCGCGGCGGGGCCGGGGTCGGGGGTGTTCGCGCCGCCGCCGGTGACGGCGGTCACGATGTCGACGGTCTCGCCGGGAGCCAGCTCGAAGGTGGTCCGGCCGCCCGAGGGGGCGCCGATCCGGGTGCCGCCGATGACGCGGGTCGCCAGCGAGGCGCGGGAGACCCAGGCGCCGCCGGAGGGAGTCGACCGGGTGGCCCACTGGGTGTCGCCGGACACGCCGGTGGCGACGGGCATGTTCCGGCCGCCCTGGGCGCCGACGGCGGTCTGCGCGCGCAGCCGGACCGGCGCGGTGCCCCGTGAGGTGATCGAGGTGACCACCAGGTTGCTGTCGGCGCCCATGAAGGTCCTCATGGTCACCGGGGTGCCGTTGATCACCATCGAGGTGTCGACGTCACCCTTGACGATGTCCTGCTCTTCGAGGAAGGGACCGGTCGGGGCGGTGGGGCCCTCGACGTCGTAGAGCTCGAACTGCCCGATGCGGGCACGTGGGTTGTTGATCGAGTCGGGGGTGGTGCCCTGTGTCGGCTCGGTCAGGTTCAGGCGCAGGTAGCGGGCGGTCACCTCCGGGAAGGTGCGGTCGGTCGTCGCGAGGGTGTTGTTCGCGACGGTGTCGATCGTGGTCCACGCGGTGCCGTCGGTGCTGGCCTCAAGGGTCCAGTTCTTGCTGGTGTTGGCCGTCTCGCCGGGGCGGGCCGCGGCGTCGTGGCGCAGGATGTAACGCCGGAAGGTCTTCGCGGAGCCCAGGTCGAGCCGGAGCCACTGCGGCTTGCCGACCTCGGAGACCCAGCCCTCGTAACCGGCCGCCCAGGCGCCGCCGACCGCGCGACCGGCCGGGAAGGCCGGGTGGTTGCTGGAGGAGGTGGCGGCGGCACCGAGCGCCAGGTTGGAGGCGGTGACGGTGGTGTCGGGCGTGATCGTCACGGAGCCGAGGGCGACCAGCGAGGGGCTGGGCGCGGCGGTCCAGAAGTCGCCCTTGGAGATGTGGAAGGTCTTGTAGCCGTCGCCGCCGCCGGAGGTCACACCGACGTCGCCGTTTCCGAGGAGGGCCGTGTCGGGCATGGTGCTGTTGACCGAGCCGGAGTGGCTCTGGTTGGTCCAGCGACCCTTGACCGGGCCGACGAGCGACTGGATCTCGTTCCACCGCTCCTCGGTGGTCGGGGCCGCGGCCGTGGCGGGGAGCGCCGTGACCAGCGAGCCGGTGAGCGCCGTCGCCATGACGGCGGCCGCCAGGACGCCTCGCGTGTTTCTCATGGGGGGTGCCTTTCTGCCCCTGCCTGAGCAGGCGAAATACCTCTCCCGGCCTGGCTGGACCGTTCGAGATAACGTTATCTCGAAGGGTAGGGTGTTACCGATGGATTTCTGAAGGCGGATCCCTGTTACAGGTTCATCACGCACTTCGGCCGCGTGCCACGCGGGGGAATCCCGGGGCCACGCCGAGAGCGCCGGTGGCGCCCGGTCGCCGGGAGCCACGAGCCGGACCGGGACGCGGTGTCCCAGCACCCGGCAGGGGGAGGGCCGCCCGGTTCCGGGGTTGGGTCCGGACGCGCCGACGACCTCCGCGCCCGTCGTCCGCCCGGCTCCGGCCTGGAGGATCCCTCGGAACCGATCCTCTAGGGTTTGCGCGCGACGCCTCCGGCGCAGGCCACCTCGGGGGCGTCACCCCAGGGGGCGGGCTCCGGCCGCCACCGCTGCACCGGTACGACGCCGGGCTCCAGCAACGTCAGGCCGTCGAAGTAGCGGGTGATCAGCTCCGGGCTGCGCGGTGTGTAGGGGACCACGCCGCCTCTCGCGTTGTGGCGGCGCATCGCCTCGACGTACGCGGGGTCGGTGTCGACGCCGTCGTAGAGCGCCAGGTAGCTGCCCGAGGGCAGGTCCCGCATCAACCGGCGCACGATCGAGAGCGCCTCGTCGTGGTCGTCGATCAGGCCCATGATGCCCATCAGCATGAGCGCGGTGGGCCGGCCGAGGTCCAGCGTCTTCGCCGCCGCCCGCAGGATGTGCTCGGGGTCGCGTACGTCCGACTCGATGTAGTCGGTGGCGCCCTCGGGCGTGCTGGTGAGCAGCGCCCGAGCGTGCACCAGCACCAGGGGGTCGTTGTCCACGTAGACGATGCGCGAGTCGGGCGCCACCCGCTGGGCGACCTCGTGGGTGTTGTCGACGGTCGGCAGCCCGGTGCCGATGTCCAGGAACTGGCGGATGCCCGCCTCACCGGCCAGGTGACGCACCACGCGGGCGAGCATGTACCGGGAGTGGCGGGCGACGTCGACCATGCCGGGGAAGACGGCGGACACCCTCTCGCCCGCCTCGCGGTCGACGGCGAAGTTGTCCTTCCCGCCCAGCAGGTAGTTCCAGATGCGAGCCGAGTGCGGCACCTGGGCGTTGATCCGTGCCATCCCGGGACTCCCCGCGCCCGCTGACGGATCGGATGACGGGTTCGAGACGGTCGGCTCATCGGCCATGGGGGGATCTCCTGCCTTAGATGTCTTTGCAGGGAGATTACGTCCGTACACCGCCTCCCGCGCCCGGCGTGCTCCCGGTACGAGACCGGCCTGCCTCAGCGGGGACCTCCGCCGACCTGTGACTCCGGGCGGACCATGCGCAGGGCCGACCGTACGATCTCCTCCAGGTGCTCGCTGTGCGCGCCGCGCCAGTAGATCTGGCCGCATTCCGAGCATCGGCCGTACACGTCGTAGGAACGCCTGGTCCCGGCCTCCAGCAGGCGGTCTACCTCGGTCTTGTCGACCGGGGCCAGCTCCCCGTTGCAGGCCGTGCAGCGGGTCCACGGCCGCAGGGGTGGCGCGAACCGCTCCAGCAGGTCGCGGAGCTGGTCGTCCGCCTTGCTTCCCCGTACGTAGGCGCCGAGCCAGAGCGCCCGGCGGCACAGCAGGCCGTGGTCCTGGGTGAGCAGGACGCGATGTTCCCTGTTCGCCTCGACGACCAGCGAGGGATCGTCCATGTCGTTGTGGTACGTCGCGTCCACGCCCAGCAGCCGGAGCCGCCGCGCCAGGGTGCCCAGATGGACGTCGAGCAGGAACCGGGGCGCGTGCCACCCCGGTTCGAGGGGCACCGGCTGGGGGCGGGGCACGGCGTGGACGTGGACCACGTCACCGGCGACGGGCTGGTAGGACCTGCCGACCTCCACACCCTCGACGGTGAGCGGCCCCACCTCGGGCAGTGGAACGCCGAGCGACTCCACGACATGGCCCAGCGTCGACGTTCCGTCGGGCACCACCCGCTGCCACTCGCGCCGCCGCCGCGCGGGCAGGAACAGCAGCAACTCGGTGGCGATGCGCAGGTGGACATCGGATTCGCTCACACCGCCAGCATGCCATTCGCGGCAGGCACCCCGAAACGCGTTAAACGACGGCTCAGGGGGACGCCCGGACGCGGGGGTCGGGGCGGTGTCGAGCCCTTGTCCGCACGACTGGGGTGGGGTATCTCACGAGGAGAGGGACACCGGAAACCGGCGGTGGGCGTTGAAATTCGATGTCGTTCCTTTACCGATACCCTCGGTAGGTACACGATGCCTGAACTGGTCAGATTTCCGACCAAAGCCCCAACTTTTGGCCTCTCTGGATGATGTCCGTCGTTCCGGGGTGTTGTCAGCGCCGGTGCTGACGTTGTGCTGACCCGCGATGGCTGCGATTCCTGCGAACCGCTTGACTGCCGAGACTGTCGTGGGTTCGGATGGTGGCCATCCAACAAGTCGGGAGCGCGCAACATGGGGAAACTTCACGGCGATGACGATCTAGCGGTTACCTTCTACTGCAAGGACCCCAACTCAAACTTCCAGAACGACTGTGCGACGTTCTATCGGACGAACCGAGGATCATGGGTAGTGCAGGGTGACAGCATGGCGCCTGAGGTGGCCCCGAAGCTGACGGCTCTTGCCGACCACGAGACCTATCTAGAGATCCCCGACGCGCTCGCCAACAGATTCGCGCGTATGTACGTAAGGGAGCGGTATGGAGTCGATCTCCCCGAAGGACCGTAGCGCGCTGATCGCTGACTTCAGCCGTGAGGCCCTGCACCTGGAGATGCGGGACAACTACGAGGGTGACAGGCCGTGGTTCGACCGCTGGCGCGCAGGGGATCAGGAAGGCGTCAAGGCCGACATGCGGCCATGGTGCGATCAGGTCCGGGACGGAGTCGCCAGAGGGAAGACGTACCGGCGTCTGTGTGTCGTCTCCGAACCGCTCTCGGAATATCAGCGCTGGTGTCACGAGATGAACGACCTCAAGGTCAAGGCCGGGGAAGACCTGCGTTGGGTGCCTCGGCGACTCGTGTCCGCCGTAGCTCTACCCGGTAACGACTTCTGGTTGTTCGACTCCGAGATCGTGACGTTCGGCCTCTTCGACGGCAACGACATGCGAACGGACATCCTGCTTTCCCGAGACCCGGACGTCGTCCGGTTCTGCCTGGACACCTTCGCAAGACTTTGGGATCTGTCGATCCCGCACCACGAGTACCCACTGTCATAGTCGAGTGCCCGAGCAACAAGGAGAAGCCAAGAAGGCGTTCGGTGTCCGGCTCCGGAACCTACGCCTTGACGCGAGGCTGAGTGGTCGCCAGCTCTCAGCGGTAACAGGCATGCGACCGTCCAAGGTCTCCCGTATCGAGCACGCTCGACAGAACCCCACAGAGGACGACATCAGGACATGGTGTCGGGCGTGCTCTGCGGAGAACCAAATACCCGAGTTGATCGCCGCCCATCGGCAGATCGACGAGATGTGGCAGGAGCACCGGCAACAGCTACGCCAAGGGCTCAAGAACCTTTCTGCGAAGAACAAGCCACTGTATGAGCGAACGAGGCTGATGCGCGTTTACACGTCGCTCAACATCCCCGGCTTCCTGCAGAAGCCGATGTACGTCCGTGCCGTGGTAGAGGCGGTAACGCAGTTTCACGCGCTTCCGGACGACGTAGACGAAGCGGTCCAGGCCCGGCTGGGCCGTCTCCAAGTCCTGACCTCGGGGCCGGGTCAGTTCGCTTTCGCAGTCGAGGCGTCAGCGCTGTACGTAGCCCTCGGAGACCAGGCCACGATGGAGGAACAGTTCGATTTTCTTATCGCGGCAACGCGGATGAATCACGTGTCCCTAGGCATCATCCCGCTGGGGACGACCCGTAACCGGGTCTGGGCGGGCGAGAACTTCTACATCTTCGATGAGCACACCGTGCGTAGCGACCAGTGGACCGGGACGTACGAGACGAGCAGGCCGATTGAGATTGCCACCTTCCTAAGGATCTTCAACCTGCTGCGTGAGCAGGCCGTCTACGGCGACGCCGCCCGAGCTGAGATCGAGGCGGCTCGGAGGTATCTGCAATCTCGGGAAACTTTCTAGCCCCGGTTCTGACTGGACTCCTACCGTCTGGGTTATGGCATCCGGACAGACAGTGACAGAGGCCCGTGCCGGAGGGCAAGAGGGCGACGAGAGGGCGAGCCTCGCTGAGCAAGGGCTCCCCGAGGGGTTGAGTAACCTCGCACGGCTGGTCAGAGCCCAGGGGATACGTACGTCGATCATTCACTGTGTGGGGCTTCGCCTCTACGGTGATCGCCCCGACCCGTTCCCGCGAAGTGACCGCTTCGAGCTGGTCGCGCATAGTCGTGGTGGCTGGGAAATCGCGACGGTGACCATGGGGGACCGCTCCGGTTGCTTCATGGTCTCGCTTCCCACGGTCGCGGTCGGTTGCCAGCAGGTCAACGCCGACCAGCCGCACGCGGTCGTGGACCTGATCCTCGCCGCACTCCCGAAGGAGACGGCGTGAGGCTGGAGATACCGGAGTCCGACGTCACGGAAAACCCGGACGGCACCCCTGAGGCACGGCGCGAAGGCAACTCTGTGAGTGCCCCTGCCGACGTGAGCGGAACGACAGTCCGAGAGCTTGAGCTGGAGTGCCCGGCCGCGCGGGTGCTGTGGTCCCTCGAACCGGACGGGGAGACGCGATGACCGGTGCCGCGCCGAGGGCGCTTCGTGTCCCCTACGTCATCGCGCACGCCGACGAGGGCGCGCCGCAACGCCTGCGGTTCGCCCGGCGTCCGTTTGGTGGGTTGCGGCTCGCCTACGACAACCCTCGCCGCAGCGACCTGGTCCGCGGAGTGCTTCGTGCCCGCGTCCTGAACAACCGCCAGGGGGCGCCGCAGTGGCGCAAGCTCAACACGCTGCGCCAGTGGCGATGCATGGAGAGAAACCTGTGCCAGGTCTGCGGTCTGGACGCGACGGACCCGATAACCGGACGCATCCCGTGGATCACCACCGCCACGGCTTTCCGCGCCATCCCCGATGTTTCGAACAGCGGCTACACCAGCGCACCCGCCACCTGCCTGGCGTGCATCCCCGAATCCCTTGGCATGTGCCCTCAACTCCACGTGTCGTCAGCCGTGTACACCGTGGCCCGCAGTGAGCCCGCCGCCGTCCTGGCGGACATGTTCAGCCCCGGCCCCGGCGGGCGGGCCGTTCACACCGGAGAGCACAACGTCCTGGTCGGCCTGAACGAACCGGCCCTGCTGCGCAGCGCGCTCGCCACCCAATTGATTGTCCGCATCGAGGACATGCGGCCCCTGAAAGTGACGTGAGTTCTTCCCTCTACTTCCCGGAGGGTCAGATGTCTTCCCCGGAGCGGCCTCACACCCGTGGCCCGTCCCCCTGACCCTCCGGGAATCCAAGGTTGCTTCATCGTCATGAAGGGAGGTG
Organism: Streptosporangium oxazolinicum; assembly: GCF_039537505.1. NCBI lineage: Bacteria > Bacillati > Actinomycetota > Actinomycetes > Streptosporangiales > Streptosporangiaceae > Streptosporangium > Streptosporangium oxazolinicum. Next base: position 350,684 of record NZ_BAABAQ010000009.1, read on the forward strand.
TACATAAATGGACATTTATACCGTGGATATGACCGGGGTCTCATTCCGCCGTCTCTGCGGGGGTAATCAGCAGGAGGAGAACCAGGAAAGCTGTGTGGAAATAGCGGATGTTCCGGGACAGCCGGGAATGTTCGCGCTGCGAGACAGCAAGAACCCCGCAGCGGGCATGCTGCGGTTCACGCACGAAGAGCTGGTCGGCTTCGCCGCCGGTGTGGGTACGCTGTGAAACCAGAAAAGGCCCCCGCGTGTCTCCACGCGGGGGCTGTTGTCCTTAGTGAGGATGATATGTCGGGGCATTACCATTCTTACCAGTGGATCGGCCAGGCTGCTTCCCTCGACAAAGCGGACGGGGTGCGCAGGCCACCGCTCCCGCCGACGCCTATGGACGAGTTCCGCAATTCTCCGCTGCCGCCCTTTCGCATGTGTGATTGGCTTCTCAAGCCGTCAACCCACATCAAGGTAACCGGGGATCTCGAAACGGCGCTCACCTGGCTGGAAGAACAATGGCACCAGCTTGAGCCCTCTTTCGCCCACCCAGACCGAGAAAAGCGTTTGGGAGGCAGTGAAGGGCGGCTCCAGGACGCTCAGGCCGCGCTGATGTGTTGCGGAAGCATGGCATGGGGGCATTGGCTGAGGGCAGAGCGTTTCGGCCTCACGGCCGTGGTCGGCTGTCCCGACGTTCACGCTCCTCATTATCGGTGCCCGGTCGGCGGGTGAGCCGGTACGTCACCGAGTTCACGTACGCCGGTCGAGAGATGACATATCCGTGAAGCCATAGAGGCCAGTGCCTCGGCGGGGTGGTCAGGAGAACCGTCGCCTTCCGGCGTGGCGGGGATGGGGAGGCCGGCGTCCCGGACGGGGGGATCGGGTCCGTGGACGCCGGCCTCTGTGTACGGTCCACGCTCGGCACGGGGGAGTCGTGGGCGTGGACCGGCTCCGGGGTCGGTGGGATTGGGGGCAATCCCGTCTGCCCGGAGGTCTGGGGAGGTTAGGGCTGCTGGGACCGGGTGGGGAGGTCGAACCAGACGGCGGTGCCGAGTTGGCCGGTGCCGCACAGGCGGGTCCATTGGGTGCCGCAGCGTCCGTGGGTGAGTTCGGTGACGATGCGCAGGCCCCGGCCGCCGAGTTCGAGGTCGTCGATGCGCTGAGGGATGGGTGGGGGGCGGTGCAGGAGGTGGTCGATGAGGGTGGTTCCGGCTCCGGCGTCGACGACCTCGGCGCGGACGGGTAGGCCGTGGTCGTGCAGGAGGCGGAGTTCGTAGGGGCCGGGGGCGTAGCGGGTGGCGTTGGTGACCAGCTCGGAGACCACGATCTCCAACTCGTCGAGCACGTCTGGGTCCAGCGGGAGCTTGGCCAGCTGGTCGCGGAACAGTTCCCGGGCGCGACGGGCCGCGCTGCCGGGAGGCAGACACCAGGCGATCATCCGGAAGCGGGCATGAGGTCTGCCGTACTCGCCGGAGTCCGGGACGGGAACGCGCTCGATGAGCATCGTCGCTCCTAACGGGTGGGACTGGGGGCAGTCCTGCGATCAGGTCGGCAGATGCTCTGCGGGCTCGCTCGGGTTTCGCCCCGGTGGGAAAGCGTGAGGTCAAGGGGGTAGCGGGACCGGCGGTGTGCAGGGCGTCCGATGGCGGCGGACGAACAGCGCCGACGGTCATGCCTATCTGTGACGTCGTGAACACGTACCGCTGTCACGCCTTGATGATGCAGCGCAAGCCACCCTCTAGGCAAGTCATTCCTAGAAGAAAGTCTTTCCTCAAGAAGAGATAGCGCTTTCTCAAGCCATCCCGGGCACTACGCTCCCCACGGGGCAGCATGAGGAAGCACGAGGAAGGAGGTGGCCATGCCCGTCGAACCCACCCCGCGACGCCGACGCCTGGGTGCGGAACTCAGGCGCATCCGCGAGGCCCTCGGCTGGACCCAGGAGGAAGCGGCAGGCCACCTCGGGTACCAGTCCCTCTCGACGGTCAGCAAGATCGAGAACGGGCTGCAAGGGCTCAGGATCCAGCAGCTTCCACACTTCTTCGAGGTCTTCGGCATCACCGACACCGTCCTGCGGGAAGAACTCCGCGACCTCGTACGCCGGGCCGGTGAAGCCGACTGGTGGCAGCGCTACGAAGGCGTGGTCGACGACCCGCTCGGCGACTACCTCTCCCAGGTCGAGAACGCCAATGCCCTGTTCGTCTTCAACCCTCTCGCCGTCCACGGACTGCTCCAGACACCCGAGTATGCCCGTGCGGTGACCGAGGGCAGCCGCGTCTGGAAGACCCCCGAAGAGATCGACCACTTCGTAGCGCTTCGCCTGGAACATCAGCGCACCATGCTGGAACGCCGACTCCCGCTGAAGATCTGGACTGTGCTTCCCGAAGGAGTGTTGCACCAGGAAGTCGGTGGACGTGCCTGTATGCGCGCCCAGATCGAGCACCTGATACACCTCGCTCGCACCAACCCCGCCGTCACGATCCAGGTCCTGCCGTTCTCCGCCGGAGCCCACGCGGGAATGGACGGCCCGTTTATGTTCATGTCGTTTTCCACCGGTCGCGACCTCGTGTGCATCGAGTCCCTGCGCGCCTCCCTGCACTTGAACGAACCCGAAGTCGTCGAGCTCTACCGCACCACCAGCGACCTGCTGAAGTCCGACGCCTTGTCACCGAAGGCGTCGATACCGCTTCTCGCTGCGATCGCCAAGGACCTCTCATGAACAAGAACACCCTCGATCCCGACTGGGTGAAAACCCAACTCCGCGACGCCCGCTGGCACACCAGCAGCCTCAGCAGCGGCGGCAGCAACTGCGTCCAAATCGCCTTCCTGGAACGGGGCATCGTGGCCCTGCGCGACTCCAAGAATCCCGAGAAGGCTCCGCACCTGTTCACCGACGCCGAATACGACGCCTTCACCGGCGGCATCGAACGCGGCGAACTCCGACGTCCCTGAGGAGAAAGGCGATTCAATGATCGACGAGCAGGGTTGGATCACCAGCAGCTACAGCGGCAGCGGCCAGCAGTGTGTCCAGATGAGACCGGCTCCGTCCGGGGTCGCCGTCCGTGACTCCAAGAACCCGGACGGCCCCAGGCTGCTCTGTAGCTCCGACGCCTGGAGATCCTTGGTGGCCGAAGCGCGAAATGGCTCCTACGACCTGCCCACGCACTTCCTCGAAACACCGTCCCACCTGCCCAAACCGGCAGTCGCGGACCTCGGGCTGGGCGCCGCCGAGTGGCTGCCCACTCTCAATCCGGGCGACATCCACCTGTCGATCGCTTTCGTTGACGACCACGTGGCGATGCGTCTCCTCCCCACAGTGGAGACGCTCGTGTTCACTCCCGGCGAGTGGAACGCCTGGCTCTCCGGAGCCAAGGACGGCGAATTCGACCACCTCGCCTAAGCTGCCCGGCATCGGGGGAGGGTGTCTGGTTTGCGCGGGCGGTCGGTAACTCACGGGAATCCGGGCTTCCAGTCGACGGACATTACGGATGAACGTTGGAGACGAGGTCGAGGAGGTTTTCATGAACACGCGCCGTAGCGCGTGCCCAACGTCGTCCCTTCCGTGTTCGGCGGCTCTGGCGGTGATCTTCGTGGTTCTTCTCGGTGCGTGTACGCCCCGAGACGATGAACAGTTTCATATCTCCAACTACACTGCGGAGACGGTGACGGTCAAACACAGAGTCGGCGGCGGTTCTTTCGCTACCCTCGCGCCGAAAGAGGGGGTGAGCAGGGGCCTTACCGAGGATATGTGTCGAGAACTTGAGCCCAAGGAAAGCGGCTGGCTGGTCGCCACCGGCACCGAAAGCGGAAAGACCTACACGTACGGTCCGCTCTTGTGTAACGGAAGGACCTGGACAATCGGAAAGTGAACGACGCGGTGACCGAGGCCGCTCGGGGCCGGTGGGGTCGAACGCATTCCCGGCCCGGCCGTCCGCCTGCCCCTGCTTCTCGCGAGCGACACCGCGACCTCGGCGGCGCTGCGCGCCCTCGAAGCCCTCTCCTGACGCCTGTTCCCGTTCGAACCCGTTGACCTCAAGTTAAGTCAAGGTTCTACCGTGATCCGCATGAGCACAACGAATTTCGCCGACCAGGTGAACCAGGCCGATATGGAAGCGATCAGGCAGGTGGTCGCCACGGTCGAACACGCCCAGAACAACGAACTCCCCGACGAGTTCCTCGCCCTGTTCCGGGCCGACGCGATCTGGACGACGGGCGGCGGCAAACGTCTCTTCGGCCGTGAGGCGATCTCCACGTTCACCCACCAGGTGCTTCCCGGCGGGATGCGGGACTTGACGGTCACGTTCGAGATCGAACACGTGCTGCTCATCCGTCCCGACGTCGCCGCCGTGAAGGTGCGTCAGGTCTACCGCAAGCCCGACGGGACGGAGGAGGTGGGCACGCCGCTGTTCGTCATGGCGAAGGAGGACGGGCGGTGGCGCCTGACCGCCTGCCAGAACACCATCGTGCCCGGCGACGACTGACCGCGTCCGGCGCCGCGACCCGCCCCCGGCGACGACCCGCGCACCGGGCCGCCGCCGGTCGTCGCCGGGCCGCCACCGGGTCGCCGACACTCCCGCGACCCCCGTCGGCTCACACCGCCCCGTTCTTCCCCAGGTAGGCGCGCAGGTGCCGGGCGGTGAGGGAGTCCCCTCCGGAGACGAGGTCGGCGGGGGTGCCGGTGAAGACGATCCGGCCGCCGTCGTGTCCGGCTCCCGGGCCGAGGTCGATAATCCAGTCGGCGTGGGCCATCACGGCCTGGTGGTGTTCGATGACGACGACCGTGTTGCCGTCGTCGACGAGCCGGTCCAGCAGGGCGAGCAGCTGGTCGACGTCCGCCAGGTGCAGGCCGGTGGTCGGCTCGTCGAGCACGTACGTCGTGGCCTTCTCCGCCATCCGGATGGCCAGCTTGAGCCGCTGCCGCTCGCCGCCGGACAGGGTGGTGAGCGGCTGGCCCAGGCCGAGGTAGCCCAGGCCCACGTCGGCGAGCCGGTCGAGGACGGCCCGCGCCGCGCCGAAGCTCACCTTCGGGGCCGCGCCGGAAGAACCCGTACCGGGAGAGAAGAAGTCGCGGGCCTCGGCCACCGACATGCCCAGCACCTCGCTGATGTCCTTGCCGCGCAGCTTGTGGGTGAGCACCTCGGGCGTGAACCGCCTGCCCTCGCACTGCTCGCACACCGACGCCACCCCGGCCATCATGGCGAGGTCGGTGTAGACGAGGCCGATGCCCTTGCAGTTGGGGCAGGCCCCCTCGGAGTTCGCGCTGAACAGGGCCGCCCTGACGCCGTTGGCCTTGGCGAAGGCGGTGCGGATCGGGTCGAGCAGGCCGGTGTAGGTGGCCGGGTTGCTGCGGCGGGACCCGCGGATCGCGGTCTGGTCGACCACGGCGACGCCCTCCCTGCGGGGGAGCGAGCCGTGGATCAGCGAGCTCTTGCCGGACCCGGCGACGCCGGTGACCACGGTGAGCACGCCCAGCGGGATGTCGACGCTCACGTCCTTGAGGTTGTGCAGGGTGGCGCCCGTGATCGACAGCTGCCCGAGAGGCCGCCGTACCTTCTCGCGCAGCCGGGCGCGGTGGTCCAGGTGGCGGCCGGTGAGGGTGTCGGAGGCCCGGAGCCCGGCCACGTCACCGGTGAAGCACACCCGCCCGCCGGACGAGCCCGCCCCCGGGCCCAGGTCCACCACGTGGTCGGCGATCTCGATCGTCTCCGGCTTGTGCTCGACGACCAGGACCGTGTTGCCCTTGTCGCGCAGGCGCAGCAGCAGGTTGTTCATCCGCTCGATGTCGTGCGGGTGCAGTCCCACGGTCGGCTCGTCGAAGACGTAGGTGACGTCGGTGAGGCTGGAGCCGAGGTGGCGGACCATCTTCACCCGCTGCGCCTCGCCCCCGGACAGCGTGGACGACTCGCGGTCCAGGCTCAGGTAGCCCAGGCCGATCTCGACCAGCGACTCCAGCGTGTTGCGCAGGGTGGCGACCAGCGGTCCCACCGACGCGTCCTCGACGCCCCGGACGAACTCGGCCAGGTCGCTGATCTGCATGGCCGCGCAGTCGGCGATGTTGCGGCCGTCGATCTTCGAGGCGAGCGCGGCGGAGTTGAGACGGCTGCCGCCGCACGCGCGGCAGGTCGTGAACGTCACGGCCCGGTCCACGAACGCCCGGATGTGGGGCTGCATCGACTCCCGGTCCTTGGCGAGATAGAGCCGCCGTACCTTGACCAGGAGCCCCTCGTAGGTGGTGTTCATCGTGCCGATTTTGATTTTGGTGGCGGGTTTGTGCAGGAAGTCCTCCCACTGGGCCGGGGTGTAGTCCCTCAACTTGACGTCGGGGTCGTAGAGCCCGGAATGGGCCAGACCCTGCCAGTACCACGAGTCCACGGTGAAGTTGGGGGCGGTGATCGCGCCCTCGTTGAGCGAGCGGTCGACGTCGACGAGCTGGGAGACGTCCACGTCCGACACCCGGCCGAGCCCCTCGCATTCGGGGCACATGCCCTCGGCGCTGTTGAAGCTGAACGCGGTCGAGGTGCCGACGTGGGGGGTGCCGATCCGGCTGAAGACGATCCGCAGCATCGTCTGCGCGTCGGTCGCCGTGCCGACCGTGGAGCGGGAGTTGGCGCCCATCCGCTCCTGGTCGACGACGATCGCCGCGCTCAGGTTGCGCAGGGCGTCGACGTCGGGGCGGCCGAGGTCGGGCATGAACGACTGGATGAAGGCCGTGTAGGTCTCGTTGATCAGGCGCTGCGACTCCGCCGCGACGGTGCCGAAGACGAGGGAGGACTTCCCCGACCCGGAGACCCCGGTGAAGACGGTGAGCCGCCGCTTGGGAATGTCCAGCGAGATGTCGGCCAGGTTGTTCTCCCTGGCGCCGCGAACCTCGATCACGTCGTGGCTGTCCGCGGCGGCCCGGCCGTGTCGCGGGCCGTGATCGGCGGCCGGTGGGGCGGATGGGAACACGAACCTTCTCACTTGATATCCTTAGGGTGTAAAGAGTTGGCTCGGCCAAGTTAGTTTATGCCGTAAGGAGTGGCAAGTGGTCGTCTTCGCCGGACAGGGCGACGCGCGCCGTTCGATGGCGCTGCTGTGGCGTACCACCAGGTCGAAGGAGACGCGTCCCGGGCCCAAGCCCGGCCTGAGCGTGGACCTGATCGTGGACACGGCCGTCGCGATCGCCGACGAGGAGGGGATGGCCGCGCTCTCCATGCGCGCGGTGGGCGAGCGGCTCGGCCGCACGGCGATGGCCCTCTACACCTACGTCCCCAGCAAGAGCGAACTGGTCGACCTGATGTACGACCGGGCCCTCGCCGAGTTGTCCACCCACCACAACCTGGAGGCGGGCTGGCGGGCGGCCGTGACCTCCTGGGCGGGGGAGGCCTGGGAGTTCTACGTACGGCATCCGTGGGTGCTGCAGGTGTCACAGGCGCGGCCGGTGCTGGGTCCGAACGAGTACGTCATGATCGAGGAGGCGACGCGGATCCTCCGCGAGACCGGCCTGGGGGCCGGGGTGCTGCGGCACGTCGTCGGGACGCTGTTCTGTTTCGTGCGCGGCGCGGCGCAGACGGTCGCGGAGTCGCGGCAGGCCCCGGTGGTGACCGGGGTGTCCGACGAGGAGTGGTGGTACGCCCGCTCGGCCCTGCTGGCGGAGGTCGCGCCCGACTTCCGCGAGCGGTTCCCCACGCTGACCTGGCTCGACGACGAGGGTGCCTACCGCTCCCAGGACGAGACCGTGCCCTACCTGGAACAGGAGGGAAGGGACACCTTCACCACCGGGCTCGCCATCCTCCTGGACGGGATCGAGGCGACCGTGGGCAGGACCGGAGCCTGACTCCGGCGTCGCGAGGCCGCTCTGGAAGGCGAGGGGCTCCTCGGCGGAGCGTTCCGTCCGAACCAATCGGACAATTCCGACATATAGTGCTCAAATGGACAACGGTAGACGCAACCTGCTCGGCGAGTTCCTTCGCGCCCGGCGCGAGGCCACCAGTCCAGCACAGGTGGGCTTCCTGCACGCCCCCTCCTGCCGCACCCCCGGGCTGCGGCGCGAGGAGGTCGCCATGCTCGCCGGAGTCAGCGCCTCGTACTACATCCGGCTGGAGCAGGGACGCGAACGCAATCCCTCCGCCCAGGTGCTGGGTGCCCTGGCGCGGGTGCTGTGCCTGGAACCCGACACCGCCGCCCACCTCTACTCGCTCGCCCACCCCGGGGTCCGCCCCCGGGCCGAGATCGGTGCCGTGGACCGGGTCAGCCCCAGCCTGCTGCGGCTCATGCGCCTGTGCCCCGACACCCCCGCGATGGTGATCGGCCGCCGCCTGGACGTGCTCGCCGTCAATCCGATGATCGAGGCCCTGTACGAGGGCGTGACCCACTTCGACAACTGCCTGCGCATGATCTACCTCAACCCGCGAGCGGCTGATTTCTACCCCGACTGGGAGAAGACCGCCCGATCCAAGACGGCGCAGCTGCGCTCCGCCGTGGCGGCCGACCCCGACGACCCGTACCTGCACGGGCTGGTGGAGGAGCTCACCGTCCACAGCGAGGAGTTCCGCCACATCTGGGCCCGCCACGAGGTGCACACGTGCGGCGACGAGGCCAAGGAGGTGCGCCACCCGACGCTGGGAGACCTCACCCTTTCCTGGGAGGTGCTCTCCGCCAGCGGCACCGGCCAGAGATTCGTCGTCTTCACGGCCGAGCCGGAGAGCGACTCCGACCGGGCACTGCGGGAACTGGCGGCCACGGTCGCCCAGCGGGCCGTGACGGAGACCGTACGGCCTCCGGCACGGTTGTAGCGTCTGGTCGCGACAGGACGTCCGGACCCGTCCCGGACGGAACACCTTCGCGGACGCTGAGGGCCTAATCGAACCGCCGCTGGGCAGGGGCTTCTCATGAAAAGGTTCTTCAAGGTCGTGGTGGCACGCTGGCTGGCCCGTACGCCGTTCGGTCTGGCGATCCTGGGGGCGGGCTGGTTCCTGGGCCGGCGGCGCAGGCGGCGCGAGCAGGAGCAGGCCGGGCGAGGCGGACGGAAGTACGTGACGCGGGGAAGCGGGCGCCCGCCCCGCTCGGGCCGGCGGCGCTGAACCTCCGGCCCCGCACGGCCGGCGGCCTCACCCCGGCTCGCGCCCGCTGCAACGAGGGAGGCGGGAACGACGAGACGGCCCGGTCGGTTGACCGGGCCGTCTCGTCGTTCCCGTGTTCCCCGGGCCGCTCCGGACCTCCCAGGTGTCCCGGAACCGGCCGGGGCCGGTGGCTCAGCTGAACATCGCCTCCATGGTCTCGTGCGACTGCTCCTTCTTGGCGTCGGACTCGCTGCCCCAGCAGGTGTTGAGGATGATCCGGGTGCGGTCCTCGGAGAGCGGGACCGTACGGTGCAGCGTCGTGTCGGAGCGCAGGAAGTAGATGTCGCCGGTCTCATGGGCGTAGGTGCTGATCTGCTGCTTGATGAGGTGGTCGTGGACCCGGGGGTCGTCCTTCACCCAGTTGGTGTGGGGGACGCACTGCAGCATGCCGCCGTACTCGCTGCTCGGCGCCTCCATGATCCAGATGAGGGTGAAGCTGAAGTCGCCCCAGTGCCAGCCGTGGGTGTCGCCCTGCTTCTCCTGGCGGATGATGACGTACTTCTCCTCGTCCCAGGGGCAGTTGACGACCGGCTCGTTGGCCAGCCGGCCGAGGAAGCCCTTGAGGGCGGCGGAGTCGTAGAGCTCGGGGATCAGGGTGCTGTCCTGTGCGATGGACTGCTGGCTGACCGTGCTCATCTTCCTCGGGGAGTTGCTGGTCTCCTTGAGGTTGATGTCGATCCGGCGCGCGTGCAGGTCGAGCAGCCGGTTCACCTCGTCCGAGACGAGGTTCTTCACCTCGCCGGAGACCACGTCCCGCAGCTTGACGTAGCCGTTCCTGCGGAAATCATGCGACAATTTGCGGATTTCCCAGGGGTCCTGAAAGGTCTTTTCGAGATGCTCCGCGATCCGGTCGTCGAGTGAGAGCGTCCCGAGGCCGGTCTCGTAGTTGGGAGTCGGCATGCGGTTTCTCCTCCGTGGTTATCGAGTCCGTGGTTATCGAGGTTTCCAGAACCGTAACACGCGGGTGCCGACCGCAAATGGCGTGCGTTGTTCGTCCCGTCCCCCTGTGAAACCATGAGCGGATTCCAACCGATCGGCTTCAGCAATTACTCAGACTACGCAGGGACGAGCGTCATGAACACCAAAGTCACATTCGTCGAGCTGTCTGCATTCGAGGCCATCCTGCCCCTCGCCTCCGGTTACATGCAGGCTTACGCGCAGCACGATCCGGAGGTGGGACCACGATGTGAGTTCGAGATCTACTCCGCTCCGGTGTCCGCCGACCGGGAGGAAGTGATCGCCGAACTCCTCGGCAAACGCAGCGACGTGTACGCCATCAGCTGTTACATCTGGAACATCGGATTCGCCCGCGCCGTGCTGGACGCGCTGCACGAGCGGCTCCCCCAGGCCCAGTTCATCCTCGGCGGCCCGCAGGTCATGCTGCACGCCGACGAGTACGTCGCCCCCGAGAGGGAGAACGTCGTCGTCTGCAACGGCGAGGGCGAGAAGACGATGGTGCAGTACCTGCGCCAGATCATCAGCGACGCGCCCGACTTCGCCGAGGTCCACGGGGTCAGCTTCTGGCGCTCGGGTGAGCTCGTCACCACCGAGGCCGCCGAGCGGGTGCGTGACCTCATGGAGGTGCCCTCGCCCTTCACCTCCGGCGTCTTCGAGGAGGGCAAGTACACCACCGCCATCCTGGAGACCAACCGCGGATGCCCGTTCAGCTGCGGTTTCTGCTTCTGGGGCGCGGCGACCAACGACAAGGTGCACAAGTTCGAGGACCAGCGGGTCCGCGACGACATCACCTGGATCAGCAAGAACAACTTCGTGTCGATCTTCATCGCCGACGCCAACTGGGGCATGGCCCCGCGCGACGTGGAGCTCACCCGCCACCTGGTGGAGTGCAGCGAGGAGAACGGTTACCCGGTGATGGTCTCGATGGCCGCGGCCAAGAACAAGCCCGACCGGATGGCCGAGATCACCGAGATCCTCGTACAGGGCGGCCTGCTGACCAGCCAGCCCATCTCCCTGCAGTCGATGAGCTCCAGGACCCTTGAGCTGGTCGACCGCTCGAACATCAAGCCCGCGACCTACACCGAGCTGCAGAGGACGCTCAGGGAGAAGCGCATCAGCTCCTACATCGAGCTGATCTGGCCGCTTCCCGGGGAAACCCTGGACTCGTACAAGGAAGGGGTCGCGAAATTGTGCCGCCTGCGGGCCGACACGCTGATCGTCTATCCGCAGCTCCTTCTTCACAACACCTCGATATACGCCAAGCGCGACCTTCTCGGCGTGCAGGTCGAACGCGTTCCCAGTGATGTCACGGAGGCCGATGTCGTAGTCGGCACCAACTGGGTCAGCCGCGAGGAGTGCGAACGCGGCACATGGTTCTACTACGCGGTCCACTCGCTCTACAACCTGCGCGGCCTGTATTACCTCGCCAATTACCTGGACAGGTCCGGAACCAGGAAGTTCGAGGACTTCTTCACCGATGCCGCGACGTATTTCGAGAGCCGCACGGACACCGAGGTCGCGGCTTTCTTCCGCGATTCGGTGGAGAAACTCTGGAACTACGACTTCCATAATTTCGGGATGGTCGCGCACATCGTCCTGCACTCGCACCGCGAGGAGTTCGACGGGCTGCTCGTCGACTTCGCCCGCGGCCAGTCCTGGTGGGAGGACCCCCGGGCGCGGGCCGCGTTCGAGCTCGACCTGCTGGCCCGGCCCTACATCTACCTGGCCAAGCCGAAGCCGCCCCGCTACGACTTCGCCGAGCTGGGCGTCGAGTCGCGCGCCGGGGCGCGCGGGAAGACGACCTCGGTCGTGGACATGCCCGCCGACCTGGCCGCCCTCCTCATCGACCTCGACGTGACCGGCCTGGAGGCCGGTCAGGAGCACCTGACCCGTCTGGAGCTCGACCACCCGCGCGGGCGCAAGCTGCCGTTCATGCCGGAGCGCAGCCTGGAGCACAACGCCTCCTACTGCCAGGGCATGGTGCTGCGGCTGCGGGAGTATCTCCCCACCTGGCGGCCGGAGTCCGAGACCGCCGCGCTGCCCGGCCGGCGCTGAGCCGCTTTCCGGACCGCACGCCGGACCGCCCGCAGGGCACCGGGGCCGCGCGTGACGAGGGCCCGTGAGGATGATCCTCACGGGCCCTCGTCGTGCCGGGTCATGCCGGGCATCCCGCCGGGCGGGATGCCCCGCCCGCCGGTCCCCCGCTCAGACCTTCGCCCCGGCCTTGGCTTCGGCCTTGGCGAGAGCGCCGTCCACCGCCTCGGCGAAGTCGGCGAGCACCGGGTTCTCGAACAGCACCCGGATCGGCACGTTCACCGCGAACCTCTCCCGCACGTGGGTGATCACCTGCGCGGCCACCAGGGAGTGACCGCCGATCTCCAGGAAGTCGTCCTCGCGGGCGATCCGCCTGAGCTTCAGCACCTCGGCCCAGATCGCGGCGATCGTCTGCTCCGTCGGGGTCTGCGGCGCGTCGAAGTCGTCGTCGCCGTCCTCGCCGCCGTCCAGACCGGGCTCGGGCAGCGCCTGGCGGTCCACCTTGCCCGAGGAGGTCAGCGGCATCGCGTCCAGCGTCACGTACGAGGAGGGCAGCATGTACGCGGGCAGCGAGCCCTGAAGGAACCGGTGCAGCTCGCCGGTGAGGCCGCTGCGGTCGGCGATGATCCTGGAGGCGTCGTCGAGCACGACGTAGGCCACGAGCCGGTCGTCGCGCACGCTGACCACCGCCTCGCGCACCCCCGGATAGCGGGTGATCGCGGCCTCGATCTCGGCGAGCTCCACCCGGAAACCACGGATCTTCACCTGGTGGTCCACCCGGCCCACGTACTGCAGCCGGCCGTCGGGCAGGTAGCGGACCAGGTCGCCGGTCCGGTACAGCCGCGCGCCGGGAGGGCCGTACGGGTCGGGCATGAACGACTGCGCGGTCAGCGCGGGCTTGCCCCGGTAGCCGTGGGCCAGGCCGGTACCGCCGACGTACAGCTCGCCGGGCACGCCCGCGGGGAGCGGGTTGAGCCAGCGGTCCATCACGTAGGTCCTGAAGTTGGCCAGCGGCCGGCCGATCGGCGGCGCGTACGCGGCGGCGGGATCACAGGTCCCCATCGTGGCGCACACGGTCGTCTCCGTCGGCCCGTAGGCGTTGACGAAGGTACGGCCGGGACCCCAGGTCCGCACCAGCCCGGTCGGGCACTGCTCGCCCGCGACGACCATGAGCCTGACCGTGCCCAGCTCGTCGCCCCTGAGCGTGCTGAGGAACGTCGGCGGGAACGTGGCCGCGGTCACCCCCTGGTCGCTGATGGCCTTCGCCGTCTCCTGCGGGGTCATCGCCGACGGGTCCAGCACGCACAGCGCCGACCCGTTCAGCAGCGCCATCGTGATCTCCCAGATCGACGCGTCGAAGCTGAGCGAGGCGAACAGCGCCACCCGGTCGTCGGGCGTCAGGGAGAACTCCCGCGACAGGGCCGAGGCGAGGTTGCCGACGCCGCGGTGCGGCACCTCCACGCCCTTGGGCCGCCCGGTCGAGCCCGAGGTGTAGATGAGGTAGGCGGGGGCGTCGGGCGCGGGCGTCACGCCGGGGCTGGTGCCCGGCTCCTCCGCCTCGATCGCGCGCCACCCGGCGTCCAGCTCGATCGTGCGCACCCGGTCGTCACGCACCCGGCCGGAGTGCTCGGCCACGGTGAGGACGAGCCGGGTCCCGCTGTCGTCGAGGATGTAGCCCAGCCGGTCGGGCGGCAGCGCCGGATCCAGCGGCAGGTAGACGCCACCGGACTTGACGATGCCGAGGAAGGCGACGAGCGCCTCGGCCGAGCGGCCGGTCATCGAGCCGACGACGTGGCCGGGCCGCACCCCCTCGCGGACCAGCCGGTGGGCCACCCGGTTGGCGCGCTCGTCCAGCTCCCCGTAGGTCAGCCGCCGCTCACCGGCGAGCACCGCGAGCGCGTCCGGCGCGGCGGCGGCGCGCGCCTCGAACAGGGCGCCGACACCGGCCTCCTCGTCGAAGGGGGCCTCGGTGCGGTTCCACTCCTCGACCACCAGCCGCAGCTGCTCGGCGTCCAGCAGGGACAGCGACGAGACGGGCCGCCCGGGGTCGCGTACGGCCTCGGACAACAGGGTGACGTACTGCTCGGCCCTGGTCCGGGCGCCCGGCGCGTCGAACAGGTCGAGCCCGTAGCGCAGCTCCCCGTCGAGCGAGCCCGGCACCAGGACCAGCGCCAGGTCCGAGGCGAGCGGGAAACGGCCCGCCACCAGCTCGGAGGTCCGCACGCCGGGCAGCCGCAGCGCGTCCCAGGCCGGGGTCACCTGGTCGAACTCCGCCTGGTAGAGCGGCTGCACGCCGCTGGAGGCGTCCAGCCCCAGCTCCTCGGCCAGCCGGTGCGCCGGGTAGGAGCCGTGCGCCGCCGCCCCGTCCAGCGCGTCGCGCACCCGGGCGACGACGGTGGCGAACGAGGGATCGTCCTCGCAGCCGATCCGGATCGGGAACGCGGGGGCGCGCCCGTCGCCCGGCACGGGTACGCCGACCACGACCTCGTCCTGGCCCGACCAGCGGCACAGCGCGATCGCCCACGCGGCCAGCGTGACGGCCCGGGTGTCGGTACCGGTCTCCGGGGTCGCCTCGGCCTGGCCCGACCAGCGGGACAGCGCCATCGTCTGAGCCGTCCGGGCCGCCTGGGCGGCGGTCCCGGTGCCCGCCTCGCGGGCGACGGTCTCGACCAGCGCGGCCGTCTCCGGCGGCACGGTGAAGGTCACCCGGGCACCCGCGAAGCCGGGTACGGCGGGCCGGCCTCGGTCGGCGGGCAGGTCCAGGGCGGGGGGCGTGCCGTCGAGCCGGTCACGCCAGTAGGCGAGGTCGGCGGCCTCCCCGCCGGTGCCGTTCGCGGCGTGGCCGTTGGACGAGGCCGCGGGGGAGTGGTGGCCGTTCGGAGACGCGTTCGGAGACGCGGTGGCGCGCGGGGTGCCCGACGCGTCCTCGTACGCCCGGGAGATCTCCTCCGCGAGGCCCGCCAGGACGCGCTCGTCGGCCACGAGCCGGTGCGCCGTCACGACGAGCGCGTGGTCGTCGTCGGCCATCCGGGCCAGGGCGATCCGGACCGGCGGGCCGGTCTCCAGGTCGAGGCCCCGGTTGGCCTGTTCGGAGACGAGCCGGGCCAGCGCCTCCTCGCGGCGGCTCGCGTCGTGCCTGCCCAGTTCCACCGGATCCGGGACGGTGACGGGCCGTGGCTCCGCGCCGGAGCCGCCGGGCGACGCCGGCCGCAGGTCCTCGCGCGCCTCCAGCACGCGTTCCAGCGCGGCGGTCAGGGCTTTCTCGTCCACGGGCCCGCGCAACCGCGCCGCGAGCGTGATCTGGTCGGTGTGGTCCCCTGCGGGTTTTGCCCGGTAGGACCTCCAGCCGCTCTCCTGGATCGGCGACAGCGGAGTCTTACTGTCCGGCATGGGGTGCTCCAATCAGTGCCCGGCGTGGTCGAGTTCTAGGTGGACGGGGACGCGGTCGACGCCCCACATGAGGTTCGAGCGCAGCCGCTTGACCGGCCCGGTGAGCTCCATGCGGGCCACCCGGCCGGTCAGTTCCTCCAGCAGCACGCGCAGCTCGAACCTGGCCAGCGCCGCGCCGATGCACAGGTGCTTGCCGAGGCCGAACGTGAGGTGCCGGTTGGGGGTGCGCCCGACGTCGAAGCGGCGCGCGTCGGGGAAGGCGTCCTCGTCGCGGTTGACGGCCGGGTGCCACACGCTGACCCGCTCACCGGCCCGGATGGTCTGATCTCCGATCCTCGTGTCGCGCAGCGCGGTGCGCATGACGTTGAGGCTGGGGGCGGTCCAGCGCAGCACCTCCTCCACGGCGGTCGGGATGAGCGAGGGGTCCTCGCGCAGCCGCCTCCACTCATCGGGGTTCTCCACCAGGGCGATGACGGCCCCCGCCGAGGCGTGCCGGGTCGTCTCGTTGCCGCCGGTGATGAGGCCGTTGATGTTGAGCAGGATCTCCTCGTCGGTGAGGGGCGTCCCGTCGATCTGCCCCCGGATCAGCACGCTGATCACGTCGTCGCCGAGGTTGTCGCGCCGCTCGGCCAGCAGGTCGGCGTAGTAGGCGAAGATGTTGGCGTTCGCCTCGGCCTTCTCGGCGTCGGAGATGACGTCGTCGGAGGTGGCGGAGCCGAACGCGGTGCGCGTCCACTGGATCATCAGGTCCCAGTCGGCGCGGGGCACGCCCAGCAGCTCGCAGATGACCGACAGCGGGAGCCTGCCCGCCACCGTGTCGACGAAGTCGAAGGAGTCCTTCTGGGCGTTCTCCTCCAGCATCCCGCCCACCGTCTCGCGCATCGCGCCCTCCAGGCGGCGTACCACCCGGGGGGTGAGCGCGGGGTTCATCACGTCGCGCAGCTGGCTGTGGCGGCCGTCGGTGACGATGAGCATCTTGCCCGCGGCGGCGCGGGCGGCGGACTCGGTCTGCCCGACCTGCATGCCCCGCTCGGAGGTGAAATTCGTCTTGTCGAGATAGACGGCGACGCCGTCCGCGTATTTGGTGAAAGCCCAGAAGCTCGGCCCGTCCGACCTCTTGTTCCAGAACATCGGCCGGTGCTCCTGCAGGTAATGCAGGACGCCGAGGCCGGAGTCGGGGGCCGTGTAGATGTCCGGATCCGCCAGATCCAGATCGTTCAGATTCACGGTCGTGTCCACTGTCATGGGGAATTCCTCCGTGCGTACACGTCGAAGATGTCCGTGTCCTTCAGCAGGGGGTCCTGGCCGATGTCGACCTGGAATCCACGACCGGTGAGATCGTCGCGCACGGACGCGAGCCTGCCGTCGATGTCGTGGACCTGCATGACGATTTGATCGATCGCCTCCCAGTCGCCGGGAGCGATTCCGTCCAGGACATCGCATTCGGCTTTCTCGACGTTGATTTTCAACAGTCCAATGCGGTCCACGCCCTCGGCGGCCATCACCTCGGAGATCGTCCGAACCTGGCACTCCTGCTTCTCCGTGACGTGCCTGCCCTCGGCCATGTCGGCGACGTCCTCGGGGGCGAAACCGCTGTTGGCCAGGAACGTCCTGGTCACCTCGGCGTCGTGGCCGACGTCGGTGTACATCCCCGACATCGCGGTGGTCTCCGGGTAGACGGTGAGAACCGCCGTGCCCGGGGTGTGGGAGAGCGCGCAGTCGAACGCCTTGGCGTTCAGGCCGTGGGCGGACAGATTCGCGCACAACGCGTCGTAAAGCGGCCTGGCGGGCTCGAAGGCGAGAATACGCGTGCCCGGACATTCCCAATGAAACGCCAGGGCGGCGATTCCGATGTTAGCCCCCACGTCGAACACCGTCATTCCCGGCTCAAGGCGCACGTCATGCCTGAAGTAGCTTCTGTCGCCCACGATACTGCGATACTGCAGGCTGGTCTCGGCGGGATTGAGCTGGAATACCACATGACCGTCGGGGAGTGTCATCTGACGTACTCGCTGATTGTTTTCCAGTGTGCCTCTCCGGTGATTTCGCATATCATCACCCTTAACAAAAACCTTATTACAGTCAACCAGAGGTGAAACCCGACAAGGACGGAATGATCTTATGGACACTCAGAGAACGGAAGTCAGGGCGCCGAGGGAAAAGCCGCCCTCCCTCTGGCGAAACCCCGACTTCAACCGGCTCTGGGCCGGTCAGTCGATCTCGGTCCTCGGCTCCGAGCTGACCACCCTGGCACTCCCGCTGACCGCGATCCTCATGCTGCAGGCCAGCTCCTTCGAGGTCGGCCTGCTCAACACCATGCGCACGATCGCCGCCCTCCTGCTCACGCTGATCGCCGGTGTGCTCATCGACCGCTACCGCCGCAGGCCGCTGATGGTCGGCTCCGACATCGGGCGTGCCGTGGTCGTGGCCCTCATCCCCATCGCGGCCTTCGTCGGGTTCATGGACATGTGGGTGCTCTACGTGGTCGCGGTCGTGGTCGGCGGCCTCTCGGTGGTCTTCGAGATCGCCTACGCCGCCTACATGCCGACCCTGCTGAGCGAGGAGCAGCTGGTCGACGGCAACAGCCGGATGGCGGCGACCGAGTCGGTGGGCGCCATCGCGGGCTCCAGCGCCGGAGGCGTGCTCATCGACATGTTCCGGCCCGCGTACGTGATGATGGGAGACGCGATCTCCTTCCTCGTCTCCGCCTTCGCCCTGTCGCGCATCCGCCACGTCGAGCCGCCCGTCGAGCGCCGGAGCAACCAGGGCCGGGGCGCCGTCGCGGCGATGGTCCACGACATCAAGCACGGCCTGAGGGTCACCTACCGCAACGACTACGCCCGGCCGCTGATCCTCAACTCCGCCGGGGCGAACTTCGGGTCGATGATGATCCTGACCCTGTTCATCCTGTACGCGGCCAGGGAGCTCGGCATGTCGGGCACCTGGATCGGCTTCATCTACGCCGTCGGCAGCATCGGCGGCGTCGTCGGCGCCGTCTTCGCGAGCAAGCTGTTCGAGAAGTTCGGCTACGGGCGCGGCATCATGACCGCCCTGATCGCCTTCCGGGTGCTGTGCTTCACGCCGTTCGTGGCCGGTCCGCAGTGGCTGCAGATCACCCTGTTCTCGGTGATCTGGTTCGTCACGGTGTTCGGCGTGGTGGCCGGGAACATCGGCCAGCTCACGCTTTTCCAGTACGTCATCCCCAACCACCTGCGGGGCAGGGTCATCGGCGCGAGCCGCGCGGTCTACCTCGGCATCCTGCCGCTGGCCGCGATGCTGGCCGGGGTGCTGGGCGAGCTGATCGGCGTCAAGCCCGCCATCTACGCCGGTGCCGCGTTCCTGCTGCCCTGGATCATCCTGCTGTTCCTGTCGCCGGTGCCGAACCTGCGCAGGCTCGAGGACGCCGAGCTTCTGCGGGACGACCCGGAGCCCGCCGAGGCCGACGGACCCGGCGGGCGCGAGGACGGCAAGGACACCTGAGGTCAACCGTTCGACCCGTTCAGCCCGGCACGCGCGCGGACATGCTCCGCGAGATCTCGTCCAGCAGGGCGGCGGGCGCCTGGAGGTAACTCCAGTGCCCGCCGTCCAGCACGGTGTAGCGGGCCTCGCCGTAGGCCTCCCAACCGGCCATCTGCTCCGGGGGGATCTGCGTGTCGTCCGACCAGCCGATCGCGGTGATCGGGCAGGGCAGCTCCACCGGGTCGGTCTTGTCGAAGCGGCTGTAGGCGGCCACGTCGGCGCGCATGACGCCCGCGGCCATGTCCACCAGCTCCGGCAGCGGCTCCGCGCCGCGCGCCCGCATGAGGTCCGACACCAGCGCGCCCACCTGCTCCTCGTCGAGCTTGAGGATGCTCGGCCACGACGCCCGGTGCGGCGGGACCATCGAGGAGGCGAACAGGTGGCCGGGCAGCGGGCCACCGCGCTCCATCAGCAGCAGCGTCGCCTCGTAGCCGATGAAGACCGTGCCGCAGTGGCTGATGAAGCCGAACGGCCGGTCCAGGTAGGGCTCCAGCCCCTCCAGCATCTCGGCGGCGACGGCCGCGTAACTCTCGAACAGCGGCTCGCGCAGCCGGTTCTCCCTTCCGGGCAGCTGCACGGGGCACAGCTCGATCCCGTCCACCTCGGCCGGCCACCCGTGGTACATCGACGCCCCCGACCCCGGGTACGGCAGGCACCACAGCCTCGCCCTCGCCTCGGGGTCGGGGGTGCGCAGCAGCCACGTGGGGCGGCTCCTCCTCCGCTTCCTCTCGGTCATCTGGTTCTTCCTTCCGCCTTGATGTTCCTGATGCTCCGGATGAGGGTCTCCGGTGTCGGCGCCCGCAGGAAGTCGCGCAGCCGGATCCGCACGCCGTAGCGGGTCCCGATCCGGTCGACGAGGCGGGTGGCCGACAGGGAGTCGCCGCCGGAGCGGATGAAGTGGTCGCCCAGCGCGCCGCGCGCCCCGAGCTCCTGCTCCCACAGCTCCAGCACCCCCGCGGTCACCGGGTCGGCGCCCTCCTCGCGCTCGCCGTCTTCCGCTTTCGGGGGAGCGGCCTCCGGGGCCCCGGTTCCGGGGGGATCGCCCCACGAGGGGGCGGGCAGCGCGCGGCGGTCCACCTTGTTGCTGGAGTTCAGCGGCAGCCGCTCCATCGCGGTCCAGGAGGCCGGCACCATCGGGGCGGGCAGCCGTGCCTCGGCGAAGGCGCGCAGCTCCCCGGCCCACGACCCGCCCGGGACACCGTCCGCGGTGCCGTTCGAGGTGCCGTTCGAGGTGGTGGCGTGGACGACGTAGGCGCACAGTCTCAGGTCGCCGCCGGGGCCGGGCACACCCGTCACGACGCACTCGCGCACCGAGGGGTGGTCGAGCAGCACGGCCTCCACCTCCGCGGGCTCCACCCGGTGACCACGGATCTTGACCTGCTGGTCGACGCGGCCGTGGTGCTCCAGCCGCCCGTCCGGCCGCTCCCGTACGAGATCACCGGTCCGGTAGACGCGGCCACCCCCGCCCGAGGGGTCGGGCAGGAAGCGTTCCGCGGTGCGGGCCGGCTCGCCCAGGTAGCCCCGGGCCAGCTCGGGCCCGGACACGAACAGCTCGCCGACCTCGCCCGCCGCGACCGGCTCCATGGCGGAGGTGAGCACGGGGACGCCGACGCCGGGCCAGGCGCGCCCGATGGGGGGCCGGGCGCGCCTGGCGGTCTCGTCGGCGGTGGCCGAGGTGCAGCGGTCCTCCAGCGGGACCAGGCAGCTCGTCACGCCGTTGGCCTCGGCGGAGCCGTACTCCACCGCGACCTCGAACGGCAGGCCGGGCGAGGGCCACACGCGCACCGCGTCGCTGCCGACCGTCATGAGCCGCAGCGCCGTCTCCCCGGGCCACGGCAGGCCGTACAGCAGCTCGGCGAGCGGCATGTTCACGTACGCGCGGGTGATCCCGGAGGCGACCATCCAGTCGCGCAGCTCCGGCGGCGAGCCCGCGGTCGCCGCGTCGGCGACATGCACGCTCGCACCGGAGCAGAGGTACGGCCACAGCTCCACCACCGAGACCGACGAGGCCGGGGGAGCCAGCCAGCTGGAGCGGTCGGCGGGGGTGATGCGGTACGCCTCGGCGTGGGTGGCGACCCGGTGGGCGATCGCCCGATGGGTCACCCCGACGAGCTTGGGCCGCCCCGTCGACCCGGAGGTGTGCACCGCGTACGCGAGCTGGTCCTCGTGCACGGGGACGCCGGGGCTCTCGGCGGAGGGCTCGGCGTCGAAGGTGCCGAGGGGGCCGTCGATCACCACGGGAGCGCCGTCGAGGATCGCGACGACGCGGTCCTCGGGCCAGCCGGGGTCGAGCAGCACCGCCGCGCCGCCCGCCTTGCAGACGGCGAGCAGCGCGACGAGCAGGTCGGGGGAGCGGTCCAGCCGCAGGGGGACCAGGGTCTCGGGGCCGACGCCGCGTCGCAGGAGCGACCGGGCGAGGCCGTTGGCACGGGCGTCGAGGTCTCGATACGTGAACAGGACGGCCCCGGAGACCAGGGCCGTCCTGTCCGGCGCCTCGGACGCCTTCTTCTCGAACAGCGTGTGGACGGCGCCCACCTGTCCTCCGTTCCTCACCCGGCCTTGGTGTCGGGGATCCCGCGAGCGGGGATCTGGCCGGTGGCGACCTGGTTGAGGACGAGCCTCGCCCACTCCTCCACGCTGCGGTTCATCCGGCGGGCCGCGTCACGCCACGACTGCTCCTGGTCGACCGGTACGTCGATGTGGATGACGGCCTTCTCCTTGGCGGCCTCCGCGGCCCGGCCCGACGCGGACAGGGCGGCGGTGCGGTGCGCCTTGATCTGGCTGCGTAAACGGTTTCTGGACCAGTTGAAGCGTTCGGCGCGGTCGAGCCAGAGCATCTGCTCGTGTTCGGGAAGCGCGGCCACTTCCGCGTGGTGCTGAAGGCTGAGCTTGTCTCGCCGGCGGGATACCGGGAATCGCCGGGCGACCCAGGCGTAATTGCGCAGGGTTTGGATATCGAGGGAGCTCTCCTCGACCGCTCTCTTGTAGCGGTCGGTGTATTCGGTTTCGCCGTAAACCAGCCAGTCGCCGAGCCACCAGGCGGAGGAGTCGGCGATGAGGGAGATCTGGTGGCCGATCCGCCGCCAGGTGTCGAAGGGAAGGCTCGACGGGAGCTGGAGCCCGGTTCGCCGCGGCTTGGCGGACGCGTCCAGGGCCAGCTTGGAGCCCTGGGACGTGGGGCGGCGCGGAGCCGGGACGGGGGGCCTCTCATCGCAGGATGGCGGGGCTTGGCGGTTCGCCTCTCGGTTGGGGGAGAGCACCTGCATGCGACTGTTCCTCCGGATTTCTGTGCACTTGGAGTGAGTCAGGACGATCCCTTACCCGCCGTTCTGTAAAGCGCACTTTCGATCATGAGTAATTTTCAGATGGTCTTCCTGAGGTACAACGGAAAGACGGAATCAAGCCGTTGACCAGCTGAGTCTTCAATCAGCTTGGCAATTTTTTTTGCTCTGTGATATACGCGCCGGTTCGGAATTCAACCTCTCGGAAATGGAATCGATCATGACGTATTCACGGTTTCGGTCGGCGAATACCCGCACGCTGCGCCGTTCCCTGGTCGCGTACGGCCTCGCGGTCGTGCTGCCCTCCGTGCTGGCGCTGCTGATGCTGGGGCTCGACCCGGGAACGGCCACCGGTCCCGTCCCCGTGCCCTCGGTGGAGCCGGGGCGGGAGGAGGCGGTTCCGGCCACGCCCCTGCTGCTGCTGTCCGTCACCGTGGTCATCGCGCTGGCCCATCTCGGCGGGGCCGTCTTCCGCGGGCTGGGCCAGCCCCGGGTGATCGGGGAGATGGCCGCGGGCATCGTGCTCGGCCCCTCCCTGCTCGGTGCCGTGTGGCCCGAGGCCCACCGCGCGCTGTTCCCCAGCGCCGTCATGCCGTACCTGAACCTGCTGGCCCAGTTCGGGCTGGCCTTCTTCATGTTCCTGGTCGGGCTGGAACTCCGCGGCGACCTGCTGCGCGGGCGGGGCCGCGTCGCGGTGCTCTGCGGGCAGGCGAGCGTGGCGATCCCGTTCGCGCTCGGTGTCGCGCTGGCCCTGCTGATCTACACGCCGCTGGCGACCGCGCCCGTCGGGTTCCCGGTCTTCGCCCTGTTCATCGGCGCCGCGCTGAGCGTCACCGCGTTTCCCGTACTGGCCAGGATCCTGCTGGAACGCGGGCTCTTCCACACCCCGACCGGGGCGCTGACCATCACCTGCGCCGCCATCGCCGACGTGACCGCGTGGCTGCTGCTGGCCGTGGCGATCACCATGGCCAACGGCTCCTCGCCCGCCGAGGCGCTGCGCACGCTCGGCCTCACCGTCGCCTTCGCCGCCGTCATGGTCGGGGTGGTACGGCCACTGCTGACCCGGCTGCTGCGCCGGAGGCTCTCCCAGGAGGCGACGCTGCCCATCGTCATCGTGGGGCTGCTCGTCTCCGGGTTGCTGACCGAGCTGATCGGCATCCACCTGATCTTCGGCGCGTTCCTGTTCGGCGCCCTGTTCCCGCGCGACGGCGACGTGCGGCTGCGGCGGGTCCGCGAGCGCACCCAGGACTTCACCACCTCCTTCCTGCTGCCGCCCTTCTTCGCCTTCGTCGGGCTCAACACCCAGATCGGGCTGCTCAGCCAGGACCTGGCCATGTGGAGCTGGTGCCTGCTGATCCTCGTCGTCGCCGTGGCGGGCAAGGTCGGCGGTGTGCTGGTCATCGCCAGGCCGATGGGGGTGCCGGGGCGGGAGGCGATGCGGCTCGGGGTGCTGATGAACTGCCGGGGGGTGACCGAGCTGGTGATCCTGAGCATCGGCCTCAGTCTCGGCATCATCACCCAGGTGCTGTTCACGATGCTGGTGATCGTCGCCCTGCTCTCCACGGCCGCGACCGCGCCCCTGCTCGGGCTGCTGGACCGGTGGGACGCGCGGCGCGACGGGGAGGTCCGGGACGGAGGGCCCGGAGAGCCGGGGGAGCCGGAGGAGCCGGGGGAACCCGAGGAGGCGGGGGCGGTGCGCCGATCCGCCTGAGCGGGGGACACGGGCCGACGGGGGTCCGGCCTGGAGGCCCGAGGCCGGTGCTTCGAGGGCTGGGCTTCGAGGATCGGGTTCCGGGGGCCAGGGGCTTCAAAGGCAGAGGGAGAGCGGGGCGCGGGTTTCCGAGAGGGCGGGGTCAGGAGGCGCGGGGCAGCGCCTGGGGCTCCGTACCCAGCTCGCGCAGCTTGGCACGGACCTCGTCGGGGCTCTCCCCGGCGACGGTGAGCCGGGACGTGGCGAACACCTCGCCGTCGGCGTCGGTGATCGGGTCGCCGCTGTAGGGGACCTCGCCGCTGAAGCGGGCGGCGCAGAGATGGTCGCGAAGCTCGGGCCGGGCGTGCAGGGAGAAGATCGGCAGCCGGGTCGCCATCGCGGCCAGCCGCATGGTGCCCGACACCCGGGGATTGATCTCCAGCAGGTGCACCTCGCCACTGCGGGTCAGCAGGAACTCCACCTCCAGGTAGCCGTGCGCCTCGGCCAGGTCGGCGAGCCGCTTGCCGACGGCCCGCAGCTTGCGCTCCCACGCGCCGCCGAGCGCCGGGCTGGGGCACAGCCGCAGCCGCCGCCACGGCGGGACCAGGTCCGGTGAGGTCGCCCCCTTCCAGACCGGCGGGAACGTCGCCGTGCCGTGCTCGTCGCGGTAGATCAGCACCGAGTACTCGATCCCGTCGACGTACAGCTCGCCCAGCTCGTTGGGGGCCAGGTCGCACTCGCCCGCGCGGGCCAGCCGGGTGCCGACGCTCTGCGTGCCGTGCCGGTCCTTGATGACCACGGGGGTGTCGGGGCCCGCGTCGGGCAGCGGCTCGCCGGCCCGCGCCCACGGCGGGGAGACCAGGTGGTAACGGTCGAAGAACTCCTTCATCAGGATCTTGTCGCTGCCCAGCGAGGCGCACAGCCGCGACTGGCACTCGGCCCCGTGACCGAGCTCGCGGAGCCGGAAGGCGAGCAGCTGGTCGCGGCCGAGGGTCGTGTGGCTGGAGTGGAAGACCACCGTCGCCTGCGGCGCCCCGCCGATCGCGTCGAGCAGCGGGGCCACATCGACGCGGTGGTCCTCGCCGGTGAAGACGACCCGGTCCTGCGGGCCGAGGTCGACGAAGTGGCCGAACCAGCTCTCCAGGCTGGCAGGGGCGACGGCGTGGATGACGGGGGACATTTGTCGGCTCATGTGGATTACTCCGGAATCGACGCTGGAAACGCTGGAAACAGGAAAGACGTTACGCGGTGCGCGCCATCGAGAATGCGTCGTCGAACGCGTCGAGATACGCGCCGACCAGCGGTGAGTTCGGCTCCCAGAGAAAATTCACCGGCAATTTCATCCACCGGGCGAACAATTCCGTGGAACGCGGGAACGGCCGGTCGTTCACCGCCGAGGCGGCCCGTACGGCGGCGGCGACCTGGGGTGACCAGTCGGGCGCGGTGCCCTGGAAGAGCGGGAAGACGTGCAGCGGCCGGGTGGCCGGGGCGCGCACCTTCAGGCCGCGCTCCTGGCCGGCCACCACCAGCCCGTCCCGGCTGAACGGGCACTCCGGCGTCACCTCGACGACCCCGTCGTACCACGCCCCCATCGTGACGCCCTCGGCGACGGGGGAGGGGCGCACGCCCGGCAGCTCGCCGAGCCCCGCGGCCAGGGCGGACATGTTGGCCACCCTGCGCTCCACCAGCTCGTCCAGGCGGTCGAGGTGGCTCTGGGCGAGCACCGCGCCCGGCGTGGAGATGCGGAAGTTGCCGCCGAGACCGGTGAGCAGGAACGGCTTGTAGCGGACGGCGTCGATGGTCAGGTCGGTGCGGTGCCGGAAGTTGGTCAGCAGGCACGCGCGGGCGAAGACGTCCTCGGAGTCGGTGAGGAGCATGCCGCCCATGCCCCCGGAGATCAGCTTCCTGCCGCCCACGCTGAAGACCGAGATGTCGCCCATGGAGCCCACCGGCCGGGAGCGGAAGGTGGAGCCGTGGGCGTGCGAGCAGTCCTCGACCAGGGCGAGCCCGCGCCGGTCGGCCACCGCGCGCAGGGCGTCCATGTCGCAGCTGTGGCCCCACAGGTGGGTGACGACGATCGCGACCGTACGGGAGGTGACCAGCGCCTCCACGTCCGCCGCGGCCACGTTCCCGCTCGCGTCGCCCGCGTCGCAGAGCACCGGCACCGCGCCCAGCAGGAACAGCGGCGAGGCGGTGCTGAAGAACGTGAGGTCCGGGACGATCACCTCGTCGCCGGGCCCGATACCCAGCGCGAAGTAGGCGGCGAGCAGCCCCGCCGTGCCCGAGGTGAGCGCCAGGGCGTGGGCGCGGCCGTGCCGTTCGGCGAACGACCGCTCCAGCTCGGCCAGCTCGGGGCCGTAGTCGTAGTCGAACGTGCGTCCCAGCGTGACCAGCTCGGCGACCCTGGCCGCCACGCCGTCGTCGTAGACCGGCCACTCGAGCGGGTGCGGCGGACCCGGGGAGGCCGTGGTCCCTCGCGCGTTCGCGCGGTCGGTGGGTTCGGTCTCCCGCGCGTCCGTACGGCCGGTGGTCCCGATCCCTCGCGCGTCCGCGCCCGCGGGGTTCAGCGGGCTCATGAGCCGTCCCCCCTGCGGGCCACGAGCCTGGTCACCGCGTGGGTGTGCGGTTCCTCGTGGCCCTTGTGCGTGTGCGTGGAGTCGGTGTCGGTGGCGCTCAGCACGGTCCACCCGGCGTACCTGGCGAGGTACCAGTCGTGGGGCAGCAGGACCGGCATGCGCATCTCGCCGGCGGGAGGCAGGTAGGCGTGGCCCCGGTTGAACATCAGCAGGGCGTTGACCCCTCCCGGCCTGGTCGCGGCCTGGAGCGCGGCGACGACGCCGGCGACCTGATCCTCGTCCTCCAGCCAGTGCAGGACGCTGCACGCCAGCACCCCGTCGAACGAGGCGGGCTCCAGCCCGGCGGTGCGCGCGTCGCCCTGCCGCCACTCGATCCCGCCGGCGTCGCCCCACGCCCGCGCGCCGTTCTCCAGGGCGGCGGCAGACACGTCCATCGCCAGCACCCGCGCGCCCCGCTGGGCGAGCCGTACCGCGTTGCGTCCCTCACCGCACCCCACGTCCAGGACGGCGGGCGCGCCCGCGCCGGGCGGGGTGGCGGGCGGGCCGATCTCCCCGGGGGCTCCGGGCAGGGAGAGCGCGTCCCCCAGGGCGTCGGAGATCTGGTCCGGCCTGCGCCCCCACAGGCAGGCGGTCCTGGTGTAGCGGGCGTCGCAACCACCGTCGTCGTAGCCGTTCGGCTGTGTGTTAGGTCCCATTTGGCGGAGGCTAGGCGTGGCCTTGATCACCGTCAACGGGGGTGGACGGCCGCCGGAGGCGCCGCGTGCCGCGGGGCCTGTGCGGGTACGAGCTTCAACTTGTCGCGTCCCGCGCTCACCGGGGTGGGGTACTCGCCGGTGATGCAGCCCTCGCACAGCCCCTCGCCCGCCGCGCTCCCGACCGTCCGGCGCATGCCCGCCACCGACAGGTGCGCCAGGCTCGTCGCGCCGATGATCCGGCACACCTCCTCGACCTCGCGGCCGGTCGCCACCAGCTCACCGGTGTCGACGATGTCCACCCCGTAGTGGCAGGGCGCAATCAGCGCCGGCGCGGCGATCCGCACGTGCACCTCGCTCGCCCCCGACTCGCGCAGCAGCGTGACGATCCGCCGCATGGTGGACCCGCGCACGATCGAGTCGTCGACCACCACGACCCTGGCCCCGTCCACCGGCGAGCCGATGGAGAACTTGCGCCGCAGCTTGCGCTCGCGCTGCCGCCGGTCGGGCTCGATGAACGTCCGGCCCACCTGCTCGTCGCGGACCAGTGCCCCGGACAGCGGGAGCCCGGCCGCCCGCGCGTACCCCCGGGCGGCGGGCACCCCGGAGGCGGGGACGGCCACGACCAGGTCGGCGTCCACCGGGGACTCCAGCGCGAGCCGCTCGCCGAACGCCACCCGCGTCGCGCCGGTCCTGGCGCCGTCGATCCTGGAGTCCTGCCTGGTCAGGTAGAGGTGCTCGAACACGCAGAAGCTGCGCGGGGCGGGGTCGGCCACCCGGTGCTCCCCGGCCAGGCGGCCGTCGCGCAGGACCAGCAGCTCGCCCGGCTCCACCTCCCGCTGCCCGGAGCAGCCGAGCGCGTCGAGCGTGCAGGTCTCCGAGGCGACGACCGCCCTGCCCTCGGCGAACCCGGCGACCAGGGGGCGCATGCCGTGCGGGTCCCTGAAGGCCACGAGCCGGTCGCCGACGGCGCACACCACCGAGTACGCGCCGCGCAACTCCCGCACGGCCCGCGCGACCGCCGCCACGATCGGATCGCCGTGCCGAGGTTCCGGGGCGTCCAGGGCGCCCGCGAGGAGGGCGAGGATGACCTCGGAGTCGCTGGTCGAGCGGAACCCGTAGCCCTCGCGGCAGAGCCGGGCGCGCAGGTCGGCGGCGTTGGTGAGGTCCCCGTTGTGCGCCAGCGCGATGCGCCGCGCCTCGTGGACGAGGGGCTGGGAGTTCTCCAGCAGCGTGGCGCCCGTGGTGGAGTACCGGGTGTGGGCGACCGCGAGCCTCCCGGCCGGCCAGTCGTCGCGGGCGTCGCGGGCCGAGTCACCGCGCTCCGAGCGCGAGGCGAATCCCAGCGACCTCCGGACCTGCACGCCGCCGGGCCCGGCCACCGCGATGCCCCACGACTCCTGGCCGCGGTGCTGCAGGGTGACGAGCCCGTCGAAGGCCGGCTGCCCGGCGGTCCCGTCGAGAACAGATACGCCGGCTATTCCACACATAGCTCCCCTTCAAAACCCTAACATTTCACGGAAAGTACGTTAAATCGCTTCTGCTTGACCATGGCATTGTTTGATTGCAACGTCGTGTCGAATGGTGAATGAAGCAAAGGAGACCCGAATGGCCGAGTCCGTGGAGACCGCCGAGTACACCGTGGTGCTCAATCACGAGGAGCAGTACTCCATATGGTGGGCCGACCGTGACATTCCCGAGGGCTGGCGGAGCGTCGGCCACAGCGGCACCCGCGAGCAGTGCCTGGCCCACATCGAGGAGGTGTGGACGGACATGCGTCCTTTGAGCCTGCGCCGCTGGATGGACGGCGAGCGATCCTGACCCGCAGGCCCGCCGACGAACGGTCCCCGAGGACGGTCCCCTAAGGAGGAGCCGATGGACACGATCCAGGAGCACGACGCGCGCCTGGTCGTCGAGGAGTGGAACCGCACCGAGCTGGCCGACGAGCCGGCGACCGTCATCGAACGGTTCGCCGCCCAGGTCGCCAGGTCGCCCGCCGCCCCGGCGCTGACGGACGAGGAGGGCACCGCCCTCACCTACGACGAGGTGCGCCGCGCCGCCAACCGCCTGGCCGGGCACCTGCTCGGCCTCGGCCTGCGCCGCGAGGACCGCTGCGCGGTCTACCAGCGCCGCTCGGCCGGAATGGTCGTGTCCATGTTCGGGACACTGGCCGCCGGGGGCGCGTACGTGCCGATCGACGAGGGCAACCCGCCCGAGCGGGTCGAGGCGATCCTGCGCGACGCCGGCACCGCCGTGGTGCTGGCCGACTCCACCACCGAGGCCGAGGTGCCGCCGGGCCCGTGGTGCGTGGTCAACGTCGACGACCACCCGGGGAGCGACGAGAGCGACCCCGGCGTGCCGCTGCACCCGGCCAACCTCGCCTACGTCATGTACACCTCGGGCAGCACGGGCGCGCCCAAGGGCGTCCTCATCGAGCACCGCGCGGTCACCGCGTTCGTCCGGGGCGCCCAGCACCTGTACGGGCTCTCGCCGCAGGACCGCTTCGTGCAGTTCTCCTCGATCGCCTTCGACGTCTCCACCTTCGACGCCTTCGGGGCGCTGCTGTCGGGAGCGGCCCTGCACGTCGCCTCCACCGAGACCCGCACCTCCTCGACGCGCTTCCGCGACCTGCTGCGCGAACGCCGCATCTCCGTCTACATGGGCACCCCCGGGATGCTGAGACTCCTGGAGCCCGGCGACTTCCCCGACCTGCGGGTCGTCGCCGTCGGCGGCGAGAGCTACTCGGGCGAGTTCACCACCCGCTGGGCGGCCGGGCGCAGGTTCGTCAACAGCTACGGGCCCACCGAGACCACCGTCGGCGTCATCACCCAGGAGTGCGAGGGAAGCTGGGACACCTCACCGCCCATCGGCCGCGCCATGCCCAACCACCGGGCCTACGCCCTGGACGAGGCGATGCGTCCCGTCCCGATCGGCACGGTCGGCGAGCTGTACGTCGGCGGACCCGGCCTCGGACGCGGCTACCTGGGCCGCCCCGGCACGAGCGCGGCCTCCTTCGTCCCCGACCCGTTCGCCACCACGCCCGGCGAGCGGCTCTACCGCACCGGCGACCTGGTGCGCTGGACCCCCGAGGGCGAGCTGGTCTTCGCCGGGCGGGCCGACCGCCAGGTCAAGGTCCGCGGTGTCCGCGTCGAGCTGGAGGAGATCGAGGCGACCCTCCACAGGCACCCGGAGGTCGCGCACGCCGTGGTCGAGGCCGAGGCGCGCGACGACGGCGACGCCCGCCTGATCGCCTACGTCGCCTCCACCGCCGAGGAGCCGCCCGGCGTGACCGAGCTGCGCGAGACCGCGGCCCGGTGGCTGACGGCCCCGCTGGTGCCCAACGAGTTCGTCCACGTGCCCGAGATCCCGCTCACCCCGGCCGGCAAGGTCGACCACGACGCCCTGGCCCAGGCCAGGGGGGAGCGCACGGACACGACCACCGAGACCGACGACGGTGAGTGGACGCCGACCCGGCGCAGGGTGGCCGAGGAGATCGTGAAACCGCTGCTCGGCGTCGACTCCCTCGGCCCGCACGACCACTTCTTCGAACTGGGCGGCACCAGCATCCAGGTCATCCAGCTCCTCGGCAAGGTACGCACGATCTTCGGCATCGAGGTGCCGGTCGTCGAGTTCTTCGACCGGCCCACCATCGCCGGGGTCGCCGACGCCGTCGACTCCGAGGTCCGCTCCGACATCAAGGACATCGTCCGCGAGGGCTGGGACGACATCGCCGACCGCTACGCCGCCTTCCAGTCGGAGTTCTCCGACGGCCCCCGGATGACCTGGACCGATCACCTGCTCGGGATGCTGCCCGGCGAGGGCGCGGCCGTGCTGGAACTGGGCGTCGGCGGCGGCCACGAGTCGTCGCGCCGCCTGGCCGAGGCGCACGACCTCACCGCCGTGGACATCTCCGCCGAGCAGCTCAGGCTCGCCGCCAAGACCCTGCCCGGCGCGAGGCTCGTCCAGGCCGACATGGCCGAGGCGGAGTTCCCCGACGCCTCCTTCGACGCGGTCGTGTCCATCTACACCCTCACCCACCTGCCCAGGGAGGAGCTGCCCGGCCTGCTGGAGGGCATCACCCGCTGGCTGAAGCCGGGCGGCCTGCTGCTGGCCACGCTCATGACCGAGGACATCCCCGGCGCGGTGGAGGAGTGGTTCGGCTCGACCATGTTCTTCTCCGGCTTCCCCACCGAGGAGAACCTGCGCCTGCTGCGCGAGGCGGGCCTGGTCCCCGAACGCGACGAGGTCGTGGCGCAGCGGACACCGCTCGGGGAGTCGCGCTTCCTCTGGGTGATCGCGAGGAAGACGGAGGGGCCCTCGTGACCGGCCTGCCCGTCCGCACCGCCCCGCTGTCCTACCTCCAGGAGCAGCTCTGGTTCGTCGAGCAGGACGATCCGGGCAACGGCTCGTACAACGAGCTGAAGGTGCTCGTCCTGGACGGCGCGCTCGACGCCGCCAGGCTCGGGCGGGCGCTGGAACGGGTGGTCGCGCGGCACGACGTGCTGCGCACCACCTTCGTCTACCAGGGAGCGGAACCGGTGCAGGCGGTCTGGGAGCGGGGTCCCGTGCTGCGCGAGGCGGCCGTCGGCGGCGAGCAGGCGCTGATGGAGTACGCCCGCGAGGTCGCCGAGGCCCCCTACGACCTGGCCTCGGGGCCGCTGCTGCGCGCCTCGCTCGTCACGCTCGGCGCGGGCAGGCAGGCGCTGGTGCTCGGGGTCCACCACATCATCAGCGACGGGTTCTCGATGAACCTGCTGCTGGACGAGCTGGACGCCGCCTACCGGCGCGAACCCCCCGGTGGGGCGGTGGGCGAGTCACAGAACGGGGCACACGGTGGGCCACCCCCCGGGCCACGCGACGAGCCGCTGGGAGAGCCGCAGGGTGAGCCGTGGGATGAGCCTCCCGCCCAGTACGGCGACTTCGCCCGCTGGCAGCGCGAGCAGTTCGCCGGGGGCCGCCTGGCCGCCGACGTCGACCACTGGCGGAAGGAACTCGACGGCGCGCCCACCGTGCTGGAACTGCCCGCCGACCGCCCCCGGCCGCGCCGCCGGGCCAGCGCGGGCAGGCGCGAGCGCTTCCCCCTCGACCCCGGCCTGACCGGCCCGCTCGGCAAGGTCGCCGAACGGGTCGGCGGCACCGTCTTCACCGTGCTGCTCGCCGCCTTCGCCACCACCCTCTACCGCTACACGGGGCGCGGCGACATGGTGCTCGGCACCGGCGCCCCGGGCCGCCCCGGGCGCGAGTTCGACGACGCGCTCGGCTTCTTCGCCAACATCGTGCCCGTGCGGCTGCGCCCGGCGGGCGAGACGCCCTTCACCGACCTGGCCGACGCGGTCAGCGAGGCCGCCTTCGACGCCTTCGACCACCAGTACGTGCCCTTCGAGAAGCTCGTGGAGTTCCTGCAACCCGAGCGCGACGCCGGGCACACCCCCCTCGTGCAGGTCGTCTTCACCATGTGGGACGCCGGGGCTGCGACGCGTTCCATCGGCGGCGTGCCCGCCGCCGAGGTCGAGGTGACGCGCGGCCGGTCCCGCTTCGACGTCGCGGTCGAGGCCGTGCGCCGGGGCGACCGGGTCGACTTCTTCGTCGAGTACGACGACGCCCTCTTCGACGAGGCCACGATCGCCCGCGTGATGCGCCACTACGACCGGGTGCTGCGGGCGGTCGCCGACGACCCCGCCCAGCCCCTGTCGGACATCCCGATGATCACTCCTGAGGAGCGGGCCACCCTCACCCAGGGCGACATGACCGTGCTCGACCACGACGGCAACGTGCTGCCCGCCGGGGCCGTCGGCCAGCTGGTCCGCCGCTCCGGCGAGGGCGGAGCCGGTCCCACCGGCCTCCTGGCCATCCGCAGGCCCGACGGGCGGGTGGTCGAGCGCGGGCGCGAGGACCGGCTGGTCGGGATCGGCCCGTTCCAGGTGCAGCTGGAGGACGTCGAGGAGGTCCTGCGCGCCCATCCCGCCGTACGTGACGCCGCCGTCGTGGCGGTCGAGGGCGGCGCGGGCCGCGAACTGGTCGCCTACACCGTCGCCGGGCCGCCACCCGACACGCTGCGCGCCACCCTCGTCGAGCGGCTGCCGCAGTACATGGTGCCCGCCGTCATCGTGCCGGTGGACCACATCCCGCGTACCGAGGACGGCCGCGTCGAGACCGGACGGCTGCCCGACGCGGGCGAACGCGGCGAGCGGACCGAGCTGCCCGCCCTGGAGGCCGCGCTCTGCGTCATCTGGGCGCGCGTCATGAACCTCGACGAGGTGGAGCCCGACGACGACTTCTTCGCCCTGGGCGGCCACTCGATGCTGGCGGCCCGGCTGGTGCGCGAGATCGCCTCCGTGCTCGCCGTGCGCGTACCGCTGATGGCCCTGTTCGAGAACTGCACCCCCGCCGACCTGGCCGACTACATGGCGGCCAAGCACCCCGCGCTGGAGCGCACGCTCGGCGACGCGGGCCGCGCCGGTCGCACGGGCCGTACGGTCGCGGCCGGGGAGGTCGAGCGGGACGGCGAGGAGCCCGACACCAGCGCGCTGTCCACCGCGCAGCTGCAGATCTGGATCAACGAGCAGCTGGCGGGCGGCGACGCCCGCGACTTCATCGCCGCCGTCACCTACCGGGTGCGCGGCCCGCTCGACGTGGACGCCCTGCGCGGCGCGTTCGACGCGCTGGTCGCACGGCACGAGAACCTGCGCGCCCGCGTGGCGCTCGTCGGCGACGTGCCGGTGCTGCGCTTCGACCCCGGCGTACGCGTCGAACTGCCCGTCGAGGACCTCACCGCCCTGCCCGAGGACGAACGGGCGCGGGAGGCGGCCCGCCGCACCGCGCGCGACGCCGGCAGAGGCTTCGACCTGTCCACCGCGCCGCTCGTCCGGGCCGTCCTCTACCGGCTCGGCGATGACGACCACGTCCTCGCGCTGATCCAGCACCACCTGGTCACCGACGGCGTGTCCATCGGACTGCTCGTCGGCGAGCTGGGCCGCCTGTACTCCGAGCGGGACGCCGCGCCCGCCGCGCCGCACCTGCGCTTCGCCGACTACGTGGCCTGGGAGCAGGCCTGGCTCGGCGGACCCGAGGCCGCGGCCTCGGAGCGGTTCTGGCGCGAACGGCTGCGCGAGGCGCCCGAGCTCGTCCTGCCCAGGACGCGCGACGGGCGGCGCGAGGGCCGCGACACCGAGATGATCGCCCACCGGCTGCCGCACGCGGAGTCACGGCGGCTGCTCGCGCTGGCCCGGCAGAGCAGGGCCACCCCCTACATGCTGGTCACGGCCGCGTTCGCGGCGATGCTGGCGCGGTGGAGCGGCCAGGACGACGTGGTGATCGGCACCACCGCCGACAACCGGCCGCTGCCCGGCCTGGAGGGCGTGGTCGGCTGCTTCGTCAACATGGTGGCGCTGCGCGTCGACTGCGGCGGCGACCCCACCTTCGCCGAGCTGACCGGGCGGGTGCGCAGGACCGTGCTGGAGGCGTACGCCCACCAGAGCACCCCGTTCAACGAGGTGGTGCGGGCGTTGAAAATTCACCCGGATCCGCGCCGGATGCCGCTGTTCCAGGTGACGTCCGACTGGGCGGGGGACGGGCCGGCGATCCCGGAGCTGGCCGGGTGCGAGGTCGGGTTCGACTACGTGCACACCCGGGCGAACCGGTATGAGCTGGAGATGTACGCGGGGATGGCGGGGGAGCGGGTCGTGCTCGACCTGGAGTACGCCGTCGAACTGTGGGACCGAAAGGAGATCGAGGAGCGCCTGGAGCGGGTGGCGACGCTGCTCACCCGGGCCGTGGTGGAACCGGAGACCAGGATCTCGGAGCTGCTCGGCTGACGCCGGTGAGGCGGCCTCCCCGCGCGGAGGTCGCCTCACCTCAACCGGTCATCCGGCGTGGTCCGCGTCGCCGGGCACAAGACTGCGGGCATTCCCGCTTGGGAGCGGGAATGCCCGGGTCATCGCGTGCTTGTGGATTAGCTGACGGTGTTGGGCTGGGCGGACAGGAGGGTTTGGGACCAGCCGTTGGTGTCGACGGTGCCGTGGCCGGTGATGTCGTCGCCGTTGCCGTCGTGGGGGTTGAGGTCGCGGTAGCGGTAGAGG
>NZ_BAABAQ010000010.1:0-385253 GCF_039537505.1 Streptosporangium oxazolinicum
GGTTACGGCGGTTATGGCGAAGGGGAAACACCCGGTTACATTCCGAACCCGGAAGTTAAGCTCTTCAGCGCCGATGGTACTGCACCGGGGACGGTGTGGGAGAGTAGGTCACCGCCGGACAATCGTTCATGAAGGGCCTCCACCGTTGGTGGGGGCCCTTCATGCTTTCCAGGACTTTTCCCGCTCACAGCCCTTCTGTGAATCCTGGCCACTCGTGCCCTGCTCACGCCCTGCGCTTACCGGCTTACCGGCCTTTTCTGAGGCCGGACCTTCCTCCGTTCACACCGAGATCACGCCGAGATCCGGCAGAGCGATCCGAGGAAAAGCAATCCCCCAGAAACAGGGGCCCCGGGAACGCGGGACCCCGACGAATGAGGATCCCGGGCGAACGAGGGTCCGGACAGCGGAGAGGCCCCGGTCCTTCCGGACCGGGGCCTCTCCGTTACGTCACCTGGATCATCGCTCATCAGGGAGTGGTGAACTCGTCAGGGAGTGATGAAGAGGCCGTCGCCCACGGTTCGCTCCGCGCCGTCCGAGGGCCGGTTCACGGCCTTGTGGCCGACGACCATCACACTGGAGCCGCCGCCGTCGAAGTTGATGGCCTGCTTGGCTCCCAGCCACCGCATCAGCTGGGCCGCCTCCACCATCGAGGCGCCCACGGTGACGCCCGGGTTGCGCCCGTCGACCGTGGCCAGGATCAGACCGCCCGACTTGTCGATACCGACCATCGTGCGCGGGTGGCGCCGGAGCATCATGTTGATCGAGGCGTGTCCGTCGGCCGCGGCGGTGATGCGTACCCGGCCGTTCCTGACCAGCCCGACCCCGCCGCCCATGATGTATGTCTCCGGGGTGAGTGGTATGGCCTGCTGGGTGCGCAGGTCGATGACCTTGTTGTCTACCTTCATCCAGGTTCCCTGAGCGTGTTCCTGGAGCCAGACGGCCATGAGGCCGGTGCCATGGAGCAGGTAGGTGCCCCGGGCGACGATGCCGCCGGCCTGGCGGACCTTGATGACCTTGTCCTGGGCGGCGTCGACGACGACCTCGATGCCCCCGTCGGCGGCCGTCTTGCCGCCGAACTCCTCGGTGTAGAGAACGAGCTCGTCGGCGTCGGCCGCCCGGTTGATGCCGTTAACCTCGGTCTTCGTCCCGTCGGAGGAGATCGCGGTGACCGTGGTCTTCAGCTCGGTGATGTGCGCCTTACGGCCCTGGGTGATGACGAGGCCGCTACGGCCCGGCACGGCCTCGCTGAGGAGCCTGCCGCCCACGACGGACACGCCGACAGGGTCGCCCTGGAGCGCCTTGGCCGTGTGGATGTTGAAGAAGCCACCGTTGACCCCGGCGATGGCGCCGGTCAGCTTCGACATCGAGCTGGTGGTCTCGCGCTTGGCCACGCTCTTGCCGACGCTCGTCTTGAAGGATCCCCTGAACACCTTCGGGTTCACCATCAGCACACGCATGTCCCAGGGGCCGGTGGTCTCGGTGCCGTCGTCACCGAGATAGTCGGTCTTGGCCCGGACGTCGAACTCCTTGAGCTCCTTCACGACCTTGTCGGCCTTGGCCCGCTGGCCGAACGACCACAGGCCGGTCCGGACCATGTAACGCTCCACGGAGGGAGCGTCCGCGGCGGCGGGCTGCACGACCTTCAGGATCTCGGGGATGAATCCCGCGGCCTCCACCGCCTGGGCCACCGTCTGCGCCGTGACAAGGGAACCGGCATCATGCCCGTTGGGCATAAGTGCGGAAACTGTCCACCCTTGGGTGGATTTGCCATGTTTCACACTAAAAAGGGTGATTCCTGGCGCCACGTTCTGCTGGTTCTTCACCGGCGCCACGCTCACGCCCAGAGGGAACGCGGAGGAGGGAAAGCCCGAACCCGCCTGCTCCGCCTCGGCGGGAATCGCCACGGTGGCAGTGAGCGTCAAGGCCGTCAATCCGGCGACAAGGTGTCGCGACATGTGCATCTCTCCCCGGTGGTCTCCGACTTCGTGCACCATCGTGCCGAGATCTACGAGTCAAGGGGAGCGAAACGCGTGAAACATCCCAAGAAAGTGTTGTTACTCACGCGCGGCCATCGGACGGACGAAGAGCGACGAAGGGGAATTCACCTGCCCGTGAAGACTCCGGAGGGGCAATGCCCCTGGTCAATAAGGATTAGTCCCCCGGCGTTTCGTCACGTGGGCGAGAAAGTGACGCTACGGTGCGGTAGGCCGCATTTCCTCAGATCAAGCGGCACAACTTTCCGAGAGGCAGCCGTCATGGGGCTGAGCGTTCTCATCGTGATCATCGCAAGCGTGCTCCTGGGTGTCATCCTCGGGGCGATCCTGACGCGTCCGCGCCGCTGGGATCTCCACATCTGCGCCGATGACCCCGTCGATCACGTCCGCATGGACGCCGCGTCCGACAGACACGGTTAGTCCGGACACCCACTTCAGAGACCGTCGATTCAGGCAGGCGCGGCCGGTCCGGGGAGGCCCAAAAGGGTCCCGGGAGCCATGGGGAGGGGAGTCCGAAGGAGTCCCGCACGACTTCGGGGAACCGTCACGGGACGGACCGGGAGACCGCGCCAAAGGACGGTGGGGACCTTTCAGGAACGGGGACTGTCTCTCCGGAAAGACTCCAGCGCCAGGAGGGCGACGTGCAGGGAGAGGCAGGATTCGACGTCGTCCAGATCGGTCTCCAGGACGCGTTCCAGCCTGCGGAGGCGGTCGTAGAAGGCGGGCCTGGAAAGGTGGGCCCGCTGGGCGGCGACGGCCTTGTTGCGGCCCGCGTCGAGATAGACCCGCAGGATCCTGGTGAGATCGCCGCCGCGCTGGGCGTCGTGGGCGAGCAGCGGTCCGAGCTCGCGCTCGGCGAAGGTCTGCAGCCGGGCGTCGTCGCGCAGAAGGTGGAGCAGACCTCTCAGGCGCAGGTCGGGCAGCCGGTAGAAGGCGCGGCCGTCGGGCTGCCTGACGGCCACGTCGGCGACCTGCTCGGCCTCCAGGAAACTCCTCCGTACGTCGCGAACCGACTCGACCACGGAGCCGGCGGCGAGGACGAAGGGGATCGCGAAGGCCGCGCGCAGGCGGTCGGCGAGCGTGGTCAGCGCGGACTCGGGGAGGACGCGCGGCGGCAGGGGGAGCAGGACGCCGATCCGGTTCTGGTCCAGGGCGCCGACGAGGGCGGGAAGGCGGGCCTCACGGCAGGCGGCGGCGGTCGCGTCCGCGAGCTCACCGAGCTGGGCGAGCTGCTCCTGGCCCTCCAGCGGTTTCTCCGTGGACTCGGCCAGGCGGAGCACCACGCTGATGAGCCTGCGGCCGGTGAGTGGCACACCGACCGCGCGGGCGCGTGCCGCGGCCTCCTCGGGGTCGGCGTACGCGTGGGTGAGGATTCCGGTGATGATCGTGCCGTGCGCCTGGCGTTCCAGTGACTCCTGGTGGCGCTCCAGCAGGCGGCCCAGGGCGAGGGTGGTCGCGGCGCGCTCGGCGAGCACGATGTCGCGCGGTCCCGGCTCCGTGTCGCAGATCATGATCAGGCGGCCCCAGTCCTGCCCCCGCGCGCCGACCATGGTGACGAGCCAGCCGGAGGCGGCGTCGTAGGCGGTGCGCGGGTCGGGTGCCACCGCGCGGGAGCGGGCCTCCCAGCCCGCCAGCAGCGAGCCGGTGTCGCGGCCGGCGGTCTCGCAGGCCAGCACCTGGTGGGCGAGGTTCTCCAGCAGCGCGGGGTGCCCGGACAGCCGGGCGACCTGGCCGAGGACCTCGGCGGGGGAGGCGCCCTCGACCGACAGCTCGGTGAAGACCTCGTGCAGTTGCTCGGAGGCGCGGAGCTCCTCCAGCTGGATGTCGATGATCCGGGCGTGCACCGACTCGGTGATCTGCACGAACGGCGTCTCCCTGGCCAGGGTGATCAGCGGCAGACCGTGATCCTCGGCGGCGCGGACCACGGCGCCGGGCAGCTCCCCGATGAACTTGCGGCCCAGCTCCACGATCAGCCCCGACGCGCCCACGGCGACGAGCTCGGCGATGTAGTCGGCGAGCTTGCCGGGATCGTCGGGCAGGGCTATGCCGGTGGTGAGCACGAGCTCGCCCCCGCGCAGCAGGTGCGCGATGTCGGTCACCTCGCCCACGTGCACCCAGCGCACCCGGCTGTCCAGCCGGTCCGCTCCCGCCACGACCCGTGGATTGCCCCGGCGGACGGTGTCCAGGGCGAGGACGTCGGCGACAGTAGGGAGCACCTGTCGAGAATATCCGATCAGCATGTAAGAGCGAGGGGGGCGTACTTTACAGCCTGTTGGACTCTGCCCGTTTCTGACCTGCTTCTCGTACGTATCCCCCCTTTTTCCCTGCTTCCCGACTGCTTTCACCGCCTACCGAGGGGGTTGGTGAGGGCTTCCAGGAGTGCCAAGCGTCCTGACCCGTCTGATCCGTCTGATTTATCTGCGGGGGTTGATGAATGCCATGGTTCGCCCGCCGGGGAGGTGGACTCCACCGGCGCGAGCGGCCTCAGCCATGTCCACCCGTATCCATCGGTCGGTGATGGGCCAGGTGGGGGAGGGTGCCCCACCAGGCCGGATGGTCGTCGGGTGCGCGGGATGATATTCAGGACGGCGGGAGTTCGTTCCCGTTTCATCGCCCTAGGATTACTTCACCTTTTACGGCCGAGGGACGCGATGGTGGACATGGTTGAGACCGCCGGTACGGTGCGGGGCAGAGCCCCGAAGGGCGCTTCGGGCGTGGAGGAGCTGGATCTTCGCCAGCTCCTGGCCGGTCTGACGGCGGTGCGCGACGGCGACTTCGGCACACATCTGCCCGAGGACGGCGACGGGCTGCTGCAGGAGATCGCCACCGTTTTCAACGGGATGGTGGACCAGCTGTCGCTGTTCACCTCCGAGGTGACCCGGGTGGCCCGAGAGGTGGGCACCGAGGGGCAGCTGGGCGGGCAGGCCGAGGTACCGGGCGTCTCCGGCACCTGGAAGGACCTCACCGACTCGGTGAACGCGATGGCGGGCAATCTCACCGACCAGGTGCGCGACATCGCCCAGGTGGCGACCGCGGTCGCCACCGGCGACCTG
Source organism: Streptosporangium oxazolinicum (assembly GCF_039537505.1). Lineage (NCBI taxonomy): Bacteria > Bacillati > Actinomycetota > Actinomycetes > Streptosporangiales > Streptosporangiaceae > Streptosporangium > Streptosporangium oxazolinicum. The sequence goes on from NZ_BAABAQ010000010.1 coordinate 5,048, forward strand.
TCGCAGAAGATCACCGTGGACGTGCGCGGTGAGATCCTGGAGCTGAAGAACACGCTGAACACGATGGTGGACCAGCTGTCGTCGTTTGCCGACGAGGTCACCCGGGTGGCGCGTGAGGTGGGTACGGACGGCAGGCTGGGCGGGCAGGCGGAGGTGACCGGTGTCGCCGGTACCTGGCGCGACCTCACCGACTCCGTCAACTTCATGGCGGGCAACCTCACCGACCAGGTGCGCAGCATCGCGCAGGTCACCACGGCGGTGGCCAAGGGCGACCTGTCGCAGAAGATCACCGTGGACGCCCGGGGCGAGATCCTGGAGCTGAAGAACACCATCAACACGATGGTGGACCAGCTGTCGTCGTTCGCCGACGAGGTCACCCGGGTGGCGCGTGAGGTGGGCACGGACGGCAGGCTGGGCGGCCAGGCCGACGTCAAGGGCGTCTCGGGCACCTGGCGCGACCTCACCGACTCGGTCAACTACATGGCGGGCAACCTCACCGACCAGGTGCGCAACATCTCGCAGGTGGCAACCGCCGTCGCCCGGGGCGACCTGTCGCAGAAGATCACGGTCTCGGCGCGGGGCGAGATCCTGGAGCTGAAGAACACGCTGAACACGATGGTGGACCAGCTGTCGTCGTTCGCCGACGAGGTCACCCGGGTGGCGCGTGAGGTGGGCACGGACGGCAGGCTGGGCGGCCAGGCCGACGTCAAGGGCGTCTCGGGCACCTGGAAGGCGCTGACCGAGTCGGTGAACGTGATGGCCGACAACCTCACCGCGCAGGTGCGCAGCATCGCGCAGGTCACCACGGCGGTGGCCAAGGGCGACCTGTCGCAGAAGATCCGGGTCGACGCCCGCGGCGAGATCATGGAGCTGAAGGAGACCATCAACACGATGGTCGACCAGCTCTCGGCCTTCGCCGACGAGGTGACGCGGGTGGCGCGCGAGGTCGGCACCGAGGGCAACCTCGGCGGCCAGGCCACCGTGCGAGGGGTCTCCGGCACCTGGAAGGACCTCACCGACAACGTCAACTCGATGGCCAACAACCTGACCAGCCAGGTGCGCAGCATCGCGCAGGTCACCACGGCGGTGGCCAGGGGCGACCTGTCGCAGAAGATCACCGTCGAGGCGAAGGGCGAGGTCGCCGCGCTCGCCCAGACCATCAACACGATGGTCGACACGCTGAGCGCGTTCGCCGACGAGGTGACGCGGGTGGCGCGCGAGGTCGGTACCGAGGGCGAGCTGGGCGGCCAGGCGCGCGTGCCCAACGTGGCCGGTACGTGGAAGGACCTCACCGACAACGTCAACTCGATGGCCAACAACCTGACCAACCAGGTCCGCAACATCGCCCAGGTCACCACGGCGGTCGCGCAGGGCGACCTGACCAAGAAGATCGACGTGGACGCCCGGGGCGAGATCCTGGAGCTGAAGACCACGATCAACACGATGGTCGACCAGCTGTCGTCGTTCGCCGCGGAGGTCACCCGGGTGGCCCGGGAGGTCGGCAGCGAGGGGCGGCTGGGCGGCCAGGCCGAGGTCGAGGGCGTGTCCGGCACCTGGAAGCGGCTGACGGAGAACGTCAACGAGCTGGCCGGAAACCTCACCCGCCAGGTGCGGGCGATCGCCGAGGTGACGAGCGCGGTGACCTCCGGCGACCTCACCCGCTCGATCACCGTCGACGCCTCGGGCGAGGTGGCCGAGCTCAAGGACAACATCAACTCCATGGTGAAGTCGCTGCGCGAGACCACCCTGGCCAACCAGGAGCAGGACTGGCTCAAGTCGAACCTGGCCCGCATCTCGGGGCTGATGCAGGGCCACCGCGACCTCGCCGTCGTGGCCGAGCTGGTGATGAACGAGCTGGCCCCGCTGGTCTCCGCCCAGCACGGCACGTTCCTGCTCGCGGAGGAGAAACCGGACGGCTCCGAGCTGCGGGTGGTCGGCTGCTACGGCCACCGGGAGACCGGCCGCCGCCACTTCTTCGGGGACTCCCTGGTGGGACAGGCCGCCGTGGCCAAGCGGTCCATCCTGGTCGAGGACATCGCCCCCGGATACATCACCATCTCCTCAAGTCTGGGAGCGGCCGGTCCGGTCAACCTCATCGTGTTGCCGATCATCGTCGAGGACCAGGTGCTCGGGGTGATCGAGCTGGCCAGCCTCAGCCGCTTCACCCAGGTGCACCGGGCCTTCCTGGAGCAGCTGGTGGAGACCATCGGCGTCAACGTCAACACGATCGTCGCCAACGCCCGTACCGACTCCCTGCTCACCGAGTCGCAGCGCCTCGCGACCGAGCTGCAGGTCGGACAGGAGGAGCTGCAGCGCTCCAACGCCGAGCTGGAGGAGAAGGCGGAGCTGCTGGTCCGGCAGAACCACGACATCGAGACGAAGAACAGGGAGATCGAGCAGGCCCGGCAGGAGCTGGAGGACCGGGCCAAGCAGCTCGCGCTCGCCTCCAAGTACAAGAGCGAGTTCCTGGCCAACATGAGCCACGAGCTGCGCACCCCGCTCAACTCGCTGCTCATCCTGGCCCAGCTGCTGGCGCAGAACCCGGCCCGCAACCTCACCGCGAAGCAGGTGGAGTACGCCAACGTCATCCACTCGGCGGGCACCGACCTGCTCCAGCTGATCAACGACATCCTCGACCTGTCGAAGATCGAGGCGGGCAAGATGAACATCAGCCTGGAGCCGCTGCCGCTGCGGCAGCTCCTGGACTACGTCGAGGCCACCTTCCGCCCGCTGACCACGGAGAAGGGGCTGCGGTTCGACGTCGTTGTCGCCCCCGACGTGCCCGAGGAGCTGCTCATGGACGAGCAGCGGCTCAGGCAGGTGCTGCGGAACCTGCTCTCCAACGCGGTGAAGTTCACCGAGCGGGGCTCGGTCAAACTCCGCATCGAGCGGGTGGGCACGATGAACCTGCCGGGGGCGTACGGGCAGGAGGCGCTCGCCTTCCAGGTCGTCGACACCGGCATCGGCATCGCCGAGGAGAACCTCTCCCAGATCTTCGACGCCTTCCAGCAGGCCGACGGCACGACCAGCCGCAAGTACGGCGGCACCGGGCTGGGGCTGTCCATCAGCCGCGAGATCGCCGCGCTCTTCAACGGTGAGATCCGGGCGGTCAGCGCTCTGGGCTCGGGCAGTACCTTCAGCCTCTACCTGCCGATCGCCGACCTCACCCCGGGCTCCTCCCGCGCGGACACCGGCAGGAGTCCCGCCGCGACCGCCGCGGTCCTTCCGGCGCCTCCCACGCCGGCGCCCGTACCTTCGCACGAGAGGTTCCCGGGGACCGACGGGCGGCGCCTGCTCGTCGTGGAGTCCCGGCCCAACGGGCTGCTCTCGCAGCTGGCCGAGAGCGTCGTGGCCGACCTGCCCGAGACGCACGGTCCCGTCCAGGTGTCGACCGCGAACGACCCGGTCTCCGCGCTGGAGATCCTGGGGGCGGACGACCACCACTGCATCGTGCTCGACCTGGGCATGCGCCAGGACGCGGCGGCCGACTTCCTGCGCATGCTGGACGACGACCCGGTCCTGCGCGGGCTGCCGGTGCTCGCCCACCACACCCGCACGCTCACCCGGCCGCAGGAGAACCTCCTCAAGGGGCGGTCCAACACCCAGCCGCTGGAGCGCCTGCCCAGCCTCGACGAGCTGCGCGAGCGCATCACCCTGCACCTGTCGGCGCCGGAGCCCGGCGACGTGCTGCCCCTGGTGCAGCCCAGCCCCGACGAGCGGCCCCAGCCGGTGGAGGAGGTGGACGCGGTACTGATGGACAGGAAGGTCCTGGTCATCGACGACGACGTCCGCAACGTCTTCGCGCTCACCAACATCCTGGAGCTGCACGGCATGCAGGTCCTCTACGCGGAGAACGGCCGCAAGGGCATCGAGATCCTGTCGCGCAACGAGGACATCGACCTGGTCCTGATGGACATCATGATGCCGGAGATGGACGGCTACGCCGCGACCGCCGCCATCCGGAAGATGGCCGACTTCGCGGATCTGCCGATCATCGCGGTGACCGCCAAGGCCATGCAGGGCGACCGGGAGAAGACCCTGTCCGCGGGGGCCAGCGACTACGTCACCAAGCCCGTGGACGCCCAGGAGCTGCTCCGCCGCATCCAGCGGTGGCTGGAGATCTGAGGCGGGGGCTCCGGTGGCCGTGAGCCGTCCCGGCGCGCGTTCCTGACACGCGCCGGAAGGCTCCCCGCCACCGGGCCGCCGTGAGGGTTCCTCACGCGCCGGGAGGCTCCCGCCACCGGGTCAGCGCGAGCGCCACCGGGTCAGCGCGAAGCGGCGCTGTCGTCCTCGGCGGGCGAGCCGACCCGCGAGGACGGAGGTGACGCCGCGCGGTTCAGGCGGGCCTCCAGGCCGTCGAGGATGCAGGTCAGGCCGAACTCGAAGTTGAGCGCCCTGGCGGTGTCGACGTCCATGCACCGGTACTCCCTGTAGCGGGCGGTCAGCTCGGGGTAGTCCGCCGCGGCCTTCTCCAGCGCCGGTTGGATGGCCGCGTTCAGCTCGTTGGAGTCGAGGCCCGCCTCGTCGCGCAGGGTCCGCCAGGAGAGCTCGGGCGCGGTGACCCCCATCACGTACGCCATGAGCGTCGAGGCGGCGTAGTCCTGGTCGGGGCCGCGGAACCCGGCGTGGTCGAAGGTGGCGACGAGCCGGCTCATCATCCGCATCGCGTTGGGGCCGATGGCGGGGGTCGTCCCGATGAAGCTCATGACCCAGGGATGCCTGAAGAGCGCCTCGCGGATGCCGTACGCGAAGGAGGAGGCGGCGTTGCGCCAGGTGGTCTCCCGGACGTCCATGATGGTGAACTCGCCGTAGACCTCGTCGAGGACCAGCTCCAGCAACTCGTTCTTGTTGGCCACGTGCCAGTAGACGCTGGTGGTCCCCGAGCCGAGTTTGGCGCCCAGGCGGCGCATGCTCAGCGCGTCCAGCCCCTCGGCGTCGAGCAGCTCCAGGGCCGCGCGCACGATCTGCGCGCGGCTGAGGGTGGGACTCTTCGCGGTGCGCGGCTCGCGCGTCCAGACAGAGCTGAAGTGCTGTTTCACGCTTCAAGCATAAATCCGGTGGCACACTGTTCGAGGTTATCGTACGGTGTGCGAGTGGAATCGAACACTGTACGAGTCGAACGCGATCCGAGGCGCTGGTGGATCCTCGGAGTGCTCTGCCTGAGCCTGCTGGTCCTCGTGGTGGACAACACCGTCCTGAACCTGGCGATCCCCGCCCTCATGGTCGACCTGGGAGCCAGCCCGGCGGACATCCAGTGGATCATCGACGCCTACATCCTGGTCTTCGCCGGGCTGCTGCTCACCTCGGGCAGCCTGTCCGACCGCTACGGCCGCAAGCGCTTCCTGATCATCGGCCTGGTGCTGTTCGGCGGCGCCTCGCTGATCGCCGTGCTGGTCACCGAGCCCTGGCACCTGATCGGCGCCCGCGCGCTGATGGGAGTCGGCGGCTCCATCCTGATGCCGAGCACCCTGTCGATCCTGATCACCGTCTTCGACGAGGAGGAGCGCCGCAAGGCGATCGCCGCGTGGAGCGCGGTGGCGATGGTCGGCGTGATCGCCGGTCCGACGCTGGGCGGCTTCCTGCTCGAACACTACTGGTGGGGATCGATCTTCCTGCTCAACGTGCCGGTCGCGGTCGTCGCCGTGATCGCGGCGGCACTGCTGATGCCCGAGTCGCGCGGTCCGTCGAGAAGGCTCGACCCGATCGGTGTGGTGCTGTCCACGGTCGGCATGAGCGCCCTCGTCTACGTGGTCATCTCCGCGCCGACCGCGGGCTGGACCTCGGCGGAGGCGCTGACCGCCGCCGGGGTGGCGGTGGTCGCGCTGGGGGCGTTCGTGATCTGGGAGCTCAGGTCGGACCATCCGATGCTCCCGCTGGAGCTGTTCCGCAACCGGAACTTCAGCGGGGCGTCGTTCTCGATCGTGCTCATGTCGTTCGGTACGGGCGCGCTGCTGCTGATGCTCACCCAGTACCTGCAGTTCGTGCTGGCCTACGGCCCCATGCGGGCCGGTCTCGCGCTGCTGCCGTACGCGGTGGCCGCCGCGCTGTTCAACGGGGTCGGCGCCGCTCTGGGACAGAAGGTCAGCAACCGGGTGCTGGTCGCCGCCGGTCTCGCCGTGATGGCCGGTGGCTTCGTGGTGCTCGCCTTCATGACCGCCGACACCGGGTACGGCCTGCTGATCACCGGTCTCATGCTCATGGGGGTCGGCGGGGGTCTGGCGGGGCCCGCGGCCTACGCGACGCTGATGGGCGCGGTGCCGCCCGCGCACGCCGGTGTCGGGTCGGCGCTCAACGACACCGTCCAGCAGGTCGGCATGGCGCTGAGCATCGCCGTGCTCGGCAGCGTGCTGGCCGGGGTCTACACCTCGTCGATGCCCGCCGACGCCCCGGCCGCCGCGCGCGAGTCGATCGGTGAGGCGCTGCGGCTGGGAGACGCGGGGGTGATCGGGACCGCGCGCGAGGCGTTCGTCTCGGCCATGTCGTTCGGCTCCTGGGTGGGTGTCGGCTTCACGCTGGCCGCCGCCACGCTGGCGTTCCTGGTGCTGCGCCCCGCGCCCGCGCCGGAGACCGGTTCCGACGACGCGGACCTGGTGAGAGCGGAGAGCTGAGAGGTTCTCCAGACCGCCGACCCCGTGCGCCCGCCCACCGGTGGCCGACCCGCTTAAGCGGGTCGGCCACCGGGTGTGGCGGTCGTCCGCGCGCTGTTCAAGAGAGTGTCCATACGCTGTCCAAGAGGGTGGCGGGCGCGTTGGGTGCGGCCACCACGCGTGGCGGTCGTACTCGGCGGCGTGGGCGCCCGGGGCTGGCTGAAGCGCCGGGCGCCAGGCGCCGTACGTCACGCACTCGCACGCACTCGCACGCACTCGTACTTCGTGTCGAGCCGGTGGCTCCGCGTGCCACGGCGGGCGGTCATGCCCGCCGGGCATGATTCATGTATTTCAGGTTGCTTTGATAGGAAATGTGGGCGATGCTGGACTTTACAAAGCCGCATGACTGGCGAAGCTCGGGCGGGGAACCTGGGGGGTGCTCCGCCCGACCCTCCTGTGCGGCTCGCGCCATCCGTCGCGTGGCGCGAGCCGCGCAGGTTCCGTCACGGGGCGCGAGCCGCACGGGTCCGTCGCAGGAGAGGGGTCTCGCGGGCGAGACCTGACCGAGACCTGACAGTGTGCTGGGTTCCGCGAGAATATGCCGACATGTTGCGGGTATGAGCGATCGCCGCGAAAGGCGATACTCGAAGTATGTCGGACCTCCTTGCGCGCCATCGCGCGGTAATGCCCAACTGGCTGGCCCTTTACTACGACGAGCCCATCGAGATCGTCTCGGGCAAGGGCAACCGGGTCGTCGACGCGTCGGGCAAGAGCTATCTCGACTTCTTCGCGGGCATCCTGACCAACATGATCGGGTACGACGTGCCCGAGGTGCGGGAGGCCGTCGAGCGGCAGATCGCCACCGGCGTGGTGCACACCTCCACGGTCTACCTGCTGCGCGGCCAGGTCGAGCTGGCCGAGAAGATCGCCAGGCTCTCCGGCATCCCGGACGCGAAGGTCTTCTTCACCAACTCCGGCACCGAGGCCAACGAGACCGCGCTGCTGCTGGCGACCTACGCGCGAAAGTCCGACCAGGTGCTCGCCATGCGGCAGAGCTACCACGGCCGCTCCTTCGGAGCGGTCAGCGTGACGAGCAACCGCGCGTGGAAGAACAACTCGCTGTCGCCGCTGAACGTGCACTTCCTGCACGGCGCCGACCGCCACCTCGCCCAGTTCCGCGGCCTGTCCGACGAGGGCTACATCGCGGCCTGCGTCGACGACCTGCGCCACGTGCTCTCCACCGCGGTCTCCATTGACGTGGCGGCGCTGATCGCCGAGCCGATCCAGGGGGTGGGCGGCTTCACCATGGCCCCCGACGGGCTGTTCGCCGCCTACAAGGAGGTCCTCGACGCCGAGGGCATCCTGCTCATCTCCGACGAGGTGCAGACCGGCTGGGGCCGTACCGGCTCGGCCTTCTTCGGCATCCAGAACCACGGCGTCACGCCCGACATGATGACCTTCGCCAAGGGGCTGGGCAACGGCTTCGCGGTGGGGGGCGTCGTCGCCCGAGGCGACCTGATGGACAACCTCCACGCCGTCGGGCTGGCCACCTTCGGCGGCAACCCGATCTCCATGGCCGCCGCCAACGCCACCCTGGACTACGTCCTCGACCACAACCTGCAGGCGAACGCGGCCAGGACCGGCACCCTGATCATCGGGGGGCTCCGCGAGGCGGCGCCGCGCCTGCCGATCGTCGGCGACGTCCGGGGCAAGGGCCTGATGTTCGCCGTCGAGCTGGTGGACCCGGCGACCGGCGAGCCCGCACCGGCCCTCGCCACCCGGTTCATGGAGGAGACCAGGAAGTCCGGCCTGCTCGCGGGCAAGGGCGGCCTGAAGGGCAACGTGCTCCGGATGGCCCCGCCGCTCACCCTCACCCTCGACGAGGCCACCGAGGGACTCGGGATCATCGTCAGCGCGCTCGAAACCATCAACGCCGAGGTCGTCTCGTGAAGAACGTCACCCACTGGATCGGCGGCGGCCCCGTCGAGGGCTCCGGCCGCACCTCGGAGATCTTCAACCCCGCGACCGGAGAGGTCGCCGGGCGGGTCCACCTCGCCTCCGTGGACGAGGTGGACGCGGCCGTGGCCGCCGCCGTCGCTGCCTGGCCCGCGTGGCGGGACGCCTCGCTGGTCAGGCGCTCGCAGGTGCTGTTCCGCTTCCGCGAGCTGATGTACGCCCACCGCGACGAGCTCGCCGCCCTCATCTCGTCCGAGCACGGCAAGGTCCACTCCGACGCGCTGGGCGAGGTCGCCAGGGGCCTGGAGGTCGTGGAGTTCGCCTGCGGCATCCCGCACCTGCTCAAGGGCGGTTTCTCCGAGGGCGTCTCCACCCGGGTCGACTCCTACTCGATCCGGCAGCCGCTGGGCGTCGTCGCCGGGATCACCCCGTTCAACTTCCCGGCCATGGTGCCGATGTGGATGTTCCCGATCGCGATCGCCGCGGGCAACGCCTTCATCCTCAAGCCGTCGGAGAAGGACCCCTCCGCGTCGCTGCTGATGGCCTCGCTCTGGAAGGAGGCCGGGCTGCCCGACGGCGTCTTCGGCGTCGTCCAGGGTGACAAGGTCGCGGTGGACCGGCTGCTGGAGCACCCGGACGTGCGCGCCGTCTCGTTCGTCGGGTCCACGCCCATCGCCAGGTACGTCTACGAGACCGGCACCGCCCACGGCAAGCGGGTCCAGGCGCTCGGCGGCGCCAAGAACCACATGCTGGTCCTGCCCGACGCCGACCTCGACCTCGTCGCCGACGCCGCGGTGTCGGCCGGTTTCGGCTCGGCGGGGGAGCGCTGCATGGCGATCTCCGTCGTGCTGGCCGTGGACCCGATCGGGGACGAGCTGGTCGACAGGATCGTCTCCCGGGTCTCCGCGCTCACCGTCGGCCCCGGCGACGACTCGGCCTCCCAGATGGGCCCCCTCGTCACCGGGGCCCACCGCGACAAGGTCGTCTCCTACCTCGACCTGGGCGTCTCCGAGGGCGCGAAGCTCGTCGTGGACGGCCGCCTCACCTCCGTCCTGGGCGGCGGCGCCGCCCAGGAGACCCCCGGCTTCTGGCTGGGCCCCACGGTCCTCGACCACGTGCCCGCCGGTTCCCGGGTGCACCGGGAGGAGATCTTCGGCCCGGTCCTGTCGATCGTCCGCGTCTCCTCGTACGAGGAGGGCCTGGAGCTGATCAACGGCGGCGAGTTCGGCAACGGCACCGCGGTCTTCACCAACGACGGCGGCGCGGCCCGGCGCTTCCAGAACGAGGTGGAGGTCGGCATGATCGGCATCAACGTGCCGATCCCGGTGCCGATGGCCTTCTACAGCTTCGGCGGCTGGAAGGCCTCACTCTTCGGTGACACCCACATTCACGGGACCGAGGGCGTGCACTTCTACACCCGGGGCAAGGTCGTCACCTCCCGGTGGCTCGACCCGAGCCACGGGGGCGTCAACCTCGGCTTCCCGACCAACGGGTAGCCTGCGACCCGCGAGGCCCGCGCCCCTCCTGCCGGGGCGCGGGCCTCGCGTACTCTCCGGGATCCTCCGGCGGAGCGTGCCGATCCGCGCGTTCGCGGGGCCCCGGGGCGGGCGCGGGCCGGTAGGCTCCCGGGCAGGTCGGTGGCGACGTCGGGAGGAAACCTCGTGGGCCTCGTGGACAGGGACAGGCTCCGCCGGGCGCGTCTCGGCGCGCTGCTGGGAGTGGGCGGGCTGGCGCTCGCCGCCTGTGCCCAGGCGGGAGCCGTGAGCGTGGCGCGGCCGGTGCGCGGCCCCTCGCCCTCCGCCACGCCCACCGCGACCTCCGTCGCGACCCCCGTGGCGACCCCGAGCCCGACGCCGTCGGCGTCCATCGGCAAGGGCGAGGGCACGCTCCGGGTGCTCACCTTCCAGGGGTACGTCGAGTACGGCGGGACCAGCTCGCGGGTGAACTGGCTCACCCCCTTCGAGCGGGAGACCGGCTGCGTCGTCAAGCTCGACCGGGTCCGTACGAGCGAGGAGATGGCCGCCAGGTTCGCCACCGGCGGCTACGACGCCGTCTCGCCCGCCGCCGACCTGGCCGGGCTGCTGGTGGCGGGGGGGAAGGTGGCGCCGCTCGACACGGCGCTCGTCGAGGACTACAAGCGGATCCCCAAGCGCCTGCGCGAGCTGCCCGGCCTGCGCGAGGACGGCAGGGTCTACGGCATCCCCTACCTGTGGGGGGTCAACCAGGTGGTCTCCGAGGAGGGCGTGCCCGAGGGGCCGTCGGCCCTCTACGGGACGTCTCCGGCGGCGATCAGGAACAGCCCGCTGAGCATCGCCGACGCCGCGCTCGCCCTCGGGGAGAGGCGCCCCGAGCTGAAGACCGAGGACCCGTTTCAGCTCACCTCCGCCCAGCTCGACGCCGCCGTGCGGCTCCTCGCCGAGGGCGACGGCCCCGACCGGGTTTACTGGGACGGCTCGCTCGACCTGGTCAGGGCCCTGTCGGCGGGGCCGGTGTGGATCGCCCAGGCCCTCCCGTACCACCTGGACCTCTTCCGGCGCGCGGGCCGGCCGATGAAGGCGCTGGAGGGGGTGCCGATGACCGGGTGGGTCGACTCGTGGATGCTCGCGGCCAGGCCCGCCAGCCCGAACTGCGCCTACCGGTGGCTGAACTGGGTGAGTTCGGCGTCGGCGCAGCGCCCCGCCGCGGCCTGGACCGGGCTCGCCCCGGCCAACCCGGAGGCGTGCGACGGCCACGCCCGCCGGATGTGCGAGGTCTACCACGTACGGGACAGCCGGTGGCTGCGCGACGTCGTCTTCGCCACCCGCCCGACGCGCGACTGCGGGGGGCAGGGCGGGGAGTGCACCGACTACACCGACTGGGTGGAGCGCTGGAAGCAGCTCCTGAAGTGACCGGTTTCCCGCCGGTCCGAGCCTGACGGGCCGCGGGCCCCTCCCTCTCCCGTTCTCCTGCCATGCCCGAACGCTTCGCGCATGGCCACGTTTTTCGTTGCGGTGATCGCGTTTGGCGATGGATTCAGTGGGAAAATCATGGCCTCGCTATCGACTGGTTGACCAGTCAGTGGGTAGGCTGGTCGCCATGAGAATCCTTCTTGTTGGAGCGGGCGGCGTGGGTTCCGCCGTCGTGCCGATCGCCGCGCGCCGAGATTTCTTCGAACACATCGTGGTCGCCGACTTCCAGCAGGATCGGGCCGCCGCCGTCGTGGCCAGGATCGCGGACCCGCGCTTCAGCGCCATCGGGCTGGACGCCTCCGACCGTGCGGCGGTCGAGGCCGCTCTCGCCGAGCACCGCTGCGACGTGCTCTTCAACGCGGTGGACCCCCGCTTCACCATGTCCCTGTTCGAGGCGGCGCTCAACGCCGGGGTCCGCTACCTCGACATGGCGATGTCGCTGTCGCGGCCCCACCCGCGCAGGCCGTACGAGCTGACCGGGGTGAAGCTCGGCGACGAGCAGTTCGCCCTCGCCGAGGCCTGGCGCCGGAGGGGCGGACTGGCGCTGGTCGGGATGGGCGTGGAGCCGGGGCTGGCCGACGTGTTCGCGCGCTACGCCGCCGAGCACCTGTTCGAGAGCATCGAGGAGATCGGCATCCGCGACGGCTCCAACCTGGTGGTCGACGGCTACGACTTCGCGCCGACGTTCTCCATCTGGACGACCATCGAGGAGTGCCTCAACCCGCCGGTGATCTGGGAGAACGGCGACTGGCACACCACCGAGCCGTTCAGCGAGCCCGAGGTGTTCGACTTCCCCGAGGGGATCGGGCCGGTCGAGTGCGTCAACGTCGAGCACGAGGAGGTGCTCCTCGTGCCCCGCTACATCGACGCCAAGCGGGTGACGTTCAAGTACGGCCTGGGGGAGGAGTTCATCGGGGTCCTGAAGACCCTGCGCAAGCTCGGCCTGGACAGCGCGGAAAAGATCAGGGTGGGTGGTGTCGAGGCCTCGCCGCGCGACATGGTCGCGGCCAGCCTCCCCGACCCGGCCACGCTCGGCGACCGGATGCGGGGCAAGACCTGCGCCGGGACCTGGGTGAAGGGCGTGGGTAAGGACGGCGCGCCGCGCGAGGTCTACCTCTACCACGTGGTCGACAACGAGTGGTCGATGCGGGAGTACGGCTGCCAGGCTGTGGTCTGGCAGACGGCCGTGCACCCGGTGGTCGCCCTGGAGTTGCTGGCCACCGGCGCCTGGTCGGGCAGCGGGGTGCTCGGCCCCGAGGCGTTCGACGCGGTGCCCTTCCTGGAGCTGCTCAACGCCTACGGTTCGCCGTGGGGCATGCGCGACGAGACCCCCAGGGCGCTCCTGTCCGCCTGACCCCTCTCTCGGACTTACTTCGTAAAGGCGGTCCGGGGTTCCGGCCGCGCCGACGTGGCGAAGGCGGTCCGGGTGTCGCTCAGGGTTCCGGCTGCGCCAGCCGGGCGGCCCGGCCCTCCAGGTAGCGCTGCTCGGGAAGGCTGGTGGTGCGGCGCGCGGCCTCCCGGTATCCGGCGCGGGCGCCCTCGCGGTCACCGGCCGTCTCCAGCAGGTGCGCGCGCACCGCGTGCAGGCGGTGGTGCCCGGCCATCCGCTCGTCGGCCTCCAGGGTCTTGAGCAGGACGAGCCCGGCTCCCGGGCCCTCCACCATCGCGAGCGCGACGGCGTGGTTGAGCGTGACCATCGGGTTGGGGGCCAGGTGTTCGAGCAGCGTGTAGAGGGCGACGATCTGCGGCCAGTCCGTCTCCTCCGCCCGCGCCGCCTCGGCGTGCACCGCGGCGATCGCCGCCTGGAGCTGGTACGGCCCGAGCGGGGCCCGCGTCAGCGCGCCGGTGATGAGCGCCACCCCCTCGGCGATGGACTCCGTGCTCCACAGGCTCCGGTCCTGCTCGGCGAGCGGGATGAGCGCGCCGCCGGGGCCGGTGCGGGCCGGGCGGCGGGCGTCGGTGAGGACCATGAGGGCGAGCAGCCCGGTCACCTCGCCGTCGTCGGGCAGCAGTTCGCGCACCGCGCGGGTGAGCCTGATCGCCTCGCCGGTCAGCTCGCGGCGCTGCAGGTCGGGGCCCGAGGTGGTCGTGTAGCCCTCGTTGAAGATCAGGTACAGCACGTGCAGGACCACCCGCAGCCGTTCGGCCCGCTCGGGCTCGGGGGGCGGCGCGAAGGGGATGGCGGTGCTCTTGATCCGCTGCTTGGTCCGGCTGATGCGCTGGGCCATGGTCGCCTCGGGGACGAGGAACGCGCGGGCGATCTGCGCGGTGGTCAGACCGCCGACGGCCCGCAGGGTGAGCGCGACCTGCGAGGCGGGGGTGAGCGCGGGGTGGCAGCACAGGAACAGCAGGGTCAGGGTGTCGTCCCGCGCGCCGACGGGCTCGGCGTCGGCGGCGGGTGACAGGAACTCGTCGGCGGGCGCCCGCGCCGCGAGCATGCTCTCCCTGCGGGTGCGCGCGGACTCGCTGCGCAGCTCGTCGGTGAGCCTGCGGGAGGCGACGGTGACCAGCCAGCCCCGGGGGTTGTCCGGCGGGCCCTGCTCGGGCCACTGCAGGGCGGCGGCCAGCAGCGCCTCCTGTACCGCGTCCTCGCACGCGTCGAAGTGCCCGTAGCGCCGGACGAGCGCGCCGAGGACCTGCGGCGCGAGCTCGCGCAGCAGGTCCTCTGCCCCGGTGGGAGCGGTCACGCCTCGGTGCCGGTCACGTCCATGATCGGCCGTACCTCCATCGCGCACAGCCGGGCGTCCGGCCAGCGGGCGGCGATCTCGGCCGCCCGCTCCGGGGTCTCGCAGTCGATCACGCAGTATCCGGCGAGGTGCTCCTTGGCCTCCAGGAACGGCCCGTCCGTGGTCGCGGGGACGCCGTCACGCACCTTCACGGTCCTGGTCTGCGACGGGTCGGCGAGCGCCTCCCCGCCGACCCACTCCCCGGAGTCGGCGAGCTCCTTCATGATGGAGTCGGCCTCGCCCATCAGCCCGTTGAGCTCCTCGGTGGACAGGGTCTCCCAGGTCGCGGGGTTGCTGTAGATCAGCAGCATGTACTTCACGATCTCGCTCCTCGTGCTCGCGGCGCCCGGTCCGGGCGTCTCTCACAGGCATGTCGGAGCGGGGGGTCCGGTCTCGACATCCGTCCGCGCGTTCCGGGCGCGGATGTCGTCCCGGCCGTACGGCGGCTCGGGGTCGGGGGGTGGGCGTGCTCCGATGTTCCGGTGGTTCGGTGTTCCGGTGCTTCGATAGGGAGAAACTACCGGAGTGGCCGGTTCGGATGAGCCGGGCCCGGCGGGCTTCCGGGTGAGCCGGGCCCGGCGGCCGGTGCGGGCTCGCGGGCCCGCACCGGCCGTCCGGAGAGGTTCGGCGGGTTCAGAAGAAGGCCACGCGCCGGGGTAGGGAGCGGGTGTCGTCCTGCTGCGGCAGCAGCGCGTCGGCGCACTCCGGGCAGGCGAAGAGGGCTGTGCCGTCGGGAAGGCGGCCGATCCGGATCCGCGGGCGGGGCCACTTCTTGTGGCAGGCCACGCAGGCGTCGCCCTCACGCTGGGTGCGGGTCAGCCCCTCGGGATCGAAGGTCATCGTGACGTGTGCCGTTCTGGGCGGCCCCCAGTTCATCTACATACCTCCGGCGTGATGACTCCTTGTTTTCTCCCGTGGCTCGGCCGCGGGGAGGACGTCGACACGTTTCCTGTCGTGATCGCGCACTTTCGTATCGGAACCGTTATAACGCGGTCACGATCCGTGGTCGTTGTGGCGGATGTCAAGCGGTGGTTAAATCACGGCCTACATGCGGGCCGTATAACGGCAAAAGGGACACTCGGCATCAAGCCGGGTGCCCCTTTTGGTGCGTTCTAAACGGTCAGACCTCGTTCATGGCCTTCTCCAGGATCGCGAGCCCCTCCTCCAGGAGATGGTCGGGGATGACCAGCGGCGGCAGGAAGCGCAGCACGTTGCCGTAGGTGCCCGCGGTCAGCACGACCAGGCCCTCGGCGTGGCACCTCCTGGCGATCTCGCCCGCCGCCGTGGGGTGCGGCTCCTTGGTGCCGGGGACGACCAGCTCGATGGCGATCATGGCGCCCCGGCCGCGTACGTCGCCGATCACCGGGTTCCGCTCCGCCAGGGCGCGCAGCCGGGGAAGCATGGTCTCGCCGATGCGGCGGGCCTTCCCGGTCAGGTCGTCGGCCTCGATGGTCTCCAGCACGCCCAGCGCGGCCTCGCAGGCGAGCGGGTTGCCGCCGTAGGTGCCGCCCAGCCCGCCCACGTGGACCCTGTCGAGGATCTCGGCGCGGCCGGTGACGGCGGCCAGCGGCAGGCCGCCCGCGATGCCCTTGGCGGTGACGATGATGTCGGGCACGATGCCCTCGTCCTCGCAGGCGAACAGGTGGCCGGTACGGGAGAAACCGGTCTGGACCTCGTCGGCGACGAAGACGATGCCGTTGGCGCGGCAGAACTCCAGGATCCTCGGCAGGAAGCCCCTGGCGGGCTCGATGAAGCCGCCCTCGCCCGAGATGGGCTCGATCACCACGGCGGCGACGTTCTCGGCGCCGATCTCCTTGGTGATCTGGTCGATCGCCAGGGCGGCGGCCTCCTCGGCGCAGTTCTCCGGGCCGGTGGGCCAGCGGAAGGGGTAGGCGAGCGGCACCCGGTGGACCTCGGGGGCGAACGGCCCGAAACCATGCTTGTACGGCATGTTCTTCGCCGTCAGCGTCATCGTCAGCAGGGTCCGGCCGTGGTAGCCGTGCTCGAAGACGACGACCGCCTGGCGGCCGGTGGCGTGGCGGGCGACCTTGACCGCGTTCTCCACGGCCTCGGCGCCGCTGTTGAGCAGGAAGGTGCGCTTCTCGTGGTCGCCGGGGGTGATCTCGTTGAGCCTCTCGGCGACCCGCACGTACGACTCGTACGGCGTGATCATGAAGCAGGTGTGGGTGAAGTCCGCCACCTGCCTGCTCACCCGTTCGACGACGCGCGGGGCGGAGTTGCCGACGCCGGTCACCGCGATGCCGGACCCGAAGTCGATCAGCGAGTTGCCGTCGGCGTCGACCACGACACCGCCTCCGGCGTGCGTCACGAAGACGGGCAGCGTGGTGCCGATGCCCGGCGGTACGGCGGCCTGTTTGCGTGCGAGCAGCTCGCGGGACTTCGGGCCGGGAATCTCGGTGACGAGGCGGCGCTCCTGCGGAAGCGTGGGGCCGCCCTCGGTGACGGTGCTCATGATGCGAAGCTATGTCGCGGATGTCGGTGTGCCGATGATGCACTATGGCAAAATTGCAAGGGACAGAATAGACATAATGGATAAAAGTGGGGGTGGTCGTGGCGCCGAGGCTGAGCACCGTCGTGCGGCGGCTTCCACTCGGCCTCGTCGTCCTCGCCGGGCGGGAGGCGCTCGACCGGCCGGTGCGCTGGGTGGCGGTCAGCGAGCTGGAGGACCCCACCCCCTTCCTTGAGGGCGGCGAGCTGGTCCTGACCACGGGCATGCGCCTGGACGCCCGCAACGCCGGCCCCTACGTCGGGCGCCTGGTCGCCAGGGGGGTCGCCGGGCTCGGGTTCGGGGTCGGGCTCGGGCACGAGACGATCCCCGAGGCGCTGGTCGAGGCCGCCACGCGGGCCGGGCTGCCGCTGGTCGAGGTGCCGCGCGACACCCCGTTCGTCGCCATCGGCAAGGCGGTCAGCGAGCTGATCGCCGCCGAACACTACGACGAGCTCAGCAGGGCCTTCGCCGCCCAGGGCCGCCTCACCCGCGCCGCGCTGCGCCCGGAGGGCCCCCGCGCGGTGATCGACCGCCTGGCCCGTGAGCTGGGCGGCTGGGCGATCCTGCTCGACGAGGCGGGGGCCGTACGGCACCTGGCGGGCCGGGGCGCGGCGGAGGCGGCCGGAGACCTCGGCCCCGAGCTGGAGCGGCTGAGAAGGATCACGAGCGGGGGCGCTCCCGCGAGCGTGGCCCTCTCCTCGCCGGAGGAGCACGTCATCGTGCGGCCGCTCGGGGCCCGCCGCGTCAGGGGATTCCTCGCCGTGGGCATCGGCCGGTCCTTCACCCCGGTCGCGCACACCGTGGTCAACGCCGCCGCCTCCCTGCTGACGCTCGCCGTCGAGCACGGCGGGGAGCACCTGGCCGCCGAGCGCCGGGTCCGCTCCGCGGTGCTGCGGCTGCTGCTGGCCGGGCAGGTGGAGGCCGGGTGCGAGACGCTGGAGCGGCTGGGGGAGCGGCTCGACGGCGAGCCGCTGGTGGCGGTCGCCTGCGCCGGTGACCCCGAGGTGGTGCTGGAGGCCGCCGGGGGCGAGTTCGCGGCGGCCGACGGCGACCGGGTGGTCCTGCTGGTAGCGGCCTCGCGGGCCGGGGCCGTGGCCGCGGCGCTCGGCGAGCACGGCCCCGTCGGGGTCGGCGCCCCGGCGGGTCTCGGCGACCTGCGCGCGGGGCTCGACCAGGCCGACAGGGCGCTCGCCTCGGCCAGGCGCGGCACCGCGCGGGTGGTGCGCTTCGCCGACCTGGCGGGTCAGGGACTGCTCTCCCTGCTCGACCCCGGCGCGGCGGAGGCGTTCTCCCGCGCGCTGCTCGCCCCGCTCAGGGAGTACGGCTCGCGCGCGGACCTGCTGGGGTCCCTGCGCGCCTACCTGGACTGCAACGGCCACTGGGACGCGGCGGCGCAGCGGCTCGGGGTGCACCGCCACACCCTGCGCTACCGCATGCGCCGGGTCGCGG
Source organism: Streptosporangium oxazolinicum (assembly GCF_039537505.1). Taxonomy (NCBI): domain Bacteria; kingdom Bacillati; phylum Actinomycetota; class Actinomycetes; order Streptosporangiales; family Streptosporangiaceae; genus Streptosporangium; species Streptosporangium oxazolinicum. The sequence continues at coordinate 23,223 of NZ_BAABAQ010000010.1, forward strand.
AGCTGGTCGGCCGCGACCTTGAGGACCCCGCGGTCCGCGCCGAGCTCTGGGTCGCCCTGGCCGTCGCGAGATGATGGGTCGTCCTGGCCGTCGCCAGATGATGGGTCGCCTTGGCCGTCGCCAGGTGACACGCCGCCGGATCAGTGGCGGTCGACCACCAGGTAGCGGGAGATGACGGCGTAGGTGACCGTCTCGTAGGTGCCGCTGTCGCGCAGGTGCCCGGCACGTTCCAGGCTGATCGCGCCCTGGGCGGCGGCCCACACGGCGTCGGCGATCTTCCTGGGCTGGGTGGGGACGATGTATCCGGCCGAGATGCAGTCGGCGATCACCCGGTCGATGATGTTCAGCGCCGCGCGGGCGAGGGTCCTGGCCCGCTCACTCGGCACGAAGCCGGGGATCGCGCGCTCGAACATCAGGGCGTAGTAGCCGGGCTCGTCCAGCGCGGCCTCCCGGTAGACGGGGCCCAGCGCGATGAGGTGCTCCAGGGCGTCCTTGCGTGAGGGCACGCCCTCCAGGCGGCGCCGGAAGCGCTCGAAGCCTTCCAGGTACAGCGCCTCGGCCAGGCCCTCCTTGCTGCCGAACATGGTGTAGATGACGGTGGTCGAGCAGCCCGCCTCGGTGGCGATGCGGCGCATCGACAGGCTCTCCGGCCCGATGGTGACCAGCAGCTGGCTGGCGACGTCGAGCAGCCTGGTGCGCAGCTCGTCCTGAGACGCCCGCTCACCGACCAGATAGGCACCCTGAAGGCCGCGCGGCGCCGAGGAGGTCATGCGCCCACGCCCTTCCGGTCTCATCGTCCATTCGGTGACTTTGCCAGGGTGAAGATCATTCAAACCGGTCCCTTGTCATGAATATCCCCGAATACCCCTGTTTTCGTTACAGGGCATGGGCGGACGGGTTTTATGCGGAACGGCGTACCGGTACGGGGCTGTTGTGCGGAGTGGAGTAAGGCCGCTCCCGCGCCGGTGACATAGCGTCGGGGTATGGACGTGCGCCCCTTCTGGCTCGCCGGACGCCCCGCCACGGGCGAGGCCGAGCTCACCGTGACCAACCCGCACGACGGCCGTGTCGTCGCCGTCTGCTCCGTGCCGACCGACGGCCAGGTCGAGGAGGCCGTCGCCGCCGCGGCGGCCGTGCGCAAACAGGCGGCCGCGCTCCCGATCCACGTGCGGGCCGAGGCCCTCGCGCACGTCTCGCGCCGCCTGGCCGAACGCGCCGACGAGATCGCCGCCCTGATCACCGCCGAGAACGGCAAGCCGATCTTCTGGGCGCGCGGCGAGGTCGGCCGGGCGGTCTCCACCTTCAGGTTCGCGGCCGAGGAGACCCGCCGCCTCGGCGGCGAGACCGTGCGCCTGGACACCGAGGCCGCCTCCGCGGGCCGCCTCGCCTACGTCTCACGGGTTCCGTACGGCCCGGTCCTGGGCATCAGCCCGTTCAACTTCCCGCTCAACCTGGTGGCGCACAAGGTGGCCCCCGCCATCGCCGTCGGTGCCCCGATCGTCCTCAAGCCCGCTCCGGCGACGCCGGTCTCCTCGCTGGTCCTGGGCGAGATCCTCGCCGAGACCGACCTGCCGGAGGGCATGTTCTCCGTGCTCCCCGTGCCCAACGACCGCGCCGGCGCGCTGGTCGAGGACCCGCGCCTGCCGGTCGTCTCCTTCACGGGCTCGGCACCCGTGGGGTACGCGATCATCGACCGGGTTCCGCGCAAGCACGTGACCCTGGAACTCGGCGGCAACGCCGCGGCGGTCGTGCTCGCCGACGCCGACCTCGACTGGGCCGCCTCGCGGATCGCGCTGTTCTCCAACTACCAGGCCGGTCAGAGCTGCATCGCCGTCCAGCGGGTGATCGTCGAGGCGTCGGTCCACGACGACTTCGTGGCCCGGCTCGTCCCGGCCGTCGAGGCCCTGGTCACCGGCGACCCCGCCGACGAGAAGACGCAGGTCGGGCCGCTCGTGTCGGCCGAGGCCGCCGAGCGCGTGGAGGGGTGGGTCGGCGAGGCCGTCTCGGCGGGCGCCCGCCTGCTGACCGGCGGCACCCGCGACGGCTCCACGTTCGCGCCGACCGTGCTCGCCGACGTACCGGCCGACGCCAAGGTCTGCCGCGAGGAGGTCTTCGGCCCCGTGATGGTCGTCCAGAAGGTGTCCGGGGTGGACGAGGCGTTCGCCACGGTCAACGACTCCAGGTACGGCCTGCAGGCCGGGGTGTTCACCCGCAGCCTCGACAACGCCTTCCGGGCCAACCGGGAGCTTGAGGTCGGCGGTGTGATCATCGGTGACGTGCCGTCGTACCGCGCCGACCAGATGCCCTACGGAGGGGTCAAGGACTCGGGGGTCGGCCGCGAGGGCCTTCGCTCGGCCATCGCCGACCTCACCTACGAGAAGGTCATGGTCCTCACCGGCATCACCCTCTGAACCGGCCACGCCTCCGCGCCGGTGTCACGACGCGGAGGCCGTGGCGTAGAGGGCCTTGGCGGAGTCGCCGAAGTAGGGGCCGTACATGGTGTGGCGGTCGTCGCTGTACTTGAAACTGCTCACCGAGACGAGCGTGCCCCGGCCGGTGGAGGCGTCGAAGCCGCTCAGCCAGGGACCCCCGCTGGATCCGGCGGTCATGTCGCAGCGCATGCCCTGGTCGCCGGTCTGCCCGTTCGGGTCGTCGCGGAGCGGGCCCGCGCAGTAGACCAGGTGCTCGCCGTCGTAGGGCGTGTCGGCGGGAAAGCCGAAACCGCTGGCGAGGCGTCCCCGGGGAGCGCCGAAGGCGATGTCCTGGCCGCCGACGGCGTCGCCGAGGTGCTTGCCGCCACTGGTGTTGACCGCCACCATGCCGATGTCGTGGCTGTCGTCGCCCTGACGCGACCAGGGGCCCGCGACGAACATGCGGCGCGCGGTGTACTGCCCGTACGGGCGGCGGCCCTGGCTGTAGCCGGGGACGAAGGTCCAGTTGTCGGCCCAGGCGCCGGTGCCGTCCTTGACGCAGTGGCCGGCGGTCACCACCAGGTCCCTGTTGGCGCTCTTGACCGAGCTCGCCGAGCACACGAAGTCGCTGCCCTTGATGGTGAGGAACACCCGCCCCGTGGTGCGGCCCACCGCCCCGCCGGAGGTCCAGCGGGCGCCGGCGGTGCGGGACGCGGCGCCGTGCGGGCTCCGGCGGGGGACCACCTCCTGCCCGGCGGCGGAGAGCCGCCTGAGCACTCCGGTGACCTTGGCGAGCCGGTCGACGGGGAGCGCCGAGGCCATCCGGCGGGGGGTCCAGTAGCCGAGCACGCGTTTCCGCTCCGACGCGGTGGGAGCGGTCGCGCGCTCGACGACGTCCGGCAGGCCGGGCGCCGCGACGGTTCCGGTTTTCCCGGTGCTTTGCGTGGAGGGGTGGACGAAGGTCTTCGCGGCCCGCTGCCCGGACTCGGTGGCCGGCTGCCCGGTGGCCGTCGCGCCGGTCGCCGGGGCGCTCAGCAACCCGGCGACGAGCGGGACGGCCGCAAGCAGGGGGAGGCTTGAGGTCATGAAACCCGAGTTTGCACTACGAGGGGTGTTCTTGTAATTACTTTTGGTGAATATCAGGGGGTGCCGGTGGTCTGGGCCGCCTCGTAGACGGCCCGTGCCTCGGTTCCGAAGTAGGGGCCGAACATCCAGCCGGAGGCGAAGCCGTACTTGAAGCTGTTCACCGAGTTCAGGGTGCCCAGGCCGGTGTTCTCGTTGAAGCCGAGGAACCAGGGCCCGCCGCTCGATCCGCCGGTCATGTCGCAGTTCAGCCCGATGTCGCGGGACATCAGGAAGTCGTCGAACGCGCGCCCGGCGCAGTAGACCAGCTTGGAGCCGTCGTACGGGCTGGCCGCTGGGTAGCCGAAGGAGTGCATCTGCTGGCGGCGCCCCTGGTTGAAGGAGATGCCCTGGCCGCCGACCACGTCGGTCAGCGACCTGCCGTTCAGCGGGGCCACCACGGCCGAGGCCACGTCGTGGTTGATGTCCTCGCTGTTGTTCCACTGCGGGGTGGTGTAGAGGGTGGTCGCCACCCACGTGCCGTGCGGCCGGTCGCCGTTGTGGTAGCCCGGCACGAAGACCCAGTTACCGTGGAAGGCGCCGCCCATCCTCACGCAGTGCCCCGCCGTGATCACGGTGCTTTTGTTCTCGCTGGTCACCGCGCTCGCCGAGCATGAGGCGTTGCGGCCCTGGTAGGTGAAGAACACGCGGCCCGTGGTCTTGACGATCGCCCCGCCGCGGGTCCACGCCGCTCCGGTGGAGGCGCGGGCCGCCGACCCCCTGGTGGCCGTGACGGTGTCGCCGCCGGGCTCGGTCGCGGGGACGGAGACGGGGTCGGCCGCGGCCTGGGCCGCGAGCGCCCCCGCGGCGAGCCGGGCGCCGTCCTTCTCGGGGACGAGGGCGGCGAGTGGCTTGGCCGCCTCCATCTTCGCCTCGGTCCAGTAGCGCTGGACGGTCTGCTGTTCCTTCCTGGTGTCGGCCGCCTCCTTCTCGACCGGCTGGGGAACGGCCCGCGCCGCGGTGACGCCGCCCCCGCCCGTGCTCCCGCCCGCTGTGGCGCCCGCCGTGACACCTGTCGCGGCGTCCGCTGTGGCCTCCGCCGTGGCACCGTGCGCGATCGTCGTGGAGAGCAGGGTGCTTCCCGCGATGGCGGTGAGAATAGGGACGAGTCGTACCGTGCGCCGCATATGTACCTCCCGAGGGCCTGTCGCTGTTCCGGGAAGCTAGTGCGCTACACATGTGCATTTCTCAGGCTTTACAACTATTGATATGACTAAATTCGGACTTAAATACCGCCTTTTATCGCGCGTTCCACGGCTAACAGATTTTCGCCATGATCCGGCGTGATCCGGCCTGATCCAGACCGGTCCGGCCCGGTACGGCCGATTCGACAGCGCGGTCCGAGCCGGGAGAATGGGGCGGTGCAGCCAGACACCGTCCGTTCCGTCGTCCTGCTCGGCTCGACCGGGTCCATCGGGACCCAGTCCCTCGACGTCATCGCCCGCAACCCCGGCAGGTTCCGGGTGGTCGCGCTGGCCGCCTACGGTGGCCGGATCGACCTGCTGGCCAGGCAGGCGGCCGAGTTCCGGCCCGACGTGGTCGCCGTCGCCGACCCCTCCGCTGTGCCGGAGCTGCGCGAGGCCCTGGCCGCGTACGGGGTGGGCGCCCGGGTGCTGGCCGGGCCCGAGGGGGTGGCGGAGGCCGCCGCCTGGCCCGCCGACGTCGTCCTCAACGGCATCACCGGGGCGCTGGGACTGACCTCCACGCTGGCCGCGCTGGAGGCGGGCCGGACGCTCGCGCTCGCCAACAAGGAGTCGCTGATCGTCGGCGGGCCGCTGGTGAAACGGCTGGCCAAACCCGGCCAGCTGATCCCTGTCGACTCCGAGCACGCCGCGCTGGCCCAGTGCCTGTGGGCGGCGGGACCCACCGGCCCCGACGCCTCCGCCGTGCGCCGCCTGGTCGTCACCGCGAGCGGCGGGCCCTTCCGCGGCAGGTCGCGCGCGGACCTCGCCGACGTCACCCCCGAGCAGGCCCTCGCCCACCCCACCTGGTCGATGGGGCCGGTCATCACGGTGAATTCCGCCACACTCGTCAACAAGGGCCTGGAGGTCATCGAGGCCCACCTGCTCTTCGACATCGGCTTCGACCGCATCGAGGTCGTCGTCCACCCGCAGTCGGTCATCCACTCGATGGTCGAGTTCGTCGACGGCTCGACCATCGCCCAGGCCAGCCCGCCGGACATGCGCCTGCCCATCGCGCTCGCCCTCGGCTGGCCCGAGCGGGTCGCCGGCGCCTCCCCGGCGGTCGACTGGACCACCGCCCACACCTGGACGTTCGAGCCGCTCGACGACGAGGCCTTCCCCGCCGTCGCGCTGGCCCGGCGGGTCGGCGAGGCCGGTGGCACGGCCCCGGCCGTCTACAACGCCGCCAACGAGGTCTGCGTCGAGGCCTTCATGGCCGGGCGCCTCCCCTTCCCCGGCATCGTCGACACCGTGGCGGCGGTGGTCTCCGAGCACACCGTGACCGAGGCCGGTTCGGTCGCCGAGGTGCTCGACGCCGACTCCTGGGCGCGGATACGGGCACGCGAGCTCACCGGGACTGCCTAGACTGGTGAGCGTCGTCGACTCTTCAAGGGCTGAAAATGACTTCTGTTGCTCTCGGAATCCCGTCCGTAAGGACCAGGCCGATCGCCGAGCGACGCGTATCCCGTCAGATCATGGTCGGCTCCGTCCCCGTGGGCGGGGACGCGCCGGTCTCCGTCCAGTCGATGACCACCACGGTCACCGCCGATGTCAACGCGACGCTCCAGCAGATCGCCGAGCTGACCGCCTCGGGCTGCCAGATCGTCCGGGTCGCCGTCCCCTCCCAGGACGACGCCGACGCGCTGCCGATCATCGCCAGGAAGTCGCAGATCCCGGTGATCGCCGACATCCACTTCCAGCCGAAGTACGTCTTCGCCGCGATCGAGGCGGGCTGCGCGGCGGTCCGGGTCAATCCCGGCAACATCAAGAAGTTCGACGACAAGGTCGGTGAGATCGCGCGGGCGGCCGGTGAGCGCGGCGTGCCGATCCGGATCGGCGTCAACGCCGGTTCGCTCGACCCCCGCCTGCTCCAGAAGTACGGCAAGGCCACCCCCGAGGCGCTGGTGGAGTCGGCGCTGTGGGAGTGCTCCCTGTTCGAGGAGCACGGCTTCCGCGACATCAAGATCTCCGTCAAGCACAACGACCCGGTCGTGATGGTCCAGGCCTACCGCCTGCTCGCCGCCCGGTGCGACTACCCGCTCCACCTCGGCGTCACCGAGGCGGGCCCGGCCTTCCAGGGCACGATCAAGTCCGCGGTCGCGTTCGGCGCCCTGCTCGCCGAGGGCATCGGCGACACCATCCGCGTGTCGCTGTCGGCCCCTCCGGTCGAGGAGGTCAAGGTCGGCAACCAGATCCTGGAGTCGCTCAACCTGCGCGAGCGCGGTCTGGAGATCGTCTCCTGCCCCTCCTGCGGGCGCGCCCAGGTCGACGTCTACACCCTGGCCGAGCAGGTCCAGGCGGGGCTCGAAGGGCTGAAGGTCCCGCTGCGCGTCGCGGTGATGGGCTGCGTCGTCAACGGTCCCGGCGAGGCCCGCGAGGCCGACCTCGGCGTCGCGAGCGGCAACGGCAAGGGCCAGATCTTCGTCAAGGGCGAGGTCATCAAGACCGTCCCCGAGTCGCAGATCGTGGAGACCCTGATCGAGGAGGCCCTGCGCCTCGCCGAGGAGATGGGCGTGGAGGTCGACCTCGACGATGACGCTCCCGGACCCCAGGTCGTCGTCAGCTAGCCGCCCTGCTCGCGCCGGATTCGTACCGGGCCCACGCTGGGCCCGCGTCGTTCGCATTCCTGGCGTCATTACACTTAGCAATTATCTGACTACACTTTGCTAGACCTTCGGCTGTGTTCCGGATGATCGCGCCGCCTCCGGGAGACCATCGCCTCTGCCGTACGAGTAGGGGGATCACACAGTGAAGAAGAGGGTCGTCGGGATCGCCGCGAGCATCGCGATGCTGGCCGTGGCGGTGGGGGTGCCGCAGGGGGCGGTGGCCCAGGAGAGACAGCAGAGGGAGGCGCTGGTCTGGGGGCCCTGCGAGGGCGGGGCCGCGGTGACCGGGGCGGTGCTCGCCTCCGCCGGGCGGGTGGACAACCCGATGGAGTGCGCCACCCTGAGGGTGCCGCTCGACTACGCCAACCCGGCCCAGACCATCGGCATCGCCCTGAACCGGATCAGGGGGAAGGCCGTCCAGGACCGTCTCGGCGCGCTGCTGGTCAACCCGGGTGGCCCCGGAGCGTCCGGCCGCGACCTGGTCAGGAGTGTCGCGGCGGGGCTTCCCGACGGCCTGGCCGACCGGTTCGACGTGGTCGGCTTCGACCCGCGCGGGGTGGGGGCCAGCGACCCCGCGCTGAAGTGTGTCGATCCCAAGAAGTACTACGAGGCGCCCCGCCCCGACCAGGTGCCGGTCACCAGGCGCGACGAGAGCGTGCTGATCGGCCGGGCCCGCAGGTACGCCCAGGCGTGCGGCGAGCGGTGGAGCTGGATGCTGCCGCACATGACCACCGAGAACTCCGCCAGGGACATGGACCTGATCAGGGCGGCGCTCGGCGAGTCGAAGATCAGCTTCCTGGGTTACTCGTACGGGACCTACCTCGGCGCGGTCTACGCGACGCTCTTCCCCGACCGGATCAAGCGGCTCGTCCTGGACAGCGTGGTCGATCCGCGCGGCATCTGGTACCGCTCGAACCTCGACCAGAGCATCGCCTTCCAGGACAGGCACCGGGACTTCCTGAAGTGGATCGCCCGCCACAACCCGGTCTACCGGCTCGGCGCGACCGAGAGGGCGGTCTCCTTCGCCTGGGACGCCATGCGGGACCGGCTGGCCGACCGCCCGGCCGGAGGGGTGGTCGGCCCGAGCGAGCTCGACGACGTCTACACCCTGGGCGGCTATTCCGACGTCATCTGGCCGCAACTGGCCAGGGCCTTCTCCGCCTACGTCAAGAAGGGGGAGGCGGACCCCCTGGTCAACGCCTACCGCAAGCACGCGGTGAACGACGCCAAGGACGAGAACAACTACGCGGTCTACCTCGCGGTGCAGTGCCGCGACGCCGCCTGGCCGCGCGACTGGGCCCGCTGGCGGGCTGACATGACCAGGGCGAACCTCAAAGCGCCCTTCCTCACCTGGCCCAACGCCTGGTACAACGCGCCGTGCGCGTTCTGGCCCCAGCCCGCCGGGACCCCCGTGCGGATTCAGGACGACGACAGGCTGCCGCCGATCCTGCTGATCCAGGGACAGCGCGACGCCGCCACCCCGTACGCCGGGGCGGTGCGGATGCGCGCCCTGTTCCACCGCTCCCGGCTGCTGGCCGTGCCCGGCGGCAACCACGGGGTCGCGCTCAACGGGAACGCCTGCGTCGACCGGCGCCTGGCCGCCTACCTCAGGGACGGCACCCTTCCCGGCCCTCGCCAGAACTCCGCCCCGGACGCCCGGTGCCCGGGAGTCCCCGCGCCCGTACCGGTGACCGTCCCCGCGACCGTCCGCGTGCCCGCCGGGCACCTGGCGGAAAGAGGTGGCCAAAGCAGGTAGATGAGAGGCTCTGTGTTGGTTCCTGCCAAATTCGAGGGGGTCGCGTAGGCTGAGCACGTGATGCTGCGCACAACGGCGTCGCGCGTGCTCGACGACAGCGATCGAGACGAGGTCCTGGCGCTTCTCGACACCGACCCCGTCGGCAATGTCTTCGTCGCCTCCAGGGTCCGTTCGGTCGGGCTCAATCCGGCCAGGCTCGGTGGCCAGATGTGGGGATTCGGGCCGCGCGGCGGCCTGACCTCCATCTGTTACGCCGGGGCGAACCTGGTCCCGGTCAACGCCGGTACGGACGCCGTCTACGCCTTCGCCGAGCGCGCGCGCAAGCAGGGCCGCCGCTGCTCCTCGATCGTCGGCCCGGCGGACGCGGTGGAGGTGTTCTGGGAGCGGCTGGAGCCGTACTGGGGGGCCGCCCGCGCGATCCGCTGGGCACAGCCGGTCATGGTGATCGCCGAGCCGTCGCCCGTCCCCGCCGACCCGCTGGTGCGGCGCGTCCGGCCCGACGAGTTCGACATCCTGCTTCCGGCCTGCGTGGCGATGTTCACCGAGGAGGTGGGCGTCTCCCCGGAGGCCGGGGACGGCGGCGCCCTCTACCGGTCCAGGGTCGCCGAGCTGATCAGGATCGGCAGGTCCTACGCCCGCATCGAGGGCGGCAGGGTCGTCTTCAAGGCGGAGATCGGCGCGGTGACGCCGCACGCCTGCCAGATCCAGGGGGTCTGGGTCCACCCCGACCTGCGCGGACGCGGCCACGCGGTGGCGGGGATGGCCGCGGTGGTCAAGCACGCGCTCGACTACTTCGCGCCGGTGGTCTCGCTGTACGTCAACGACTACAACGCCCCCGCCAGGGCCGCCTACCGCAGGGCCGGTTTCGTCGAGGTCGGCACGTTCATGTCCGTGCTCTTCTGAGTCTTCCGCGAGACCGGGCTCAGGGGCTGCGGACCAGCCGGGTCACGAGGCGCTCCAGTTCCGCCTCCGGGTCCGCGGTGAGACCGGCGTGGACCGGGCCGGTCTGCACGATCGTGCTGCGCGGGGCGGTCAGCCAGCGGAAGCGGCTGCCCAGCGGCTCCCTGGTCAGGGGCCCCGAGTCGCTGTCGCAGGTGCGCTGGTAGGCGCCGAGCGCGTGCCGTACCCCGTCGAGGTCCACGCCGGTGTCGAGGGCGCGCAGGCGCGCCTCGTCCAGCTCCACGCGGGCGCACAGGTAGCCGCGGGGCTGGCAGTAGAGCAGCACTCCGGCGTTGATGAGCTCGCCGCGCTCCACGCGGGGGACGACCCGGATGACCGCGTACTCGTAGACGTCCTTCACCGGTTGTCCTTCCAGAACGCGCCCACCGAGCCGGTCTTCCTCTCGTGGTCCTGACCGGGCTCCCGGCCCGACGGCCGCGGCAGCCAGGTGCGCGGCCCCTGTGCTCGGGCCAGCAGGTGCTCGACGTACGCCTGCCGCACGGCCTGCGCCCCGTCGAACCCCGGCTCGTCCTCCAGCCACTCGTCGGGGACCTCGTCCACCACCCCGTCGAGCAGGTCCCTGGTGATCATCTCACTGAACTCGGCGTCGGCCTCGGGCACCCGGGTGGCGAAGGGCGCCATCACGTGGTCGCTCGCGTCGAAGTCGCGCAACGGGTCGGCAGAAGGCCAGTTGTGGTGGAACCAGAGCGCGGCGCCGTGGTCGATCAGCCAGGTGTCGCCGTGCCACAGGAGCAGGTTCGGGTTGCGCCAGCTCCGGTCGACGTTGTGGATCAGCGCGTCGAACCAGATCAGGCGGGAGGCGAACCCGGGCTCGGGGGGCCAGGCCAGCGGCTCGAAGCCCAGCGCGCCCGGCAGGAAGTCGACCGCCAGGTTGTTGCCCTCGCTCGCCTTGAGCAGGTCCTGGATCTCCTCGTCGGGCTCGCGGGCGCCGAGCTGCGGATCGACGTCGATCACCTTCAGCTCGGGCGTGCGGAACCCCAGGCGGCGGGCCAGCCCCGCGGACACGATCTCCGCGACCAGGACCCGGCGCCCCTGCCCGGCGCCGCGGAACTTCACCACGTGGGTGCCGAGGTCGTCCGCCTCCATCACCCCGGGCAGCGAGCCGCCCTCGCGCAGCGGTGTCACGTAACGGGTGGCTTTGATCGCTTCGAGCACTTCGCCAGGCTACCGGGTCGGCCCGGGACCGCCGCCCGTGCGAGGGGGGCGTCCCTTGCTCCGGGCCACGGCGTGCCCGCCGGAGGTGGTCGATGCCGGGAGAAAAAGCGGCTGCGTATTCGGGGGATGTGTTGTGGCTTGCCCTGACCTGAGCATCACATGAGTGTCACGGTGAGGAAGACAAGACCTTCATCCCCGTTGACTGTCGGCGATGCTTCTTCTTGAGTGAGAAGGGTGGCGGCGAGGGGAGGCTCGCGTGCCGTATGCGCAGCCGCTCAAAACGGGGGATCCGGCGGCGCTCGGTGAGTACGAGATCATCGGGCGTCTCGGAGAGGGTGGGCAGGGGGTGGTCTACGTCGGGGTGCGCCCCGACACCGGCTCCGAGCCCTACGCGGTCAAGCTTCTGCACGGTTCGGTGGGCGACGACCCCGAGGTCTTCCTGCGCGAGGTCGAGCTGGCCAAGCAGGTGGCCCGGTTCTGCACGGCCCAGGTGATCGACGCCGGGCTGGACGGCGACCGGCCCTACATCGTCAGCGAGTACGTCGACGGCCCGTCGCTCCACCGTGAGGTCGCGGTCAGCGGGCCTCGCGAGGGAGGCAGGCTGGAGCGCCTGGCCATCGGCACGGCCACCGCGCTGGCGGCCATCCACCGAGCCGGGATCGTGCACCGCGACTTCAAGCCGCAGAACGTGCTGCTCGGTTCCGACGGGCCAAGGGTGATCGACTTCGGGCTGGCCAGGGCGCTGGACGCCGCGGCCACCCAGAGCGGGCGCGGCGCGGGCACCCCCGCCTACATGGCGCCCGAGCAGGTGGAGGGCGCCGAGATCAACCCGGCGGCCGACGTCTTCGCCTGGGGCGCCACGATGTGCTTCGCCGCCAACGCCCAGGCGCCCTTCGGGCAGGACTCGATCGCCGCCGTCCTGAACCGGATCCTCACCGCGGCCCCGCAGCTGGGCCGTCTCGACGGGCTGCTCGGCGCGCTGGTGGTCGACTGCCTGGACAAGAATCCCCGCAACCGTCCCACCAGCCGGGAGCTGCTGCTCGCGCTGCTCGGCGACGACGGGGGCCGGTCGGTGGCCGAGTCCCGGTTCTCGCCGGTGCCGGGGTTCTCGTTCGAGTCCGGCGGTCCCGACGTGTCCGGCCCCTCGGGCTCCTCCGGCCGGTCCGGCCTCACGGGTCTTTTCGGCCTGCGGGGCGCGCCTGGGGCCGCCCGGCGGGCCGGGCTCGGTGGCTCCGGTGGCTCCGGTGGGCGCGCGTTCCACGTCGGGGGCGAGGGCTTCGACGAGCCCCGGACCCACCCGGGACGGGCGGCCACCAGGGCCTCGGTCGCGGTCTCCGGCGCGCTGCTCGTCAGCGCCGCCGTGCTGGTGGGGGTGCTGGTCCCGGCGCTGAGCGGGGTGGCGCCGGGAGGCGTGCCCGCCGCGCCGGTCGTCCCGGCGGTGGAGGCCACCTCCCAGGGCGCCACCGAGCCGCACGCGGGCAGGACGAGCGCTCCGGTCAAGCCTCTCCCGCCCCTGCCGACGGTCCCGGCCAGGCCACCGCGCGCGGAGGGTGTCAAATCCTCCCCCCTGCCGCCTCCCGCCGCCACGGTGGTCGTGCCCGCGCTCATCGGACTGGATCGTTCCGAGGCGGCCCGTCTGATCAAACGGGCCGGGCTGGTCGCCGGGGCCGTCGAGGCGGTCGACTCCGACCGGCCGCTCGGGGAGGTGCTCGGAAGCAGCCCGGCGCCGGGGACCGCGCTGCCGAAGAAGGGCAGGGTCGATCTGCGGGTCTCCGGCGGCGTCCAGGTGCCCACGCTGGTCGGTCTCGCCAGGAGAAGCGCCCAGGAGGCTCTGGCCCAGGCCGGGTTGGTCTCCGGCGGGGTCAGCACACGCTGCTCCGACCAGCCGGCGGGGCGGGTGCTGGCGAGCACCCCCGGCGCGGGCAAGCGCGTCTCCCCGGGGAGCGCGGTGGCGCTCGTCGTCTCCAAGAACGGTGTCCCGGTGCCGCCGGTCACCGGCCAGAGAGCGGCCGACGCCTCCAACACCCTCGGCGGGGCGGGTTTCGCCGTACGGACGCGGGCACGGCTGGTCACCGGCGAGGCCCAGGACGGAGTGGTGCTGGCGCAGAGCGTGGCGCCCGGCACCTGCGCCAGGTCCGGCGCGACGATCGTGATCACAGTCGGTGTCGGGGGTCAGAGCGGGCCGGGCCCCGGACCGGGGCCTGGACCGGGTCCCGGGGAGACCACCGAGCCTCCCGATCCCTCGGCCCCGCCGGAGACTGTTCCCGGGGAGGCCGCCCCTTCCGGGTGAGGCACCCGGGGTGCGGGCGCGACTCACCCCTGTTGGAGGGAGGCCAGGACGGTGGTCAGGAGGGTCCTCCTGACGTCCTCCTGGGGGAGGTCGATCGTCTTGACCACCGCGTACTGGAGCGAGCCCAGCGTGGCCCAGGCCCAGACCCGGTGGGCGGTGTCGGGGTCGGGTCCGGCCAGGCGCCGGTAGATCTCGTCGCGGAAGACGCGGATGGCCTCGCCGGGGGAGCCGGGGGGCGCGTCGTCGGCGCAGCTGATGTCCTCCATGATCAGCCGTATGATCGCCCGGTGCCTGACCGCGAAGGTCACCAGGGCCTCGACGAAGGCGCGGTCGTCGTCGAAGTCGCTATCGAGCAGGGCCAGGATGTCCTGGATCGCGGGTGCGGTCAGCTCCGTGGCCAGGCGGTCCTTGGGGTGGAAGTGGTAGGCGACGGCCGTCTTCGTCAGGCCGACGGCGGAGGCGATGTCGGCCAGCGAGGTCGCCGCGTAGCCGTGCTCGGCGAACAACCTGCGGGCGGCGTCGAGGATCCGCCCCCGCGTGTCATGCCCGTGTTCGAGTGTGGTCATCGTCTCACTCCCACGCCGTCTAGAGCATTTCCTGATTTATCCCCCTACGCTCTACCGTAGGCTCTGTACGAGCGTACAGTACGGCTTTTCAGAACCTTTGACACTCAAAGCGGGGCGGTCACCGATGTCTGGTTTGCTGGGGCGGCTGGGAAGCTGGTGCGCGCGGCACGGCGGGGCCGTGCTGGCCCTGTGGGTGGCCGCCGCGGTGCTGCTGACGGCGGGATCGGTGTTCTTCCCCGGCCCGGTGAGCAACGACGTCAGCATTCCCGGCACCGACGCCCAGCGGGCCGTCGACCTGATGAAGGACGGTTTCGGCCCCGGTTACGGGGCGGGGGGCTCGGCCCAGATCGTCCTCTACTCGCCCGACGGCCCCCTCGTCACCGAGACCAGGAAGCGCGCGGTGGAGCGCGCCGTGGACCTGATCCGCGAGGTGCCGCACGTGAAGGAGGTGAGATCCCCCTACCAGGTGGGCGGTCTCGCCCCCAGCCTGGAGATCGGCGTCATCGCGGTCAAGCTGGAGGGGAACGACACCGCCAAGCTGGCCGAGACCACCAGACTCCTCTCCGAGGCCGCCGAACCCGCGCGGGCGGCGGGCATCGAGGCGGTGCCCGCCACCTCGGCCAGCCCGGCGGACAAGGAGATCAAGACCGGGACCAGCGAGATCATCGGCGTGGTCTGCGCGCTGCTGGTCCTGCTGCTCGCGTTCGGCACCCTGGTCGCCGCGATGATCCCGATCTTCGCCGCGCTGGTCAGCATCGCGACCGGTCTCGGCGTGGTGAGCCTGCTCGGCCACGTCGTGGACGTGCCCAAGCAGGCGTCGATCATGGCGACGATGATCGGTCTCGGCGTCGGCATCGACTACGCGCTCTTCCTGCTCAGCAGGCACCGCAAGCTGCTCGCCGACGGCGTGCCGGTCCGCGAGGCGGTCCGCCGGGTGGTCGCGAGCTCGGGCGGCGCGGTGGTGTTCGCCGGGGGTACGGTGATCATCGCGCTCAGCGCGCTCATGCTCGCGGGGTTCCCCCTGCTGCAGACGCTCGGCTGGATCACCGGCATCTCGGTCGTCTGCGCGGTGTTCACCTCGGTCACGCTGGTCCCCGCGCTGCTCGGCCTGCTCGGGCACCGGATCAACGCGCTGCGCCTGCCGTTCACGGGACGGCGGGGCAGCCACGGCTCCTCCGGCTGGGCCTCGCTGGGCGACTGGGTGGCCCGGCGGCCGTGGAGCGTGCTCGCGCTCAGCGTCGCCCTCCTGGCCGCGCTGGCCGCCCCCGCGCTCGCCCTCAAGCTGGGCCCGCTCGACAACGGCTACGCCGACCGGGGCACCGACACGCGACGCTCCTACGAGCTCCTGCAGGCCGGGTTCGGGCCCGGTATGAACGGCCCGCTCGTCGTGGTGGCCGACCTGGACACGAGGGTCGTCGACCGGGAGCCGGCCCCGGCCGTACTGGGCAACCTGAAGGACCGCGTCGCGGACGTCGAGGGAGTGGTCCACGTCGGCGACCCGGTCCTCAACAGGGGCGGTACGGCGGCGCTGATGCAGGCGATCCCCGCCTACGCCCCCGGCGACCCCCGGGCGCTCGACGTGGTCAAGGCGGTGCGCGCGCTCGACGTCGAGGGTGCCCGGGTGCACGTGGGCGGGCAGGTCGCCGGTATGGCCGACGCCGGGGAGAGGATCGCCGGGCGCACGCCCCTGGTCGTCGGCGTCGTGGTCCTGCTGAGCGCGCTGCTGCTGCTCCTGGCGTTCCGCTCACCGGTCGTCGCGATCAAGGCCGCGCTGATGAACCTGGTCTCCCTCGGCGCCGCGTTCGGCGCGCTCTCGCTGGTCTTCTCCCTGGGACTGGGCAGCCGCCTGGTCGGCATGGACACACCGGTCAGCGCGGACGGGTCCTACCTGAGCACGGTGTTCTTCACGGTGCCGATCGACAGTTACATCCCGCTGATGCTGTTCGCGATCCTGTTCGGCCTGTCGATGGACTACGAGGTCTTCCTGCTCACCGCCGTGCGGCAGGCGTACCTGAGGCACGGCGACAACCGCAGGGCGGTGGCCGAGGGGCTGGGGTCGACCGGCAGGGTCATCACCTCCGCCGCCCTGATCATGGTCGCGGTCTTCGTCGCGTTCGTCGCCTATCCCGATCCCATGGTCAAGATCTTCGGTGTCGGCCTGGCGGTGGCCATCGCGGTGGACGCCACGATCATCCGGGGCCTGCTGGTCCCGGCGACCATGGCCCTGCTCGGCAGGGCCAACTGGTGGTGCCCCGCCTGGCTGGACCGCATCCTGCCGAACCTCTCCGTCGAGGGCCACGAGGAGGACGAGGAGAAGGAGGAACCGCGCAGGGAGCTTGTCGGCGCCGGTCGCGACTGAGAGGCGGGGATTCGCTCCGCCCGGTCCAGGTCCCGATCCAGGTCCAGGTCCGAGGCTCTGCCGGTCCGCTCCAGGTCTCGGTCCTGTTTGAGGCTCTCCCGATCCCGGCCGAGGTCCCGTCGGCCGTGCCGTCCGTGGCGTCGGCCCGTCTCCGGCCCGTCTCCCGGGCCGGGGACGGCGCGTTCACCGCGACGTCACGGGCCATGGAACCCCTAGATCCAGCCCTCCTCCCAGGCGCGGTGTGCGGCGGCGTGGCGGGAGCCGGCGCCAAGCTTGGCCATGGCCGCCGACAGGTAGTTCCTGACCGTGCCGGGGGCGAGGTGGACCTGCGCCGCGATCTCGTTGATCGAGGCGCCCGTCCGTGACGCGCGCAGCACCTCCAGCTCCCGTTCGGACAGTGGGCAGTCGTCCTCCGACAGCGCGGAGGCGGCGATGTCCGGGTCCACGTAGCGCCGGCCGGCGGCGACGTCGCGGATGATTTCGGCCAGCCGGGTGGCGGGCGTGGTCTTGGGCACGAATCCGCTCACCCCCGCGGCCAGGGCGCGCCGCAGCACGCCGGGCCGGGCGTGCCGGGTGACGAGGACGATCCGGGTGGGCAGCTCGGAGCGGATCACCTGCGCGGCGCGCAGCCCGTCGGCGGGTGGCATCTCCAGGTCGAGTACGGCGATGTCCGGCCGCCGCTCGCGGGCCAGCCGCACCGCGTCCGTGGTGGTGGCCGCCTCGGCGACGACGTCCAGGTCGTCCTCCAGTGCGAGCAGCGCCGCCAGGGCTCCTCTGATGAGGTCCTCGTCGTCGGCGATCAGCAACCGGATCACCGCGCGCCCACCCCGGCCGGGTACGCGCGCGCATCGGCGGGCAGCGAGGCCACCACCTCGAACCGGTCACCGTCGCACCGCCAGTCCAGCGTGCCGCCGGCTCGCTCCAGCCGCTCGGCCAGGGAGCGCAGTCCGGTGCCGGTGCCCGTCCCCGCCGGGGGCCGCCCCGCGTCGCCGTCGCCGCCGATCCCGAGCAGGGGACGACCGTCCCCGGCGCCTTCACCGTCGTCCCCCGGCCGGGCACGGTCGCCCTCGGTGTTCTCGCTGTCGATCCCCGGCCGGACACGGCCGTCCGCGACGCCGTCACCCTCCGGCCGGATACCACCGTTCTCGACGCCGTCGTTGCCGACCCGGAGGCGGGCACGGCCGTTCGCGACGTCGTAGGCGATGTGTGCCCGGCGGGCCCGGCTGTGGCGCAGCACGTTGGTGGTGGCCTCGCGCATCACCAGGCCCAGGACATGGCGGGCGGGCTCCGGCAGGGGGTCCGTCCCCGTGGTCCGGCCACGGTCCACGGCCGTGTCGATGCCCGCGGCGGCCAGCACCTTCGCGGCGTTGGCGATCTCGTCCTCCAGGGTCGTGCGCCGGTATCCCTGCACCACGGCACGGGTGTCGCGGAGCGCGTCGGCCGCCAGCCGCCGTACCTCCCGCATCTCCGCGGCGGCCCGGACGGGGTCGGACTCGGCGAGCCTCTCGGCCAGTTCGCTCTTGAGCGCGACCACCTGCAGGTGATGCCCCTGGATGTCGTGCAGGTCGGCGGCGAACCGCAGCCGCTCGTCCTTGACCGCCACCTCGGCGGCCAGGTGTCGCGCCTGGTCCAGCCGGTCGGCGACGTCCCAGGCCCACAGCATGCCCAGCGCCATCCAGGCGACGGAGACGACCACGCCGGCCGGGAAGACTCCCGCGAGGAGCCACCCGGTGTTCCCCGAGGCGAGGGCCACGGACCCGCCGAGCGTCGCCGCGACGACCACCGCGCCGCCGATGAGGGTACGCCGGTGCGGTGCCCGCAGGAACATCGCCGTGATCGACACCATCACCGCGGGAGCCACCGCCCACAGCCTGTCGTCGTGCGAGGCGAGCGGGATCGCGCCCAGCACGGCCGCCGCCAGGCTCCCCGCCACCAACCAGCCCACCGGTGGCCCGCTCGCCCGTTCACGCGTGCCCGAGGCGCCGGTCGGGTCCCGTGCGTCGCCGGGTGAGCGCGACAGCCGGCGGCCGAGCAGCACGCCGACGGCCACGACGAGTACGGTCAGGGCCAGGCCGGTGACCCCCCTGACCCAGGGGGGCACGCCCTCGTCCATGGCCCAGGCCCTGACGAAGAGCACCAGGGAGACCGTGATGCTCCCGGCGAGGCTCCACCACATGTAGCGACGGAAACCGCTCAGTCCCGTCCCGCGCTCCATACCCCCCGTCACGCGGTCATTGTCTCCCGCGTGACGGGGGCTATGGAGCACCCCGATGACAAATGTCACGAGATTTCGTGACACGCCCATGCCGGGACGTGCCATGTCGGCACTACTGGCGGCTCCCGCCCTCCCGCAGTCTGGGGGTCACATACCCCGACCCCGTACACCGGAGGAGCACGACATGAGAGTAAGAGCCGTCCACGCCCAGGGCTGGTGGCCCTTCTTCCGTCACTACCTGGAGATGCTCGCGGCGATGGTCGTCGGCATGGCGGTGCTCGGAGCCGCCGCGTCTGCCGGCCTGGCGCTCGCGGGCCTGGAGTTTCCGGCGCGAGCTGAGGTGGTCGCCCTGAAGATGGCCGTCGACATGTCCGTCGGGATGATCCTCTGGATGCGCTACCGGGGCCACGGCTGGGCCGCGACGCTGGAGATGGCCGGGTCCATGTTCGTCCCCGCCCTCGCGCTGTTCCCGCTGCTGTGGGCGGGCGTGATCTCCGGCGACACGCTGCTCCTGCTGGAGCACGTCGTGATGCTCCCGCTCATGTTCCTGGTGATGCTCCGCCGCCGCGACGAGTACGGAGGTCCCTCCCGTGTCTAGCGTCACGCCGTCCGGTGTCACGCCGCGCCGTCCCGGCTGGAGGGCCGCGCTGCGGCGCTGGCCGACCGCCCTGGCCGTCGGGCTGTGGGTGGTGATGTCGGCCGGAGGCTCCGGGGCGGAGGAGGTCGTCTCGCTCGCCGAGGTCCTCCTGTTGCTGCCCCTGGTCTACCTCGTGGTGGCCACGATCCGGCGGCGGGAGGCGTCGTGGCCGGTGCTCCTCGCTCTGGTCGCCCTCTACGTGGTCCTGCGGGCGCTGGACGTGGTCGCCGCACCGGCCGTGGTCGCCGCCGTGGCGCTGGCCGTCATGGTGTGGGGTGCCGTCTCCGGTGATCTGCGCCGCTCGGGCGCGCTCCGGGAACAGGCCCTGGGAATGATCGGATTCGGGAGCCTGGCGCTGACCGTACTGGTGGCGGAGCCCGACCTGGGCCGCTACCTGGTGGCGGCGGGCTGGTTCCTGCACGGCTTCTGGGACTTCGTTCACCTCAGGAGGAACGCGGTCATATCGCGCTCGTACGCGGAGTGGTGCGGCGTCGTCGACATCCTCGTCGCCGTGTGGCTGGTGTTTCTCGAATGACTCGGATGAGCGGTGCGTACCGCTCAAAGGCGCACGCTCCCCGCGGTCGCGTGGGCTGGTGTTTCTCGAATGAGCGGTGCGTACGGGCTCGCCTCGTACGCACCGCTCGAACCTGTGATGTCGGCCGCCGTTTCGACGACTCCGCTGGGACCTGTTTTGTGGATCTTCGCCGTAGCGAGGATCGGCCAGATGGATGCCCCGCAAGGCGGAGGAGGAGCTCATAACGGAGTTATGGGCGACGACGACAACGCGGCGGGGTGCCGTCTGGGCGACCGCAGTAGGCGGAAAGATCCACAAAACAGGTCCTAGACCAGCGCCTTGGCCCGGCGGCGTCCCCGGTAGCCGCTGTGGACCAGGACGTCACCCGGTTCCGCGAGGAGCGCGGCGGAACCGGCCGGGACGGCGGGGCCGTCGCCCTGACGGGTCCGGGGCGCCGGGACCGGGACGGCCGTTCTCTGTCCGGTGACCGGGCGGGCGGGCGCCGCGGAACGGGCGGGCGCGGTGGGGCGAGCGGGACGGGTGGGACGCGCCGGGGTGGCCGGGACGGTGGTGGTGGTCGCGGAGTCGGGCCGGCGGTGGCGGCGGCCGCGCGGCGGGGCGTCCCGCACCCAGGTCGACGACTCCACCACGGCCTGCTCACGCAGGCGGCGCCGGCCCCGGTAGGGGGCGCGGGGACGGTCGTCGTGAGGGCGCGGCGCGGGCGACCGCACGGGGGAGTGCGGGGGTGACTCCACGGGGAGCTCCTCGACGTGGGCGACGGGGGTCGTGACCGAGGGGAATCCGGCGGTCGCGGCCGGGGTGAACGTGCTCCCGGGAAGGGTCTTCCGGCGCGGGACGGCCGCCCTCGACTGCCTGGCCTTGCCGCGCGCGAGGATCGCGACCGCGGCGAGCAGCACCGGGGCGAGCACGGCGGGGGTGTCGAAGCCGGGGACGGGCGCGGCGAGGTCGCGGACGGTGGCGGTGGGGGCGACGGCGAGTGCGCTGGTGTCGGCGGTGGAGGCCTTGGCGTGCTTGCCCGGCGAGGTACGGCCGGTGGATGCCGGTACCCGGGGTGTGACGGGTGCCCCCGCGCTCACCCGGTCACTTCGCGGGGCGTTCTCCCCGGACGCGGTCCGGCCGTCGTTCCCCGAGGTGGCCTTGCCGGGCTTCCCGGTCGCCGTCACGGCGGCGTGCTTGGGAGCCGTCTCAGCCCTGACTGTATCCCTGCTCGTCTCCCTGTCCGCTCCCTTGCCCGGTCCGGTGGACACCCGGTTCTCCCGCGCGGGCGCGGGGGCGGGGACCATCGCGAGCAGGTTGGGCCCGGGGCCGATCACCACCGCGTTGTCCCCGGCGGCGGGTGTGACGATCGTCTGCTTCTCGGTGGCCTCCCGGTCCAGCCGGGCCTTGATCTTCTCCGGATACCCGTAGCCGACGACCTTGCCGGTGTCGCGCTCCTTGCGCTTGGCGACCCCGCCGTCGATGTTGCCCTCGATCGTGTGGATCCTGTCCTCCTCGACCTCGGTGACGATCCCGACGTGGTCGATGTGGTCGATCCTGTCCGAGCCGCTCCAGTCGAAGAAGACGATGGCCCCCGGCCTGGGAACGGTGCCCCAGGCGTCCTGCTGCCGGAACCACTGGGCGTGGTGGACGGTGTAGGCGAACTGGCCGACCCACTCCTGGTAGCCGAGCCGCTCCGCCGCCCACGACAGGTACATGTCGCACCAGGGGGCGGTGGCGTAGTCGGCGTCGAACTCGACGTTCTCGCCGTACCAGGCACCGAACTTGGTGTAGCCGCCGCTCTTCTCGGAGTATCCGAGCTGGCTCTCCAGCAGCTCGACGAACTTGTGCATCTCAGGTGTCATAGGGGGTTTCAGGGGGACCCCCGGCGGCCGTGCGGGCATGGTCGCTCCGCCTCGCGACCTGGCCACCGGGAGACGGGGTTGAGCGACGGCACGTTCACGCGAGCCCACCGAGGAGGGACGCGTGTGGCGGCACCGCTGGCCAGTTGTCTTCCGTGACGAGGGAGGTTACCCGCCCCCAAGGACAGGTCACGACAGACTAAAGGCCGCGTCAAATCGCTTGGCATCACATAAGTGGACAAAAGCCGATGTCAGGGGGGTGCTATGTGATCTTTGATGGTAAAACGCTCGGGAAAAAGATCTACGGACGATCGCGGGAGGGGCCGGAACCGCCGTAACCACGCCGATCGATCTTGTCGATCGTCCTTTGCGTCGGCGCCCGGTTTCTTTACCTTTTGTCGAAATAGGTAGACATATAGGTATTTCTCCCGATATGCGGGTGTCGTCATCGGGAGATGCTGGTCACACCAGGAAAGGCTCAACAGCAACCAGCGAAGGTTAAAAGGTACGAGTCATGTGCCATCACCAGCCGCGATGCCCACTCGCAAGCGCCCCCGATCACGAAGCCGCGTCTCTCGTGGCCTTCCACCCCGAGCAGGGGTGGGGTCTGCTCTGCAACGGTGTGGTGGTCTTCGACGACACCGGAGCGCTCATGCCCGACGGGCGTAGCACTCCTGTCCACGGCATGCCGCTCCACCGGGTCTCCCTGGGCCAGGCGGCATGATCGCGCGCCGCGCGCCCGTCGCACCGGGACCGAACGTGCCAGGCGGACAGGTGGTCCCGCGGTGGCCGGCGGCCTCCGGCAGCGGACGCGCGTGCGGACCGCGTCCGATCGAGGTGACCGCCGACCAGGTGGGAGGACGCTCATGACCCCTCTCCTCGAAGCGCTCGAAGGGCCGTACGGCCGGGAGACGTCGTGCTCCTTCCCGCCCGAGTCGGCATCGGTGCCCCAGGCACGCCACCTGACCCGCGCCTGCCTGGCGGACTGGGGACTGCACGAGCACAGCACGGTCGCCGAACTGCTCGTCAGCGAGCTGGTCACCAACGCGCTGCGCCACTCGCGAGGGACCATCAGGCTCGTCCTCTCCTTCCAGGACGGCCTCCTGCGCTGCGAGGTCGAGGACGCCGACCCCTTCTCGCTGCCCCGCGCGTGCCGGGCACGCGACGACGAGGAGCGGGGCCGAGGGCTGCACCTGCTCGAACTCCTGTCCTGCTGCTGGGGCAGTGCCCGCACCTCCGAGGGCAAGGCCGTCTGGTTCGAACTCACGGCGGACACGGTCGCGGCCTGACCGCGAGGCCGACCGGCGCGGCGGGCGCCGGACACGCGAAAACCCCCGGAAAACCCCCGCGAGGCCCCTTCGGGGGGCTGAGCACACATGCCACCTCCGAGGGCTGGCGCCGAGTCCCCCGACTCGGTCTCGGCCGGACGCCGGAGCCGACGGGATCATCGCACTCGTCGGCTCCGGCGTCCCCCTTCCACGGCCGCTCCGTCCCGCCCGTCAGGCCCCGGGCGGGTGGTCCTCGTTCGCGTTCCGGATGCGCTCGCCCGTCCAGACGGCGATCTGGGCCCGCGAGTGGAAGCCGAGCTTGGTCATGATGTGCTCGACGTGACCCTCCGCGGTGCGCTGGGCGATCGTCAGCGAGGCCGCGATCTCCTTGTTGCTCAGCCCCTGGGCGACAAGCCTGGCGATCTCCGTCTCCCTGCGGGTCAGCGGCGACGGCTCCCCGGCCTCGCCGGCGGGCTCGCCCCGGGGCGCGCTCTCCCCGAGGGCGAAGGCGATCGCCTCGTCGCAGTGCATCTTCGAGCCCTGCCTGACCACGGTGTCGAAGACCTGCTTGCCGAGAGCCTCGCGCGTACGCTCCTCGCACTCGTCGTGGTAGCGCCTCAGATGCCCGAAACCGGACAGCGGAGCTCCGATCGCCCGCCAGACCGGCTCCAGGATCCCCAGCAACCTGGCCGCCCGCTGGTGATCGTCGTCCCGGGCGGCGATCCAGGCCAGCACCTCCAGGTTGACGCCGACGCCGAGGAGATCGTCGAGCGAGCGGTTGAACCTGAGGCTCTCCTTCTCCAGCTCGGCGGCACGCCGGGCGTCGCCCCGGCACCAGACCCCGACACCGAGCGCCATCATCGCGTACGCCCGGTGCCAGCCCTCCTCGTGGGCGTCGCACAGCGCGACGCACTCCTCCCCGGCGGCGACGGCGCCCGGCCAGTCGCCCTGGAAGGAGCGGGCGAGGCAGAGCCGGATGAGCGCGAGGGCCTGGCCCGTGGGGTCGTCGTCGGCGCGGTGACGCGCCGCCGCCTCCTCGTACAGGCCGATCGCGAGATCGACGTCCCCCCGGAACATCGCGATCATCCCCGAGTAGAGCGCGACGTAGGCCAGGATCGGCTCGTGCCCGGGGCGCCCCCCGAGCTGCCTGGCCTCCTCCAGCATCGCCGCGGCGGAGACGATGTCGGCCTGGATGATCGCCAGCCAGCTGTTGGACCACAGCGCGCGGCCCCGGATCTCGTCCGTTCCGGTGCCGCTGAGGAGGCTCAGATCCATCCAGCGGCGCCCTTCCCTGAGGTAGTGGCTCGTGATCCAGTGGTAGAGCAGGTCGGTGGCCATGCCCAGGGCGGTGGAGGTCTCCCCGGGTTCGGTGAAGCAGTACTCCAGCGCGGTGCGCAGGTTGGCGTGGTCGAGCTTCAGCCTGCCGAGCCAGGACACCTGGAGCGGGCCGAACCGATGCGCGTACGCCTCCGCGGCCAGCCGCCGGTAGTGGTCGCGGTGCAGCCGCTGCAGCGCGTCCTCCCGCCCGGAGGTCACGAGCCGCTCCCTGCCGTACTGCCTGATCGTCTCCAGCAGCCGGTAGCGGGTCGCCGTGGAGGCCGAGGGAGGGTCCTCCCGGATCAGGATCGACTTGCCCACCAGCCCGATCACCAGGTCGACCACCTCGTCGCGGTCGATGCCGTCCCCCGAGCAGACCGCCTCCGCGGCTTCGAGGTCCAGGCCGTCGGCGAACACCGAGACGCGCTCCCACAGCAGCTGCTCCTTCTCGGTGCACAGGACGTAGCTCCAGTCGATCAGCGCGCGCAGCGTCTGCTGGCGGGGCAGCGTCGCGGGTGAACCGCCGGTGAGCAGCCGGAACCGGTTGTCCAGCCTGGCCAGCAGCTCCTCGGGGGAGAGGGCGCGCAGCCGCACCACCGCCAGCTCGATCGCGAGCGGGATGCCGTCCAGCCGTCGGCAGATCCGCTCCACGGCGGGCCGGTTGGCCTCGGTGAGCGTGAAATCCGGCAGGACGGCGGTGGCCCGTTCGGTGAACAGGCGTACCGCCTCCGACGGGGCCGGCGGCTCCGCGGGCGGGCCGAGGCCGGAGCCCGGCGGCGGTGGCAGCGGCAGCGTGGGGACGACCAGCGTCTGCTCGCCGGCGATGCCCAGCGCCTGCCGGCTGGTGACGAGGATCCGCAGGGAGGGGATCGAGCGCACGAGGGTTCCCGCCAGTACGGCGCAGGCCCGCAGGAGATGCTCGCAGTTGTCGAGGATCAGCAGTGCCCGCTTGTCCCGCAGGTGGCCGATGAGCACCTCCACGGGGGACCGGTGGGAGACGTCCCTGATCTCCAGGGCCTCGTTCACCGTCCCGGCGAGCGGTTCCGGACTCTCCAGCCCGGCGAGCTCGACGAGCCACACGCCGTCGGGAAACGCCCGCTGGACGTCGGCGGCGACGTGCAGCGCCAGCCGGGTCTTGCCAACCCCGCCGGGGCCGGTGAGGGTCACCACGTGTGCCCCGGACAGCAGGCGCTTGACCTCGGCCATCTCGTGCCGACGTCCCACGAAACTGGTCACCTCGGGGGGCAGGCCCGTCGCCTGCCACCGCCTCGGGGTGGCCGGTGCCACCTCATTCATCAGCAACCATCAGCGTCTCATGCCGGTTTTGGCAAGCGGATCGCCGTATGTCGGAATCCACCCGGCACAGTCCACACTATGTGCCGGGCGTTTCCCCGGGCACACCTCGTGGCAGGGCGGGCACTCATCGGGGCGGGCCCGTGGGGCGGTGGCCCGCCGCCCGCGTCACGGGCCGCCGCGTCCGGTCATCGGGTTCGCCTGCTGGTCCGGTGGCCGGGTTCGCCTGCCTGTCCGGTGGTCGGTCAGGTCGCCGGGCACCGCGCCGGTGCGGGCCCGGTCACCTCACAGGACGCCGTCCAGGATGCCGCCCAGGTCGATGTCCAGATCGAGGTCCACCAGGCCCGGCTTGTCGCGGGTGGGCCGCTCCGAGTCCCGAGGCTCCCCCGGCCCCGGCCCCGGCCCCGGCCCCGGGTCCGTACCCGTGTCCTGGCCGTTGTCCGTGCCTGCGTCCGTGTCCTGGTCGTTGTCCGGACCGGTGCCCGGGTCGGGGGCGCAGGAGGGCAGGGCGATCCGTACGGTCCGGGAGGGCGTGTCGCCCCCGGGAACGGTGGTGATCGTCACCGTCCGGGTGACGTGACCCCCGCACCGGGGCGGATCGGCGAACTCCCCGGTCACCTCCCGCTCGTACTCGGTGGCGCCGGACAGCTCCAGCTCCCGTGTGCCGCCGGACAGCGTCTCGCGCGTGTCCCCGACCCGCTGGGCGAACCCGAGTCGCACGGTCACCGCCGAGGGACCGGAGGTCCTCACCCGGAAGCCGACCGTGGTGCCGTCGAAGGAGGTGATCGAGACCTCGGGCGGCGCGCACGGCTCGCCGCGGACCCGCTCGGTACGGCTGGACGTCCCGCCCGAGGAACGGGGCACGGTGGAGACCGTGACCCGGCGGTAGAGGGTCTGCCCGCAGGCGGGGACGGCGAAGGTGTGCGGGACGGTGTGGGAGTAGGTCTTCAGCCCGCCGAGCACGGAGGTGCGCGGGGCCGCCCGGACGAGCCGGTCGCGGTCGGGCCCCTCGGCGAAGGTGACGGTCACCGCGACGTTCCCCTTGGTGGAGGCCCGGAAGCCGACCGTGGTCCCGTGCGCGTCGATCCCCACGACCCTCAGGCCGCTGACCGTGTGCGCGGACGCCCCCGTCCCCGTGGGGTCGGGGGCCGGGGTCCGCGTGCGGGTGGACGTGGGCATGGGCGTCGGCGTGGGCGGGCGCGTGGGGGCCGGGGTGCGGGTGCGCGTGGGCAGCGGGGGCGGCGGCTGCGAACCGGTGGGCGAGGGAGGGGAGAGCGGCGGGGAGATGATCGTCCGGGTGGGGGAGGGGGCCCGCGAGGGGGGCGAGGTGACCTGGCCGGGGTTCGCGCCGTTCGAGGGGGAGCCGGGCTTTCTGGCGGCGGCGCCTCCCGAGGGGCGGCCCGGCCCGGAAGAGGGCTCCGGCGGCGCCGACACCTGGCTCCGCCGCCGCTGCTCGGGGGTTTCCTCGATCATCGCGGAACTGGGCGGCGGGGTGAAGATCGTGTCTGCGGAGAGCCGGTCCTGCGGCCGGTTGGCCGCGATCACACCGGCGGTCATCGCGACGGTGATCACCCCCAGCCCGGCCAGGGTCCTGGGGCCCAGCCGGGGGCGGCGCACCCGCCCCACCCGTCCCACCCCGCCGAGCACCGTCTGGGCGACCGAGGAGCTTGCCTTCGGCGCGGGCTTGGCCAGCGGGAACGCCAGGGCCAGCAGCGTGGCGAGCTCGGCCAGGTGCCGCCGCCCGCGCTGCTCCCACTCCGGCCCGTACGCCGCCCGCGCCGCCGCCTCCAGCTCCTCCAGGAACGCCCGCGCGCTCCGCGGCCGGTCCGCCGGGTTCTTGGCCATGCCCCGGGTGACCAGCCCGCGTACCGAACTCGGCACCTCATCCACCGGGATCGGCTCGTGCCGGTGGCGGTGCATCAGCACGACGCGGTGGTCGGCCAGGTAGGGCCTGCGCCCGGTGAGGCACTCGAAGAACACGCACGTGGCCGCGTAGACGTCGGTCGCCGTGCTCGCCGGGGCTCCCTCCCACTGCTCGGGGGCCATGTAGGCCGGGGTGCCGGTGGTCCCACCGGCCTCCCCGACGTGGGCGGCGATGCCGAAGTCGGCCAGCTTGCTGCCGCCGTCGGCCTGGATCAGCACGTTCTCCGGCTTGTAGTCGCGGTGCACGACCCCGGCGGAGTGCGCGAAGGCCAGGCCGAGCAGCGAGCCCTTGAGCACGGTCAGCGCCGCCTCCGGGCTCGTGCTGCCGTGCTCGGACAGGATCCGCCTGAGCGCGACCCCGTCGACCAGCTCCATCACGATCGCGGCTTCGAGCACGTCCTCGTAGTACTCGTAGAGCTGGACCACGTTCGGGTCCTGCAACTCCACCATGACGCGCGCCTCCGCGCGGAAGCGCGCCAGGAAGCGGTGATCGTCCTTGAGGGTCGCGTTGAGGTACTTGATGGCCACGTAGGCGCCGGTGGGGGCGTACGTGGCCAGCACCACGCGCCCGCCTCCGCCGGCGCCGAGCTCTCGAACCTCGCGGTATCCCGGAACCATCCCGTCCCCTTCCGAGCGCCGTCGACTTGTTCGACGGTCTCACCCCCGCGGTTGGTTGTCACGATTGGTCAACTTTTGCGAAGGGTGACGTTGAAATCGTGATCGGTGGCCGATCAGGTCGCCCCCGCTCTCGCCCGTCTCGCACCCACATGAAGTGAGCACTTGCTTGGTGGCCGAGCCTAACAACCGGAGCCGTCCAGGCACAGGAGACGCCCGGGAGACAGGGGTTTCGGCGCGACCCGGGAAAGCGGGGCGTGGCGACGCGGGGCGCGACCTGGGAAACTCGCCTCACACGCGTCACGGGGGTTGTCCGAGGCCGGGTTGGAGCGTGACAGGGAAGCCCGCACCGACAGTGACTAGAGTAGTTGTACTAACATCTGAAATTACTTCCCCGGGGGAGAAGCATGAGCCGTCCACAGCGGGGGACCCTTCGTGACGTGCGCAAGGGCAACCGGTCCGTGGTCCTGTGGACGCTGTATTTCGCCAACGAGCTGAGCAGACACGATCTGGCCCAGCTGACCGGGCTCAGCGCCGCCACGGTCAGTAACGTGATCGGCGACCTCATCGCGGACGGCATCGTGGTGGAGACGGGCTCGGTCGACTCCGACGGCGGGCGACCGCGGATCATGCTCAGGGTCGATCCCTCGTACGGATACGTGGTCGGGGTGGGCGTCGGGGAGACGCGCGTCCGCGTGGAGCTGTACGACCTGGCGATGCAGGAGCGGGCGAGGAAGGAGTTCGCCCTCGACCCGAGCCACCACGAGCCGGCCGTGGTGGCCCGGCACATCCTCGACGGTCTTGAGGCGGTCCTGTCCGACGCCGGGGCCACGGAGTCGGAGGTGCTCGGCATGGGCCTCGGCGTCCCCGGCGTCGCCGAGCAGGGCCCCGACCTGCTCATCCACGCCCGCGCGTTCGGCTGGGACGGCGTTCCGCTGGGCGCGCTCATCCGGGAGGGCACCTCGCTCCCGATCTTCGCCGACAACGGCGTCAAGACGACCGGCCAGGCCGAGCTCTGGTTCGGCGCGGGCAAGGGCGCCCAGCACCTGGTCATGACCTTCATCGGTACGGGGGCCGGGGCGAGCATCATCAACGGCGGCGTCACCTACCGGGGAACGGCGAGCGGCGCGGGCGAGTGGGGCCACACGAAGATCGTCCTGGACGGGCGCCCCTGCCGGTGCGGCAGCCGGGGCTGCCTGGAGGCCTACGTCGGCGCCGAGGCGATCCTCGCCGGCGCCGGAAGGGACCTGGGCGGAGACGACGAGGAGAGCGTCTTCGCCGAGCTTCTCACCGACCCGCTGGCGCGGCCCGCGCTCGACGAGGCCATCCGCTGCCTGGGGGCCGGGCTGGCCAACCTCATCAACCTCTTCAACCCGGAGCGCGTCATCGTCGGCGGCTGGGCCGGGTCCCTCCTCGCGCGGAGGTTCCTCCCCGAGATCCGCACCGCCGCCGCCCGGTACGCCCTGCCCCTGCCCTTCTCGCAGGCGTCGATCGAGCTGGGCAGGCTCGGCGCCGAGGCGGTCGCCCTGGGCGCGGCCACCCTGGTCGTCGAGGACTTCCTGCTGCGCAGCCACGCGGTGCGCCCCGCGGGCCGCGTCGCGACCCCGGCATCGGCGGGACACGCGCCCGCCTGACCTCGGGCGCGTCCGGCCCTGGACCGGCACGCCTCGGACGACCCGGCTCCGCGCCCACCCGCCTCGCGTCCGCCCGGCGCCGGGGGCGCTGGACCCGCGCCCGTCGTGACCTCGGAAGCGAGGCGCCGGGCCCGCCCGTACGGCGTCCCGAGGCTGTTGACGCCGCCTCCGTTCAGCACTTATTTTGCATTCTGTACTAAGAGTAATAATGAAGTAGGGGATGGCTGTGGGCAGGTTGTACATCGACGGGACATTCCAGGACGCCGCCTCGGGACGAGCCGCCCCCGTGCACGAGAAGGCGACCGGCGCGCGGATCGGCACGTACGCGCTGGGAGGCCCCGCCGACGTCGATCGGGCCGTCGACGCGGCCCGCGCCGCGCAGCCCGCCTGGGCCGCCCTGTCGGCACCCGAGCGGGCCGGATACCTGCGCGGCCTCGCCGAGCACCTCCAGGGCCGCTACGAAGAGCTGGTCGAGCTGAGCATGCGCGAGACGGGCGGGGTGCGGGCCAAGGCCGAGGACGAGGTGGGCACGAGCATCCGCCAGCTGCTCATCTCCTCCGTCCAGGCGACCGAGAACGCCGGGGACATCCTGCCCCCGTACAAGGCGGGCAAGCTTTCGCTGTCGCGCGCGGTGCCGCTGGGTGTCATCGGCGTCATCACGCCGTGGAACTACCCGATGAACCTCGCCATGCGGATGGTCGCGCCCGGCCTGGCGTTCGGCAACACCATCGTGCTCAAGCCCGCCGAGCTGACCCCGCTCGTCGGCGGCCACGTGCTGGCCGAGGCCGCCGAGGCCGTCGGGCTGCCCGCGGGAGTGTTCAACGTGGTCACCGGCGACGGCCCCGACGCGGGCTGGGCGCTGGCCGACCACCGGGGGCTGGACCTGCTGGACTTCACCGGCTCCCGCGAGGTCGGCCTGGCCATCGCGGCCTCCGCCGCCACCGACCTGCGCGCGATCCGGCTGGAACTCGGCGGCGACAACGCCTTCATCGTCCTGGAGGACGCCGACGTCGAGCTGGCCGCGTCCCACGCCATGATCGCCTCGCTGGAGTTCCAGGGGCAGACCTGCATCAGCTCCAGCCGGCACATCGTCGTCCGCGAGGCCGCCGACCGCTACCTGGAGGCCGTGACCAGGCGGGTGGAGGCGCTGCGCCTGGGCGACCCGATGTCGCCGGACACCGACCTGGGACCGCTGATCAGCGAGGGCCAGCGGGACCGGCTCCACGAGCGGATCGTCGCGCCCTCGATCGCCAAGGGCGCCCGGCTGGTCACCGGCGGCACCTACGACGGACTGTTCTACCGCCCCACCGTGCTGGCCGACGTGACCCCGGACATGCCCGCGTTCACCGAGGAGATCTTCGGGCCGGTCATCCCGGTGACGGTCGTCGACTCCGAGGAGGAGGCCGTCGAGCTGGCCAACCGGCACCCGATGATGATGGACTCGGTGTTCACCACGGACCTGATGCGCGGCATGGACGTGGCCGAGCGGCTGCGGGCGGGCGAGGTCCACGTCAACGACGCGCACGCCCGCCACGGGGCGGAGAACCAGATGCCGGGCTTCACCAGGCGTCAGTGGATCGGGGTCCAGCGCACCCCGCTCACCCTGCCCGAGTGGGCGAGCGACCCGGCGGGCCGCCGATGAGGAGGGCACTGGTCGTCCGCGGCGGCTGGGAGGGGCACGTCCCCGTCGAGGCGACCGAGCTGTTCGTCCCCGAGCTGGCCGGCGCGGGCTTCGAGGTGACCGTCGCCGACGACCTGGAGGTCTACGCCGACGGGCCGCTGCTGGCCGGGACCGACCTGATCGTGCAGTGCTGGACGGGCGGCGTCCTGACGCCGGAGCAGGAGGCGGGACTGGTGTCCGCGGTCCGCGCGGGCACCGGCTTCGCCGGCTGGCACGGTGGCCTGGTGGCGACCTTCGACGGCAGTCACGACTACCTGCGGATGGTCGGCGGGCTCTTCCTGCACCACCCCGAGGACTTCCTCACCTACGACGTCGTCATCGACCCCGCGTACGCCGATCACCCGATCGTCGCCGGGCTGGACGACTTCACCGTCGAGACCGAGCAGTACTGGATGCTCACCGACGCCCACAACGAGGTCCTCGCCACCACGCGGTTCGTCTCCCCCGACACCCCCATGCCCGTCGTCTGGACCCGCCGGTGGGGGAGGGGCAAGGTCTTCTTCTCCGCCGTCGGCCACCGGCTCGCCGACCTGCGGCACCCCACCGTGTACGAGCTCACCCGGCGCGGCCTGATCTGGGCCTCCCGGTGACCGCGGACCCGCCGTCGGTGGTGCTGGCGATGTATCCGGAGCTGCCGGCCCGCCTGTTCCCCGTCGCCGTCGGTGACCGCCTGCGCGCGGTCGCCGGGGCCGACCTGGCGGCGCCGCTCACCGAGTTCGCCTCCGAAGAGGCGCGGGCCCGCCTGGAGCGGGCGGAGGTCCTGGTCACCGGCTGGGGCTGCCCGGTCATCGACGAGCGGGTGCTGCGGCACGCGCCGCGCCTGCGGGCCGTCGTGCACGCGGCGGGAAGCGTGAAGGGCCACGTCGGCCAGGCCGTGTTCGACCGGGGCATCCCGGTGAGCTCGGCGGCCTCGGCCAACGCCCTGCCGGTCGCCGAGTACACCGTGGCGATGATCCTGCTCACCGGCAAGTCCGTCCTCGCGCTCGCCCGCGAGTACCGGACCAGGCGAGAGGACCTCCGCCTGTTCCAGGGGGCGGGTGACCACGGTGAGTACGGCAACTACGGCAGGACCGTCGGCCTGGTCGGGGCCTCCAGGATCGGCAGGAGGGTCGCCGAGCTGCTCGTCCCCTTCGACCTGGACGTGCTGATCGCCGATCCGTACCTGGACGCCCGGGACGCGCGGACGCTCGGTGCCCGCCTGGTCGGGCTCGACGAGCTGTTCGCCGCCGCCGACATCGTCTCCCTGCACGCTCCCGCCACCGACGACACGCGGGGGATGGTCACCGCGGCCCGCCTGGCCGCGATGCGCGACGGCGCGACGCTCATCAACACCGCGAGGGGCTCCCTGGTGGACCAGGAGGCGCTGGTCGCGGAGCTGGTCACCGGCAGGCTGTCCGCGGTGCTCGACGTGACCGAGCCCGAGGTCACCCCCGCGGACTCGGTGCTGTGGGACCTGCCCAACGTCATCCTCACCCCCCACGTCGCCGGAGCGCTGGGCAACGAGCTGGCCAGGCTGGGGGCGTGCGCGGTGGACGAGGTGCTCCTGGCGCTGGAGGGCCGGCCGCTGCGCCACCCGGTGGACCCGGACCTGCTGGCGATCACCGCGTGACGTGAGGAGGGCGGTCCCTCGGGGCCGCCCCCGAGCCGTGGCAGATCGCCCGGCGTGACGGGAACGGATGTCCCCCGCCGTCGGGGGCCGGGGGACATCCGTGTCAGGTCCTCGTCAGATCCCGTTCCTGGCGATGACCCCGCTGTACCACAGGGCGCTGTCCTTGGGGATGCGCGTCTGGGTGTCGTAGTCGACGTGGACCAGCCCGAACCGCTTGTCGTAGCCGTACGCCCACTCGAAGTTGTCCATCAGCGACCAGGCCAGGTAGCCGCGCAGGTCGACTCCCTCCTGGATCGCCTGGTGGGCGGCGAGCAGGTGGGTGCGCAGGTAGTCGACGCGCTCGGCGTCGGCCACCCTGCCGTCCTCGGCGGAGTCGGTGTAGGCCGCGCCGTTCTCGGTGATCATCAGCGGGGTGGACGGGTAGTCCCGCGCCAGCCGCACGAGGAGCCTGCGCAGGCCGTCCGCCTCGACGGGCCAGCCCATCGCGGTCACCGGCAGGCCGGGGTCGAGGTGCTCGACGCCCTCGGTGCCGGGGAAGCGGTCGGAGGAGGGCGTGCCCACCTTCGCCGCGACGTGGGTCGGCGCGTAGTAGTTGATCCCCAGGAAGTCGATCGGGGCGCCGATGACCTCCTCGTCGCCGTCGAGGATGTGGTCCAGGCCGGTGAAGCGGGCCGTCTGCTCCAGCATGTCGGCCGGGTAGTGGCCCTTCACGATCGGGTCGAGGAAGATCCGGTTGTGCAGGCCGTCGACGAGCCTGGCCGCCGCGACGTCGTGCCGGTCCTGCGGGTCGCGGGGGGAGACCGGGGTGAGGTTGACCGTGACCGAGACCTCCCTGGCGCCCGCCGCGCGCAGGGCGCGGGCCGCCAGGCCGTGGCCGAGCAGCAGGTGGTGCGCCGCGAGGAAGGCCGAGGCGGGCTCGGCGCGGCCGGGCGCCTGGTCACGGGTGCCGTACCCGAGAAAGGCCGAGCACCACGGCTCGTTGAGGGTGGTCCAGGTCCTGACCCGGTCCCCGAGCCGGTCGTACACCGCCTCCGCGTACGCGACGAAGTGGTGGGCCGTCTCCCGTACGGTCCACCCGCCCCGGTCCTCCAGGGTCTGCGGCAGGTCCCAGTGGTACAGCGTGGCCATGGGCTCGATGCCGACGGCCAGCAGGGTGTCCACCAGCCGGTCGTAGAAGTCGAGGCCGCGCGGGTTCACCGGCCCCGTGCCGTCGGGCTTGATCCGGGGCCAGGAGACGGAGAAGCGGTAGGTGTCGACGCCGAGGCCCTTCATGAGGGCCACGTCCTCGGCGTAGCGGTGGTAGTGGTCGCAGGCGACGTCGCCGCTCTGGCCGAGGTGCACCCGCCCGGGGGTCCTGGAGAAGGTGTCCCAGATGGAGGGGGTGCGGCCGTCCTCCGCGGCGGCGCCCTCGATCTGGTAGGCGGCGGTGGCGACCCCCCAGCGGAAGGCGGGTGGGAACAGGGCCAGGCCGGTGCCGGTCCGGTCGTCGGTCTGGGTCATCCCTTGATCGCTCCTTGCGTGGTTACGCGGACGGGTCGCCTTCGGAGCAGCGCCGGGACGACGATCGGTGCGGGGGCGCCGGGGCAGCGCCCACTGGTGCCCACCGGTGCCCTCTGCGCATCGAGTCACCCTCCCGCGCTTTGTGAGCGCTCACGGGGAGTGGCGACTGCTCAACTTCGAGGCTTAATTCATATTGAAATTTAAGAGGCAAAGCTCCGTCTGCGTCAAGGTGGTGTTATCGAGTCGTTTCTCACGTTACGGACAGTGCCGATCCATGTCGGAGGACCTCCGGAACACCCGTGGGAGCCGGCCCGCGCCGCCGTCCGTGGGAGACCGGCGACCATGACCGTACGGCACGCCGGCCGGGCACCGGGGCGCGGGCAGGCGAAGGGACGTCGCGCGGGTCCGATAGCTTTCCGTGGGTGACTGTCCTTCTGCCCGGTGTGGCGCTCACCGACCACGTGTTCACCGTTCCCCTCGACCACGCCGACCCCGGTGGCGAGACGATCGAGGTCTTCGCCAGGGAGGCGGTGGACCCGGCACGGCGGGGGGAGGACCTGCCGTGGCTGCTCTTCCTGCAGGGCGGTCCCGGGGGCAAGTCGCCACGCCCGGCCGCCGCCGACGGGTGGCTGGGGCACGCGCTGAAGACCCACCGGGTCCTGCTGCTCGACCAGCGGGGGACCGGCCGCAGCACTCCCATCACCGCGAGGACCGCGCGCGGCACGGACGCCGAGCTCGCCGCCCGCCTCGGGCACTTCCGGGCCGACTCGATCGTGGCCGACGCCGAGCTGATCCGGCGCGAGCTCTCCGGCGACCGGCCGTGGGAGACCCTCGGCCAGAGCTACGGCGGCTTCATCACGCTGACCTACCTCTCCCGGGCTCCCGAGGGCCTGGCGGCCTGCTACGTGACCGGCGGCCTGGCCGGGCTCGACGCCACCGCCGACGACGTCTACTCCCGCACCTACCCGCGCGTCCGCGACAAGGTGAACCGCTACTTCGCCCGCTACCCGCACGACTCGGAGCGCCTGGACGAGATCGCCGCCCACCTGCGCCTTCGCGAGGTCTCCCTGCCCGACGGCGACGTGCTGACCGTACGCCGCCTGCAGACCCTCGGCATGTGCCTGGGCATGAGCGACGGGGCCGAGTACCTGCACTGGGTGCTGGAGGAGGCCTGGACCGGCGACAGGCTCTCCGACCTGTTCCTGTACGAGGTCATGATGGCCACCGGCTTCGTCGGCAACCCGCTCTACGCGGTCCTGCACGAGTCGATCTACGCCCAGGGCGCCGCCACCGGCTGGGCGGCGCATCGGCTGCTGCCCGGGGAGTTCCGCGAGGACGCCGGGCCGACGCTGCCCACCGGGGAGATGATCTACCCCTGGATGTTCGACGAGATCGCCGCGCTCCGCCCCTTCAAGGGCGCCGCCGAGATCCTCGCCGCCACCTCGGACTGGCCCGCCCTCTACGATCCCGCCCGGCTGGCCGCCAACCGGGTCCCGTTGACCGCCGCCGTCTACTACGACGACATGTACGTCGACGAGGGCCTGTCCATGCGCACCGCGCGGGCGGTGGGCAACGTGCGGACCTGGGTGACCAACGAGTGGCAGCACGACGGCGTCCGCGTCTCCGGGGGCGCCGTCCTCGCCCGCCTGATGGACATCTCCAACGGTGTGCACGGCTCCTGAACATCCACGGCTTCCGGAGGTCGCGGACGTCGTGGGACCTCCCGCCACTCTCAGGGGCCGGGTTTCAGGTGGAGTCGGCCGCCTCGGTCAGGGGGAGGCGCACCTGGAAGCGGGTGTCGCCGGGCTTCGACTCCACGCGCAGGTCACCGCCGTGCCGGCCGGCGACGATGCGGAAGGAGATGTCCAGGCCGAGCCCGGTGCCCTCGCCCACCGCCTTCGTGGTGAAGAACGGCTCGAAGATCCGCTCGCGCAGGGCCTCGGGGACGCCGGGGCCGGTGTCGCAGATCTCGATCAGTGCGATCGTGTCGTGTTCGAGCCGGGTGCGGACGGTCAGGACACCGGTGCCGGCCATCGCGTCCAGCGCGTTGTGGATCAGGTTGGTCCACACCTGGTTGAGCTCCCCGGCGTAGGCGGGGATGGGCGGCAGCTCGGGGTCGTAGTCGGTGGCGATGGTGATCCCCGGCGGGATCTTGCCGCGGAACATGGTGAGGGTGCTGTCCAGCAGCTCCCGCACGTTCACCGTCTGGTACGGCGCCCGGTCCATCTGGGAGTACTGCTTGGCGGAGGCGATCAGCGAGGAGATCCGCTCGGTCGCGTCCGTCACCTCGTTCAGCATCTGGGTGATCTCGATGGCCTCCGACAGCCAGTGCATCGCCCCGTCCAGGTAGCGCTCGCCCAGCGCCTCGCGGACCTTGTCCATCTTGCCGACCCTGAACCCGGCCGCCACCAGCGGAGGAGCGATCTCCCAGGCGTCCCGCACCCCCGCCTCCTCCAGGGCGTCGGCCAGTTCGTCCTCGGCGTCGGAGATCTCCAGCGGGGAGCGGGGCGGCGCCTCGGAGATGCTGGCGGCGCACGCCTCCTGCAGGTCGATCAGGGCGCGCAGCCGCTGGGGCTCGATGCCGTCCTCGGCCAGCGCGGCGAGCCGCCTGCGCGAGGTCTTCGTCCTCTCCCGCAGGTCGTCCACGGCCCGCACGGCCGCCGCGGCCGGGTTGTTGAGCTCGTGGGTGAGCCCGGCGGTGATCGTGCCGAGCGCGGTGAGCCGCTGCCGCCGGTCGATGAGCTCCCGCTGGGCCATCCCGCCGATCCGGGCCCCGTCGAGCAGGTGCACCGCCATCGGGAACCACTCGGCCATGATCTTGCCGTACTTCCTGGCCGGGAGCATGAACACGCGCGTCGGCTTGGTGGCGCGCAGCGAGTGGCTGTAGGTCTCCGGGGCG
Source organism: Streptosporangium oxazolinicum (assembly GCF_039537505.1). NCBI lineage: Bacteria > Bacillati > Actinomycetota > Actinomycetes > Streptosporangiales > Streptosporangiaceae > Streptosporangium > Streptosporangium oxazolinicum. The sequence continues at coordinate 60,593 of NZ_BAABAQ010000010.1, forward strand.
CGGTCGCCCAGGTAGGCCAGGATCGCGCCGCCGTAGGCGCCGGGCTGCGAGGTCGGGGTCATGGTGACCGGCCCCGCGGGGGTCTCGGTGGTCATCACCACCTCGCCCTCGACGAGCACGGCGAAGCAGTCGGCCGGATCACCCTGCTTGATGATCGCCTCGCCCGCGTCGTACTCCTCCTCGTCCCCGTACCTCGCGAGCCACCGCAGCTTCTCCTCGTCGAGCTTCTCGAAGAGGAACAGCCCGCGGAGCACCTCGATGTCGATCATGTTCTTTCCCCCGCGGGTGCCGGGAGGGACCTCGTCCGGAGTGGTCATGTCTTCTCCAAATAGCGGTGGACGAGAGCCACGGCCATCGCGCCCTCGCCGACCGCCGAGGCGACCCGTTTGATCGAGTCGGCCCGGACGTCGCCGGCGGCGAACACCCCCGGCACGTTCGTCTCCAGGTGGTACGGCTCCCGCCGGAGCGGCCAGTTGCGCGGCCGGTTCTCGTCGGCGGTCAGGTCGGGGCCGGTGAGGACGAAGCCCCTCTCGTCGCGCTCGACGGTCTCGCCGAGCCACTCGGTGAACGGCTGGGCGCCGATGAAGACGAACAGCCACTCGGCCTCGACGGTGCGCTCGCCCTCGGGGCCCTTCAGCGTGATCCGCTCCATGTGGCCCTCGCCCTCGGCGCCGACCACCTCGGTCTCGGTGTGCACCTCGATGTTCGGGATCCGCGAGATCTGCTCGATCAGGTAGTGCGACATGGTCCGCTCCAGCCCGTCGCCCCTGACGATCAGGTGGACCCTGCTGGCGTACCCCGACAGGTAGACCGCGCCCTGACCGGCCGAGTTGGCGGCGCCGACGATGTAGACGTCACGGTTCGCGCACTCGGGCGCCTCGGTCATGGCCGCGCCGTAGTAGCAGCCGGAGCCGATGAAGTCGTCGAGGCCGGGGGCGTTCAGCCGCCGATAGGAGACGCCGGTGGCGAGGATGACGGTGTGCGCGGCGATCGTGCCGCCGTCGGCGAAGCCGACCACCCGGGCCCGGCCCCTGACCTCCAGGCTGGTGACCGTGCGGGCGGTGAGCAGCTCGGCGCCGAACTTCGTGGCCTGGCGCCGCGCCCGGTCGGCGAGCTGGGCGCCGGAGACGCCGTCGGGGAAGCCCAGGTAGTTCTCGATCCTGGAGCTCTGGCCCGCCTGCCCGCCCGAGGCGTGCTGCTCGACCATCACCGTGCGCAGCCCCTCGGAGGCGCCGTAGACCGCGGCGCCCAGCCCGCCGGGGCCGCCCCCGATCACGATCAGGTCGTAGAAGTCGGTGGCCGGGGCGGTGGACAGCCCCACGGCCTGGGCCAGCTCCGAGGGACTCGGCGCGGTGAGCTTCCTACCGTCGCCGGTGACGACCAGCGGCAGCCTGGCCGGGCTGACGGGCTCCGGGCTCCCCTCGGCCTTCTCCCCGGCCGCCGCGATCAGCTCGGCGCCCTCGGGGGAGTCGGCCAGCATCCAGCGGTAGGGCACCTGGTTGCGCGACAGGAAGTCCCTGACCTCGTACGACGGGGCCGACCAGCGCGCGCCCACCACCCGCAGCTCGTCGGACTCGCGCCGGTCCGTCCGCTGCCAGGCGTCGAGCTGGGCGTCCAGCACCGGGTAGAACTTCTCCTCCGGCGGGTCCCACGGCTTGAGCAGGTAGTGGTCGAGATCGACCACGTTGATCGCCTGGATCGCGGCCTCGGTGTCGGCGTAGGCGGTCAGCAGCACGCGGCGCGCGTAGGGATACAGGTCCATGGCCTGCTCCAGGAACTCCACCCCGTTCATCTGCGGCATCCGGTAGTCGGCGAGGATCGCCGCCACGTCGTCGCCGCGCAGCCGCAGTTCGCGGACACTGGCGATGCCGTCGGCCGCTGTGTCGGCCCGGACGACGCGGTAGGAGTGGCCGTAGCGGCGCCGCAGGTCGCGGGCGACGGAACGGGACACGCCGGGATCGTCGTCGACCGTCATGATGACCGGTTTATCCATGTCCTGCCTTCCCCCGAGATGGAGACAATCGATATCGGGACAATCTCTCCGAAGGATGTCACATCAGCGTTAAAGCAAACATCGATCAGGCGTGGTCGTGGGGCGCGGGGGAACCGTAGGGACGGTGGCCTGGCGCCCCGGCGGCGCGCAGCAGGGCGGCCGAGCGGTCGCGGTCCGTGAGGAAGCGCCTGAGTTCGGTGTCGGCCGCCCAGATCTCGCGCATGGCCTCGTGCCCGACCCGGTCGGCGACGATCTGCAGGGCGATGTCCTGCCTGACGTACTCGACCGCCATCGCGACGACGGCCGGGTCCTCGGTGTAGACGCCCCACGCGGTGCCACCGGCGAAGCCGCCGACGAGGGCCTCCCGCCGGTCGCCCGTGACGACGAGCAGCCGGTGGTCCGGGCTCTCCTTCGCACCCCCCTCGCCCTCGGGGACGGCGCAGGGGAAGCGGTGCTCGTACAGGTGCCCGACCGGCTCCCGCGCCGTCCCGAAGTGCATCACCGAGGTGTCGACCCCGCGCTCGACCGCCCGCTTGATCAGCGGGGAGAGCAGCCTCATCTCCTCGGGCCAGATCGACACGAACAGGTCGCCCCGTGCCCCGGCCACCACGTCCTCGGCCCGGTCGAGCAGCGTCCCGGCGTCCTTGAGGTTGTGGATCAGGTAGGCCTTGGGCGGCGCCACGATCGCGGGCAGCGCGACCTCCAGCGACTCGATCGAGTCGTCGAACTCCCTGCGCATGCGCTCCAGCAGGGACCGCGGGGGCAGCGGCAGGTAGTCGGTGGCGTCGTCGGAGCCGCGCAGCTCGTAGGCCGCGCCCTTGGCCACCAGCTTGCCGAGGGTCTCGTAGACCGTGCTGCGTGGCACGCCCGAACGTTTGGCGACCTCGTAGCCGTTGAGAGGCTGTCCGGCACCGACCAGGGTGACATACGCCTTGGCCTCGTAACCCGACATGCCCAAGCGTTGTAATTGCTCCACTACGTCCCGCATCGCAGTTATGGTACGGCGCGAGCTACCCGTTTAGCGCTGTCCTAAAGCACCTGTTTTGTAGGATTTTCGTGACGTGAAGTCGTCCGGACCCGTGGAACTGGGGTAACGGAACGAGAGAGCGCTCCACGGGGGAATATTTTACTTTCATTTGGTTTCAGTGGATTCATCGTGCGTGCTCAGGCACCCGGTGGCGGGCAAGCGCCGGAGCCGATTCCTGCCCGAATCCGGCCCGGACCGGCAGGGGTTTCACCGTGGGACGCGCCACGGGCCGGAGCCCGTCCCGCGCCGGTGGCGCGCGCGGTAATTTCGGTCCTGTCCCGCGTCTCCCCGGTCACCGCGGCGCCTGGGTCACCCTCAGGGCTCCGAGGACGAACTCCACGACCGTGTCGGCGTACTCGTGGGTGAGCGGGGCGGTACGCAGGATCCAGCGGTGGTAGACGGGTCCGTACAGCAGCTCGACGGCCACGCCCAGATCCGCGTCCTCGGCGACCTGCCCCGCCCGCTGGGCGCCGCGCAGCCGTTCCCTGGTCGCCTCCAGGTGCGGCTCCATGATCCGCGCGGTGATCTCGGTGTTGATCGCGGGGTCGTTCAGCGACTCGACGATCAGCGCCCGGCTCATCGTGTCGAGCCCGGGATCGTTGTACTCGTCGACGATGGCCCGCAGCACGAGGCGCAGGTCGGCCCGGAGGTCGCCGGTGTCGGGCAGCGCGAGGTTCCCCTCCTCGTCCGAGGTCCGGGAGAGGAAGGCGTCGACGAACACGGCGCCCTTGGACGGCCACCAGCGGTAGATCGTCTGCTTGCCCACCCCCGCGCGGGCGGCGATCGCCTCTATCGTCAGCCTGGCGTATCCGGACTCGGCCACCAGGTCGAAGGCGGCGCCCAGAATGGCCTGACGCGACCGCTCACTGCGACGGGCCGGGTTCGGTGTTTTCACGCGCCCGAATGTACCATTTTGCGAGTCGAAACGTCTCGTCTCGCCTACTTCGTCGTGCTCCGCGGCCCCACGGAACTCACGAAGGGGGCGCGGGTGGACGGAGGGGTGGAACGCCGAAGGCCGCGGACGCCCCCGGCAGGGCGTTCGCGGCCTTCGAGTCTGCGGGTCGGATCAGACCTGGCCGGCCTTCTCCAGGGCGGAGCAGCAGGTGCTCACGATGAGGCGGGTGACGAGGTAGGGGTCGACGTTGGCGTTCGGACGCCGGTCCTCGATGTAGCCCTTCTTCTCCACCTCGACCTGCCACGGGATGCGGACCGAGGCGCCGCGGTCGGAGACGCCGTAGCTGAACTCGTTCCAGGGGGCGGTCTCGTGCAGGCCGGTGAGACGCTCCTCGATGCCGGCGCCGTAGTGCTTGACGTGCTCCAGGGCGTTCGCGGCGAGGGCCTCGCAGGCGGTGATGATCGGGTCGTAGCCCTCGCGCATCGCCTTGGTGGAGAAGTTGGTGTGCGCGCCCGCGCCGTTCCAGTCGCCCTTCACCGGCTTGGCGTCCAGGGTGGCGCCGACGTTGAAGTCCTCCGCGGTGCGGTAGAGCAGCCAGCGGGCGATCCACATGTGGTCGGAGGCCTCGACGGGACCGGCCGGGCCGATCTGGAACTCCCACTGACCCGGCATGACCTCGGCGTTGATGCCGGAGACGGCCAGGCCCGCCGCGATGCAGTGGTCGAGGTGCTTCTCGACGATCTCGCGGCCGAAGACCTCGTCGGCGCCGACACCGCAGTAGTAGCCGCCCTGCGGGGCGGGGAAGCCGCCGATCGGGAAGCCGAGCGGGCGGCCCTCCTTGAAGAAGGTGTACTCCTGCTCGATGCCGAACCACGACTCCTGGCCAGCGTACTTCTCGGCGACCTCGACGAGGGCGGCGCGGGTGTTGCTGGAGTGCGGGGTCATGTCGATGTTGAGCACCTCGCACAGCACCAGCACGCTGTCGCCGCCGCGGATCGGGTCCGGGCAGCTGAAGACCGGCTTGAGCACGCGGTCCGAGGAGGAGCCGTCGGCCTGGTTGGTGCTGGACCCGTCGAAGCCCCAGATCGGGAGCTCCGCACCGTCCGCCAGGACCCTGGTCTTGGAGCGAAGCTTGGCGGTCGGCTCGGTGCCGTCGATCCAGATGTATTCGGCCTTGAAGCTCATCGGCGGAGTCCTTGAGGATGGAGGGATCTGCTGCCCTCAAAGATTCGCAAGTCGCGATTTCGCAACTGTTGCCCGTGTGTGAACAGGGTGTTACCCAGACCTATATGAGCAGGCAGGGGCTGTATTGAGGCCCGCACGCGCGAGGTTTCAGGGCTGTGAGCTGCCCTTTCGCGGGACGATTGGAACGATAGAGACATCCGTCACAGGTTGAACGGGATTATTACTTAAGGGGGTTTTCATCACTTTTGTCCCATACGAGGCCGGGCGCCGTCCCATGTGCAGGCCCCTCCGGGAGGTCAGGCGCCGAAGACGCGGGCCGAGACCGACTCGTGGGCGAGCCGCCGCATGACGTCGAGAACCCTGCCGTGCACGACGGTGCCGAGGACCATCGCCTCGACCGCGGCCTCGCGGGGGCCGTCGAGCGGGATGTTGCCGATCTCGTGCTCGGTCACGAGCCGCAGGGCGGCGTCGGCGTAGGGCCGCAGGGCCTCGCCGTCGGCGGGCATGCCGAGCCGGGCGAGGGTGAGGATGGCCTGGGCCAGCTCGTCGCGGGCCGGGGCGCCGGGGTCGATCCGCCAGCCGAGATCGGTGATCATGGTGTCGGCCTCGGTGCGGGCGCGCGCCCACTCCTCGCCGGACGCCTGCGGTTCGACCGCGGGCGCGAGGGCGTACTGCGCGGTGCCGAGGACGCGGTGCAGGTCCAGGTCCTCGTTGTCGACGGCGGCCATCACCTTGCCGATGGCGGCGATGGACAGCCGCCCGACCTCCAGCAGCGCCCGGATCAGCCGCAGCCTGCGCACGTGCTCCTCGCCGTACCGCGCCCTGGTGGCCGAGGTCTGCTCCCCGGCGGGGAGCAGACCCTCGCGCAGGTAGTACTTGATCGTCGGGATGGGTACGCCCGACGCGGCGCTGAGCTCGGATATCCGCATCATTGGATAGTACAGGTAGCCAACGCGCGAGCCGGGACACGCTAGCGCAGTACGGGGCGGACGTCGATGACGGTCATCCCCGCGGCGAGGGCGGAGGCCACTCCCTCGTCGGTGTCCTCGTAGGCGACGCAGGCGTACGGGGCGACGCCGAGGAGGCGTGCGGCGAGGAGGTAGACGTCGGGGGCGGGCTTGCCGTAGCGGACGTCGTCCCTGGTGACCACGGTGTCGAAGAGGGGGCGCAGGCCGGTGACGCGCAGGGTCTCCTCCACGGCCTGGCGGGCGCCTCCCGAGGCCACGGCCATCGGCACCCGTCCCCGGTGCGCCTCGGCGACCGCGCTGACCGGCCGGTGCGGGGTGACCGTGTGGATCAGCCACTGGTAGGCGTCGAGCGCCGCCGCGCGCACCGCCTGGTAGTCGAGCTCGGCTCCGGTCTCGGTCTCCAGCTCGGCCAGCAGGCGATCGGCCGACAGGCCCGTACGGGCGCGGTACCACGCGGGGTCGAGGTCCACCTGCCACCCGGCGAGCGCGGTCCGCCAGGCGCTCTCGTTGGCGGAGGCGGTGTCGACGAGGGTCCCGTCGCAGTCGAAGACCAGGGCGGCGTACGGCGTGGAGGGCTGGAGTCGCTGGTGAAGCATGGTCGCCTAACACGTGACGGTGGATCTCCGTCCACTTTACGCGTACGGAACCGGCGGTACGCCCGCCCGGGGGGTGGTCGCGTCACCGTGACGGTGAGGCCGCGACGGCGGGCGGTGCGGGGAGAACCTAGCTGATCTCGCCCCAGCCGTCGTGCCGTGCCCTGGCCAGCTCGGCCTCCATCTCCTCCAGCTCCTGCATGAACCCCTGGAACCCCCTCGGGCCCAGGCGGCGCCAGACGAGCAGCTGCAGGGAACGCGTCTCCTCGTCGATGAGCGGCTCCTGGCGGAGCGGTGCCAGCAGCTCCTGGGCCTGCCGGTCCGCCGCCTGGAGCTCCTCGACGGTGAAGCGGATGCCGTGCTCGCGCTCCAGCAGCCGGATGTGGGGGTCGTTGCGCAATCTCTGGTCCCAGGCGCGCCGGGCGCGCCGGGCGGCCAGCTCGTCGTGGACGTGCGCACTGGAAACCTGGTGCGGCGTGTCGGCCGGACGTCGAGTCATCGTGGGGTTCGCCTCCGTCAGGCGGCTCCTTTTCTGGAACCTCTGCTATGAACGACGCTCGAGAAGCGCCGGAGGTTGTCGGAATTTTCCGCTGAACCTCCGGATCCGCGGGCGTTGTGTCCCCAGTTGTGTCCCCAAATGTGCCGCTGACGGCCTTGACGCGAGCTTGACTTGAGAATAATTTTCACCCAGATGGCTTCCAATGAAAGGAATACTTGTGGCCGCAGGTGCGCTCGGACGCATCCAGACCGAGACGCCCGCGCTGCCCGAGGCGCTGCGCCGGGTGGGGGAGGCGATCCTGGCCGACCCCGCCGAGGCGGCGCGATCCACGATCATCGCGCTGGCCGAGCGGAGCGGCAGCTCGCCCGCCACGGTGACCCGCTTCTGCCGGGTGTTCGGCTTCACCGGGTACGCCGGGCTGCGGGTCGCGCTGGCCACGGAGAACGGGCGTGCCGCGCAGGCCAACTGGGACGCGGGGGTGGGCCACGAGATCGGCCCCACCGATCCGCTCGACGCGGCGATCGGCGTGATGGCCGCCGCCGACTCCCGGCTCATCCAGGAGACCGCGGCCCAGCTGGACGCGGGCACCGTCGCCACGGTCGCCGAGGCCATCGTCGCGGCCCGCCGCGTCCTCATCTTCGGTGTCTCCACCAGCGGGGCGGTGGCCGTGATGATGGGCGGGCGGCTGCGCCGCATCCGGATCCCCTGCTGGAGCCACGCCGACGCGCACGAGGCGCTCGCCGACGCCGCGCTGCTCGGCGAGGGCGACGTCGCGATCGGCATCTCCCACCAGGGCCGTACCCGCGAGGTGCTGGAGTCCCTCGGCGAGGCCGGGGACCGGGGCGCGCTCACCGTCGCGGTCACCTCCTTCGCCCGCTCCCCGCTGGCCGAGCTGGCCGACCGGGTGCTGACCACCGCCAGCCGCGAGACCACCTTCAGGCTGGGCGGCCTGGCCGCCGTCCACTCCCAGCTCTTCGTCCTCGACACCGTCTACGTCGCGGTCGCGCAACGCACCTACGAGCAGACGAACGAGGCGTTCGAGCTGACGATCAGGGCTCTGGAGAGCCATCGCGTGGAGAGGAGCTGACCGTGGAGATCGGTGCTTCCGAGTACGTTCACGAGGTCAAGGCCCTGGTGGACGAGGTCTCCAGGACCCAGAGGGACGCGGTGGGGGCAGCGGCGGCGCTGATCGTCGCGTCCCTGCGCGGCGGCGGCGTGATCCAGGCGTTCGGCTCCGGGCACTCCGAGGCGATCGCGATGGAGATCGCCGGGCGCGCGGGCGGCCTGGTGCCCAGCAACCGCCTCGCCCTGCGCGACGTCGTCCTGTACGGGGACGCTCCGGTCGGCACCCTCCTCGGCGCCCCCGGTGAGCTGGAGCGCGACCCCTCGGTCGCCCGGCGGATCTACGACCTGGCTCCCGTCCGGCCCGGGGACGTGTTCGTGCTGATCTCCAGTTCCGGGGTGAACGGGTCGGTGGTCGAGCTGGCCTCGATCGTCAAGGAGCACGGGCACGACCTGATCGCCCTGACGTCGGTGCAGCACAGCACCGCGATGACCCCCCGCCACCCCTCGGGCCGCAAGCTGCTCGACCTCGCCGACGTGGTGCTCGACAACCGCGCCCCGTACGGCGACGCGGTCCTCCCGCTCCAGGACGGCGGCACGTTCGGGGCGGTCTCCACGATCACGTCGGCGCTGCTGGCCCAGATGGTCGTGGCCGAGGTGGTACGCGTCCTGACCGAGGCGGGCCTGACCCCGCCGATCTACCGTTCCGCCAACGTGACCGGCGGCGACGAGCACAACCGCGCGCTTGAGGACCGCTACGCCGGAAGGATCCGGCGAGGTGCCTGACCACCGCCCTCCACTCCCAGGCCACTTCCAGGAGGAAGCATGACCCAGCTATCCAGGCGTGAGCTTCTGCGCAGCGCGGCCCTGGCCGGTCTCACCCTGCCGGCCCTGTCCGCGTGCGCCACCCCCGCGGGCAACGGCGGCGCCGCCTCTTCGGCACCCGTCGTCGGGGCCACCAGCGCGGCCAACCCGCTCGGCTTCGCCGAGAACAAACCCCTGGAGGTCTGGATCTTCGACGGTGGCTTCGGCGACGGCTACGCCACGGACGTCCACGAGCCACTGCTCAAGGCCAGACATCCCAAACTGGAGATCCGGCACAACGCCACCAAGGAGGTCGCCAAGACCCTCCAGCCGCGCTTCGCCGGTGGCGACCCGCCGGAGTTCGTCAACAACTCCGGCGCCAACGCGATGGACTTCGGCGCCCTCGTCCAGGACGGCCAGCTCGCCGACCTCACGCCGCTGTACGACGCGCCGAGCTGGGACGACCCCGCCGTCAAGGTGCGCGACACGATCGACCCGAACGCGATCGAGCTGGGCAGCTACGACGGCAAGCCGTACGTCCTCAACTACGCCAACACCGTCTGGGGCATCTGGTACTCGCGCAAGCTCTTCGAGACCGAGGGCTGGCAGGTCCCCAAAACCTGGGCCGACTTCCTGGCGCTGTGCGAGACCATCAAGAAGTCGGGCAGGATGGCGCCCTTCACCTACGCGGGCAAGCACCCGTTCTACATCTACGAGGCCATCCTCACGCTCGCCGCGAAGATCGGCGGCAAGGACGTGCTGAAGGACATCGACAACCTCCAGGAGGGCGCCTGGAAGGCCGAACCGGTCAGGCAGGCCGCGGGGGCCTTCGTCGAGATCGGGTCGAAGTACCTACTCCAGGGCACCGCCGGGCTCGACCACGTGCAGACCCAGACCGCGCACAACAAGGGCCAGGTCGCGATGCTGCCCTGCGGCTCCTGGCTGGAGAACGAGCAGAAGGACTCCACCCCGGCCGACTTCGACTACGCGATGTTCGCGCTCCCCGACTTCGGCTCCTCCGACGCCCTCCCGTACGGCACCCTGCACGCCCAGCCGGGCGAGGAGTACGTCGTCCCGGCGAGGTCGGCGAACCCCCGCGCGGGCATGGAGTACATGCGCGCCATGCTCTCCAAGGAGGGCGCGGGCAAGTTCATGGAGCTGGTCTCCACGCTCACGGTCGTCAAGGGCGCCGGCGAGGGCCGTACGCTCAAGCCCGGCCTGAAGAGCGCCTCGGCCGCGCTGGACGCGGCGGGGGACAACGCCGTCTGGTTCCTGTTCCGCAAGTGGTACGTCGAGCTGCACGACGAGGTGGCCGCCGCGACCGGGCAGCTCATGAGCGGCAAGCTCACCGTCGAGCAGTGGGCGGACCGGGCGCAGGCCAAGGCCGACGCCATCAAGAAGGACTCCTCGGTGAAGAAGTTCAGCCGATGACGGCGGCACGGGGCGGGTCACGTGGCGGGGCGCCCGGGGAACGGCGGTCAGGTCATGAACCACGGCGGGATGACGACGACGGCGGCCGGCGGCGCGTCGCAGGGGGAGTCGCGGAGGGAACGGTAAGCCGGCCATGAACCACGGCAGGACACGGTTCGTCGCGGGCTTCCTCGCGATCCCGGTGGCGCTCTACCTGATCTACGTGATCGCGCCCTACGCGCAGGCCTTCTACATCGCGTTCACCGACTGGCGCGGGGTGAACGCGACCCCGCGCCTCGTGGGGCTGGAGAACTTCCGGCGGCTCCTGGACGACAACGTGTTCTGGCAGGCGGTCGGCCACAACCTCGTCCTGCTGGTCCTGATGCCGATCCTCACGCTCGGGATCGCACTCTTCTTCGCCTTCCTGCTCAACGCGGGCGGGCGGGGCGGCACCGGGGGCATCTGGGGGTCGAAGTTCTACCGCGTGGTGTTCTTCTTCCCCCAGGTGCTGGCCGTCGCCGTGGTCGCCGTGCTGTTCCAGCAGGTCTTCAGGCCGGACCGCAGCGGCATGCTCAACGCGCCGCTCATCGCCCTGGGGTTCGAGCCGGTCGGCTTCCTGTCCAGCACCGACGTCGCGTTCTGGTCGATCCTCGCGGTGCTGGTCTGGCAGGCGGTCGGCTTCTACGTCGTGCTCTTCTCGGCGGGCATCGCCTCCATCCCGCGCGACCTGTTCGAGGCGGCGGCGATCGACGGCGCCGGGGGGCCGCAGCTGTTCCTGCGGGTCACGCTGCCGCTGCTGTGGGACACCATCCAGGTCGGCTGGGTCTATCTCGGCATCGCGGCGCTGGACGTCTTCGCCATCGTGTGGGTGATGACGGCCGAGCACGGCGGCCCCGACCACTCCACGACCGTGATGGCGGCGGAGATCTACCGCACCGCCTTCCAGTACTTCAAGTTCGGCTACGCCTCCGCGATGGGCGTGGTGCTGTTCTTCTTCACCATCGGGTTCGCGGCGCTGGCCCTGCGCCTGTCGCGGCGTGAGCGGATCGAGTTCTAGTGGCGGACGTCGTGATTCCCCGGAGCAGGGCCCTCGCCCGCGAGGAGCGCAGGAGGCGCCTGGGGCCCCTGTCGGCCCTGACGCACGTCGCGCTGCTGGTCTGGACGGTCCTGGTCGTCGTGCCGATCGTGTGGACGTTCCTCGCGTCGGTGAAGAGCGAGGACGAGATCTTCGGCGACGCCTGGTCGCTGCCGGCCTCCCTGCGCCTCGACAACTGGGCCCGCGCCTGGGAGCAGGCGCACATCGGCCAGTACATGGTCAACAGCGTCGTCGTGGTGGCCTTCGGCACCTTCGGCACGATGCTGTTCGGCTCGATGGCCGCGTACGTGCTGGCCCGCTACCGCTTCCGGGGCAACAGGGCGATCTATCTGCTGTTCGTCTCCGGTCTGGCCTTCCCGGTCTACCTGGCGCTGACCCCGCTGTTCTTCGTCGTGCAGAACATGGGGACGATCCCGGTGATCGGCCCGTTCATCGGCCTGAACACGCACGGCGGGCTGGTGCTGGTCTACATCGCCTACTCGCTGCCCTTCACCGTCTTCTTCCTCGCGGCCTTCTTCAGGACGCTGCCGGGAGCGGTGGCCGAGGCGGCCTTCGTGGACGGGGCCTCGCACGCCCGGGTGTTCTTCCAGATCATGCTGCCGATGGCCAAGCCGGGCATCGTCAGCGTGACCATCTTCAACGTGCTCGGCCAGTGGAACCAGTACCAGCTGCCCCTCGTCCTGCTCAACTCCGACCGGGACAGGTGGGTGCTCACCCAGGGCATCGCCGACATCTCCACGGCCGCGGGCTACGACGCCGACTGGTCGGCCCTGTTCGCCGCGCTGAGCATGGCCATCCTGCCGATGCTGATCGTCTACACGCTCTTCCAGAGCCAGATCCAGAAGGGTCTCACCGCGGGCGCGCTCAAGTAGGGGCATGGCCGCCTTGAGGTCCGTGAGGTCAGCGCACCCCGGCCGGGCGCGGGGTGAGGGCGTCGAGCAGGCCGGGGAACGCCTCGTCCATCTCGGCGCGGCGGAGGGAGTTCATCCGCGAGGTCCCGACGTAGTACTGCCGGATCAGGCCCGCCGCGCGCAGCACCTTGAAGTGGTGGGTGGCGGTGGACTTGCTGACCGAGATGTCGAAATCACCGCACCTGATGTCCTCGTCGGTGGCGTCGAGCTGCGTGACGATGCTCCGGCGTACCGGATCGACGAGCGCCTCCAGCACCTGCTGGAGGTCGAACTGCGACATCTCTGGATGCGGCGGTGTGCGTCCCATGGATCCAATAGTACGACCTCCATCAAAGTTTGACAGCCATCATACTTCTGCGTGACAGTGGAACGCGTCCACAGCGAGCGGAGGACGGTGGCATGACAAGAACCGTGCGGTTTCACGAGATCGGCGGCCCCGAGGTGATGCGGCTGGAAGACCTGGAGGCAGGCGAGCCGGGACCGGGTGAGGTGCGCATCCGGGTCGAGGCGATCGGGGTGAACAGGGCCGAGGCGCTGTTCCGGCGCGACGAGTACATCGAGCCGGTGAAGCGGCTCCCGGGCAGGCTCGGCTCCGAGGCGGCCGGGGTGGTCGAGGCCGTCGGCCCGGACGTGACCGGGTTCGAGGAGGGGCAGGCGGTCAGCAGCGTGCCGGCGTTCTCGCAGAACGACTACGGCGTCTACGCCGAGCGGGCGATCGTTCCCGCGTCCGCGCTCCTGCGCCGCCCCGACGGGGTGGACGCGGTGTCCGGTGCCGCGGTGTGGATGCCCTACCTCACCGCGTACGGCGCGCTGGTGGAGGTGGGCGGGATGCGGGCGGGCGACGTGGTGGCGCTGAACGCCGCCTCCAGCGGTGTCGGCCTGGCCGCGATCCACACGGCCAACCGGGTGGGGGCCGTGCCGATCGCCGTCACCCGTACCCGCGCCAAGAGGGAACGGCTGCTCAAGGAGGGCGCGGCCGAGGTGATCGTCTCCGACGAGGAGGACGTACCGGCCAGGCTGCTCGCCCTGACCGACGGCAGGGGGGCCGAGTACGTCTTCGACGCCGTCGCCGGGCCGGGCGTGACCGGCCTGGCCCGAGCGGTGGCCCCGGGCGGCACGCACTTCCTGTACGGGGCGCTGAGCGGGCGGCCGACGCCGTATCCGGGATTCGACCTGGGCATGCCCGCCCTCAACGTGCGCACCTACACGGTCCTGGAGACCACGAAGGACCCCCGGCGACTGCGCAGGGCCGAGGCGTTCGTCGCCTCGGGCCTGCGCGCCGGGGCCTTCCGCCCGGTGGTGGATCGCCTGTTCCCGCTGGAGGAGATCGTCCGGGCACACCGGCACATGGAGTCCGGCGACCGGTTCGGCAAGATCGTGGTCACCGTGGCCCACTGACACCGGCTCGGGACACGATCACCCTCGTGACGCGTGGGAGCGCCCGCCTCTTTCGCGCGTCGGCTCGTGACGGCGAGGCGTCACGCGAGCTCGGGACACATGAGCGTCCGTGTTCGGGACCGGGATTCCGATCAGGTTCGCTTGAGCCTTTTGTAAGGCTGCCTTCAGGTTCGATCGGCGCGAACGGGTTGACGGGTGGGGAGGGGTGGGGGGTAGGTTCGTTAGGAAAGTTTCCTAACGATCAGTGCGGGCTCCCTTACCCGAGGTCCCCCGCCTCCGACCGTCCCCGGCTCCACTCCCGGAGGGCCTTCACGGAACCCCTTAGGGAGTTTCCCCGGAAGCGCCTCCGGGCGTTCCTCCGTCCCCTTCCCTGGAGAAGACACGTGCCCTTCTCGTCGAACCCCCGCCCCGGCCGCCGTACCCTGAGCTTCCTGCTGGCCTCGGCCGCGACCGCCGTCCCGGTCCTGATCGCCCCCGCCGGTGCCGGGCACGCGGCCGAACTCTCGCCCACCGCGGCGCCCGCCGAACTGGTGGTGTCCTCCGCCGCGGTCGACCTCACCGACCCGCGCAAGAAGGACATCGCCATGCAGCTGGTGTCCAGCGCCGAGAACTCCTCGCTGGACTGGAAGGCGCAGTACAAGTACATCGAGGACATCGGCGACGGCCGCGGCTACACCGCCGGGATCATCGGTTTCTGCTCCGGCACCGGTGACATGCTCGACCTCGTCGAGCGCTACGCCACGCTCAAGCCGGGGAACGTGCTCGCCAAGTATCTCCCCGCCCTGCGCGCGGTCGACGGCACCGACTCCCACCGGGGCCTCGACCCGAACTACACCAGGGACTGGGTCACCGCCGCCAAGGACACGGTCTTCCAGCAGGCCCAGAACGACGAGCGCGACCGGGTCTACTTCAACCCCGCGGTCAACCAGGCCAAGAAGGACGGCCTGCGCGCCCTCGGGCAGTTCGCCTACTACGACGCCATCGTCATGCACGGCGGCGGCACCGATCCCCAGAGCTTCGGCGCGATCCGGAAGAACGCCCTGAAGAAGGCGAAGCCCCCCGCGCAGGGCGGCGACGAGACGAAGTATCTGCACGCCTTCCTCGACGCCCGCAAGGTCGCCATGAAGGCAGAGGAGGCCCACGAGGACACCAGCCGCGTCGACACCGCCCAGCGGGTCTTCCTCAACAACGGCAACCTCGACCTCAACACCCCGCTGTCCTGGAAGGTCTACGGAGACCCCTTCAAGATCAGCTAACCCCGGCCGGGGCCCCGGCGGCACCCCACCCCGCCGGGGCCCCGCACCACTTGTGCTGCCCTCGCCCTCCCCACTTCGGCGTGGATTCGTCGCCGATGGATTTTCGGGCATTTCCGGGGAAGCGGCCTCGGTGCCCTCCTTTACCGGAGGCCGGAAGCGGGTTTCGACCCGGCTTCCGTTACACGGGCTCGGCCGGCCACGGACGTGGGTACGGGGACACGGTGATCGCGCGCCGACGGCAGCCGGTCGGCCGGAGACGCGGCTCCGGTTACGTGACCGGAAGGTTCTTCAGCGCCTCGCGGCGGCTCAGGCCGCTGATCCGGGTGTGGTCGACGTAGCGGACGACCTCGCCGGGGTTCGTCTTGGCGTACTCGCGCAGGGCCCAGCCGATCGCCTTGCGGGCGAAGAAGTCGTTGTCGGACAGGCTGGGCTCGATGCAGGCGTACAGCAGGCCGGTGTCGGTGGCGGATTTGAAGCGGTTCTGGCTGAGGATGGCCGTACGGCGCTTCCACAGGTCGGTGCCGCGGGCCCAGCGGAGCATGAGGGGACGCATGGTGTCGGGGAAGGCCGCGAGCAGGCCGCCGACGCGGTGGACGGCGAGCTCGTCGACGTAGTCCCACCAGGCCCCGGTGACGATCATCTCCTCGTACATCGGCAGCGCGTCGAGCGTCTGGAAGGCGCGATAGAGGCGGAAGCCGGTCAGCTCGATCGCCGCGTAGCGCTCCTCGCGGTACTCGGCGCCACGCCACAGGGTCAGCGCCGCCTCCCGCCACGCGGACGCCACGTCGACGGGGTAGTCGGCGAAGACCCGCTTCAGCGCGGCGCGGCGCGGTGCGGCCTGCACGCCGAGGAACGGCATCGACGACTTCATGTAGGCCTGCATGACCGGCGCCTTGGCGGGATCGGCCACGTCAGTGAGCGCCATTCGCACGGCCTTCTGCAGGATCTCCACGCTCACCCACCACTTCCCGTTCGCTTCGCGGACGCTTGATTCTCACAGGCCGCGCCGCTCACCGCGCCGGGTTCGGCGGGTGTCATGCCTTCTGGCTACTCCGCTCGCCGGTCGCCAGGCCGTCGAACAGGACGGTGATGTAGTGTTCGGCGAGGCCGGTGGTGTCGAGACGGCCTCCCGGTCGGAACCAGCGGACCGCCACCCAGATGGTGTCGCGGATCATGCGGTAGGTGAGCTTGGGGTCGACGTCGGCGCGGAACAGGCCGTCGGCCTGGCCGAGCTTGATCTGCCCGACCCACATGCGCTCGACCTCCTCCTCGGCCCTGACCAGGTAGTCGAAGCGGTCGCCGGGCAGTGACCTCAGATAGTTCCAGTCGTTCTGCATGACGGTGATCGCCGCGCGGTGGGGCTCCAGCGTGCTGAACCCGATGCGCACCATCTCTGAGAGGATCGTGCGGGGGTCGCCGCTCTGGTCCAGGGCGGCGCGGTAGCGGCCGACGAGGTCGTCGAGGAAGGTGGTCAGCACCTCGTCGACGATCGTCTCCTTGGAGTCGAAGTGGTGGTAGAGGCTTCCGGACAGGATGCCCGCCTCCTCCGCGATCTCCCGGACGGTCGTCGCCTGGAAACCCTTGCGGGCGAAGAGCTCGGCGGCGAGCTTGACGAGATGGTCGCGGCGCTCCGAGGCGGGGCCGGAGGTGGCCGCCCGCTTGGTCCCGCCCTGACGCCTGACCGGGGTCGTGGTCGCGCCGCCGGAGTTCTTTCGCGTGTTCACGTCCCTATTATGAGCCCTTGCGCAATCGCTTGTTCACCGGAACGCGCCAGCTCATCCCCGCTTTCTGTCGCGACCAAACGCTTGCTACCTTTCCCTTCGAACGGAGGGGGAGGGGCCGGACGGTGGGCGAGGCGTGGCCCGTACTCCGGTCGGCCGCCGCCGACGGCGAGACCCGCGCCGGGCGAATGGACGGCCGAAGACCCACGCCGGGCGATGGACAGCCGGGGACCCGTGTCGGGCGGCGGACGGCCGAGGACCCGTGCCGGGTGCCGCGCGGGCGGATTCGCCGACGTCGGCGGCGGATTCGTCTTCCGGGCGGGCGGTGACGACCCTCGCCGTACGCGGAGATGTCTCGTTTCTGAGCTCCCTATCAGCGGGCCTTCGACGCGCCCATCGTTCCGATCCGCAAAATCCTGAGTCGAAGGCCTATGGTCAGCCCACTAGCAATTAGGAAACTTTCCTATTAGATTTGCGCAGAGCCGCTGTGGGAGCGCTTTCCCACAGGGGTCCGGTGACAACGTGGTGTCTGCGCGTCTTCGGCAGGAACGCCGACCGGCCGTCAGGCGAGGAGGGGTGAATGAAGCGCGGCCCAGAGCTGCTCCGTCTGGCGGAGACGGTCGTCTTCCCCGGCTTCGAGGGCAAGTCCCCGCCCGACTGGATCCGGCGCCGGCTCGGCGAGGGACTGGCCGGGGTGGTGCTCTTCTCCAGGAACATCGCCACCCCCTCCCAGGTCGCCGACCTCACGGCCGCGCTCCGCGAGGAGAACCCCCAGGTCCTGGTCGGCATCGACGAGGAGTCCGGCGAGGTCACCCGCCTGGAGGCCGTGGGCGGGAGCACCCGGCCCGGCAACTTCGCCCTTGGCGTGGTCGACGACATCGGCCTCACCGAGGAACTCGCCGCCGACCTCGGCCGCGACCTGGCCCTGGCGGGGGTGAACCTCAACTTCGCCCCCTCGGCCGACGTGAACTCCAACCCCGACAACCCGGTCATCGGCCTGCGTTCCTTCGGCGCGGACCCCGACCTCGTCGCCCGGCACACCACCGCCTGGATCCGGGGCATGCAGTCGGCGGGAGTGGCCGCCTGCGCCAAGCACTTCCCCGGGCACGGCGACACCTCGGTCGACTCCCACCACGGCGTGCCGCTCGTCGCCGCCACCCCGGGGGAACTGCGCGACGTGGCGCTGCGGCCCTTCCGCGCGGCCGTCGAGCAGGGGGTGCGCACGGTCATGACCGGGCACCTGCTCGTCTCCGCCCTGGACCCCGCGATGCCCGCCACCCTCAGCCGCCCGGTCCTGCACGACCTGCTCAGGGTCGAGCTGGGCTTCGAGGGCGTCATCGTCACCGATGGCATCGAGATGGCCGCCGTCTCCGGCCCGTACGGCATCGGCGGTGCCTCCGTCCTCGCCGTCGCCGGGGGCGCCGACGCGATCTGCGTGGGCGGCGAGCACGCCGGGGAGGAGACCGCGATCGGGATCCGCGACGCGATCGTGGACGCCGTGATCGAGGGCAGGCTCTCCGAGGAGCGGCTCGCCGACGCCTCCCGGCGCGTCTGCGAACTCGCCCTCTGGACCACGACCACCCCCCGGAGCGCGCTCTCACGCCCCGACGCCCCCGGCCGTCCCGGTGACCCGTCGATCGGCCTGGAAGCCGCCCGGCGGGCCCTGCGGATCACCCGCCGCTCCGCGAACGCGGTGTTCCCCCTGCCCGCCCCGCCGCACGTCGTCGAGCTCGCCCCCGAGATGAACCTCGCCATCGAGAAGGACACCCCGTGGGGCGTCGGCGAGCCGCTCGGCAAGCTCCTTCCCGGCACCACGGTCACCCGGCTGACCGCCTCCGCCGCCACCGGAGGCGCCGTCGAGGCCGTGCTCGCCGCTGCGGCCGAGCGTCCCCTGGTCGTCGTCGTCCGCGACGCGCACCGCCACCCCTGGCAGGCCGACGCGCTCCGGCACCTCCTGGCCGCCCGCGCCGACGCGGTCGTGGTCGAGATGGGACTGCCCGGCCGCTCCGACCTCGGCGCCGTCCACATCGCCACCCACGGAGCCTCCCGCGTCTGCGGCCAGGCCGCCGCCGAACTCCTCGCCGGAGACACGGGCACCACCTGACTCGATGGCCCTCTCTCGGGGTACGGAGGGTTTCCCGGGGTGCGGCGGCCTCCTGAGGTGCGGCATTTTCCCGGGGTACGGCGGTGGGGATTCTGTCGGGGCGGGCTGCTTGAATCGTGGGATGAATGCGGCACAGTTACTGGCGGACCAGCGCGAGATCCACGGCGTCGATCTGGCGGGGCTCTCGCTCGGCGAGCATCTGACCGGTGACGGGCCCTACGTGTTCAGGGAGTGTGACCTCACCGGCGCGGACCTCGCCGGGGCGTCGCTGGTCGAGGCCACGTTCGAGAAGTGCGTGCTGGAGCGGGCCGACTTCCGCCGTGCGGACCTGGACGGGGCGCGCTTCTCCGGTGGCGGGGGATCGGGGCTCAGGTTCGCGAACGCCGAGATCGTCGACGCGACCTTCACCGACGTCGACCTGTCGGGCGCGCGCTTCGAGCTCGCCCTGCTCACCGACGTCACCTTCACCGGCTGCCGCATGATCGGCGCTGTGCTGTCCGCCTGCCGGGGTACCGGCTACCGGTTCGACGGTTCCAACCTGGCGCTGGCCGACCTCACCGGCTGCTCGCTCCGAGGTCTCCACCTGCGGGGCGTCCGCTTCGACGACGCCAACCTGTCGGGCTGCGACTTCACCAAGACCGTGTTCGAGGACTGCCGCCTGATCGGCGCCCGCACCGTCGAGACGGTCTTCACCAAGGCGGACCTGCGCGGCGCCGACCTCGGCGAGGTCGACGACACCCGGCTCAGGTCGTTGCGCGGAGCGGTCATCAGCCCCACCCAGGCCGCCCTGATCCTCGCCGCCCGCGGCCTCACCGTGACCTGACACGTCGGACCCCTCGGAACGCGACAAGGTTTCGAGTGCCTGGGGCACGTGAGCTCACGATCCCCTCGTACGGTGGCGCGATCTTCACCCGCCTTCACCTGGTGAGAGCCGATGAAAGTCGGTTACGAACCGCATCTAGACATGAAAGGTGAACAACCGGGAAACTCTGCATGATCGTGGCGAAAGGGGTCCTGGCATGGGCGGTATCTGTGACGGGCGTGTGGTGATCGTGACCGGCGCCGGGCGCGGCATCGGCAGGGAGCACGCCCTGGAGTTCGCCAGACAGGGGGCCAGAGTCGTGGTCAACGACCTCGGCACCGGCCGCGAGGGCGACGGGCGCTCCGCGGGCCCCGCCCTGGAGGTGGTCGAGGAGATCCGCGACCTGGGCGGCCGGGCCGTGGCCAATAGCGATGACGTCACCGCGTGGGACGGCGCGGCCCGCCTGGTCAAGATGGCGCTGAGCGCCTTCGGACGGCTGGACGTGCTGGTGAACAACGCCGGGTTCGTCCGTGACCGGATGCTGGTCTCGATGACCGAGCAGGAGTGGGACGACGTGATCCGGGTCCACCTCAAGGGCCACTTCCTGCCGCTGCGGCACGCGGGCGCCCACTGGCGGGAGCGGTCGGAGGCGGGCGACCTCGTGGACGCCCGGGTGATCAACACCTCCTCCGGGGCCGGGCTGTTCGGCGGCGTCGGCCAGGGCAACCACTCCGCGGCCACGGCGGGTGTCGTGGCACTCACCCAGACCGCCGCCGCGGAGCTCGGCCGCCACGGCGTCACGGTGAACGCGATCGTCCCGGCCGCCCGCACCCGGATGACCGAGGAGGTCCTCACCACGACGGCCGGGCCGGTGGGCGGCTTCGACGCCGCGCACCCGGCCAACATCGCGCCCCTGGTGACCTGGCTCGGCTCGACCGGATCCCGGCACGTCACCGGCAGGGTCTTCGAGGTCGAGGGCGGAGCCGTCTCCCTCGCCGACGGCTGGCGGCACGGCCCCCGCGCCGACCGGAACACCCGCTGGAACCCCACCGACATCGGCGACGCCGTCGCCAAACTCCTCGTCGACGCCCCCGACCCGGAGCCGGTCCGTGGAGCCTGGACGAGTAAGCCGGAAGCCGGGGCAGTGACCGGGTGACGAGTCGGCCGGTGGCACCGGTGTGCCGGATCACCGCCGTCAACGCCAAGATCGGGCGAGCGACGCGGACCGCGCCGCCCGGCAGGCCGCGTCCGCCGTGACAGGCCGATGCCCCACCCGCCTGACATGGGGCCACCTCGAACTCACACGAGAGGTGGAGCCGGGTGACATAGGCTTTCAGCGCCCGATGGAGATCGCCCGTGGTGTGGCCGTCCGCCACGTTCACCGTCGTGGCGGCTCTGGCGACGCCTCGGGTGCGCTGAGGGAGGAGATGCCGATGTCCCATGTCTGATCTGGCGTCGTGGTCGTTCGGGTTGCCGGTCGTGCAGGCTCCCATGGCCGGTGGGGCGTCCACTCCCGAGCTGGCCGCGGCCGTGTCCGAAGCCGGGGGTCTGGGATTTCTCGCGGCAGGCTACAAGACGGCCGCGCGGACACGCCAGGAGATCGAGCGGACGCGTGAGCTCACCTCCCGTCCGTTCGGGGTGAACGTGTTCATGCCTACGGCCGACGAGGTCGATCAGGCTGAGATCGACGCCTACGCGCGAGTCATCGAGGGAGAGGCGCGGCTGCTGAGCGCCACCCTGGGAATCCCGCGCGGGGGCGACGACGATTTCACGGCCAAGGTCGCGGATCTGCTGACGGATCCGCCCGCGGTGGTGGGGTTCACGTTCGGCTGTCCGGAGGACGAGCTGATCCAGGCGTTCCGCCACAGGGGGACCACTGTGATGGTCACGGTGACGTCGGCGGCCGAGGCACGGCTCGCCTCGGCCGCCGATGTGCTGTGCGTCCAGGGGGAGGAGGCGGGTGGCCATCGCGGGTCGTTCACCAATGCGGACGTCGAGGCGATGAGCCTGGAGCGGCTGCTCTCCCAGGTGCGAGAGGTGTCACGGCTTCCCCTCGTCGCGGCGGGCGGTGTCGCCTCGTCCGCCGACGTCTCCCGGGTCCTGTCCGCGGGAGCGGTCGCGGCCGTGGCGGGCACCGCCTTCCTGCTCTGTCCCGAGAGCGGGACCAGCGTGGTCCATCGGGCGGCGCTGACCGATCCCCGCTTCACGCGTACCGCCGTCACCAGAGCCTTCACCGGACGTCCGGCGCGCGGCCTGGTCAACCGATTCATGACGGAGTACTCCGGCCGGGCCCCCGCGGCCTATCCGCAGGTCCACCATCTTACGGCGCCGCTGCGCCGCGCCGCGGCGGCCCGAGGGGACGCCGAGACACTGCACCTTTGGGCCGGGACCTCCTGGAACCGGGCACGAAGCACACCGGCGGCGAACGTCACCGCGGACCTGGCCGCGATCTGAGAACGGTCTCCGAAGTCTCCGGCGCACCTGAAGGCCCGACCTCCTGGTCTGCTGGACTTCGGGTGGGCTGTCGCCGTACCGGACCGCGTTGAGGCGGGTGGCTCCATCTCGATCGGGTTCGGTGTGCTCACGGTTGAGCGGGCCGCCGCCGTGTTCGGGTGAGGTGCACGCTGTTGAGGCCGATGTCGTCGGTGGTTGCCGGGGCGCATCGGTGGGGCACCCCTTCCGGGACCTACAGCCGTACGTGGGAGCTGCACGACGGCCAAGCCGACGCTGAAGCGTGGGCGGGGGCTGCCTACAGCGATCAGACGCTGGTCACCCAGGTAGCCGGGAGACACGCGGACCATGCCCACGTCGGGGACACGATCACCGGACGGCCCACTTCGTCATCCACGCTTCCCAGCTTGGTGGTGCAGATGCTCCAGCATTGGGACATCGTGGGACGTCCTGGAAGGGGTGCGCACCTACTGGCTCCGGCATGGCGAGTTGCCGCTGCACGGCGCCTGGGTGCGCATCACCCCGGACGGCGCCATCCACCTCCAGCGCGGACGGTGGAGAGCGACCATCGGTCCACCCTCCGGGCCGGGGGTCACGAAGTGACATCGGCGTGAATCTGAGGAGGTGGCGAACAACCCTGCGCTGTGTCGGAGAGACACGCTTCAGTTGGTGCTGCGACCGGAAACGATCACCAGGTTGGGGGAGCGCCTGCGGCTGAACAGGGCCGAAGTCGACGCGAGCGGGCTGAGGGGCGCCGTAAGCATCAGATCCGTCTCCTGGTACGGCGGGCGGCGACCACCGAGGCTGTCACGAGCAGGGACACCAGTCCCCAGTAGAGGTAGTCGCGTGTGCTGTGCCAGGGCAGGTATGCCCACTGACCGTCGAACTGGAAGAGCACGAGGCCGGTCCCGGCGTAGATCGCGCTCGCCAGGGTCCAGCGCGGGTCCCTGGCGATCAGGGTGGCCCACAGTGCCGCACCGAGCAGCAGTACGTCGATACCCGTGCTGACCTGGGCCCATGGCGCATGCGCGTACAGTCCGAAGCGGCCGACCGAGGGCAGCCAGAAGAAGGCGGGGATGAGCGCCCACGTCCACGACCGTCTGGTCAGCCCCTTGCCGGGCCGTACGGCGAGCACCGCCAAGCCCACGACGATCACGTGGCTGCGGATTGACGGCTCCAGGGGCGTGAGGACCTCGAAGACGAACAGCGCCAGGGGTAGGGCCGGTCTTACCCAGCCCAGCGTCACCAGCAGGAGAAGCGCGATCGACGTCTCGGTCCCCAATGGGAACCTCGCCGGCCCGGCCATGGAGAACTCCGCCACGATCAGTGCGAGCACGGCCAGGTGCAGCCCGTCCGCCCACCAGGGCGCGCGGGTCCTTCGCGCCTCGAGCGCGTGCGCGGCGAACGCGCCGGACATGAGCGCGGCCATTTCGCGGATGAGCGGGCGGCGCGGGATTGATGCCGTGTCGCGACGGGAGGCGAGTATCAGCGTGCCGATCAGCTCCTCGCCATGCCGATCGCGGTAGTCCTTGGGGTAGAGCAGCAGTAGGCGGCGGTAGCAAGCCTCCAGGCGGCCGCTCATGCGCCGGTTACCGCGACCCGGCCGGTGACGAGGTTGACGGCCCGCTGGAGCCGCGCGGCCTCCGCCCGAACGGCGTCCGTCCCCTCGTCGGTGATCCGGTAGTAACGCCGGACGCGACCGTCCACGACCTGCTCGTGGTCCGTCGCCACCAGGCTTTCTTCCTCCAGGCGGTCCAGGGTGCGGTACATCGTGGCGACGGCGATCCGCACCTGCCCGCCCGACTGCTCCCGCGTGCGCAGAATGATCCCGTAGCCGTGCAGCGGTCCGTCCAGCAGTGCCGAAAGGATGAAGTAGGTCGCTTCCGTCATCTTGCCCATGACTCGCAGGATATATCCATAATGGATATATTGCAGCACGCCGCAAGGGGGAAACTCCGACGCTGTTCACACCGATGCCGATGGCCGATGACTGTTGCCGTGGATGGAGACGATCGCGCCTTCTCATCACCGATCGGACATGACCTGTCCTCTCCAGCGGGCTATGCGATTACAGGCGACCCGGTGACCATTTTTGGTCACGGCATTGGGTGACCCGCTTTGAGCGGTCTCGTCGCACGCGTCGCCACCACGCCCATCACCCGGCACAGGTGCCAGGAGGAGTGGATGCTGCGGGCGATAAGCCATATCGGTGCGCACCCGTTGCCGGAAATATGCGACATCCAGTCCATGGCTCGGCATGTCGCTTCTGGGTAAGGTGCCTTCTGGTTATTTGGTGCTGACGCAGGGGGTTTTCGTGGGCGTTTCCGTGGCGTATGTGACCTTCGCCGACCCGGACGGGCTCGACGACGAGAAGGAGGTCGCCGTCGCGGCGTGGGCCGAGGAGGGGATCACCGGGCGGATCGCGCGGTGGGACGACCCCGGGGTCGACTGGGCCGCGTTCGACGCCGTCGTGGTCCGTACGCCCTGGGACTACGTGAGTCGGCGGGCGGAGTTCCTCGCGTGGGCCCACCGGACGGAGGCGGTCACGCGGCTGTTCAATCCGGCGGCCGTGCTGGAGCGCAACACCGACAAGGTCTACCTGCGGGACCTGGACGTGCCGTCCATTCCCACCTACTGGGTCGCGCCGGGTGAGGCCGTGGACTTCCCGGTCCTGGGCGAGTACGTGGTCAAGCCCTCCATCTCGGCGGGAGCCCGCGACACGATCAGGACCGGGGACCGGAAGGAGGCCGAGGCCCACGCGGCCCGGCTGGCCGCCGGGGGACGGACCGCGATGGTCCAGCCGTACCTGGACATGGTCGAGACCGAGGGGGAGACCTCGCTGCTGTACTTCGGCGGCCGGTTCAGTCATGCCATCCGGCGCAACGCGATGCTGGTGGAGAGCGCCACCAGGCCGGGGCGGGGGAACGACCACGGGGAACCGCGCGTCCCCGAACCCGACCAGATCGCGCTGGCCGAGCGGGTGCTCGGTGAGTTTCCCGAGGTGCTCTACGCCCGCGTGGACCTGGTCCGCCTCGCCGACGGCAGTCCGGCTCTCATCGAGGTGGAGCTCACCGAGCCGTACCTGTTCCTGCGGTACGTGCCCGGCGCCGCCGCGACCCTGGCCCGCGCCCTGGCCGAAGCGCTCTGACGTCCCGTGCGGGACGGTCCGTACAGGTTCCTGCTGTACGGACCCGGGGCCGCCGCCGCCCCAGGGTTCGTGCGAAATTCGGATCTTTAGGCGAGGTGAGGGCTTCGGATCCACAGGACGGCTCCGCGCAGGCGAAGGCCGGCCAGGTGACTTTCGGGCGTCTTGCCGAAGCGGAAGGCCGGCCCGTGCCACTCCTCGTCGGCCCGAACCCGTTCGGCGGGACGGCCGCTCTCAACCGTGGCCCGGTACGGTGACGGCCGGACCCGCTTCCCGCGGGCTCGCCTCCGTACGCAGGATCCGCCAGCACGCGTAGGCGCACAGGCCCGTCGCGGGCGTGCCCAGCACCGTCGCGGCGATGCCCAGAGCGGTCACCCGCCCCGCCAGGTACAGCGGCACCATCACCGTCACGGAGAGGCCGAACTTCGCCAGGAACACCGCCGTGCACGCCTGGTAGCGCCGCAGCCGCGCCCGATCGCGCCGCCAGCCGGACCGCTCACCGCGCAGTCCTTCGACCAGCCCCCCGATGATCGGCCACCGCACCAGCATGGACACCAGGAACACCGTCCCCGCGACCGCCGGCAGCGACACGCTGACGAGGTAGAAGTCGACCGCCTGTCCGGTGCCGCCGGCCAGCGACGCGGACACCCCCACGATCATGAGCCCGGCCCCCGCCTGCCAGTACTTCCGGTCGGTGCACGCCCGGACGATCGCGAACACCGCGACGGCACCGACCGCCACCAGCGCGGAGAGGAGAACCCGGCCGGTCAGCAGATGGGCGATCAGGAACACCGCCTTCGACACCACGGCCTCGGCGACGGTCCGCCAGCCGCCCACGGCGGCGAACAAGGTCAGTGACCTCCGCGTGAGCACGCCCATGGTCACGCGCCCGGCTCCGCGCCATCATGGGCATCCGTGGTCCGTGAGGACGACCGGGCCGGGGCCGCCGCGAGCAGCGGTTCGCGCGGCTGACCCACCGGCATCGGCACGGCCGCTCCGCCGGGACGGAACTCGCGCGCCGGGCCGCGGCCCTGGGCGTCGAGGGCGCCGAGGGTGTCGAGGGCGGGGACGCTGTCGTGGCGCATCGCCTGCTCGGCGGTGCCGATCGCGGTGAGCAGATCCCGCTCACCGCGGGCATGCGCGGCCAGGGCGTCACGGAGACGGCGCGCGTCCTGCATCGCCAGGTTGCCGCCGAATCCCGGGGCCGCGTGAACGGCATCGCCGATGACCGTCACCGGACCGGCCGGCCACGCCGGAACCGGCGGGATCATTCCGATCCGCAGCGCGACCGTGGCGTCCGGCCACGCCTCGTCGACGACCAGCCGCAACGCCGGGTGCAGGCCCGTGGCCAGCTCCCGGGCGAGCCGCCAGACCGCGTCCGGCGAGCCGGCAGGCCCAAGTTGGGCCTGGGTGACGGGCAGGCACCACATCACGTAGTCCTCGGCGTCGGCGACGACGCGGGAGTCGAGGGCGGGCAGCCACCGCTCCCGGGCGGCGGCCGGCGACCCGGTGAACCGGTGGACGCCCAGCGCCATCGTCATGCCGCGCACCCGCGCGCTGGTGCCGCTGTCGCCGACCAGGGCGGGCAGCCCCGTTCCGGCCACGGCCCGCAGTGGTGTCGCGCCCATCACCATGCGCCTCCCCGTGTCGACCACCCCCACGTGCGGCAGGTACTGACGGCGGACCGCCGAACCGACCCCGTCCGCGCCGACCAGCACGTCCGCGGTGTCCGTACGGCCATCGGCCAGCCACACCCGGACCCTGCCGTCGGCGCGCTGCTCGAACCGCGTGAACGCCGCCCCGAACCGCACCCTGTCCTCCAGCCCGGTCAGCAGCACCGCCCGCAGCAGGCGCCGATGGGTCTGACGGCCCGGCCGTCGCCCCGCCGTGCCATCGGAAGGCCGGGTGCCGGCGACCACGAGCTCGCCGTCCACCTCGGACAGCAGCAGAGTCCGGTCGCGCAGCCCGCCCATGGTGGCCTCCGCCATCGCCAGGTGCCCCGGGGGCAGGCACGCGCGCAGCGCCTCCGCCCCCCGATCGTCGACGTGCAGGCTGACGCCCTGGGGACGGCCCCGCGCCTCGTCCTTCTCGTACACCATGACGTCGATCCCTGCCCGGTGTAACCCCTGGGCCAGCGTCAGTCCGCCGATCCCCGCGCCGGCCACGATCACCCGCATCGTTCTCCACCTTTCTTCACCGGTTGATGAGGTTTCAATCTAGCCGGTGGGGCGGGCAAAACTCAATCGACTGATGAAGAAAGGGTTCGATAGAGTGCTCCCGTCATGACAGAACCGAATCCCTCAAGCCGCCCCGGGCGCTGGCGGTCAGGCGCGGAGAGCAGGCAGCGGATCCTGGAAGCGGCCCGCGTGCTGTTTCGCGAGCACGGCTACGGCGGCACCACGATGCGCGCGGTCGCTGCCGAGGCAGGGGTCGACCCGGCGATGGTGTTCTACTTCTTCGGCACCAAGCAGGGCCTGTTCGGGGCCGCTCTCAAGGTGCCGGAGCACGTTCCGTCCGCCATTGAATCGGTCTTCACCGGCGGCCTGGACGACATCGGCGCGCGCATGGTCCGCACGCTCGTGGAGAACCTCGACAAGTCCGACCGCACCCCGCTCGTGACGCTCACCCGCTCGGCCCTCACGCACGACGACTCCGAGACCCTGCTCCGCCAGTACATCGACCGGGAGATCACCGCCCGGCTGGTGACGATGCTCGGCACACCGGACGCCGCGGTGCGGGTCGCCATGCTGAACGTGCAGATCCTGGGCCTCGCGGTGGCGCGCTACATCGTACGGATCGAGCCGGTCGCGTCCGCGTCCGTCGACGACCTGGTCACCTGGTTCGGCCCGATCGTGCAACACGGCCTGACCGGACCGGCCTCACCGCGGTGACGGCCCGTACGAACGACGCGGCGCGCGTCCCGGGGAAGGGGACGCGCGCCGCGCGGTGTCATCGCTGCTGTTACTGGGGCATCACCACCGCGAGCGGGGAGACCCCGGCGGTGCGCAGGGCACCGGGGAGCTTCCGGGCCCAGGGGTGTTCGTGCAGGTCGAGCTCCTCGGGGTTGGCGACCGTGAACCGGACGGCTCCGTCGGTGGCGGGCTGCTCGGTCCAGGTGGCGCCGAAGCCCTTCAGCGCCGCGGTGACCTTGTCACGGTCGGACGCGGGGACCGTGACGCGGATCGGCGATCCGCGGTCCGGGATGGCCGCGACGGCCCGGGAGGCGTCGGGGACGGGGGCGAGGGCCCGCGCCCGCGCGGAGGCGGACGGCAGGTCGGCGGTGATCGCGTTGGAGATGATCTTCATCGTGCCGTCGGTGAAGGCGCGGAAGTTCGGGTCGGCGGCGAACAGCACCGCGTGACCGTTGCCCACCGGCTCGTCGACCGCCGCCGCCGTCCCGCCGAGCTCCTCGGCGCCCAGCGCGAAACCGGACTGGTACCAATCGGGGGAGTTCGCGGCCGGGTAGGAGGAGACCACGTGCGCGGGGTTGGCGGCGCGCATGACCAGGTCGTACGCGTAGAACTGCATCACGCTCGACCCGACACCCTTGCTCAGCGGACCCTGGGCCACGTTCGTCCTGAAGAGCGTGCCGGGGACGTCCGAGGTCGGCTCGGTCAGCGTCACACCGGAGACACCGGCCAGGACGGCGAGCTGGGTGCCGCCCGCCCAGCCGACGTACCGCCCGCCGCCGTTGACCCAGGCGCGCAGTGCCGCGCGACCGGCGTCGCCGAGGACGGTGTTCGCCGAGTTGGCGGAGCCGTCGGGCACGAGCACCACGTCGAGTCCGGTGAGCTTGCCCGCGGCGACGTCGGCCGGGGTGAGCACCGTGTAGGGCAGCTTCCAGTCGCGGTCGAGGCGGTGACGCAGCCAGCCGGAGGACTCGGCGGCGTTCTGCGCCGTGCCGCCGGACAGCTGCAGGACCCCGATCTTGCGGGAGGTGGTGACCTTGGTCGACGGGGCGTCCACCTGCTGGACCGGCGTCGCGATGGGCAGCAGCACCTGGCCGGAGGACCCGCCGGAGACGTTGCCGAGCAGTGGCATGCTCCACGCGGTCACGTCGTAGAAGTAGGGGAACGGCGTGTAGGTGTCCTCGTTCAGCATGGCCTGGATCCAGTGCTTCTGGCCCTGGGCCATCGGGATCCAGTAGGTGCCCCTGGGCAGGGTGGTCCTCGCCTCGGGCCTGCCGTACGCCTTGAAGTCCTTGACCGTGAGCGGCAGGGCGAGCTTGAACACCTGGACGTCCATGCGCTGGAGCCGCCGTACGATCAGCTCGGTCTCCGCCTTCTTGGCGGGGTCGTCGGCGCGCAGGAAGTAGTGGCGGACCTTGCGGTCGGGAACCTGGGTGATGACCTCGTTGCCCGGGTTGTAGACCTGGTTCGGCTCCAGCTTGCCCTCAAGGCCCTGCTTGAGCGCGTCGGCGTACATGCCGTGCCAGGTGGTGAGGATCTCGGTCTTCTTGGCGGCGGCGGCCGAGAGCGAGACCCACTGGGTGAGCCACTGCTCGAAGGCCCGGGTGGCGATCGGGGAGGCGCTGCCCTTCTCGTACGTCATGCCCGCCGCGTTGAACCCGGTCGTCGGGACCGTGTCGCCGTAGCCCATGTAGAACATGTCGTAGACGTCGCGGTTGAAGAACGGGATCCCTCGCCGGGTGAACTCGTCGATCATCGCGGCGCCGTAGGTGTTGTTGATCCAGTCGATCGCCGGCTCGGCGATGTCGTGGTAGAACGGGTCGGCGTTCGGCGGGAAGAAGAACTCGGTGCCGCCCATCTCGTGGGCGTCGATGAAGAGCTGCGGCGGATACTTGCGCATCAGCTCGATCTTGCCGTCGGTCTCCGGCTGGGTCCGCGCGAACCAGTCGCGGTTCATGTCGAACGAGTAGGCGTTGCGCCGGGTGTCTGCCTCGCGGCCGTCGGGGTTCTGCGTCGGCAGGATCACCACGATGGCGTTGTCGAGGATCCGCTTGGCCGCGCAGTCGTCCCGCCCCGCCAGGTCGTGCAGGGTCCGCAGGGCCGCGTCGGTGCCGCTCTCCTCGCCGCCGTGCACGTTTCCGGCCACCCACAGGATCGCGGGCGTGTTCCTGGCGAGGACCTTCGCCACGGGGGCGGGGGTGAGGGGGTTGCGCAGCAGCTTGATCGAGGACTCGATCGCGCGCAGGTTCCTGATGTTGTTCGAGGTGCCGACGATCGCGTACTTCAGCGGGCGTCCCTCGGCGGTCGTGGCCAGGGTGCCGGAGACGACCCGGTCGCTGGCCCTGTCGATCGCGGTGAGCAGGGTGTCGGACTCGGCCGAGGTGACCTCCCGCTCGCCGAGCTCGAAGCCGAGAACGCTCTTCGGCGTCGGCACCTTGCCGTTGTACGCCGGGGGAGTCTGGGTAGCGTCACAGGTGGTCGCGGAGGGTGCGGCCGGAGTGGGATCCGCCTGGGCGGCTCCGGCGGGAAGGGCGATGGCCACGGCCAGTACGGCCGGTGCCATCACCTTGAAACGCTTCAGCATGAGGTAAAGCTGTCATCTGGAAGAAATGACGGCAAGGGATAAAATTTTACACTTGTGTTACGGATGGGGCTTTTGTTGCTCAGAGTCCCAATAATCTGGTCATGGGTGAAGAATCCCGCGATCCGGTGGGGCTACGCGTGGCCGGAGAGGCCGCCGTCGACCGGAATCACGGCCCCGGTGAGGTAGGCGCCCGCGCGCGAGGACAGGAAGATCGCGGTGCCCGCCATGTCCTCGGGGCTGCCGATCCTGCCCAGCGGGACGTGGGAGGCGATCGCCGCGCGCGTCGCCGGGTCGTCGAGCGCGAAGGCCATCATCTTCGAATCGAACGGCCCCGGGGCGATCGCGTTGACCGTGATCGACTCCCTGGCGAGCCGCTGGGACAGGTGCCGGGTGAGCATGTGCACGGCCGCCTTGGCCGCCGAGTAGGCGTAGGTCTCCATCGTCGGCACCCGGAGGCCGTCCACCGAGCCGATGTTGATCACCCTGGCCGGGTCCTCCAGGGTCGCGGCGGCGCGCAGCAGCGGCAGGAACCGCCGGGTCAGGGAGAACACGCCCTTGACGTTGATCCCCCAGAGCTTGTCGAAGGCGTGCTCGGGGTACTCCTCCAGCGGCGCTCCCCAGGTCGCCCCGGCGTTGTTGACCAGCACGTCAAGCCGGGACTCCCGCTCCGCGACCGCCTCGAACAGCGCGGACACCCCGTCCTCGGTGGACAGGTCGGCGGGGACGGCGACGCACCCCAGCTCGGCGGCCGTCTTGCCGACCTCGGCCGCCTTCCGCGCGGAGATGTACACCGTGGCTCCCGCGTCGACGAACCCGGCCGCGATCATCCGGCCGATTCCCCGGGACCCGCCGGTGACGACGACGGTCTTGCCTTCCACCGAGAACAGAGTCATGTTCTGTAGCATGCCGCACCCCGGTGACCGCGTCCATACCAACCGGTCGGTTCTGCGCGTTGCTCATCCCTTTTATGATCTTAAATCCCCTTTGTGGCAGGGGGCCTGAAAAATAATGTCGCCAAATAAAACGAGAGTGAAACAATCTTCCACCGCTCGTTGACACGTGCCGTTCGTATGGTGTGCCTTCGTTGTCAGAAAGTCACCGATCCGAAGGTGGGGGTACGGCATGCTCAGAACGGGTGCGCGTCTGCTGGCGCTGAGCCTGGGACTGTCGATGGCATGGGTGACGGCGGCCCTTCCCGGGGCGCACGCGTCACCTTCCGGAGGCTCCGGGGTCTCGGGGGCTCCCGGCGCGCTCGCGCATCCCGCGCATCCCGCTCTGCGGGCCTCGGCCGCGCGGGCGCCCCAGCCGGAGAAGAGGATCGTCCGGCTGGGCGCGACACAGAGCATGGACTCGATGAACCCGTTCCTCGCGGTCCGGCTGATCTCGACGTCGATCCACCGCTGGACGCACGGCTACCTCACCGTCTCCGACCCCAAGACCCTGAAGCCCAGCCCCGACCTCGCCGAGTCGTGGAAGACGTCCCCGGACAAGCTGACCTGGACCTTCACGATCCGGGCCGGAGCCACCTGGTCGGACGGCAGGCCCGTCACCGCCGGGGACGCCGCGTGGACCTTCAACAAGATCATGACGGACGACGCGGCGAAGACGGCGAACGGCCCCGCCGTCGAGAACTTCGACACCGTGACGGCGCCCGACGACCGGACCCTCGTCATCAAGACGAAGAAGCCGCAGGCTTCGATGCTGGAGCTGCCGATCCCGATCGTGCCCAAGCACGTGTGGGAGGGTGTGCCCGACATCGGCACCTTCGAGAACGAGACCTACCCCGCCGTCGGCAGCGGACCCTATGTCGCCGTCGAGCACAGCAAGAACAACTACGTGAAGCTCAGGGCCAACCCGTCGTACTGGCGCGGCGCCCCCAAGATCGACGAGCTGCACGTCATCTTCTACGAGAACCCGGAGGCGGCCAACGCCGGGCTGAAGAAGGGCGACGTCGACTGGATCGGGCGGCTGGCACCCCCGCAGTTCCAGGCCCTCGCGGGCGACCCGAACCTCGTGCAGTGGAACACCCCGGGCCGCCGCGCCAGCTACCTGCAGTTCAACCCGGGCGCCGAGACGGCGGACGGCGAGCCGATCGGCGACGGGCACCCCGCGCTGAAGGACGCCAGGGTGCGCCGCGCCATCCACCACGCGATCGACAAGAAGACCCTCGTCGAGCAGGTGCAGAACGGGCTCGCCGTCCCGGCCGACGGCTCGATCATCCCGCCGATGTACAAGGAGTTCTTCTGGAGGGCCGAGGGCGACAAGGCCGTCACCTTCGATCCGGCCGAGGCCAACCGCCTCCTCGACGAGGCCGGATACGCCAGGGGCGCCGACGGGATCCGGACCATGCCCGGTGGAGGCCGCGCGCTGGAGATGCGCTTCAGCATCCACACCGAGGACCCCGTCGAGGACAAGCTCGCCCAGTTCCTCACCGGCTGGCTCAGGGACGTCGGCATCCGGATCACCACCCGCAAGCTCGACTCCAACAAGTTCACCGAGGAGACGGGCGGTACGGCGCTCTACGACATCGCGATCAGCGGCTGGTCGGTCAACCCGGACCCCGAGGAGGTCCTCGCCACCCACCTGTGCAGCCGCAGGCCCACCGCGAGCGGCGAGGGCGGCGGCACCGAGTCGTTCTTCTGCGACGACGAGTTCGAGAGGCTCTACCAGGCGCAGCTGGCCGAACTCGACCGGGCCAAGCGCGTGGACCTGATCAAGCGGATGCAGGAGCGGCTCTACACCGAGGCCCCCGTCGTCGCGCTCTACTACCCCAACAACCTTGAGGTCTACCGCAAGGACCGGATCGCCTCCATCACCCCGATCCCGGAGGACAAGGGCATCCTGTACGGCGGGAGCGGCTACTGGCCGGTCTACTCCCTGCGGGCGGTGGAGCGTCCCGCCGCCCCGGCCGGAGACGACTCGGGGAACGGCGTCATCCTGGCCGTCGTGGCGGTCGTCGTCGTACTGGCCGGAGCCGGGATTTTCCTCCTCGTCAGGCGGCGCCGCGCCACCGCCGACGACCGCGAGTAGCGGCCGATGAGCACGATGAGCACATCGCTGGACGAGCTGACGAAGGCGCCGCCGAAGGACGATCAGGGCGGCGCCCGCCGGGGGCTGGCGCGCTACGCGCTGGCCAAGCTCGGCGGGGCGCTGCTCGGCATCGGGCTGGTGATCGTCGCGACGTTCTTCCTGTTCCGCCTCATCCCCGGCGACCCCACCATCGCCTACACCCGCGACGTGCCGGTCACCCCCGAGCAGCTCGCCCTGCTCAGACGGCAGATGGGCCTGGACCGGCCGCTGGGCGAGCAGTTCCTGGACTTCGTGCTGCGAACCCTGCGGCTGGACCTCGGCACCTCGTACGAGTACCGCAGGCCGGTCGCCGAACTCATCGGCGAGCGGGTGGGCCCGACGCTGCTGCTGGTGGGCACCGGGCTCGCCATCGCGGTCGGCCTGGGCATGTGGCAGGGCACCAGGGCCGCCTGGCGCCACGGCGGCCGGTTCGACCGCTTCTCCACGGGGACCGCGCTCACCCTGTGGTCGGTGCCGACCTTCTGGCTGGGACTGCTGCTGCTCATGGTCCTCGCCGCGGGGATGGGCCCGATCCCCGGCCTGTTTCCCACCCGGGGCATGGAGGACGTCGACGCGCCGGACGGGCCGCTCTACCTCCTGCACGTCGCCCACCACCTGGTGCTGCCGTGCCTCACCCTGGTCGCCGTCGTCTACGCGCAGTACCTGCTGGTCATGCGCTCCTCGCTGCTCGACGAGATCGGCCAGGACTACGTGACCACCGCCCGCGCCAAGGGCCTGCGCGACGACGACGTCCGGCGGCGCCACGCGGTGCCGAACGCGCTGCTGCCGACGGTGACCCTGGTGTTCATGCAGATCGGGTTCGTGGTCGGCGGCGCGGTCTCGGTGGAGTTCGTCTACTCCTGGCCCGGCCTCGGCCTGCTGTTCGTCGAGGCGATCAAGGGGCCCGACTACGCGGTCATGCAGGGGACCTTCATGCTCGTCTGCGTCGCGGTGATCGTGATGAACACGCTGGCCGACGTGGTCTACCACGTCCTGGATCCGAGGGTGAGGTCGGCGTGAGCACGAAGGAGGGGACCCCGCGCGAGGTCGGCGACGGCGCCGGGACGTCGCGTGCGATCGCGAGGGCGCGCCGCCGCGCCGCCCTCGCGCGGTTCTGCCGCGCGTACGGCGGAAACAGGGCCGGGCTGTACGGCGCGGCGATTTTGCTGGTCGCCGTCCTGGCGGCCCTTCTCACGCCGCTGGTCACCGACCCGTCCGGCATGGACGTGACCAGGGCGACGGGTGCCAAGATGGCGCCGCCGAGCGCGGACTTCCCGCTCGGCACCGACGAGTCCGGCCGCTCGGTCCTGCTCATGCTCCTGTGGGGCGCGCGGGTCTCGCTGCTCATCGGGTTCATGTCGGCCCTGCTCAGCATGGTGATCGGTACGGTCTTCGGCATCGCGTCCGGGCACTTCCGGGGCTGGGTCTCGGCCGTGCTGATGCGCGTCACCGACTGGTTCCTGGTGCTGCCCGCCCTCGTCCTGGCCCTGGTGCTCGCGGCCGTCCTCGGCGGCGGCGCGTCCACGATCATCCTGGCGATCGGGGTAACCTCCTGGGCCTCCACGGCGAGGCTGATCCGGGCCCAGACGCTGGCGGTCGAGGCCAGGCCCTACATCGAGAGGTCCAGGGCACTGGGCGCCGGGCACTGGCACGTCATGACCCGGCACGTGCTGCCGAACGTCGCCCCGCTGGTCCTGGCCAACACCACCCTCACGGTGGCGAGCGCGATCGTCACCGAGTCCACCCTCGCCTTCCTCGGCGCGGACTCGGGCCAGGTGTCGTGGGGCGGCATGCTGCGCGGCTCCTACGACTGGGGCGCGGCCACCTCGGGCGCCTGGTGGTACGTGCTGCCACCCGGCCTGTGCATCGTCCTGGTCGTCCTGGCGTTCACCCTCTGCGGACGCGCCCTGGAGACCGTACTCAACCCACGCCTTCGGGGGGCCTCGTGACCGTGATCGACCCGTGGTTTCCAGACGTCCCGGCCGTGTCCGGCCCGCGCGTCCGGGGGGTCTCGTGACCCTGCTCGAACTGCGCGACGTGGCGGTGACCTACCGGAGCGCGGCCGGGGACGTCCCGGCCGTGCGGGGTGTCTCGCTCGGCCTGGCGGAGGGCGAGGCCCTCGGCGTGGCGGGGGAGTCGGGGTCGGGCAAGTCGACGCTGGCCATGTCGCTGCTGCGGCTGCTGCCCAGGGACGCGCTGGTGTCCGGGGAGATCCTGCTGGACGGCGAGGACGTCCTCACGATGAGCTGGGGGCGGCTGCGCGCGGTCCGGTGGGCGTCGGCCTCCCTGATCTTCCAGGGCGCCCAGCACGCCCTGAACCCGGTGCGCAGGATCGGCGACCAGATCGCCGAGCCGCTGCGGGTGCACGGCATCGCGACCGGCGCGGCGGCGCGGCGCAGGACGGCGGAGCTGCTGGAGCAGGTCGGCCTGCCCGCCTGGCGGGCGCGTAGCTACCCGCACGAGCTGTCCGGCGGGCAGCGCCAGCGCGTGATGATCGCGATGGCGCTCGCCTGCTCCCCGCGCCTGATCGTCGCCGACGAGCCGACCACCGCGCTGGACGTGATGATCCAGGCGCAGGTGCTCTCGCTGATCCGCTCGCTCATCGCCGAACACGGGATCGGCCTCGTCATGATCTCTCACGACCTGTCGGTGCTGGCCGCGACGTGCGACCGGCTGGCGGTCATGTACGCGGGCCGCGTGGTCGAGTCCGGTCCCTCGCACGAGGTCTTCGGGGACGCCGGGCACCCCTACAGCAGGGCGCTGGCCGAGGCGTTCCCCACCGTCGGCGACCCCGCCTCCAGGATGGCGCCCAGGGGACTGGGCGGGGACCCGCCCGACCCGGCCCACCCGCCCACGGGGTGCTCCTTCCATCCCCGCTGCCCGGTGTCGCTCGTCTCGTGCGCGTCGGAGCCGGTCGAGCTCTGGCCGGTGGGCCGTACCAAAACGGGTCGTACTGAAGTGGGCCGTGCGGAAGCGGGCGGTGCCGAGGCGGGTCGTGCTGCGGCGGGTCGTTCCGAGGTGGCGCACACCGCCGCGTGTGTCCACGTCCGCGTCCACGAGGAGACCCGATGACCCTGCTCGAAGCGCGGGACCTGCGCGTGGAGTTCGTCTCGCGCGGGCGTCGCGCCCGCGCGGTGGACGGGGTGAACCTCGTCGTGGGCCAAGGGGAGATCGTCGCGCTGGTCGGCGAGTCCGGCTGTGGCAAGACGACGCTGGCCCGCACCCTGCTCGGCCTGGAGCGGCCCGCCTCGGGGTCGGTCCTGTACGGCGGTGTCCCGCTGGCCTACTCCTCGCGCGCGCTGCGGGCCCACCGGCGCGAGGTGCAGCTCGTGCTCCAGGACCCCACGGGATCGCTCAACCCCCGGCACACCGTCTACGAGGCGGTGGCCGAGGGGCCGCGCATCCACCGCCTGCCCGCGGAGGGGGAGCGGGTCGCGTCGGCGCTGTCGCGCGCCGGGCTGCGGCCTCCCGAGCGGTTCTTCAACCGCTACCCGCACGAGCTCTCCGGCGGCCAGCGCCAGCGCGTCGTCATCGCCGGGGCCCTCGCGCTCGACCCCAGGGTGCTGGTCGCCGACGAGCCGGTGGCCTCGCTGGACGCGTCGGTGCGCGGCGAGATCCTCGCCCTGCTGCTCCGCCTCCGCGACGAGCTCGGCCTGTCGGCGCTGGTCGTCACCCACGACCTCGGGCTGGCCTGGAACATCGCCGACCGCGTCGCGGTGATGTATCTCGGCAGGATCGTCGAGTCGGGGCCGGTGGAACGGATCCTCACCGCGCCCTCGCACCCGTACACCCAGGCGCTGCTGTCGGTCCTGCCGGAGTCGCCGTCGCCGGTGGTGCTGGGCGGCGAGCCACCGGACCCGACCCGGATCCCGCCGGGCTGCCGCTTCCATCCGCGCTGCCAGATCCTGGCCTCGGGCGCGGCGGCCGAAACAGGGGTCGACGGGCTGTGCGTGTCACGGCCGCTGCCGGTCCTGTCGTCCTCGGCCGCCGCCCAGGTCGCCTGCCATCACGCCGAGGCCCGCCCGGCCTCTACCCGGCGCGAGGCCGAGGCGGGGGCAGGGGTGGAGGTGGAGCGCCGGTGAACGGAGGTGGACGGCGGCGAGGGGGCGGAGGGTATGCCCGGCCTCGGCGGGCGGCGAGGGGGCCGGACCGGGTGAGCGGCGAGGGGGGCCGGATCGGATGAGACATGCCCGGCCTCGGACAAGGCGTTTCGCGGAGGCCGGGCGAGGGGTCAGAGGCCGGGGAGGCGGCCGTTCCTGAACAGGTCGACGAAGAGACCGTGGTCGGCCCTCGCCCGAGCCCCGTAGGCGTGGGCGAAGCCGACGAGGCTGCGGGTGAAGCCGTCGGTGTCGCCGTCGATCACGGCCACGATCGCGTCCTCGGTGGAGAAGTCGACCAGGTCGTGGCTGGACTCGTCGTCGGCCACCGAGTGCATCCTGGCCACGGCCCGGCCCAGGTCGCGGATGACCGAGGCCAGCTCGTCCGGTTCGTTGACGTCACCCCAGGCCAGGTCGGCGGAGTAGGGGGAGACCTCGGCGACCAGCTGGCCGACGCCGTTCAGCGTGGTGTAGCCGAGCCACGGGTCGGCGTACGCCTGAAGGGCCCGCTGCGACTCCGCGGTGCGGTGGCCCTGGTGCCTGAAGTAGCCGTGCACCTTCTCGTCGGTGATGTGCCGCGCCACGGCCGGGACCTGGGCCTGCTTCATGTAGAGGATGACGTCGTTCTCCAGGGCCTGGGTGTGGCCCTCCAGGAGCATGTTGTACGAGGGCAGCCCGGCCGAGCCGATCCCGATGCCGGTGCGCAGCGCGAAGTCCTTGATCTTGTGCTCGACCTCCGAGACCGAGGGAAGGGTCGTCAGGTAGTCGCGGAAGGCCACCTCCACCGCCTCGCGGGTCTCCTGGTCCACCGGATAGCGGCCGTCCATGACGGCGAACCTGCGGTCGAAGTTCTCGACGGTGGTCTCCAGGTCCAGCAGCGCCACCCGGGTGTTCAGCCGGGCGAGCTGCAGCACCCGGTGGAGCACCCCGCTCGTGGTGTCCAGGGTGAGCGAGCCGATCGCGTCGTCCCCGCCCTCCGAGATGCCGTGCAGCTCGGAGAGGTACGAGTGGGCGAACTCGGTCACCAGGCCGGTGATGACGTCGTCCGACAGCGCCTTGGCGTACCCGATGAGCGCGACGCTGGCCGCGAAGCGCCGCAGGTCCCAGATGTACGGGCCGACGTAGGCCTCGTCGAAGTCGTTGACGT
Source organism: Streptosporangium oxazolinicum (assembly GCF_039537505.1). Taxonomy (NCBI): domain Bacteria; kingdom Bacillati; phylum Actinomycetota; class Actinomycetes; order Streptosporangiales; family Streptosporangiaceae; genus Streptosporangium; species Streptosporangium oxazolinicum. Next base: position 99,719 of record NZ_BAABAQ010000010.1, read on the forward strand.
TGAACACCAGGACGCCCGAGGCGTTCATGTAGGTGCCGAAGTTCTCGGCGTGCAGGTCGCCGTGGATCCAGACGCGCCGCGTCTGCTCGTCGAGGAAGGCGTCGTCGGCGAACGCGCCGGTCATGTCCGCGTAGAACAGGCAGGCGCTGCCCCGGTAGAAGGCGAAGGGCGAGGCGGCCATCTTCCGGAACTTGCGCCGGAAGGCGGCGGGGTCGCGTTTCATGGAATCACCGAACTCGGTGATCAGGACGTCGAGAATGTGCGCCGAGCGCCCATCGGTGGTCATGGTGGGCAGATTAGGCGCGAGACCGAAACTCCGCCATATCCGGAGCATCACGGATCTGGAACGTACCAATGAACCCGGTCCGCCTCCGTCCGGTTCACGGGCCGGACGCCTCCCCGGGAGGGCGTCGACAACCGCGCCGGTCGATCATAGGTTCGCGGTGGGGCCCGGAGCGGCGGGAGGCAGAGGGGCTCGGAAGGGGAGCGGGCGCGAAGGCCGCGGGTTCCCGGGACGAAGGCGATGGCTCCGGCCACGGCGGCAGGGGAGCGCGGCAGGTGTGGACGCGGGGCCCGAAGGACGGCTGAGAGCTCACGGGAGAGGCGCGGAGGTCGGCATGGCGGTGCTGGAGGGTAGGACGGCGGTGGTCACCGGGGGGTCCCGGGGCATCGGCCGGGCGATCGTGGAGCGTCTCGCCCGCGACGGGGCGGACGTTCTCTTCAGCTACGCGAACGCCGCCGCGTCCGCGTCCGAGGTGGAACGGGTGGTCAAGGAGGCGGGCGGGAGCGCCCGCGCCGTCCAGGCCGACCTCGGGAAGCCGGGCGCCGCGGAGTGGCTGATGGAGACCGCCGAGGAGCTTCTCGGCGGCCTCGACATCCTGGTCAACAACGCCGCGCTGAACTTCACTCCGATCCCCATCGCGGAGACCACCGAGGAACTGTACGACCGCGCCATGGCGGTCAACGCCAAGGCCGCCTTCCTGACCATCCGGTACGCCGCCAGGCACATGCGTGACGGCGGCCGTATCGTCAACATCTCCACTCTCAACACCGTCCGCGCCGCGTCGGGCATCGCGCCCTACGTGGCGAGCAAGGGCGCCCTCGAACAGCTGACCTCCGTCGCGGCCCGCGAACTCGGCGAACGGGGCATCACCGTCAACACGGTCTCCCCGGGCGCCACGGACACCGACCTCCTGCGCGGCACCAACCCGGAGGAGCTCCTACCCAGATCGCCGCGCTGACCCCGCTCTCCCGCCTCGGCGCCCCCTCGGACATCGCGGACGTCGTGGCCTTCCTGGTGGGTCCCGACGGCCGCTGGCTCACCGGCCAGAACCTCCAGGCCAACGGAGGTCTCAGCTGAGGCTGAGGTAACCGTTCCGTCCGGCCCGCCTCACGCTCATCGGGGAGTCCGGGGAGTCCGGGGGGCTCAAAGAGCTTAGGGAGCCCGGGGAGTGGCGTCCCGGACTGGAGAACCCGGCGCCCGCGTCGGGCCGACCTTCGGCGCCGGACGTCTCGCCTGGCCTTCGCTCACCCCGCGCGCGGTCTCGTGGCGCGTCTGCAGGCGGGCTATGGCACCGTCCACGAGCCTGCCCAGCTCCCGCAGGTCCCGGACCTGGCGTGCGCGTTCCCTGGTCTCCCAGTCCTCGATGGCCGCGTGGATGCCGGGAAAGCCCGCGACCTTGACCTCGACCTCCTGCCCGTTGACCCTCCGGGTGGCCATGTCACCGAGGATGTGCCAGTCATTCACCGGCATTGCCGCCTCCCCTGGCCGCCTTCCTCGATCGCCGCGAGGACCACGTCCACCACCGCGTGCGGCCGGTCGGGTTTCACCGTCCGAATCTCGGCACCCGCCGAGGACGGGTGGACCAGGTAGCAGCCCGAGCGTCTGCCCACGGTCACCGAGGCGGCCATTCGCCCGCCGCCGTCGTAGGCGACCAGCTCGGGGACGCGTCGCCTGCGCTCCGCGATCGGAAGCGGCCTGCCGTCGCGGGACAGTCTCAGGACGACCGTGTGAACCGGTTTGGCCCGCACCCCTCGCGCCTTCAGCAGCCGCTGCACGAGGGCCAGGGACCTGCCGTGCTTCTCCGCCGTCGCGTCGGTCACCTCGTCGTTCTCGTATCCCTCGGCGAGGGGTTCTCCTGCTGTCTCTGAGGTCGTCATGCCTAAGACGGTAGGAACCGGAGTTGTCGGCTTCAAGGATGTTGCAAACAGTTGCAATCAGTCTGGCTCGTTATTCAGAACGGTGACGGCCTGAGTGATCAAGCCTCGCGCCTCCCTGCCGTATACAGCGGACTGGGCGAGTTGATCGAACGCCTTGGTGTAAAGGTTGATCTCTCCCGGCTGAGTCAGCTTAATTTCTGCTGATATCGTCTCAATCAAGACTTCTCGGGTGTCGAGAATCCAGAAGCCGTGCAGGGGAAGGTAGCCGTGGCGGGCGCGCGTGGGAATTATCCCCATACGCATACGGGGGAGTGTCGACATGACCAGCAGTCGGTCAAGCTGACCGGCCAGCACGTCCTTGCCGACCACCCCCAGTGTCAATACCGACTCGCAGAAGACCATATGGAAGCGACGGTCGCCTCGATAGAGAATTTGTTGCCGATCCATGCGAGCCTGTACGCCCGCCTCGATATCATCAGGCGTGCCGTGGAAGCCGGTGAAATATCTGAGCATCTGCTCCGCGTATGGAGCGGTCTGCAGCAGTCCCGGAACGGCGCATGCTTCGAAGGCGCGGAACAGGGTGGTTTCCGCCTCGAAGCGGACACTTTCCTTCTGGCGCTTCTTGGTTCCCGACCGTAGTTGCCTTCGCCATTCGACGAACATGGTGTCGATCGAGCGCACCGTGGCAAGCAGATCCGGAAGCTGATCCTCCATGTCGCAAAGGCGACACCAGGTTCGTACGTCCTCTTCCGATGCCTTCAGAACACCATGCTCAAGTTTGGAGATCTTGGTGAAATGCCACCCTGCCAAGGCCGCCAAGGTCCTGCCCGTCAGGCCGGCGTCGTTTCTGATGTCTCTGAGACGTACGCCGAAGGCTTCGCGGGCCTGGCGGGCGGGAGTGGACACGGGTAGAGCTTATTCGGTCACGTAGACCGCATGGGGAATGCCTCGTGACCAGGCTTGATCACGCACGGTTCGATAGCGTGCGATCAGCTCGGGGTCGTCCTCCAGGGCGAAGCCCCCTGAACGTCCGTCCGGCTCGAAAAGGCTGAGCACCAGCCCGTCGTCGTCGAACAGCCAGCAGTCTTCCGCGGGGAAACCGATGTCTTCCGCTTCGTGTCGAGGAAGATATCGAATCTCTTCCCCGGCTTCGATGTTGCCCGGGTTGAGGGTCATCTCCCATCGAATATAACGGGTATGAGGCTCGGTCACGATTCGCAGACGCTCGACCCTGACGCCCAAGGTCGTGACCTCTCGCAGGTGGTCGAGCCACTCCTGGTGCCACCCGAGGTCATCCGATTCTCCTTTGAGCCACTTCCCGAAGGGAATCTCTTCCGTTTCTACGTTGTAGACGTCTCTCAGTTCGAGATGCCACGCCCGCCGACTTGAGTGGAACATGTTCTTGAACTGTTCGTATGTGATCGGCTCCATCGGCTTTATCTGAGCAGAGCCACGACGTGTGCCTTGAGGACCTCGACACACGTTTCGTGGTCTGGGATGTCCATCATCGCGAGTGCTTCCGAGTCGGTCACCCTTTCCCCTTGGATGATGTAGTTTCCGTCCTCCTTGACGTGGACGATGGGGAAGACGAGGTTCGTCACCTCCCCGTTGAGCCCGTCTTTGGCGAGATGGGTGAGGAGCGGTGCCGGCACCTCCACGCATGTCTCGCCGTCCGACATGTTCAGCATGGCAAGAATGCCGATGTCGGTGACGATCCAGCCTTGCACGAGATAGGTGCCCCGCTCGGTGACGTAGAGGGTGGGGCTTTGGCCGCCGGTTGTCTCTTTGCCGAGGAACGTTGGCCGCATCGTACCGCCTCCGTGTGTTCTAGTTGCAGAATATTGCACTATGACTGCGATACTCGGTCCTGCATCCGGCGGCGTCAACCTCCTTGCGAATTGAGGTCTCGTGCGTTTGGCGGGCTTCGGTGAGGCTCCGGAAACCCCCGAGCCGGAGAGAGGGCCCTGAGCAGGATCGTCTGGGTGGATCTCAGCATTTTTCGACAGAGAACGTGCGGGACGTGGCAGGCGGGGCGGCGAGGGCGGTCAGTGCTCATAGTCCTTCAGGGTGATGGCGTTCGCCGTCTGCCGGATGCCCTTGGCGATCAGTCCCTTCCACGGCACGTAGGGCAGGAGCCGGTAGTTCTGGTTGACGAACCAGGCCATGAACCGGCTGTCGGGAACCATCCACTTGCCCACCCCGTCACCCGACTTCTGGCATCCCGTCGCGTACTCGCGCATGGCCTCCTCGTACCCGGCGAAGCCCGCGCGGTGGTCACCGCCCGCGGCGGCCAGTTCCCCGGCGAGGACGTAGGCGCCGATCATGGCCAGGCCGGTGCCCATGCCCGAGAGCGGCGAGGCGCAGCAGGCGGCGTCCCCGAGCAACGTGACCCGCCCGCGCGACCAGCTGTCGAGGTGAACCTGGCTGATCGAGTCGAAGTAGAAGTCCCGGGCGTCCCGCATCGCGTCCAGCAGCCGGGGGGCCTCCCAGCCGACGTCGGCGAACGCCTCGGCGAGGATCTTCTTCTGCTGCTCGACGTCGCGGCGGTCGTAGCTCAGCGGCGGGGAGGCGAAGTAGAACGTCGCCTTGGCCTCGGTGTTCCCCCGGGCGCTGTACATGCCGACGAGCTTGCCGGGAGTGTTGTAGATCCGCCCCGCGTGGTCGAGTCCGAGGTGGTTGGCGGTGGTGAAGATCGCGCAGTACAGGCCCATCTCCCTCACGAACCGCGACTCGGGCCCGAACGCGAGCGCCCGGACGGTGGAGTGCAGCCCGTCGGCCCCCACGACCAGGTCGAACCGGCGCGGCCCACCGCGTTCGAAGGTGACCTGTACGCCCTCCGCGTCCTCGGTGAGAGAGGTGATGGAGTCGTCGAAGAGGTACTCGACGTTGTCCCGGGTGCGCTCGTACAGGATGCGCGCCAGGTCGCCGCGCAGGATCTCCACGTCGCCGCTGAAGACGTCGGCGGGCATGCTGGAGATCTTCTTGCCCGCGGCGTTGACGTACGCCATCGCGCCCATGTTCGTCCGCTCGCGCCGGATGTCGTCCAGGATCCCCATCCGGTCGAGCACGGTGAGGTGTGCCTCGCCGCGGAAGTCGACCGCGTAGCCGCCGTCGCGGACGCCGGGTGCCCGCTCCACGATCGTGGGGGTGAAGCCGTGGCGGTGCAGCCAGTGGGCCAGCGCCGGACCGGCGACGCCGGCCCCGGAGATCAGGATGTTCGTGTTCTTGAGCCGCGGTGTGGTGTTCATGAGGAGAGCCTGTCCAAGGGCGCTCACCGCTCGCTCACGACGTGCTCACCACCTTTCCGGCCGCTCACCGCTCGCGGTGAGCGCCCCGCGCGCGCCCAAGAACGTCCCGGACAAGCCGAGCGCCCTGCGAGGGCGGACGCCCTGCGCATACTGAAAGCGCCGTACGCGCCGAACACCCCATACGCGCCGAACACCCCGTAAACGCTGAGCACCCCATGCACACCGAGCACCCATGCACACCGAGCACCCCGTACGTCCGGAGGCCCCCGGGCCGGTCAGCCGGGCAGGGCCGGTTTGTGGTCGGCGAGGCCGCTGAGCGGTGAGGTCCGGATGAAGGTCTCGGAGACGCCGGCCAGGCGGAGCGCGGCCGTCGCGGACAGGCGCGCCCCCTCGCCGTGGGCGGCCTCGTACGGCGTCTCGCCCAGCGCGGCCCGCACGGCGTCGGCCGTACGGGAGACGTCGGGGTCGTCCTCGACGGCGATGCCCCGCAGGGCGACGGCCGCGCCGAGCAGCAGGGCGGCGCCGGGGGCGTCCCCTTCGAGCAGGGCGATTCCCGCCAGGGCCTCGACCGGGCGGGCGCTCTCGGTGATCGCCCCCGTTTCCACCGCCACCTCGGCGGCCCGCCGGTGCAGGGCGCGGGCCTCGGTGAGATCGCCGGAGACCTCGGCGATCCTGCCGAGCCCGAGGAGCGCGGCCGTCCGGTTTCCCGCGCTCTTCACCCAGTGCGTCTCGAACCGGTCGAGCGCCTGCTCGTACAGCACGCGCGCCCCGGTCAGGTCGCCCTCCAGCCGCGCGATGTCGCCGAGGCCGCGCAGCGCCGCGGCCAGGTAGGTGGGACTGCCCGCGCGGCGGGCGACCTCGGCCGCCCGCTCGTAGTCGGCGCGCGCCTCGGGAAGACCGGTGCCCGCCGGGTCCTTCCCGGCCCGGGTGGCCTGGACGCGGTAGTCGCCCCGGTTGCACAGCAGGTCGGGAATGTCCTCCAGGGCGCCGAGCCGCTCGGTGAGGGCGATGGCCTCGTCGGTCAGGGCGATCGCCTTCCCCGGGTCGCCGCGCAGGGCGGCCAGACCGGCGAGCGCGTCCAGGGCCAGCGACGTCCCCCACCGGTCACCCAGCGAGCGGAAGGCGTCGGCGGCCGAGGTGAACTCCTCCTCGGCCTGCGCCAGGTCCCCGGCGGCGAGCTGCGGGTATCCCCACAGCAGGTGGACGACGGCCCTCTCCCAGGGGTCGGTCCCCGCCCGCCCTCGGGCGATCACCGCGAGGGCGACCCTCGGATCCTCCGCGGCGGAGTTGACCATCGGCCAGAGGAAGGTGACGACCGGGTGGCGGTGCGGCCGGTCCGGGTCGACGACGGCCGCCTCGGCCGTGGCCCGGTGACGCTCCCACGCCTCCCGGCCACCGCCACCGGCCGCCGCCGCCAGGGCGCAGAGCACGTACCCATCGCCGAGCCCCGGGGGAGGGCTGTCGCCGATCGTGTCCAGGAGCGTGACCGCCGGTGCCGTCGCCAGGGTCCGCATACCGCGCATCCAGAAATACGGTGACAGGAAGGCGAACAGCGCGAGGGCGAGCTCGACCTCCCCTGACTCGGAGGCCCAGCGCAGCGCGCCCTGGAGGTTGGCGTCCTCCGCGACGAGGACCTCCAGCCACCGGAGCTGCTCGGCACGCCGCAGGTGGGGATCCGCCTCCCTCGCCAGCTCCAGGAAGTGGTCCGCGTGCGCGCGCCGCAGGGCCTCGGACTCCCCGGCCGCCTCCAACTGTTCGGCGCAGTAGGCGTGGATCGTGTCGAGCATCCGGTAGCGCCCGCCGCCCACTTCCACCAGGGACTTGTCGGCGAGGGAGTCCAGCACGTCCTCGGCGTCGGGCACCCCGCAGACCCGCGCCACGGCCTCGGCGGTCGCGCCGCCGGAGAAGACCGTCAGGCGCCTGGCCAGCACCTGCTCGGCTTCGGACAGCAGATCCCAGCTCCACGCCACGACCGCGCGCAGCGTCCTGTGCCTGGCGTCGGCCGTACGGCTGCCCCGCGACAGCAGGCGGAACCGGTCGTCCAGGCGGGCGGCGAGCTCGGGGAGCTCGTACGTGCGGGCCCTGGCCGCCGCGAGCTCGATGGCGAGCGGCAGTCCGTCGAGCTCGCGGCAGATCCGCCGTACGATCTCGGCCCCGGTCTCGTCCGGCGCGAAACCGGGGCGTACGGCCGAGGCCCGGTCGGCGAAGAGCCGCGCGGCGGGCGACGGGCCGAGTGGCCGGACCGGCCACAGGTTCTCGCCGGTGATGCCGAGCGGCTCCCGGCTCGTCGCCAGGACGCGCAGCTCCGGGCATCCGGCGAGCAGCCGCGCGACCAGGTCCGAGGCCGCCTCGACGACGTGTTCGCAGTTGTCGAGGACGAGCAGCGGCGGCCGGTCGGCCAGCGCCGCGAGCAGCCGGGAGACGGGCTCCGTCTCCTCGGGCACGGTGAGCAGCCCGCTCTCGCGGAGACCGAGCGCGCCGAGCAGGGTCTGCGGCAGCCGCCGCCCGTCGCGCAGCGCCGCGAGTTCGACGAAGCGGACGTCCGGCAGCCCGCTCGCGATCTCGATCGACAACCTGGTCTTGCCCGCCCCGCCGGGGCCGAGCAGGGTGACCAGGCGCGTCGTCCCGAGCAGCCGGGTGACCTCGGCGAGGTCCTCGTCGCGGCCCACGAAGCTCGTCAGCTGCGCCGGTGGCGCGGGCGGCTCGTACGGCCGCTCCCCCTGGAGCAGTTCCCGGTGGACGGCCGTCAGCTCGGCCGAGGGGTCCGCGCCGAGCTCGTCCGCGAGCAGCCGCCGCGTCTCCTCGAACGCGAGCAGGGCCTCCGCCTGCCTGCCACCCGCCCGCAGGGCGCGCATGAGAAGGCTCCTGAGCCTTTCCCGAAGCGGGTGCCGGGCGGTCAGCTCCCGCAGCTCGGGCACCGCGGCGCGATGCTCGCCCCGCTGGAGGTCGGCCTCGATGCGGTCCTCCAGGGCGCCGAGCCTGCGCTCCTCCAGCCGCAGCACCAGGGCCCGCACGGAGGCGGCGTCCGCGGCGTCGGCGAGCGCGGGTCCCCGCCACAGGTCCAGGGCCTCCCGCAGCAGTACGGCCGCCCCTGCCGGGTCCCCGCCGAGCAGGGCCCGGCGTCCCTCGTCCGACAGCCGCTCGAAGCGGTGGGCGTCGAGGTCGCCCGGATCGACCGCGAGCCGGTACCCCGAGGGGACGGCCTCGATCTCGGCCTCGCCCCCCAGGGCCTGGCGGAGCCGGGACACCTGCGACTGCAGGGCGTGCGCCGCCCCTCCCGGTGGCCGCGAGCCATAGAGGTCGTCGATCAGGAGGTCGGCCGTCACCACCTCGCCGGCGCGGGCGAGCAGCAGGCCCAGCAGCGCCCGCCGGGCCGGTCCGCCGACCCGTACCTCGCCGTCGTCGTCACCGTCGACGCTCTCGTGCCACGCCCGCGTGGTGCCCAGGATCCCGAACCGCATGAGGGCAATTGTCGTCCCTCGCGCGGTTCACGTCTTCCGTCCCGACGGGCCGCCCGCCGCCGGAAGCGGGGGGTGAGGGGAGGCGAGCGGCCACGCCCTGGTGGGTCCCGTCCCGTGGACGCGATCCCGTGATGGGAAGCGCGCCCTGGCGGGCGTGGGGGACCCGCCAGGACGCGTTCCGTCCCCGGCGCGGCGGTGGAGGACCCCGGCGAGGGATGGGGTCCTCGACCTGCTAGTCGCGCTCGGAGTCTGTGGCGGCGAAGGTGCGGACCGGGTGGTCCGCCTCCTCCTCCGATAGGTCGTCGTCGGGTGCGGGCCGCCGGTAGTGCCGTGAGATGAGGCGGGCCGCCCCCACCGGGTCGTCGGCCGGATGGGACGACTCGACGCCGTCCTCATTCCAGATGAAGAGCCCGTGTTTGCACCAGACAGTCAGATCGGTCAGCACCGAGAGCACGGACATGCCGTTCCCGTTGCTCTGGTAGGTGTGGGTGAATCCCTGGCGGTGCAACGCGTAGCGCAGCAGACGTGTCGCCTCGCGGGGATCGCGCCAGGGCAGGTTCGGCGTGTCCGTGCGGACCGACAGCACCGGTCTCCACCCCCTCGCTGACCTTTCGATGGATTTGTACCAACGATTGGATGATGCGGGTCTTGGGAGGTTGGGTCAAGGGGCTGTTCCCCGCTAGAACCAGATCGTCTAGTTTTGTTGGCACAAAGGGGACTTAATGGCACGGTCAACGCTGTATCAACAGGTGGCCTCCGACCTGCGGAGGACCATCTACTCCGGTGCGCTCGGACCGGGGGATCAGCTGCCGACCGAGGCGGAGCTCATGCTCGCGCACCAGGTGAGCCGCAACACCGTACGGCTCGCCCTCGGCGAGCTCGTGAACGAGGGCCTGGTCACCCGCACCCCCCGCAGGGGCACCGTCGTCAGGGAACGCCGCCCGCTGCTCATGCACCCCCAGCGCGAGCTGCAGCCGCGCCGCGAGGAGACCCTGGAGGCCTTCGCCTGGGCCGTCTCCCGCGAGGGACGCGCGCCGAGTCAGGAGATCGAGGTCTCGATCGTGCAGCCGGTCGAGGAGATCGCCAGCAGGCTGGAGCTCGCGGACGACGAGCTCGCCGTGGTCCGCCGCAGGCTGCGCTTCGTGGACGGCCAGCCGTACAACACCAACGACTCCTACTTCCCCCTGGCCCTGGTCGCCGACTCCGAGATCACCCGCCCCGGCGACATCGTGCGCGGGGCGAACAAGGTCCTGGAGGAACTCGGCCACCGGCAGGTGCGGGTGGTGGACGACATCTGGGCGCGGATGCCCAACAGCGCCGAGACCGAGCGGCTCCAGCTCCAGCTCGGCACGCCGGTCGTCGTCTACATCCGGGTCGGCTACGACGAGGACGACACCCCCGTACGCGTGGCGGTGTCGGTCCTGCCCGCGGACAAGCACCTGATCCGGTACGAGCTGGAAAGCCGTTGACGTCTCCGTGACCGCCCTGACGGGCCGGCCCCCGTTCCGCCCGCGCCGCGGGCGAGTACGGGGCCGTGCCCGCCAGGTGGCTAGACGCCGCTCTCCCCGCTCTCCCCGCACGCCCGCGCCTTTCGCCACGGCCGGTCTCTCCCCGCTTCCCCTCCCGATCGCGGTCTCACCGCTCGCCTCAGGCCCCTAGGCATCCGCCTAGCCCGGCATGGACGCCGTGCGCCATCACATGGACACGCTCCGTGTCACCTCATGTACCGAACGCAACGAAGGGATGAACCATGCACTCGAACACCGCCAGTCCCACCGCTACGCGCCCGTTCACGCTGCGCAGGGCCACGGACGGTGACCTCGACGGGGTGCTCGCGCTCCTCGCCGAGACCGCCGGGTGGCTGAACGGCCGCGGCGTACGGCAGTGGCCCGCCGGCGGCTTCCCCGCCGGGCGCATCACCCCGCTGATCGGCGAGGGGGTCCTGTACCTGCTGGACGGGGCGGAGGGGGAGAGCGGGCTCATCGCGACCCTCGCCCTGGACGGCCACGCCGACCCCGAGTTCTGGAACCGGGGAGACGACCCCGGCTCGGCGCTCTACGTCCACAAGCTGGCCGTGGCGCGTGACCACGCCGGTACGGGCCTGGGGGAGGCGCTCCTCGACTGGGCGGGCCTGCGGGCCCTGGCCATGGGGAAAAGATGGCTCAGGCTTGACTGCTCCAAGGACAACCTGAGGTTGCAGGACTACTATCGGGGACAGCGTTTCGCGCATCTCCGCACGGTCGACCTGCCGCATCGCGCCTCCGGAGCCCTGTTCCAGCGGCCGGGGGGCCTGCGCGCTCGCGCGTCCGGCCTCGCGCTGCCCTTCTCGGACCGTCGGGGGGCGCCCGTCCCCGAGCATGTCTGAACCACGGCGATCCCAGGACAAAGTCATCCGATAGCCTCCAATCATGACCGGATCCTTGCTTGAGGTGATCACGCTTGATGTGCGTGACGCCGTCGCCGCAGAAGCGGGCGGCGCCGATCGCCTGGAGGTCGTCGCCGACATGGCCTCCGACGGGCTCACCCCGGCGGCGGAAACGGTCGCGGCGATCTCCAAGGAGTGCGCGCTTCCGCAGATGGTGATGTTGCGCGGTGAGGCCTCGTTTCTGGCCACGCCCGAGTCGCTGAAGGCCCTGAGCCGCGATGCCAGGGCCCTCGCCGACGCGGGCGCGGCCGGGTTCGTGTTCGGTTTCCTCGACGAGGCCGGTGCGGTCGACCTGGCCGCCACCGAGGCGCTCATCCACGCTGTCGCGCCGCTGCCCTGGACCTTCCACCGGGCGGTGGACCACGCGGCCGACACCCAGGCGAGCTGGCGCGCGGTCCGTCTCCTGCCCAACCTCGCCACCGTGCTCACCTCGGGTGCGCCCGGTGGCGTGGCGGACGGGCTGCCGCTGCTCAAGACCCGGTGCGAGGCCGGCGACGGCCCGTTGATCATGGCGGGCGGCGGGCTGCGTCCCGGCCACGTCGGAGCGCTGATGGAGTACGGCGTGCGGGCCTTCCACGTCGGCAGCGCCGTGCGGGCGTCCTGGTCGGACCCGGTCGACGCCCGCCGGGTCCGCGAGTGGCGCACCCTCATCGACTGAGGCCCGCCGGGCCTCTCTATGCCTCTACGGCGACCCGCCGTGGAACGCCGGGCTCCTCAGCTGTGCCGTCCGGCCGGGTGTCCGGAGTCAGGCCGGTGGCTCCGCGGGGCCGGTGCCCAGCGCCAGGTCGGCGCGGCGGAGGGCGGCGGCCATGGTCCTGACCGTGGCGGGCTCGTCCATCACGCCCTCACCGGCGTCGCGCCGCTCCTCCCAGGCGCGCACCCGGCGGGTGTACTCCCCGTACCGGGACAGGTGGAAGGCGTAGACCGCCGCGTACCGGCTGACCAGGTGTGACGGGTGCATGTCCCAGCCCTGGTAGAAACCGTGGGACAGGGAGTGCCCGACCAGCTCCGCGTGGCGCCGCCACAGGTCCAGCACGTCACTCCTGCCGTCCGAGGCGGGAGAGGCGGCCAGCGACCCGTCCGACAGCTCCACCCCGGTCCCGGCGAAGACGGTCCGCATGACGTGCCTGGCGTGGTCGCAGACGGGGTGGTCCAGCCGCTGCTCGTGCGGGGGAAGGGCGCAGCTCGCCGTGTAGTCGAAGACGCCGAAGTGCGCCGCCGCCAGCCTGCCCCGCAGGGAGGTCACCAGGCCCGCGTCCAGGAACAGCACCGTCTGCGGCGCCTCCACCTGGATCTCGAACCTCAGCGTGCCCCGGCCGAGGCCCAGCCCGTCCTCCAGCGCGTCGAGGCAGTCGGCGAACTGGTCCAGGTAGTCCCTCATCAGCACCTTCGGGAAGGTGACGACGAACCCCTCGGGCAGGTGCCCGGCCCGGTCGGCCACACCGGTGAGGAAACCGTCCAGGGTCCTGACGGCGCGGACCGGGTCGCCGTCGGCGAACGACTTCACCCTCGGCCCCCAGCGCCGGGGGAGCGTCCCGGCCGCGTGCATGGCCGCGATCGCCTTGGCGGCGGCGGAGGCGTGGCCGTCCTCCTCCCCGGGGCGCGTCCCGTAGCCGTCCTCGAAGTCGATCCGCAGGTCCTCGACGGGCTCCCGGGCGAGCTTGGCGGCCACCCTCTCGTGCACGGCCCCGGCGACGTCCCCGCCCGGGTCGAGGGACACGCCGGGCGTGGTGCCGAGGATCGTGGCGAGGTCGCCCACCGGCAGGTGCCGCCGGAACAGCTCCAGCGCGGCGTCACCCCACTCCCGCGTCGTCCCGGCGTCGAACCGGTCGGCCGGGACGTAGACCGTGTGCACGGGCTGCCACTCGACCGGCCGGTACGGGTACAGCGCGGACTGCTCGCGATGGGTCCGCTCGAAACCCGGGATCAGGGCGGACGGGTCGGCGAGCGTGACGCGCATACTGGTGTTCCTCCTGGACGTGCCGTTTCGAGGGGAAGTTGCCGGTTCGGGGAAACCTGGCGGTCCGGCGGGCCCGGCCGCCTCGCCGGTCCGGGCCGGGCCGGCCTGGTCCAGGTCGAGCCAGGCAGGGCGGCCCGTTCAGCCGGTCTCCAGGTCGCTTTCCCGCAGTTGCTCCCGATCGCAGGCGGTGAGCATGGCCGCGAGGCCGAGGAGCTTCACCCGCTCGCCCCGGTCGAGGGATCTGGCCAGGGCCGCCTCGGCCGCCTCGATGGACAGCCAGTGCTCGTAGGTGATCGGCGAGACGCCCCGGGCGGCGAGAAGGTCGTCCAGGTCCGTCCGGGGTTCCGGATCATGGTCGGCGCGGTTGGCGAGATCGGCGAGGAGGGTGCGGACCGTCTCGGCGGCGTCGGACTTGTTGGTGCCGATCACGCCGGTGGGGCCCCGCTTGAGCCAGCCCGCGACGTACTCGCGGTCACGGACCCGGCCGGCCTCGTTCGGCACGGTCATGGTGGTCTCGGAGAAGGGGACGCCGGGCAGTGGCACGCTCTGGTAGCCGACCGAGCGCAGCACCATGCCGACCGGGAGGGTCTCGAACTCGCCGGTGCCGACGACCCGGCCGTCCACCAGCCGGGTGCGTTCCAGCCTGAGCGCCTCCACCCGTCCCTCGCCGAGGATCTCCACCGGACGCATCCAGAACCGCACGTCCAGCCGCCGAGGGCGGCCCATGGAGGCACGGGCGGCCCAGCTCCGCAGGACCTCGACGTTCCCCCGGACCTGCCGGGACGCCGCCGTGACGTCCGCCACGCACTCCTCGGCCCGTACGCGCACGTCCGCGTTGGCCAGCTCGCCCAGCTCCCTGAGCTCCTTCAGGGTGAACTTGGCGTGCTCGGGCCCCCGGCGTCCGACCATGTGGACGGTCTTCACCTCGCTGGCGGCCAGCCGGGTCAGCACCTCCTCGGGCACGTCCGTGGCACGCAGCTCCTCGGCGGTCTTGGCCAGGACGCGCACCACGTCGACCGCCACGTTGCCCACGCCGATCACCGCGACCTCGGGGCTGTCGAGGACGAAGCGGTCGGCGGGCATGTCGGGGTGGCCGCAGTACCAGTTGACGAAGTCGGTGGCGGCCACGCTGCCCGGCAGGTCCTCGCCGGGAATGCCCATCCGCCGGTCCACCATCGCGCCGGTGCAGTAGACGACCGCGTCGTAGCAGGCGAGCAGGTCGGTGACGTCGACGTCCTTGCCCAGCTCGACACCACCGAGGAACCGCACCTCGGGAAGCTCCAGCACGCCGCGCAGGTAGTCCGCTATCGACTTGATCGAGGTGTGGTCGGGAGCCACCCCGTACCGGACCAGCCCGTACGGCGTCGGCAGCCGTTCCAGCACGTCCACCCTGAGAGGAACGGCGGCCTGCTTCGTCAGGGCCTCGGCGGTGTAGATCCCGGCTGGTCCTGACCCCACGATCGCGACTCGCAGTGACATATCGCCTCCTCGGCGTTGGATGTCATGAACGCGATGCCCTGTTCGATTCTGTATCACCGAGGGGGCAACCTGCCAGACTCACGCGCCGACATGATCGAGTTGTTCGCCGGGCATCCGGCCCCGGCCGGTGCGCGCCACCTCTCCGGCCCGCGCTCCGGCGGGCGACCGGCTCGGCCGGTCTCGTGGCGTACGGTCGGCCACCAAATCAACACTTGCGGGGACAAGCCCGGCGGATCACAGTTGGTTCTCGTGAGTTCAGGAGCGGAGAAGCGCCGCAAAGCGGATGCCCGGCGTCCAAAGGACGGTCCGCTCCAGGGCGCGAGAGGACCACGAGGAACAGGACGCACTCCCGGCTCGTCCGGCACCCCGGGTGCCCCCGGTGCCCCTGGTGCTCTCGGTGCTCCCGGTGAGGGACGGCCCTCGCGTGGACTCCGGTACGAGGCGTTCGGGCGGGTGATGGCCGCGCTGGCGGGCGAGTCGGAGCTCCTGGAGTCCTGCCGCGACCTGACCTGGTGGCGCGGGGCCGACCACGGCTGGCACATCGAGTGGCGCGACGGCCCCGGCGCGGCCGACATCGCCGCCGTACTGGCCAGGCAGGTCCGCGACCCCGGCTGCCCCGACGCCCTGGTCACCCGCTCGGGGCCCGCCACGGCCGGTGGCGCCACGCTGGACGTCATGGGCGTTCCGTTCGTCCTGCGCGCCGTCGACCCCGTGCACCGCGAGCGCTTCCGAGGCAGGGCCGGCCTGCGCCGCCTCGGTGAGGCGCTCGACACCACCCGCAGGACCACCTCCCGCCACCCCTGGGAGGTTTTGCTCGGCGGCTGACGCCCCGGAGGCCGCCACCCGCCCGGGGCGGCGGCGAACCGATCCCGGGACGTCCGGACGCCGGAGGGGGGCCGGAACGCCGGGTGAGAAGGGCGCGGGCGGTGTCGCGGAGCTCCGGCCGGTCTTCCCGAATCTGCCGGAGAAGGTCGTGGAAATGCCCGAGGAAAGGCTCGCGGCGGCAGTGTTATCAAGCGCTCGCTTGCTTTACGAATTTGACATATTCGGGGCATTACCCCAGGTCAGATACACTGTTGATAGCCACTAGCGAATGTGATCGGGGGATCAGTGGCTTTGGCAGAACGTAATTACATGCTTGACTTCGTCGCGGGAGACCGTCGGGATCGTGCCATTCTCCGGCACATGGTCCTCTCGCTCTTCGTGGGGATGCTGCTCGGTGGTGTCGGAGCGCTGCTGGCTTACGGCCCCGACCTGCTGTACGCGCTTTACAACCCGTACGCGTACCTTCTCCTCGTCGTCGTCATGGGGCGGACCGCGGCCGGTTTCGGCTGGGCGGTGCTCTCGAGCGTGCTGGCCGCGTTCGGGCCGATCCTCTCGCTGCTCGTCGCCACGATCTTCGAGTCGAACGCCTGGCTCGTGAGCCTCGGTGGCGGCGCCTCGATGAACCTCATGATCGCGAATCTCGTCGCGATCGGCGTCCTCTCCTACCTCGCCAAACGCTACGACCGCTGGGGAGACGTCGCGGCCGGTGGCGCGGCCGGGCTCGCCCTGTTCGACGGGATCGACAAGGCGATGCCCGGCGGGCCCGAGCACGTCTCCGGTTTCTGGCCGTGGGGTGTCACGGTCGTGGCCGCGATCGCGCTGGGGATGCTGGTGTCGCTGGGACGCGGCTGCGACCGGGTCTGCTCCGCGCTGATCGCGCTGGTCCTCGGGGCCTCGTACTTCGTTTTCCTCACCGGCCTCTGAGGCCACACCGCCCGGCCCGGAAGCGGTCGACGGCAGACAATCGGCTTGCGAGACTCGATAGCCTGTAGAGCATCGAACCTCGCCAACTAGGAGTAGCCGTGCTGCTGCGCATGTCGTCGCTGTTTCTTCGAACGCTGAGGGACGACCCGGCAGACGCGGAAGTCCCGAGCCACAAGCTGCTCGTCCGCGCCGGTTACGTCCGCCGCGTCGCCCCCGGCGTCTACTCCTGGCTGCCGCTCGGCAAGACGGTCCTGGAGAACGTCACGCGCGTCGTGCGCGAGGAGATGAACCGCATGGGCGGCCAGGAGGTGCTCTTCCCCGCCCTGCTGCCCCGCGAATACTACGAGGCGACCGGCCGCTGGACCGAGTACGGCGACACGCTCTTCCGCCTCAAGGACCGCAAGGGGGCCGACTATCTCCTCGGTCCCACCCACGAGGAGATGTTCACCGACATGGTCAAGGGGGAGTACGCCTCCTACAAGGACTATCCGGTGACCCTCTACCAGATCCAGACCAAGTACCGCGACGAGGCCCGTCCCCGGGCCGGCATCCTGCGCGGGCGCGAGTTCATCATGAAGGACTCCTACTCCTTCGACCTCGACGACGACGGCCTCAAGCGCTCCTACGAGCGCCACCGCGAGACCTACGTCAGGACCTTCGACCGCCTCGGCATCGCCTACAAGATCTGCTTCGCCACGTCCGGGGCGATGGGCGGGTCGGCCTCCGAGGAGTTCCTCGCCCCCGCGGCCACCGGCGAGGACACCTTCGTGGCCTGCCACAACTGCGGCTACGCGGCCAACGCGGAGGCCGTCGTCACCCCCGCGCCGGCCGCGATCACCGGTGAGCGGCCCGCCGCGCGAGTGCTCGACACCCCCGACACCCCGACCATCGAGTCCCTGGTCGGCTACGTCAACGAGCACCACGGCCTCGGCGTCACCGCCGCCCAGACGCTCAAGAACATCGTGGTCAAGGTGACCGTCCCCGGCTCGGACAAGACCGAGACCCTGGTCGTCGGCGTGCCCGGAGACCGCGAGGTCGACTTCAAGCGGCTGGAGGCCTCCCTGGCCCCCGGCGAGCCCGCGATCTTCGAGGCCGAGGACTTCGCCAGGCACCCCGGCCTGGTCCGCGGCTACATCGGCCCGCAGGTCCTCAAGGACCTCGGCATCCGCTACCTCGTCGACCCCCGCGTGGTCGACGGCTCCGCCTGGGTGACCGGTGCCAACGAGCCCGGCAAGCACGCCGCGGACGTCGTCGCGGGCCGTGACTTCGCCGCCGACGGCACCATCGAGGCCGCCGAGGTCCGCGCGGGCGACGCCTGCCCGGTCTGCGGCTCCGGCCTGTCCATCGACCGCGGCATCGAGATCGGCCACATCTTCCAGCTCGGCCGCAAGTACGCCGACGCCGCGAAGCTCGACGCCCTCGGCCCCGACGGCAAGCCGATCCGGGTCACCATGGGCTCCTACGGCATCGGTGTCTCCCGGGCCGTGGCGGTGCTGGCCGAGCAGACGCACGACGAGCTCGGCCTGGTCTGGCCCCGCGAGGTCGCCCCCGCCGACGTCCACGTCGTGGGCACCGGCAAGGACGGCCAGGTCGAGGCCGCCACCCGGATCGCCGAGGAGCTGGAGGGCCGAGGGCTGCGCGTCCTGGTGGACGACCGCGCCGGCGTCTCGCCGGGTGTGAAGTTCAAGGACGCCGAGCTGCTCGGCATGCCGACGATCCTGATCGTCGGCCGCGGCCTCACCCAGGGCGTCGCGGAGCTGCGCGACCGCGCCACCGGCGCCAAGGAGGAGATCCCGCTCGCCGAGGCCGTCGACCGCGTCGTGGCGGCCTGCCGGGGGTGATCTCGATCGGCCAGGGGAAACCCGCGCCGCCGGGGGAGATCCCGGACGCCTCCCAGGGTGCTTTGTGCCATCGAGGGTGATCCCCAACGCTCGCCGGGAGTGATCCCTGGCTCCGGGGGTGACGAGGATCGCGACAACGGCTGGACGGCCCGGTAGAGGCGCGACACCCCATATACACGGGAGAGCGGCCCACCCCTTCGAAGGGGTGGGCCGCTCTCCCGTGTATATGGCCCGCTGTGTGTGGCCCGCGTCAGTAGTGGTGGTGACGGTATCGGGAGCTCCGGCCGATCGCCTTGCCCACGTGGAACCCGCCCGGCAGGTTGACGGTCACGTATTTGCGGCCGTCGGGAGTCCTGGTGACGTGAAATCTGCGACTGCCGAAACTGTGGCCGACCCCTCGCGGGGACAGGTCGATCCTGAAGGGACCGACTTTGATCGACTTTCTGTATCCCCAGCCCATTGCCTTCTCCCCGAACTCCCCGGACTCCGCGGACTTCCCAAAACGCCGCGTCGTGTCATGAGAACGAGCGACGCCCGCGAACGGTTCCCGGGTAATGCCCATCAGCGACGGCTGCCGCTGCCGCTGAGTGTCTTGCGCCAGTGGAAGCCACCGGGAAGATTGACGCTCAGAGTGCGGCGCCCATCGGCCGTCTTGGTGACTCTGAAGGCGCGGTTTCCCCAGCTGTGACCCACTCCGCTCCGCGAAAGGTTAAGACGGAACGGACCGAACTTCATGGATTTCCGGTATCCCCAGCCCATTGCTTCCTCCTTAGGCGTATTTCGCGAGACTCAGCTACCCGGCAGCCGCGATGCAAACATGGTCGAAAGCGGGTTTGAATCGTGGCTCGCGAATCCGGAACCCCCCATTGAAGATCGATTTCCGCGCTGACCAGTCCGACCCCCGCGCTTCCCCCGGAAGGCGGCCACCCGCGAAAACCGGCGGGAAACGTCACCGGGACACGGTCGCGCCGGCCGGTGGTCTCGGGCGCCCATCGGGACGCGACCGCGACGGGGTCCGGTGCTCTCGGACGCTCACCGGGACGCGATCACGGTGAGAGGCACGTGCTCACCCGGACGTGGTCGCGGTTGGGGTGGCGGTGCCGGTGGGGGTGGGTTCCGGCGCCGTCCTGGGCGGCATGCCGGGAAAGGCGTCGATCTCGGGACGCAGGCTGTAGGAGCGGGTGACGCACTCCTGCATGACCAGCGCGGCCAGCTCGCGCAGGGCGGTGTCCGTGGACGCCGCCAGCTCCAGGTAGGCGCCGGTCACCCCCCGCTCGACCAGCACGGCCAGCTCCACCGCCTGGGCCGGGCTGGACGGCGTGACCGGGAGCTCGTACACCGCCTTCGGCTCGGCGGGCGTGCCGCCCGCGGCGATGACCATGGTGCGGAGCCGGTCGCGGTGGGCCCGGTGGGCGTTGTAGGCCGTCGTCATCGCCGCGCGCAGCCTGCCCGTGGTCCTGGCCCCCAGGACCCCGTACGCGTACACGGCGGCGTGCTCGGCCGCCAGCGCCGCGCCGAGTCCCTGATCGGCCCCCGCGCCGGACCCCGAGGCGCCCCTCACAACGGCCCCGACAGGGCCAGGGCGTGCGCGGCCTCGCAGGCGCCGATGGACGCGAGCAGCTGGGCCAGCGGGGGTGACACCCCCGCGATCTGGCGGGTGCGCAGCGCCGCGGCCCTGCGTTCCAGGTTGCGCAGGGTCCGTACCGACGCGGCGCCCTGGGGCGCGCTCCCGGACGGAGACGGCGTGGACGACGGCGCGGGGGCCGAGGCCGTGGACACCGGGGCGGGCGGCAGGCGGCGGCGGAGCTCGGCCAGATGGGCCTCGTGCCGCTGCCTGAAGGGTTCGAGCCGGGGCGAGGCGGCCGAGGCGTACAGCGCGACGGTCCGCTCCTTGCCCGCGATCAGCTCACGCAGGAGCAGCGTCTCGGGGTCGGGTGGCGCGGCCACGGGCGGCGGCACCCGCTCCTCGGCGGCGCACCCCGCGACCGTCGCGGCTGTCACCCCGAGAGCGCCGCCCCGCAGCAGGGCGCGCCGGGAGACGGAACGCACGGCGACCTCCGGTTCTGTGTCGGCAGCTGACGCACTTAGCATCGTACGGGCTTGGAATAATGGCACTCACCTCGCTTCTCGGGCGGCTCCGCCACACCGAGTGGCGCTGTTTCTACGCCCTGGTGTGGATAGGCTGGTTAATCGCATGGGCGAGGTCCGCCCGGCTGAGATCGTGACAATGGGAGGTCGGCATGGGCAGCGCCACATCCCGCGACCGCCTGATGAAGCTTCTGGAACCCGTCGTCGGGGCCGAAGGGCTCGACTTGGAGGACGTCACGGTCACCCCCGCGGGCAAGCGGCGGCTGCTGCGTGTCGTGGTCGACCGTGACGGCGGCGTGAGCCTCGACGACGTCGCGGAGGTCAGCCACGCCGTCTCGGCGACGCTGGACGCCGACGACGCGATGGGGGCCACCCCGTACGTGCTGGAGGTCTCCTCCCCGGGGGTCGACCGCCCCCTCACCGAGCCGCGCCACTGGCGCCGCGCGGTGAAGAGGCTGGTCAAGGCCGACCTGCGGGACGGCACCGCCGTGGAGGGCCGGATCGTCGCCACCGACGAGACCGGCGTGGAGCTGGACGTCGACGGCGCGCCGCGCCGCATCGACTATGAGGACCTGACCCGAGGACGGGTGCAGGTGGAATTCCGCCGGCTCGACGACGCCGAAGACGACGGCGAAGACGGCGACGAGGGCTAAGGGGGAAGCCTCGTGGACATCGACATGAGCGTCCTGCGCAGCCTGGAGCGGGAGAAGGACATCTCCTTCGACCTGGTCGTCAAGGCGATCGAGGACGCGCTGCTGATCGCGTATTTCCGGAGTGAGGGCGCGGCGGCCAAGGCGCGCGCCGAGCTCGACCGCAAGTCCGGGCACGTGACCATCTTCGCCGCCGAGCTCGACGACGAGAGCGGGGAGGTGCTCAGGGAGTTCGACGACACCCCGGGCAACTTCAGCCGCATCGCCGCGACCACGGCCAAGCAGGTCATCCTGCAGCAGCTCCGCGACGCCGAGGACGAGATCAACTTCGGTGAGTTCGCCAGCCGCGAGGGCGAGCTCGTGGCGGGGGTCATCCAGCAGGGCAAGGACCCGAGGGTCGTCCTGGTCGACCTGGGCAAGATCGAGGCGGTGCTGCCGCACAGCGAGCAGGTCCCGGGCGAGGAGTACGTCCACGGCGACCGCATCCGCTGCTACGTGGTGCAGGTCAAGAAGGGCCACAAGGGCCCCTCGGTGACCCTGTCGCGCACCCACCCCGGCCTGGTGAAGAAGCTCTTCGCGCTGGAGGTGCCCGAGATCGCCGACGGCACGGTCGAGATCGCCGCCGTCGCCCGCGAGGCCGGTCACCGCACCAAGCTCGCGGTCCGGTCCCGGCGCCCGGGGGTGAACGCCAAGGGCGCCTGCATCGGCCCGATGGGCTCGCGGGTGCGCAACGTGATGACGGAGCTGCACGGCGAGAAGATCGACATCATCGACTGGTCGGAGGATCCCGCGGATTTCGTGGGGAATGCGCTGTCCCCGGCCCGTGTTTCCCACGTAGAGGTGATCGACTTGGACGGCCGCGCCGCGCGCGTGACCGTGCCGGACTACCAGCTCTCCCTCGCCATCGGCAAGGAGGGGCAGAACGCCCGGCTGGCCGCCCGCCTCACCGGCTGGCGGATCGACATCCGTCCCGACACCCAGCCGGGGGACGCGGCCGGTTCCGCAGATGCGCCCACACGGTAAGCTGGAATATGGTGGCCAGGCTGCCCCACTGAGAACATGTGTGGGGTGCCGGGTTCGCACGGTTTCCTCCGAGCTGCTCCGCCTGGTGGTGGTCGAGGGCGTTATCGTCCCTGACCTGCGAAGACGGCTCCAAGGGCGTGGTGCTTCACTGCATCCCACCTTGAGCTGTCTCGAACTCGCAGAGCGTCGCCGAGCGTTTCCGCGTGCTTTTCGCGTCGCGGAAACGCTCGACCTGTCGCGGCTGCGCGGCCACCTGGAAGAGCAACAGGCTGAAAGGATCGGGTGAAATGGTTACCGACTGTCATGTAGGACGCCGATTTGATGGGCTGGTCAGATAGCTATGAGCGCCTGATGAGCATGCGGCGATGAGTACGTCAACGTAACGACGGTCCGGCGGCACCGCCTCCCGGGCCGAGACAAGGGAGTGCAGTGGCGAAGGTCCGGGTATACGAGCTCGCCAAGGAGTTCGGTGTGGAGAGCAAGGTCGTCATGGCCAAGCTCCAGGAGATGGGCGAGTTCGTGCGTTCGGCGTCCTCGACTATCGAAGCACCGGTAGTCCGCAGGCTCACGGAAGCTTTGGGCGGCCCCAGCAAGGGCTCGTCCGACAGGGGCAGAGGCCCCAGGCCGCCTCAGGCGGCCCCTCGGCCGGGTGACGGCCAGCCAAACGGCGCCCCCTCGGCGTCGACATCGATCCCCAAGCCGGGACCGGCCCCCAGGCCGGGTCCTCGTCCGGGGCCCGTACCGGCTCGTCCCGCGGCCACCGCGCCGCAGGCCCCGCCGGTCGTTCCTCCGGCTCCGCCGGCCCAGCCCCCGCAGCCGCCGCGTCAGCAGCCGCCGCAGGTGCAGGCGCCGCGGTTCGAGGCGCCCCGCACCGACGGCGGTCGCCCCGCGTCCTCCGGTCCCAAGCCGGGTCCCAGGCCCGCGCCGCGTCCGGGTCCCGCGCCGCGCCCCGAGGCGCGTCCCGAGGGCGGTCGTCCCGCGGGCGGTCCGGGTGGAGCGCCCTCGGGCCCCAGGCCCGGTGCCGGTGCCCCCGGTGCCGGTGCGCCCAAGCCCGGCCCGCGTCCGGGCCCGCGCGGTCCGCGCCCCGGCAACAACCCGTTCTCGTCGAACGCCAGCGGCATGGGCCAGGCCCGTCCGCCGCGCGCCGGCGGCCCCGGTGGTCCCGGTGGCCCCGGCCGTGACGGCGGTCCCGGAGACAGGGGTCCGCGTCCCGGTCCCCGCGAGGACCGCGGTCCTCGTCAGGACCGCGACAACGCCGGCCCCCGCCCGCCCGGCGCCCGTTCGGGCCCGCCCGGATCCGGTGGCCCGCGTCCGGGTCCCGGCGCCGGTGGCCCGCGTCCCGGTGGCGGTGCCGGTGGTCCCGGTGGCCCGCGTCCCGGTGGTCCGCGTCCCAGCCCGATGATGATGCCCCAGGGCCGGCCCGCCGGTCCCGGTGGCGGTGGTGGCGGCGCCGGCCGTCCCGGCGGTGGCGCGGGTGCCGGTCGTCCCGGTGGCGGCGCCGGTCGTCCCGGCGGTGGCGGCGGTCGTCCCGGTGGCGGCGGTTTCGCCGGTCGCCCGGGTGGCGGTGGAGGCGCCGGTCGTCCCGGCACCGGAACCGGTGGTCCCGGTGGCGGTGGCGGCGGTTTCGCCGGTCGTCCCGGTGGCGGTGGCCGTGGTCGCGGTGGAGGCACCGCGGGCGCGTTCGGCCGTCCCGGAGGACGCCCGACCCGCGGTCGCAAGTCCAAGCGCCAGCGGCGTCAAGAGTTCGACAACATGCAGGCCCCGGCGATCGGCGGCGTGCAGGCCCCTCGCGGCAACGGGCAGACGATCCGCCTGTCGCGCGGCGCCTCCCTGTCGGACTTCGCCGACAAGATCGGCGCGATCCCGGCGTCCCTGGTGCAGATCATGCTGCACCTGGGCGAGATGGTGACCGCCACGCAGTCGGTCAACGAGGAGACGCTCCAGCTTCTGGCCGCCGAGCTCGACTACAACCTGCTTGTGGTCAGCCCGGAGGAGGAGGACCGCGAGCTCCTGGAGACCTTCGACATCGAGTTCGGCGAGGACGAGGGCGACGAGTCCGACCTGGTCGCGCGCCCGCCGGTGGTGACCGTCATGGGTCACGTCGACCACGGTAAGACCAAGCTGCTCGACGCCATCCGCAACACCAACGAGGTGGCGCGGGAGGCGGGTGGCATCACCCAGCACATCGGTGCCTACCAGATCACCACCGTGCACGAGGACGAAGACCGGAAGATCACCTTCATCGACACCCCGGGTCACGAGGCGTTCACCGCCATGCGTGCCCGAGGCGCCAAGGTGACCGACATCGCCGTCCTGGTCGTCGCGGCCGACGACGGTGTGAAGCCGCAGACCGTCGAGGCGCTCAACCACGCCCAGGCGGCCGACGTGCCGATCGTCGTCGCGGTCAACAAGGTCGACAAGGAGGGCGCCGACCCGGGCAAGGTGCGCGCCCAGCTCACCGAGTACGGCCTGGTCGCCGAGGAGTACGGCGGCACCACGATGTTCGTCGACATCTCCGCCAAGAACGGGATCGGCATCGAGCAGCTGCTCGAGGCCATCCTGCTCACCGCGGACGCCGAGCTCGACCTGCGGGCCAACGCCACGATGGACGCCCAGGGCGTCGCCATCGAGGCGCACCTCGACAAGGGCCGAGGCCCGGTCGCGACCGTGCTGGTCCAGCGCGGCACGCTCCGCGTCGGCGACTCGATCGTCTGTGGCGAGGCCTTCGGCCGCGTCCGGGCGATGCTCGACGACAAGGGCGAGGCGATCCCGGAGGCCGACCCGTCCCGTCCGGTGCAGGTCCTCGGTCTGACCGCGACGCCGGGAGCCGGTGACAACTTCATCGTCGTCACCGACGACCGGATGGCGCGCCAGATCGCCCAGCAGCGCGCCGCGCGCAAGCGCATCGCGGACATGGCCAAGTCCGGCCGTCGCCGCACCCTCGAAGAGCTCTTCAGCGAGATGGAGAAGGGCCAGGTCGACGAGCTCAAGCTCATCATCAAGGGTGACGTCTCCGGTTCCGTCGAGGCCCTGGAGGACGCGCTGCTCAAGATCGACGTCGGCGACGAGGTGCGCCTGCGGGTGCTCCACCGCGCCGTCGGTGCGATCACCGAGTACGACGTCAACCTGGCGGTCGCCGACGACAACGCCGTCATCATCGGCTTCAACGTGCGTCCCGAGGTCAGGGCGCGCGACCTGGCCGAGCGCGAGGGCGTCGACATCCGCTACTACTCGGTCATCTACCAGGCGATCGAGGAGATCGAGGCGGCCCTCAAGGGCATGCTCAAGCCGGAGTTCGAAGAGGTCCAGATGGGCACCGCCGAAGTCCGCGAGGTCTTCAAGGTGCCGAAGATCGGCAACATCGCCGGTGCGCTGGTCCGCTCGGGCACGATCGTCCGCAACAGCAAGGCCCGGATCATCCGCGGCGGGGTCGTCATCTCCGACAACCTCAGCGTCTCCTCGCTGCGTCGTTTCAAGGACGACGCGACCGAGGTCCGCGAAGGGTTCGAGTGCGGTATCGGTGTCGGCTACAGCGACATCAAGATCGATGACGTCATCGAGACCTTCGAGATGCGGGAGAAGCCGCGAGCCTGATGCCTCGACAGGCGAAGGAACCGTCCCGCCGGCCGCGCCCCTCGGGTGCGCGGCCGGTGGGCGGGGCCCGAGCCCGTGGCACGGTGACCCCGTGGCGAGTGACCCACTATGTATGTAGGTGCCCTGACATTGGACATCCTGCTCGGCGACGTCCACTCGCTGAAGCAGAAGCGCTCGGTGGTGCGTCCCATCGTCGCCGAGGTGCAGCGACGGTTCCCGGGTGTGGCCGTCGCGGAGACCGGCCACCTTGATCTGCATCGCCGTACCGAGATCGGGATCGCGGTCGTCTCCGCCACCGCCGCCAACTGCGGCGCGGTGCTGGACGACTGCGAGCGCCTGATCGCCTTCCACCCGGAGATCGAGCTGCTGTCCGCCAGACATCGGCTCTACAACGAGGACGAGGACTAGATACGGAGACGGCCGGTCGCGGATCCCCTAACCGCCACCGGCCATCCCCGTGAGAAGGGGGGAGCTATGGACGCCGCACGCGCGCGTAAGATCGCCGACCGGATCCAGCAGATCGTGGCGGAGATGCTGGAGCGCCGGATCAAGGACCCCAGGCTGGGGTTCGTGACCGTGACGGACACGCGCATCACCAACGACCTGAGCGAGGCCACGGTGTTCTACACCGTGTTCGGCTCCGAGGCCGAGCGGGCCGACTCCGCCGTGGCACTGGAGAGCGCCAAGGGGCTCATCCGCTCGGAGGTGGGCCGCCAGACGGGCCTGCGCCACACACCGACACTGACGTTCACCCACGACCCGCTCCCCGACACCGCCCGTCACCTGGAGGACCTGCTCGCCGAGGCGAAGGCCAGGGACGTGGAGATCGCCAAGCGGGCCGAGGGCGCCTCGCACGCAGGGGACGCCGACCCCTACCGCAAGCCCGAGGACAGGGACGACTCCGGGGACGAAGAAGACGAATCCTCGGAACGCGCGGGACACTCCGCGACGTGACGCCCGCCCTGCGTGACGACGACTCGGCGGGCCCGGTGTCCGGTCAGGACTGGGCTCGGGCCGTCGAGCTCATCTCCGACGCGGACGAGATCGCGCTGGCCTGTCACGTCTCGCCCGACGGCGACGCGCTCGGTTCCATGCTGGGCGTCGGGCTCGCGCTGCGCGCGGCGGGCAAGCGGGTCACCGCCTCCTTCGGCGACCGGCGCTTCACGGTGCCCAGGCTGCTGCGTTTCCTCCCCGGGCAGGAGCTGCTGGCCGACCCCGCGCACTACCCCGCCGCACCCGAGGTGATGGTCACCTTCGACGTCCCCACCGTCGGGCGTCTCGGGGTGCTGACCGGCAACACGGTCAAGGCGAACGAGCTGGTCGTGCTGGACCACCATCCCTCCAACACCGGGTTCGGCACCCTCAACCTGGTCGATCCCGGCGCCGCGGCCACCGCCGTGCTCGCCGAGGAGCTGATCCACCGGCTCGGCCTGCCGGTCGACAGGGACATCGCGACCTGCCTGTACGTCGGGCTCGTCACCGACACCGGCTCCTTCAGGCACTCCTCCACCACCCCCGAGGCGCACGCCATGGCCGCCCGGCTGCTGGCGACCGGGCTCGATCCCGAGAGGATCGCCCGCGAGCTGTGGGACCGTTCCCCGTTCGGCTACCTGAAGGTGCTCGGCGTCGTGCTCGACCGGGTGCGCCTGGAGGCCGAGGTGGGCGGCGGCCTGGTCTGGACGTTCGTCACCCGCGCCGACCGCGCCGCGTACGGGCTGCCGTACGACGAGGTGGAGGGGATCATCGACGTGATCCGGCGCACCGACGCGGATGTCGCCACGATCCTCAAGGAGGACGACGACGGCGTCTGGCAGGTCTCCATGCGCTCCAAGGGCGGGGTGGACGTCTCGCGCGTCAGCGCCGCGCTGGGGGGCGGCGGCCACGCCAAGGCGGCGGGTTTCACCTCCCACCAGCCCGTCGAGGAGACGATCGCGAGTCTCCGGGCCCTGCTGTAAAACCTTCCCGGCACGCCTGTGAGGACCGATATGAGTACGGCTCGCGCCAAGCGCACC
Organism: Streptosporangium oxazolinicum; assembly: GCF_039537505.1. Lineage (NCBI taxonomy): Bacteria > Bacillati > Actinomycetota > Actinomycetes > Streptosporangiales > Streptosporangiaceae > Streptosporangium > Streptosporangium oxazolinicum. Next base: position 127,409 of record NZ_BAABAQ010000010.1, read on the forward strand.
CCGCCGCCGAGCGGGCTGATCATCGTTGACAAGCCCGCGGAGTGGACCTCGCACGACGTCGTGGCCAAGCTCCGCGGCATCGCGGGCACCCGGAAGGTCGGCCACGCGGGCACCCTCGACCCGATGGCCACCGGCGTGCTGGTGGTCGGGGTCGAGAAGGCCACCCGCCTGCTCGGCCACCTCGCGCTCACCGAGAAGGGCTACGACGCCACGATCCGCCTCGGCCAGACCACCAACACCGACGACGCCGAGGGCGAGATCATCGCCACGGCCTCGGCGGCACACGTCGCCGAGGAGGACGTCAGGAAGGGCGTCGCCACGCTGACCGGCCCGATCACGCAGATCCCGCCGCAGGTCAGCGCCATCAAGGTGAACGGCGAGCGGGCCTACAAGCGGGCCAGGGCGGGCGAGGAGGTCGAGCTCAAGCCTCGCCCGGTGACCGTGTCCGGCTTCGAGATCACCGCCGTACGCCGGCACGGTGACCTCGTCGACGTCGACGCCTCGGTGTCCTGTTCCAGCGGCACCTACATCCGCGCGCTCGCCCGCGACCTGGGCGCCGGCCTGGGGGTCGGCGGCCACCTGACCGCCCTGCGCCGTACCCGGGTGGGTCCCTACGACCTGTCGGCGGCCCACACCCTGGAGCGGCTCGCGGCCGAGTGCGTGATCCTGCCGATGGCCGACGCGGTCGCGGCGGCCTTCCCCCGCCGGGACGTGACCGCCGAGGAGGCGTCCTCCGTGGCGCACGGCGGGCGGCTGCCCGCGCTGGGGCTGGGGGGCGGGCCGATCGGGCTGTTCGGCCCCGACGGCGCCCTGGTGGCGCTGGTGGAGGAGCGGGGCCAGATCGCCAGGTCCCTGGCGGTCTTCGTCCCCTGACGGCCCGGCCGGGGCGTCAGGGGTTCCTCCGGTACCCCCAGGCTCCTCGGGGACGCGCCGTGGGCAAGGGGCTCCCCGATTGGGGAGAAGGGCCGGGAGCATGGCAGGCTTTAGGGGTTCATCCGCTACGAGGGAAGAGGCTGCGGTGCGAGGCTGGCACGGATTGGACGACGTGCCCGAAGACTGGGGCAGGTCCGTCGTCACGATCGGCGTCTTCGACGGCGTTCACCGCGGGCACCAGCAGATGGTGGCCCGTGCCGTCGCGATGGCCGCGCGTCTCGGGGTGTCCTCGGTGGTGGTGACCTTCGACCCGCATCCGGAGGAGGTGGTGCGGCCGGGCACGCACCCTCCGAGGCTGACGACGGCCAGGCACCGCACCGAGCTCCTGGCGGGGCTGGGCGTCGACGCGGTGTGCGTCCTGCCGTTCACGCTGGAGTTCTCCCGGATGAGCCCGGACGAGTTCGTGCAGACCGTGCTCGTCGACCGGCTGCACGCCGCCGGGGTCGTGGTGGGGGAGAACTTCCGCTTCGGCCACAAGGCCGCCGGTGACGTGGAGACGCTGCGCACCCTGGGGGAGAAGTACGACTTCGTGGCCGAGGCGGTCCCGCTGGTCAGCGACGGGGAGACGATCTCCTCCACCCTGATCCGCGAGCAGATCACCTCCGGCGACATGGAGGCGGTCAGGCAGACGCTCGGCCGCCCGCACCGGGTCGAGGGCGTGGTCGTCCGCGGCTACCAGCGCGGCCGGCAGCTCGGTTTCCCGACGGCGAACCTGGAGTCGCCGGAGTTCACCGCGATCCCCGCCGACGGCGTCTACGCCGGCTGGCTGCAGGGTGTCGATACCGGCAATCTGCCCGCGGTGTACGACGGTGAGCGCTGGCCAGCGGCGATCTCCGTGGGCACCAACCCGACCTTCGAGGGCGTGCCCCGCACCGTCGAGGCGTACGCCCTCGACCGCGACGACCTCGATCTCTACGGCGCGCACGTGGCCGTCGACTTCGGGCCGAGGCTGCGCGGCAACACCAGGTTCGACTCGATCGAGGCGCTCGTCGCGCAGATCCACGCCGACGTGGACGAGGTGCGGCGCCTGACGAGCTGACCTTTCCACCGCGATCCCGCGCGATCCCACCCGGCACCTGTGTCCCACGGCTCTCGCGCGGGGTGGCCCTCCGGTTCCGGAAACCCCGGTCCCGCTGGAGTTTCCGGCCGGGGCTCGCCGGGCTCTCCGAGGATGTGCGGGGGCGCCGAAGCCGGTGGTAACCTGGCATGTCAGCTCTGTAACCGGTGTCTTACGACGCCGGTGCTGATCTCGCCACGGCGACTGTAGGCACGCACGGTCGTTCGGGGAGCCGGAATCGCGCGTGCCCGCAGAGGTTCAAGGAGAGAAGTGTCGCTCGACACCGCAGCAAAGAAGCAGATCATCGGTGAGTACGCCAAGGGTGAGACCGACACCGGTTCCCCCGAGGTGCAGATCGCGCTGCTGAGCAAGCGCATCAGCGAGCTCACCGAGCACCTGAAGGTGCACAAGCACGACCACCACAGCCGTCGTGGCCTGCTGCTGCTCGTCGGCCGCCGTCGCCGGCTGCTGAAGTACCTGCAGAGCAAGGACATCACGCGTTACCGCTCGCTCATCGAGCGGCTCGGCCTGCGCCGATAGTGTCATGGGGGAGTGGCGTTCGCGCCGCTCCCCCATCTCATACGGGGTGGTGTCGGCGCGTCGCGCCACGAAGACGCCGCTTCGGTGAGCAAACTGAATAGCCGAGACAGTGCCCCGCGTCCGCAAGCAAGCGCGCCCCACGGCGTCGGAGGGCCGGTCCTCGGTAGTGGCCCCCGGTCATCATGGCACAAGCCATACGGAACCGGGCGCTTCGATCGAAGACCGGCGCTGCACCTACGGGGAGCCGGCAACACGACGAACCAGGCGCGACACGTGCGTCTGGCCGGACGCGGGCGACCGATCCACAAGGAGGTCCCCCGTGGAGGGTGTCCACAGCAGCGAAGCCGTCATCGACAACGGCTCATTCGGTACGCGTACCATCCGGTTCGAGACCGGGCGGCTCGCGCGCCAGGCGGCGGGTTCCGCCGTCGTCTATCTCGACGACGACACGATGGTCCTCTCCGCGACCACCGCGTCCAAGAATCCCAAGGAGAACCTCGACTTCTTCCCCCTCACGGTGGACGTCGAGGAGCGAATGTACGCCGCGGGCCGCATTCCCGGCTCGTTCTTCCGGCGTGAGGGCCGTCCCTCCGAGGACGCCATCCTCACCTGCCGCCTGATCGACCGGCCGCTGCGCCCCTCGTTCGTCAAGGGCCTGCGCAACGAGATCCAGGTGGTCGCCACCGTGATGGCGCTCCACCCCGAGCACCTGTACGACGTCGTGGCGATCAACGCCGCGTCGCTGTCCACCCAGCTCGCCGGGCTGCCGTTCTCCGGCCCGATCGGCGGCGTCCGCGTCGCGCTGATCGAGGGCCAGTGGATCGCCTTCCCGACCAACACCGAGCTGGCCAGCGCCACCTTCGACATGGTGGTCGCGGGCCGCGTCCTGGACGACGGCGACGTCGCGATCATGATGGTCGAGGCCGAGTCCACCCGCGACACGCTCAAGCTGGTCGCCGAGGGCGCCGTGGCTCCGACCGAGGAGACCGTGGCCCAGGGTCTCGAGGCCGCCAAGCCGTTCATCAAGGTGCTGTGCGAGGCGCAGGCCAAGGTCGCGAAGGTCGCCGCCAAGGAGACCGCCGAGTACCCCCTGTTCCTCGACTACCAGGACGACGTCCTGGAGGCCGTGACCGGCTCGGTGCGGAGCGAGCTCGCCGCCGCGCTCACCATCGCCGGCAAGCAGGAGCGCGAGACCGAGCTCGACCGGGTCAAGGCCCTGGTGCTGGAGAAGATCGGCCCCGACTTCGAGGGCCGCGAGAAGGAGATCGGCGCCGCGTTCCGGTCGCTGACCAAGACGCTCATGCGTGAGCGGGTCATCGCCGAGGGCGTCCGCATCGACGGCCGCGGCGTCAAGGACATCCGGCAGCTCAGCGCCGAGGTCCACGTCGTGCCCCGGGTGCACGGCTCGGCCCTGTTCGAGCGCGGCGAGACCCAGATCCTGGGCATCACCACGCTCAACATGCTCCGCATGGAGCAGATGATCGACACGCTCAACCCCGAGCGCACCAAGCGCTACATGCACAACTACAACTTCCCCCCGTACTCCACCGGTGAGACCGGCCGGGTGGGCTCTCCCAAGCGGCGCGAGATCGGCCACGGCGCGCTCGCCGAGCGGGCGATCCTGCCGGTGCTGCCGGCGCGCGAGGAGTTCCCGTACGCGATCCGCCAGGTCTCCGAGGCGCTGAGCTCCAACGGCTCGACCTCGATGGGGTCGGTCTGCGCCTCGACGATGGCGCTGCTCGACGCGGGTGTCCCGCTGAAGGGCATCGTCGCGGGCATCGCGATGGGCCTCATCAACGAGGGCGACCAGTACGTCACGCTGACCGACATCCTCGGTGCCGAGGACGCCATGGGCGACATGGACTTCAAGGTCGCCGGCACCAAGGACGTCATCACCGCGCTCCAGCTCGACACCAAGCTGGACGGCATCCCGGCCTCCGTGCTGTCGGCCGCGCTGCGGCAGGCCAAGGGCGCCCGCCTCGCGATCATCGACGTGATGCAGGAGGCGATCGACTCCCCGGCGGAGATGAACGCGACGGCTCCGCGCATCATCACGATCAAGATCCCGGTGGACAAGATCGGAGAGGTCATCGGCCCGAAGGGCAAGATGATCAACCAGATCCAGGACGACACCGGCGCCGAGATCACCCTGGAAGACGACGGAACCATCTACATCGGCGCCACCGACGGCCCGTCCGCCGAGGCGGCCAGGTCGGCGATTAACGCCATCGCGAACCCGCACATGCCGGAGGTCGGCGAGCGTTACCTGGGCACGGTCGTCAAGATCGCCGCCTTCGGCGCCTTCATCTCCCTCATGCCGGGCAAGGACGGCCTCCTGCACGTCTCCCAGATCCGCAAGCTGCACGGCGGCAAGCGCATCGAGAACGTCGAGGACGTCATGAACGTCGGCGAGAAGGTCCAGGTGGAGATCGCCGAGATCGACTCGCGCGGCAAGCTCTCCCTGGTGCCCGTCGAGGTCATCGAGAAGGAGGCCGCGGCCAGGGCCGAGTCCGGCGACACCGAGCCGTCGGCCGCTCCGGCCGCCGAGGCGTCCGCGGCCGACGAGCGGCCCCGCGAGGAGCGGCCCCGCCGCACCCGCACCCGCAGCAGCAACAGCGGCGGTGGCGGTGGCAACCGCGGTGGCGGCGGAGGGGAAGACCGCAACTCGTGATCACCACCACTCTGCACCCCGGCAAGGACGGCGCCGGGGTCGTGAAGCGCACCGTCCTTCCCGGTGGGCTCCGGGTGGTGACCGAGTCCATGCCGACCGTGCGTTCCGTCGCGGTCGGCATGTGGGTCGGCATCGGATCGAGAGACGAGTCCCCCCAGCACATGGGGTCCTCCCACTTCCTTGAGCACCTGCTGTTCAAGGGCACGCCCACGCGGGACGCCCTGGAGATCTCCGCGGCCATCGAGGGCATCGGCGGCGAGATCAACGCCTTCACCTCCAAGGAGTACACCTGCTACTACGCGCGGATCCTCGACGAGGACCTGCGGGTGGCGATCGACGTGCTCGCCGACGTGGTGACCTCCTCGCTCATCACCGAGGAGGACGTGGAGGCCGAGCGTGGCGTGATCCTGGAGGAGATCGCCATGCACGACGACGACCCCTCGGACGTGGTGCACGAGCAGTTCTCCGCGGAGCTGTACGGTGACACGCCCGTCGGCAGGCCGATCCTCGGCACGATCGACTCGATCACCGCGGTCACCCGCGACCGGATCGCCGAGTACTACCGGCGTTACTACCTGCCCACCCACACCGTGGTGTCGGTGGCGGGCAACGTCGACCACGAGCGGGTCGTGGCCCTGGTCGCGGCGGCCTACGAGCGGGCCGGGGCCCTGGGCGGGGACGCCTCGCCGGTGCCCCCGCGCCTGTCGGGGCCCGGCGTCGAGCTCCGCTCCGGCACGCGGGTGGTGAACCGGCCGACCGAGCAGGCCAACCTGGTCCTCGGTACGACCGCGCTGACCCGCACCGACGAGCGCCGCTTCGCGCTCGGCGTGCTCAACGCGGCACTGGGCGGCGGCATGTCCTCGCGGCTGTTCCAGGAGATCAGGGAGAAGAGGGGGCTGGCCTACTCGGCCTACTCCTACACCTCCGCCCTCGCCGACACCGGCCAGTTCGGCATCTACGTCGGCTGCCTGCCGTCGAAGATCGACGACGTGCTGAAGATCTGCCGCGAGGAGGTGCTCCGGGTGGTCACCGACGGCATCACCGAGGAGGAGATCGTCCGCGGCAAGGGCCAGATGCGCGGCGGTCTCGTGCTCGGCCTGGAGGACACCGGATCCCGGATGTCCAGGATCGGCAAGGGGGAGCTGGTCTTCGACGAGCTGCTCTCGGTCGACGACCTGCTCGGCAGGATCGAGGCGGTGACCCCGGAGCAGATCGCCGAGGTCGCCTCGGACGTCCTCACCCGGCCGATGTCCCTCGCGGTCATCGGCCCCTACAAGGAGGACCGGGACTTCAGCGCGGTCGTCACCGGCTGACGGTCCTCCCCGTTCTCCCACGCGAGCGGCCCCGGCGCATCCCGCGCCGGGGCCGTCCGTCGTCCCGGGGGCCTTCGGTATAGCCTTGGGCCCGTGATCAGGGTTGGAGTTCTCGGCGCCCGAGGGCGCGTCGGTGTCGAAGTGTGCAGGGCCGTCGAGGCGGCGGACGATCTGGAGCTGGTCGCGGCCGTCGACCAGGGCGACCCGATCGAGGAGCTGGAGGGCGCCGAGGTGGTGGTCGACTTCACCCACCCCGACGTCGTGATGGGCAACCTCGAATGGTGCGTCTCCCACGGCATCCACCCGGTGGTCGGCACCACCGGCTTCGACGCCGCCCGGCTGGCGACCGTGCGGGGCTGGCTGGACGCCAATCCCGGTGTCAACGCGCTGATCGCCCCCAACTTCGGCATCGCGGCCGTGCTCATGATGCACTTCGCCCAGCAGGCCGCCCGCTACTTCGAGTCGGCCGAGATCGTCGAGCTGCACCACCCCAACAAGGCCGACGCGCCCTCGGGCACCGCCCGCCGCACGGCCGAGCTGGTCGCCGAGGCCCGGCGCAAGGCGGGTTCGGCGCCGATGCCGGACGCCACCAGCACGGAGCTCGACGGGGCGCGCGGCGCCGACGTCGACGGGGTCCGCGTGCACGCGGTGCGGCTGGCCGGGCTCATCGCCCACCAGGAGGTCATCCTGGGCGGCGACGGCGAGATCCTCACCATCCGCCACGACACCATGAACCGCTCGTCGTTCACCCCGGGGGTGCTCCTGGGCGTGCGCAGGGTCCGCGAACTGCCCGGCCTGACCGTCGGCCTGGAGCATCTTCTCGACCTCTAGGGCCTGTTTTGTGGATCTTTTCGCCTACTGCGGTCGTCCAGGCGGCGCCCCGCGGCGTTGTCGTCGTCGCCCATAACTCCGTTATGAACTCCTCCTCCGCCTTGCGGGCCATCCACCTGGACGATCCTCGCCACGGCGAAGATCCACAAAACAGGCCCTGGCGGGTGATCCCGCCGGGCCGGCCGGTCTCCGGAGTCCCCGGCCCGGCGCCGTTCGTCGAGTGATCATGACACCGAGTTTCAGGAGGGGGAGGGCAGGCTCGCCTGATCCGCGTACGGTGCCGCTATATCCTCCAGTTCCATGACAGGCACTCGATCTTCACCATCGGCCGAGGTCCGCTGGGCGCGGCCGGAGGAGCTGGCCGGGCTGGTCGCGGTGGAGCTGGCGGCCGACGGGGTCTTCGCCCAGGTCGGGATCACCTTCCCGCCGGGGACCACGATGATCGAGGAGATTGACGACCCCTCCAGGGTGCTCGTGGCGGGTGACCCGCCGATCGGGTTCGCCCTGTTCGGCCCGGTCGACGGGCAGCTCCACCTCGACCAGCTCGCCGTCCACCCCGACCACGGGCGCAGGGGAGCCGGTGGGCGCCTGCTGGAGGCCGTCTGCGAGCACGCGGCCTCGACCGGCTTCGCCGCCGTGACGCTGACGACCTACCGTGACGTGTCCTGGAACGCCCCCTGGTACGCCCGGCGCGGTTTCGCCGTGCTCGACTCCGCCGAGTGGGGTCCGGAGCTGGACGAGCTGGTGCGCCACGAGCGGGAGCTGGGCATCGAGATCGTCCCCCGCGTCGTGATGCGCCGCGTCCTGTGACGGGGCCGATTCCGCGGACCGCAGGGCCGTGCCCCAGGAGGGCCGGAGAGCGGCCGGGGTTCGGTGAGGCGGGGTCCTGTCTTGGCGGGACCGAGGAGGCCGAAGGTCAGAGGGCCAGGCCGATGGTGAGCAGCAGGCCGTAGACGAGCTGGAAGCGGCCCGTCTGCTGGAGCGTGGCGATGAGCGCGGGGCCGGTCGCGCCCGCCCGTACGGCCTTCACCGGGGCGACGGCGAGCGGGGCGGCAAGCAGCGCCAGCGCCGCGAACGGCTGCCACGGCGCCAGCGCGGGCGCGATCACCAGGGGCAGGACCAGGCAGAGGGTGTACAGGACGCGGGTGCGGGTGTCACCGAGCACCACGGCCATGGTGCGTTTGCCCGCGGGGCCGTCGGTCACGATGTCGCGCAGGTTGTTGACCACGAGCATCGCGCAGGCCAGCAGGCCCGCGGGGACGGCCGCCGCGACCGCGAGCCAGGGCAGGTATTCGAGCTGGACGTACGTGGTGCCCGTCACCGCCACCAGGCCGAAGAACACGAAGACCGAGACCTCGCCGAGTGCCCGGTAGCCGTACGGGCTGGAGCCGCCGGTGTAGAACCAGGCCGCGGCGATCGCCAGCGCGCCGACCAGCAGCAGCCACCAGGCCCCGGTGACCACGACGAGCACCAGCCCGGCCACCGCGGCGGCCAGGAAGCAGGCGAGGGCCGCGACGAGGACCTGGCGGGGTGACGCGGCGCGCGAGCCGACCAGGCGCATCGGGCCGACCCGGTCCTCGTCGGTGCCGCGTATCCCGTCGCTGTAGTCGTTGGCGTAGTTGACGCCCACCTGGAGGGCGAGGGCGACGAACAGGGCGAGCAGCGCCCGCCACCACACCCCTCCGGCGTACCCGATCGCCACCCCGGTGCCGATGGCGACGGGGACGACGGCGGCGGGAAGGGTGCGCGGACGTGCTCCGGCGATCCACTGGCTCGGGGTGGCCATGGGGGTGCGGGGTTCCTCTCCGGCTCTAGCTGATGTCGGTCGCCAGGCGGATCATCCGCACCGTACGGCCCATGTCGATGACCCGCTCGGCCCCGTCGGCGCCCCACCCGGCGGACTCCAGGAAGCCTCGCACCGCGTAGTTCTCGGCGAAGACCCAGGTCACGATGGTGTGGTAGCCGTCGTCACGGAGGTAGTCGACCGTGGCGTTCAGCAGTCGGCTGCCGTGGCCGCGCCGGACGTGGTCGGGGTCGATCAGGAACGTGAGCATCTCCCCGGCGGCGGTCGGGTCGAGGTCGGGGTCCTCCGCCGGGGCGTGTGAGGCCAGGCCGGCGACCTTCTCGGCGCCCTGCAGCGCGGCCATCGCCTCGATGCCGCCGGGACCGAGCGCCGGGAAGGCGTCGGTGTCGAGGACGACCTGCTCCACGGCCACCAGCACGCGGTGCCAGCGGCTGGGCGGCGAGGTGATCGCGTCCTCCCACTGCTGCCGCCACATGTTCTCGGCCGCCGGGCCGGTCATCTGCTCCAGCGGTCCTTCGGGAAGGAAATCCCGGTAGCCGTATTTCCACGCGCGGATCTGGGTGCCCGTCACCGCGGCGACATCATCGTGCCGAGCCGCCCGCACGCCTACGTCTGCCATCTCGGCCCGCTCCTTCTCTGCCGTCTGCCGTCGCCTCGGAACGCGCTGTCTCGCGGATCTCGTGCCACGCGAGCGGGCATCAGGCGGGTGGATCCGTGAGGCAGGCTCTTACACCGTATCGGGGAATCCGACTCAGAGATGACGTGAACCCGGCTCCATCTGCCGTCGGGCCCGATATGCCCTTGTCTTCGTGCGGTTGCCGCAGACCTTCATGGAACACCACGACCGTGAGCGGTTCTTGGACGAGTCGACGAACGCCCACTGGCAGGTGCTCTCGGTGCAGACCTTCAGGCGCGGCCACATCCCCTCGGAACGGGCGCTCATCACGGCGGAGACGATCTCGGCCAGCCCGCCGGGAACCCCCGTCGCGACGGGTTCGAGCACCGGTCCGCCGGGGGTGAGGGCGACGCGCAGCGGGAGGGCGGCGAAGGGCCTCGACAGCCCGGGGTCGTGGTCATCGTCGCCGTGGCGCCCGCCGGGACGGTCGTGGTTGTGGCGAAGCGCCTCACGGAGGGCCTCGCGGAGCTCGACGGCCGTCGCCAGATCCCTCTCGTCGGCCGCGTCTTCCGGGCCGATCAGGCCCCGCCTGCCCAGCCAGGCGGTCAGCGCGGCAGGGGAGGGGATCGCGTCGGTCCTCTCCTCGACGTCGTACGTGTTCACGAAGTCGATCACCAGGCCGGAGGGGTCGTCCATCTCGCCGCTCACCTCTTCCCCCTTCGCAACCACTGTACGCCATTAGGGGGTTGTGTTCTCTTCGACACCGTCATAACGTGATAGCCGGTGTTTCGAGGAGGTTGTCATGTGGTACCTGGCCTATCTCGCGTTCAGGGAGAGCGGCAGACGCACGTCGTACCGGAGGAGAGAACATGATCATGAGGGTGTGGAGAGGCCGGACCCGCGCCGAGGACGCCGCCCATGAGAGGCCCCGCCGGAAAGCGGCCAGGTCAGGGCCCGTCTAGGACCGTCGCGAGCCTGCGGACCCCCTCGACCAGCTCGGCCGTGTGGACGGCCGCCGAGTGGGTCACCCTGATGCGCGGGCCCGGCGGCTCGGCGGGATAGTAGATGCGCCCCGGGCTCACCAGGGCGCCCGCCCTCCCGGCGGCCTCCACCACGGTCTCCTCGTCCAGCTCCCCGGGGAGCCGTACCCACAGGTGCAGGCCGCCCCGGGGGACGAGGTGGATCCCGGCGCCGGGCATCCGGGCGGTCAGGGCGGCGGCGAGGGTGTCCCTGCGGAGCGCCAGTTCGGTGCCCAGCGCGGCCAGGTGGCGCCGCCAGGCGGGCGAGCCGACGAACTCCAGCGCCGTCTCCTGGAGCAGCCTGGCCACGAAGAACGACTCCACGACCTGGTTCGCCCGCAGCCGCCGCGCGGCGGGGCCCCGGGCGACGACCCCGGCGACCCGCATGCTCGGCGACAGGGCCTTGGTCAGGGAGTTGATGTGCACGACCGTGCCGTGGGCGTCCAGCGCGACCAGCGGCGGCGGTACGGGGGCGGTGGTGAGGTAGCGGGCGTAGTCGTCCTCGATCACGAACGCCCCGGCGGCGCGGGCGATCGCGAGCACCTGCTCGCGCCGCTCCAGGGGCAGGGTCGCGCCGGTGGGGTTGTGCAGGGTCGGCTGGCAGAGGAGGACCCGCGCGCCGGTCACGGCGAACGCCTCCGCGAGGAGCTCGGGCCGCACCCCGTCGCGGTCCACGGGCACGGCCGTCGCGCGGAGCCCGGCGGCCCGCGCCGCCGCGAGCGCGCCCGGGTAGGTGGGGGTCTCCACGAGCACGGGGGTGCCGGGGGCGGCGAGGGCGCGGAAGGCGTGGACGAGCGCCGCCTGGCCGCCGCTCACGACCAGCACGTCCGACGGGGTGACGTCGCCGCCCAGCTCCTGGGCGAACCACCCGCGCAGCTCCGGGAGGCCGGTGAGCGGTGGCATCGCCCACACGTCGGGGCGGCGGAGTGCCCGGGAGGCGGCGGCCGACAGGGCTCTGGAGGGGCGCAGGGCCGGGTTGAGGTAGCCGCCGGTGAGCGGGATGACCCCCTCGGGCGGGGCGGTGAGCAGGCCGCTGACCTCGCTGTCGTCCACCACCCTGTCGCCGAGCGCCACCGTCTGCCACGACATGTCGGCGCTGTCGCCGCCCCGCGTGATCGCCGGGGCCACGTAGGCGCCGCTGCCGGGCCTGGTGATCACCCGCCCCTCGGCGGCGAGCCTGCCGATCGCGCGCGACACGGTCACCGGGCTCACGTTGTGCAGCCGGACCAGCTCCCGGCTCGACGGCAGCCGGTCGCCCGGACGGAGCCGCGACACCTCCTCACGGAGCGTGGCGGTGAGCCGGACGATACTGCTATCGTCATTCATGAGTGAAAAGAGTAGCGCTATCGTACCAAATCGGATAGCGGCGGGTACGGCGCCGCCCGTGGAGGGGCTGCCCGGTGTGGTGCCTCCCCGGGAGGCGCGTCACGACCGGCGGCCCGGCGGCGCGGTGCCCGCCGAGGCGCGGGGCAGGGCGTGGCGGGGGACCCTGCTGGCCGGGCTCGGCGTGCTGGCGTTCTCGGGGTCGTTCCCGGCGACGGTCTTCGCGATGGAGGGCTTCGACCCCTACCTCGTGGCGGTCGGCCGGGCCGCCGTCGCGGCCGTCGCGGCCGCCGCGTTCCTGCTCGTGGCCGGGGCGCCGCTGCTGCCGCCCAGGTCCCGGCTCCGGTCGTACGGCGTCATCGTGGTGGGCGTGGTGTTCGGCTTCCCCCTCTTCAGCGGGCTGGCGCTCTACGCCGGTGCCTCCACCTCGCACGCCGCCGTGGTGATCGGGCTGCTGCCCGCGGCCACCGCGGCCTGCGCGGTACTGCGGGCGGGGGAGTGGCCCAGGGCGCTGTTCTGGGTCTCCTGCGGCCTCGGAGCCGTGTCGATCACCGCCTTCACCCTCAGCATGGGCGGCGGCCATGTCACCGGGGCCGACCTGCTGCTCGTCGGCGCGCTGCTGTCGGCCGCCGTCGGCTACACCGAGGGCGGGCGCCTGGCCCGCGAGACCCCCGGCTGGCGGGTGATCTCCCACACCCTCGTCCTCGCCGCCCCGCTGACCGTGCCGATCACCGTCGCGCTCGCGCTCACCACCGATCCGCGGCCCACCGCCGCCTCGCTGGCCGGATTCGCGTACGTCGGCCTGGTCTCGATGTTCCTCGGCTTCATCCCCTGGTACGCGGGCCTGGCCATGGGCGGCATCGCCCGCGCCGGGCAGACCCAGCTCGCCCAGCCGCTGCTGACGCTGCTGTGGGCCTGGCTGCTGCTCGGCGAGATCTTCGGCGCGGTCACGATCGCGGCGGCGCTGGCCGTCCTCGCGTGCGTCGCCGTGACACAGCGGTCCCGTTCCTGAGCGCCTTCAGGATCTGAGACGGCCTCCGAAGCGAAGCGGGGCGCGCCGGGCCGGATCCCTACGAGGCCACGCCCTCCAGCCGCGCGACGACACGGGCGAGCAGGTCGCGGATCTCGATCTGCCCGGCCTTGAGCTCGGCGACGTCCTGAGCTACGCGGTTGACCTTCAACTCCATACCGCTCTGTCCGGCCCTGATCGCTGCGACGTCACTTTTGATCTCAGCGATGTCGGATTCGACGGTGTCGATCCGCTCCTCGATGTACGGCATGCGACCAGGATAGGACGATCCCCCGCGAGCGTGCGGCCGACTTCGGAGGGAGCGTCGCGCCAACCGCTTTCGAAGGTGAGAAGCCAGACGAAAACGCTCCAAGCTGGAAAAATGCCCCATATGGGCAACCGCATGACCACGAAAACGGCAGACGGTCGATCAGCCCCCATGACTCGCCACGAGGGAGAGGACTTTTCGCGCCCGCTCTCGATCCGGCCTTCGCGTTCGGTGTTCCCGGCGATGCCGAGGACGGCCACGCCGGAGTGACGACCGAGGGGTTCGACGGTGACTCGCGGGGTTTCCTGAGGACGAGAACGGATATTCCAGGGTGGGCCGGTTGTGGGCCTGTCACTCGGCCGGTGAATCGCTTAGAAATGAGGTTGGGACTTCGACTCCCGCTCTCGCCGATCACGACGGCCGGGGCGAGCGGAGATCCTCCGACGACATAAGGAGATGACTCGTGGGCGTGAGCCTCGCGGTGGGAGATGTGGTCGAGGACTTCGAGCTCCTCGACGAGACGGGCACGCCGAGGCGGCTCAGCGAGTTCCTGGCCAAGGGGCCGGTGGTGCTCTTCTTCTACCCGGCGGCCATGACCTCGGGGTGCACGGCCGAGAGCCGCCACTTCCGCGACCTGGCGGCCGACTTCGCCGCCGAGGGGGCGACCAGGATCGGGATCAGCCGCGACCAGGTCGACCGGCAGGCGAGGTTCGCCCAGGCCAACCAGCTGGGCTTTCCCCTGCTCTCCGACCCTGACGGCACCGTCGCCCGGCGCCTCGGCGCCCGCCGCGCCGTCGCGGTGGGCCCCTTCCTCACCCGCCGGATGACCTTCGTCATCGACGTGGACCACCGCCTCCTGGAAGTGATCCACAGCGAGAGCCTCATGGAGGCCCACGCCGACCGCGCCCTCGACGTCCTCCGCTCCCGCCCTCATCCGTGACATCGGAAGTCTTCCCGGGCTGTGACACGGATGTTCCGCGGCGGCGGACGGTTGAACACCCGGCCCCGCTCCCGGAGCTCGCGGGCCACCCGTCGCGCGGCCGTACGGGCGCTTCCCCTCGGCCGGGGAGCTACCTGGGGAAGTACGGCCGGGGAAGCCTGAACCCGCGGTCGGACATCACCTTCCGCAGGCGGTCGGGGTAGTCGGTGATGATGCCGTCGACGCCGTCGTCGATGAGCTTGTTCATCGTCGGCTCGTCGTCGACGGTCCACGGGATCACCTTGAGGCCGAGGCGGTGCGCCTGGTCGACCATCTCCCTGGTGACGTAGGGCTGGTAGCCGGGGTCGGTGACCTTCCCGTTCTGCGGCGTGCCGTGCACCGGGGAGAAGGCGGTCGCGCCGAAGGACTTGATCGCCTTGAGCGGGTCGCCGCCGAAGTCGTCGATGTCGATTCCGCCGAGCCAGGGGGACGCGCCGGGCTGTCCGGTCTGGAGGAAGTCCCGGTTGGTCAGGGCCACGAGAGGCAGCCTCCGGTCGACCTGGCGCATCCGCATCAGGGCGCCCCAGTCGAAGCTCTGGACGGTGACCTGGCGCCGCATCCCGGCCTTGCGGATCTCGGCCGCGGTGACCTGGACGAACTGCTCCCTGGGGGATGTCTGCTGCGGCGCCCCGGCCTCGACCTTGGTCTCGACGTTGAGCGTGACGTCGTGCGCGCGGTAGCGCTTGACCAGGTCGAACACCTCGCTCAGCAGGGGCATCCGAGCTCCGGGGGCCGGCCGCTGGCCGGGGAACTCCGCCAGCGTCTGGCTGCCGCAGTCCATGGTCCTGACCTGCGCCAGGGTCAGCGTGTTGACGAACTTGCCGACGTAGGGGAACTCGGGGTCGCCGTCGAACGCGGGGGCGGTGTCCCGGCACTTCCTGCCGTTGACCTGCCGGTCGTGGGTCACGACGGCCTTGCCGTCCTCGGTGATCTGCACGTCGAGTTCGAGCGTGCCGACCCCGGTTTCCAGCCCGTTGGCGAACGAGGCGAGAGTGCTCTCCACGACCAGCCCCAGTCCACCCCGGTGGGCCTGCAGGTCGAGGGTGCGACGGTGGTGCCTGTCGCGGTCGCCGTCGGCGATCGCCGTCCCGGACAGCGTCCCCATCGCGACACCGATCGTCGTGATCACTGTGGCCGCACGCCATCTACGCATCTTTTGTCCCTCTTCGTGGCTGATCTATCAGCTGACCGGACCACGGTTGAGTGATCCGTTCTGCCAAAGATCAGCCACGTGTGCGGCCAGAGGGGGTATTGGCGCTGAAGGGAGTTTTAAGCTTTGTGATCGGTTCGCCGCCCGGTACGGCGTCGCGGGTCGGCGGGCGTCCTTCCGGCTTCCGGGACTTCCGGGGCTTCCGCGACGGGCGGCACACGGGTGCCGCGACACGGGACGGTGAGGACCCGCCCCCGGTCGCGCCGGGCTTCGGGCCGGGGTGTCAGGGGTGCAGGGGGTGGGCGTAGACGAGGCGGAAGCGGTCGCCGGGGATGACGATGTCGCTGGTCTCCACCGGGCGGTCTCCGGCCCAGTGGGTGCGCTCGACGTGCAGGACCTGGACACCCGCGGGCAGGGCGAGGGCGTCGCTCTCGGCCGGCTGCGGGACGCGGGTGTAGACCTGCTCGACGATCTCGGTGACCTTGACGCCGATGGCCGACAGGCGGGCGATCAGCCCCCGGTGGCTCTCCTCGGCGGTCTCGCCGAACTCGGCGGGCTCGTAGGAGGTGGCGAGCTGGATCGGCTTGCCGTCGCCGCGGAAGACGTAGTGGGTGCGGGTGACCGGGGCCGACTCGTCCAGCCGGAGGCGGTGGGCGATGTCGGGGGTGGCGTCGGCGGGCTCGGCCCGCCAGTCCCAGGTGGCCCGGGTGCCCTGCGACTGGATGTCGGCGCCGAAGGGGGCGTGGTGGTCGTGGAAACGCCATCGGTGCAGGGGGAGCAGCACCGGCTGCTCTCGTACGTAGTGGCCCGAGCCGACGCGGCCGACGATCAGGCCCTCGGCGGCGAGCACGCGCAGCGCGTGCCGGGCGGCGGTCTCGCCCACGCCGTACTTTCTGGTCAGCTGGGCGCGTGAGGGGATCGGGGCGCCGGGGGAGAGGGAGCCGTCGACGATCTGGCGCCGGATGTCGGCGACGACGCGCAGGTAGACAGGATCGGAGCTTGCCACGTGTCCATCCCTGGGGGTCTGGGGCGTTGTCCCATCCTGTCGTATTCAATGCACAACGCAGGGTAATGGCCCTGATTTGGAGCTCCAACTTTACCGCCGCACCCAGAAGTGTCGAAAAATATCTCAGAGACCCTGTAACACCCGCGTAAGGACCACCGATTCAACGGTAGAGGTCGTCGATGTGTGTACCCCCGAGCACATATCGGCGGCCTCTTTCTCGTTCAAGGAAGCTCTCGCCACCGCTAAAGCGGACAAAGTTCTCCTTATTTCTCATAATTGGACATAAGGTGCATGGGGGTCGGTTTCTCGCCCGTCCCTCCCGCGGTGACCGCCCCGGCCGCCCCTGGCCGTCCCGCCGTCCGGGACGCCCCCTCCGCCCGGCGTACGACACGCTGCCCGCCCGGGTCCGTCGCCGCGGCGGTGTATATCCGCGTGTACGGTGTGCAGCGGGCACCTCGTGGCGATGTTCGCTCTTGGGCCCATCGGTGGACGGAGGTTAGGCGGGGTGGCGGGGTCCACCGTTTCAGCGGATCCAGGTAGCGTTCGGTCTATGGCAGCGCCAACTGGAACCTCCGACGCCCCCTTCGGCCGCATGCTGACCGCGATGGTCACACCGTTCACGAGTGACGGAGCGGTCGACTACGAGACAGCGGGGCGGCTCGCCACCTACCTGGTGGACGAGCAGCGTAACGACGGACTTGTCGTGAGCGGCACGACGGGGGAGTCCCCGACGACCACCGACGACGAGAAGGAGCGCCTCCTGCGCGCCGTCGTCGAGGCGGTCGGCGACCGCGCCACGGTCGTCGCCGGAGCCGGGACCAACGACACCCACCACAGTGTGGAGCTGGCCAGGGCCGCCGAGCGCGCCGGGGCCCACGGTCTCCTGCTGGTGACGCCGTACTACAGCAAGCCTCCCCAGGAGGGGATCTACCGCCACTTCACCACGGTGGCGGACGCGACGGCCCTGCCGGCCATGCTCTACGACATCCCCGGCCGAAGCGGCGTGCCGATCCGGAGTGAGACGCTGGCGCGGCTCGCCCGGCACGAGCGGATCGTCGCGGTGAAGGACGCCAAGGCCGACCTGTTCGAGGGGTCGCAGATCATCGCGTCCACCGGTCTGGCCTACTACTCGGGTGACGACACGCTCAACCTGCCGTGGCTGTCGGTGGGGGCCGTGGGGTGCGTCAGCGTGATCGGCCACGTCGCGGGCGCGGAGATCGCCACGATGATCGAGGCGTACCGCTCGGGGAACGTCCAGGGTGCGCTCGCCATCCATCGCAGGCTGCTTCCCGTGGTCTCCGCGATCATGATGCAGGCCGGTGGCGCGATCATGGCGAAGGCGGCGCTGTCCCTCGTCGGGAAGCCCGTGGGACCGATGCGGCCGCCCCTGGTGGAGGCGACCCGGGAGCAGCTCGCCAGGCTGCGCGAAGACTTGATCGCGGGCGGTGTGAAGCTGCCCGACGAAGTTGTGACATGAGATAAAGCACCGCGGCCCTCACCGGCCGCATCCGGGAGGAACGAGAGTTTGCGAGAAAGAAGACACAACGGTCCGCTGGGGGACGGAGTGCTCGGCGAGGGAGTAGTCCTGCTGCTCGCGGGTGCCTCCGTCGCGTGTGAGACCTCTGAGAGAGGTGTGGCCGGATGAGTCACCCCCACCCCGAACTCGGGCTGCCGCCCGCGCTGCCCGACGGTGCCCTGCGCATCGTCGCGCTGGGCGGTCTCGGTGAGATCGGCCGCAACATGGCCGTGTTCGAGTACGAAGGCCGGTTGCTGATCGTCGACTGCGGGGTCCTCTTCCCCGAGCCCGACCAGCCCGGCATCGACCTGATCCTGCCCGACTTCGAATACATCCGGGGCCGCCTGGACGACATCGAGGCCGTGGTCCTGACCCACGCGCACGAGGACCACATCGGTGCCGTGCCCTACCTGCTGCGCGAACGCCGCGACATCCCGATCGTGGGATCCAAGCTGACGCTGGCGCTGATCGAGGCCAAGCTCACCGAGCACCGCATCCAGCCGACCAAGCGCGAGGTCGTGGAGGGCGAGCGGCACGCGTTCGGGCCGTTCGAGTGCGAGTTCCTCGCGGTCAACCACTCCATCCCCGACGCGCTGGCCGTCGCGATCAGGACGCCCGCGGGCATCGTCCTGCACACCGGCGACTTCCGGATGGACCAGCTGCCCAGCGACGGGCGGCTGACCGACCTGGGCGGGTTCGCCAGGCTCGGCGCCGAGGGCGTCGACCTGCTGATGTCCGACTCGACCAACGCCGAGGTGCCGGGCTTCGTCACCAGCGAGCGGGAGATCGCGCCGGTCATCGACGAGGTGATCCGCACCGCGGGCAAGCGCGTGATCGTGGCGAGCTTCGCCTCCCACATCCACCGCGTCCAGCAGGTCATCGACTCGGCAGAGAAGCACGGCCGCAAGGTCGCGCTGGTCGGCCGCTCGATGGTGCGCAACATGGGCGTCGCCCGCGACCTGGGCTACCTGAGGGTCTCGCCCGGCCTGATCGTCGACTCCAAGGAGATCGAGGGCTGGCCGCCGGAGGACGTGGTGCTGATCTGCACCGGATCCCAGGGCGAGCCGATGGCGGCGCTGTCGCGCATGGCCAACCGCGACCACCCGATCCGGATCGCCGAGGGCGACACGGTCCTGCTGGCCTCCTCGCTGGTGCCGGGCAACGAGACCGCGGTCAACAACGTGATCAACGGGCTGTCGCGCTGGGGCGCCCGCGTGGTGCACAAGGGCAACGCGAAGGTGCACGTCTCCGGGCACGCCGCCGCGGGTGAGCTGCTGTACGTGCTCAACCTGACGCGGCCGTCCAACTTCATGCCGGTGCACGGCGAATGGCGTCACCTGCGGGCGCACGCCAAGCTCGCCGCGCTGACCGGGGTGCCCGACGACCACATCGTGATCGCCGAGGACGGCGTCGTGGTGGACCTGATCGACGGCCGGGCCAAGATCGTGGGCGCGGTTCCCGCCGGTTACGTCTACGTGGACGGCACCTCGGTGGGCGACGTCACCGACTTCGCGCTCAAGGATCGCCGCATCCTGGGCGAGGAGGGCTTCATCTCCATCGTCATCGTGGTCGACACCGCCACCGGCAAGCTCGCCGGGGGCCCGGAGATCCACGCCAGGGGATCCGGCATCGACCCGGCGATGTTCGACGACATCCTGCCGCAGGTCGAGCGGGCCCTCCAGGAGAACGCGGCCGACGGGGTGGTGGACATCCAGCAGGTCCGCCGCGTGGTCCGCAGGACCGTGGGGCGCTGGGTGAGCGACACCTACCGCCGCCGCCCGATGATCATTCCCGTGGTGGTCGAGGTCTGACCCCGCACCGTGCGGCGGTCTCACCGGCCGCCGTACGGACCATCGGGCCGCCCGATCGAGGCGGCCCCCGCCGCGCCCGTCGCAGTACGGGCGCGGATGCCGGCTTTCCCTTTAACGGGCCGACGGGTGCCGCCTCTCCCGCGGTGGGTCGGCGGACGCGGACCTTGGCCTCCATCCTTCTGACCCTCCCGGCGTCCTTCGGCGGCCGGGTGAGGGATCGTTTTCCGGGCGCCGGTGCCCGGGGGAATCGCGGTGGGTGCGTGAGGAAGGGGACCGTTGTATGCTTACATCGTTCTATGTAGCAGTCTCTAGTTTCATGTAATAGAACAATGGAGGGTCGATGGAGGTACGGCACGCCACGGCACCCGACCAGATCACCGGGGCGACGACCGACTGGCTGCGCCGCCGGTTCCTGGTGGAGCAGATCTTCGTCCCCGGGGAGGTCCGCCTGCTCTACTCCCACGAGGACCGCATCGTGGTCGGCGGGGCCCTGCCGGACGATGAGCCATTGAGACTGCACTGCCCCGACCCGCTCAGGTCGGAGTACTTCCTGGAGCGCCGCGAGCTTGGCGTGGTCAACATCGGCGAGCCCGGCACGGTGACCGTCGACGGCACCGCGTACCCCCTGGCCGCCAAGGAGTGTCTCTACGTCGGACGAGGGGCCCGCGAGGTGGTCTTCGAGGGGGGCGCGTTCTACCTGGTCTCCACCCCCGCGCACGCCACCCTGCCGACGACCGCCGCGACCCTGGAGGACGCCGAACCCGTACGGCTGGGCGGCCGGGACGGCTCCAACGACCGGACGATCTACAAGTACGTCCACGCCAAGGGCATCCGGAGCTGCCAGCTCGTGCTCGGCGTGACCGTGCTGGAGCCCGGCAGCATGTGGAACACCATGCCCTGCCACACCCACGAGCGCAGGACCGAGGTCTACCTCTACTTCGACCTGCCGCCCGGCGAACGGGTGATCCACCTGATGGGACGGCCCGACGAGACGCGCAACCTCGTCGTCGCCGACCGGCAGGCCGTCGTCTCCCCGTGCTGGTCGGTGCACTGCGGCTTCGGCACGAGGAGTTACTCCTTCGTCTGGGCGATGGGTGGGGAGAACCAGGCGTTCGAGGACATGGAGCAGGTCGAGATCGGCGAGCTGCGCTGATGTTCTCGCTGGAGGGCAGGACCGCGCTCGTCACCGGCGCGCGGACCGGGATCGGGCGGGCCCTGGCCGTGGGCCTGGCGGCGGCGGGGGCCGACATCGTGCTGCACGGCCGCGACGACGACCTGGACGAGGTCGAGGCCGAGGTCCGCGATACCGGCAGGCGGGCCTCCCGGTGGATCCTCGACCTGTCGGACCCCCGGGCCGTCCCCGAGGCGGCCGCGCGCCTGGGCCCGGTCGACGTGCTGGTCAACAACGCCGGGATCATCCGCAGGGCCCCGGCCGCCGGGCACCCCCACGCGTCCTTCCGCGAGGTGCTCGACGTCAATCTGGACGCGGTCTTCCTGCTCAGCCAGGCTCTGGGGGCGCGGATGCTCGCCCGGGGCTCCGGGAAGATCATCATGATCGCCTCCATGCTGTCCTTCCAGGGGGGTGTCAACGTCGTCGGCTACACCGCGGCCAAGCACGGCGTCGCCGGGCTCACGCGGGCGCTGGCCTGCGAGTGGGCGGGCTCGGGGGTGCAGGTCAACGCGATCGCCCCCGGCTACATCAGGACCGGCAACACCGAGCGGCTCTGGGACGACCCCGAGCGGGAGGCCGAGATCAGGGGCCGCATCCCCGCCGGGCGCTGGGGCACCCCCGAGGACCTCGTGGGAGCCGCCGTCTTCCTGGCGTCCGGCGCCTCCGACTACGTCAACGGGCACCTGCTGGCGGTCGACGGAGGCTGGTTGGCGCGCTGACCAGTAGGCTCACGACCGTGGTCAGGGAAGGCAGTTCCATCGACAAGGCGCTCACGGTGCTGGAGGCGATCGCCGAGCACCACCGGGTGACCGACATCGCCGCCGCGACGGGCGTGTCCAAGTCGACCGTGCATCGCATCCTCCAGTCGCTGGTCGAGTGGGGGTTCGCGCGGGCCGACGGCCGGGGCGGGTACGAGCCGGGGCCGCGGATCCTCACGCTGGCCGGCCGGGTCATGAGCCGCTTCGACCCGGCCCGTCAGGCCTCCGGCGCGCTCAACGCGCTGCACGAGCGGATTGGCTACACCACGCACTTCGCGATCCGCAGCGGGGACGAGGCCGTCTACGTCGACAAGCTGGAGGGCCGGCGGCCGTACCAGATGCCCTCGCGGGTCGGGATGAGCCTGCGCCTGCACTGCACCGCGATCGGCAAGGCGGTCCTGGCCCAGCTCGGCACCGACGAGGTCCGCGCCATCTGCGCCCGTACGGGCATGCCGGCCCCGACCCCCACCACGCTGGCGACGCCGGAGGACCTGCTGGCCGACCTGGCGTTGGTACGATCCCGCGGCTACGCGCTCGACGACGAGGAGAACCTGCCGGGCATCCTCTGCGTCGGCGCCCCGGTCTTCGACCACACCGGCCAGGTGCTCGGCGGCATCTCCATCTCCGCCCTCGCGATGGACATGGGCCGCGAGGACCTGGAGCGGTTCGCGCCCGAGGTCGTCTCCGCGGCCCGCGACGTCTCCGCCGCCCTCGGCGCCCCCGCCCCGGTGCCCAACGGCTGATCCGCCCGCCTCCCGGGTCCGGGTCCGGTCACGGCCGACTGTTGTTCCATGTAATGGAATGTGTTCTCATGTTATGCAATAACCTGAGCCTGGAGGATTTCGACATGCCGAACATCACCGTGGAACTCCTGTCCGGCAGGACCCTCGACCAGCGCCGCGAGTTCGTGGCCGCGCTGACCGAGGCGGCCGTGGGCATCCTGAAGGCGCGCCGCGAATCGGTGCGTATCGTCTTCACCGAGATCGAGAAGTCGGACGTGGCCAACGGCGGCGTCCTGGAGTCCGACAAGTAGCCCGCCCGGCGCCCGCCGCGCCCGGGACCGGCCGGATTCCCGGTCCGGGTGTTTCCCTTCCCCTCCCGGTGGAAGGAGCATGTCCCCGGGCGGGCGGGTCCTGGAGCCCGCCACGCCCGGGGGATGGTCATCCGTGACGGGCCAATGGGATATCCAGCTCCCTTCACCACTGTTCACGAAATATCGATCAATCTCGTGAAACGCCGCTGAGGGCCGGGCGCTCCGGCGCGTCGGCGCGCAATCCACCACCCGTCTCGTTAACCTCCCTAGCATGGCCACCCGTACGTCTAAAGGCTCCTCAGGAAAGCCCCCCGGCAAGGGGGCCTCCGGTCGTTCGGGCGCCTCCCGGGCCCGTACGGCCCCCGCCAGGCGGACGCCCGCCGGACGGCCGAGGAGCACGAGTCAGGCCCGCAGGCCCTCGCCCCAGCACGACCCGATCAGCTGGGTGCTCATCATGATCGGCAAGCTGTTCATGGGCATCTGGATGCTGCTGGCGGGGGGCATCGGCGGCGCCGCGCGGGCCCTGGGGCAGAACGCGCGCGAGCTCGACCCCGTCCACCGCCGCGACGGGCTCGGCCTGGCGGTGTTCGCCGGGGCGGTCGTGCTGGCGGCCATGACCTGGCGGAAGAACACCGGCACGGTCTCCACCGTGGTCGACGGTGTCATGCGCGGCGTCTTCGGCTCGCTGACCTGGGTGATCCCGATCCTTCTCGTGCTGCTGGCCTGGCGGCTGCTACGCCACCCCGACCAGAACGCCGACACCGGCCGGATGATCATCGGCTGGTCCGCCCTCACCATCGGCGTGCTCGGTATCGTGCACGTCGTCCACGACACGCCGTACCCCTCGGGGGGCAGCTCCGACGGCATGGACAAGGTGTCGGCCGCCGGAGGCATGATCGGCTTCATCGTCTCGGCGCCCCCGGCGAGCATCCTGCCGTCCTTCATCACCATCCCGCTGCTGCTGATCCTGTCGGGCTTCGGCGTCCTGGTGATCACCGCGACGCCGGTGCACCGGGTCCCCGAGCGGCTGGCCGAGATCCGGCACATGCTCTTCAACCGCGACCTGCCCCCCACGCCACGGGTGTCCAGGAGGAAGCCCTCCACCCGCAAGAAGCCGGAGCCCGAGGGCAACGAGCTGGGCGACCACGTCAAGCCCTACGACACGCCCCTGGTCGCCGAGACGCCCGGCGGGACTCCGGGACACTCCCCGGAGATCGTGCCCGGCCTGGTGGACGAGGAGGCGGGGGAGGGGGTCAGGGCCGAGCCGTCCGCGCCTCCCTCGCCGACCCCGGCCCCGCGCAAGGTCGAGCAGCTCGTCCTGTCGCCCCAGGCCGGTCCGTACACCCTGCCCGAGTCGCAGCTCCTGCGCCCCGGCACCGCCCCCAAGCCGCAGACGAAGGCGAACACCGTCGTCGTCAACGCGCTGACCAGCGTGATGGAGCAGTTCGCCATCGACGCCCAGGTGATCGGTTTCACCCGGGGGCCGACGGTGACGCGCTACGAGATCGAGCTCGGCCCGGCGGTCAAGGTCGAGAAGGTCACCGCGCTCACCAAGAACATCGCGTACGCCGTCAAGTCGGCCGATGTCCGTATTTTGTCCCCGATCCCCGGCAAGTCGGCGATCGGCGTCGAGATCCCCAACACCGACAAGGACCTCGTCTCGCTGGGCGACATCCTGCGCTCCCCGGTGGCCCAGGCCGACCACCACCCGATGATCGTCGGGCTCGGCAAGGACGTCGAGGGGCGCACGATAGTGGCCAACCTGGCCAAGATGCCGCACCTGCTCATCGCGGGCGCCACCGGCGCGGGCAAGTCGGTCTGCGTCAACGGGCTGATCACCTCGATCCTGATGCGGGCCACCCCCGACGAGGTCCGCATGGTCCTGGTCGATCCCAAGCGGGTCGAGCTCAGCGTCTACGAGGGCATCCCGCACCTGATCACGCCGATCATCACCAACCCCAAGAAGGCCGCCGAGGCCCTGGAGTGGGTCGTCGGGGAGATGGACCGCCGCTACGACGACCTGGCCGCCAGCGGCTTCCGGCACGTCGACGACTTCAACAAGGCGGTACGCACGGGCAAGCTGGTGCCGCCGCCGGGCAGCGAGCGGGTCTACCAGCCCTATCCGTACCTGCTGGTGATCGTCGACGAGCTCGCCGACCTGATGATGGTCGCCCCGCGCGACGTCGAAGACTCCATCGTCCGCATCACCCAGCTCGCCCGCGCCGCCGGAATCCACCTCGTCATCGCCACCCAGCGCCCCAGCGTGGACGTGGTCACCGGCCTGATCAAGGCCAACGTGCCCTCCCGGCTCGCCTTCGCCACCTCCTCGCTGGCCGACTCCCGGGTCATCCTGGACCAGCCCGGCGCCGAGAAGCTCGTCGGGCAGGGCGACTCGCTCTTCCTGCCGATGGGCGCCAGCAAGCCCATGCGGCTGCAGAACGCCTTCGTCTCCGAGAAGGAGATCGGTGAGATCGTCGGGCACTGCAAGGCCCAGATGACGGTCGAGTACCGCGAGGACGTGTCCGCCTCGACGGCCGCCAAGAAGGAGATCGACGAGGACATCGGCGACGACCTCGACCTGCTGGTCCAGGCGGCCGAGCTCATCGTGACCACCCAGTTCGGCTCGACCTCGATGCTCCAGCGCAAGCTCAGGGTCGGCTTCGCCAAGGCGGGCCGCCTGATGGACCTGCTGGAGAGCAGGAACGTCGTCGGGCCCAGCGAGGGGTCGAAGGCGCGGGAGGTCATGGTCAAACCCGACGAGCTCCCCGGCCTGCTGGCCGACCTGCGCGGGAGCTGACGGCGCCGTACGGGAATGGCACCCCCCGCCGCACACCTTCCGTCCGGTTACTGATTGAATAGGTGTCACTACGCAACGTCGGGGGCTGAGAGGCGTGCGCCATGGGCATTGGAAGCGATCTGGCGGATGCCAGGCGGTCGATGGGGATGACCGTCGGGCAGTTGAGTGCGCGGACGCGCATTCGCGAGGTTCTCATCCAGGCAATCGAGAGGAACGACTTCTCCCAATGCGGGGGAGATTTCTACGCGCGGGGCCACATAAGAAACATCGCCAAGATCGTCGATCTCGATCCGGAGTCGCTGGTACACCGCTACGACGAGCAGCACGGGGGCGTGCCGCTGCCGGTGCGGGCCTCCAGCGTCTTCCAGGCCGACATGCCCCTGAAGATCCGTGAGCGCCGCTCACCCAACTGGACGACGGCGATGGCGGTGGCCCTGGGCATCGTGGTCATCTTCGGCGTGGCGCGGACCATGAGCGGGGGCGACACTCCCGTGGCGGAGCTCCGCCCCATGCCGGTGCCCGCCGCGACGCCGCCGTCGGCCGGTCCCGACTCGCCGCGCCGGGCGGCGTCGCTGGCCGAGGGGAAGCGGCGCGACATGGTCGTCCTCCAGGTCAGGGCGAAGCGGACGTCCTGGCTCGACGTGCAGGACGCGGGCGGCCGGAGACTCTTCTCCGGAACGCTCGCGGCGGGCAAGACCTCGACCTGGAAGGCGAAGAGCGGGATGAGGGTCACCTTCGGCGACGGGGGAGCCGTCTCGCTGAAGGTGAACGGCAAGAACCTGGGCGCCCCCGGCCGCCGGGGGCAGGTCGTCAACCGCTCCTACGAGGCTCCCGCCGCCAAGAAGCGCTAGGTCAGGCCGTTTCCCGGCGTCCTTCCGGGCGTCGAGGGCCACCCGCGACGCAGGCGTGTCCGGGGCGGGGCGGGGGGTGCGGCGGTGCCTGAACGGGGCCTGAATGGGGGGAGGTGCATCGGGTGGTGGCCAACTCCCGATACCGTAGTGTTCACCATGTCATCCCGCCGAACCGCATCGCTGATCACGCTTGGTTGCGCACGCAACGAGGTCGACTCCGAGGAACTCGCCGCTCGTCTTGAGGCTGCCGGTTGGCAGCTGGGCGACGACGACCCCGATGTCGTCGTCGTCAACACGTGCGGCTTCATCGACTCGGCGAAAAAGGACTCCATCGACACGCTGCTCGCCGCGGCCGACTCCGGGGCCAAGGTGGTCGCCGCGGGCTGCATGGCGGAGCGGTACGGTGACCAGCTCGCCGACGCGCTGCCCGAGGCCGCCGCCGTCATCTCCTTCGACGACTACACCGACATCGGCACGCGTCTCGACGACGTGCTGGCGGGCAAGCGGCTCGTCCCGCACAGTCCCCGCGACCGCAGGACCCTGCTGCCCATCTCGCCTGTAGAGCGCGCCGCCGCCCCCAGGACCGCCATTCCCGGCCACGGCGAGCTGCCCGAGGGCGTGGCCCCCGCCAGCGGCCCCCGGCCGCTCCGCAAGCGCCTGGGCGACGGCCCGGTGGCCTCGCTGAAGCTGGCCTCCGGCTGCGACCGGCGCTGCACGTTCTGCGCCATCCCCGCCTTCCGAGGGGCGTACGTCTCGCGCCGCTCCGAGGAGCTCCTCGGCGAGGCCGCCTGGCTGGCCGGGCAGGGCGTCAAGGAGCTGGTGCTGGTCAGCGAGAACTCCACCTCCTACGGCAAGGACCTGGGCGACCTGAGGGCGCTGGAGAAGCTGCTGCCCTCCCTCGCCGCGACCGAGGGCGTCGAGCGGGTGCGCGTCAGCTACCTGCAGCCCGCCGAGCTCCGCCCCGGGCTGCTGGAGATCATCGCCTCGACCGAGGGCGTGGCCCCCTACTTCGACCTGTCCTTCCAGCACGCCAGCGGCACGGTGCTGCGCCGGATGCGCCGCTTCGGCGACCCCCGGCGCTTCCTGGACCTCCTGGAGTCGGTCCGCGCCCACGCCCCGGAGGCGGGCGTGCGCTCCAACTTCATCGTGGGCTTCCCCGGCGAGACCGAGGAGGAGTTCGGCGAGCTGGTGGGCTTCCTGGAGGAGGCGAGGCTCGACGTGATCGGCGTCTTCGGTTACTCCGACGAGGACGGCACCGAGGCGGCCTCGCTTCCCGGCAAGCTCGACCAGGAGATCGTCGACGCCCGGGTGTCCACGCTCACCGAGCTGGCCGAGGAGCTCATGGCCCAGCGGGCCGAGGAGCGGATCGGCACCGAGGTCGACGTCCTGATCGAGGAGGACCTGGGCGACGGCGGCTACGAGGGCCGCGCCGCCCACCAGGGGCCCGAGGTGGACGGCTCTGTAACGGTCCAGGGCATCGGGCTGGTCCCCGGCCAGATCGTCCGGGCCGTCGTGGTCGACTCGGAGGGGGTCGACCTGATCGCCCGCATCAAGGCGGCCCCATGAGCGCGCCGCCGGGCCGGGAGAGCGTATGACCAACACGCCAGAGACCGGCACCGACTCGACAGCGGCGTCCGCGCGCCCCAAGGTGAGCGCCTGGAACATCGCCAACGTCGTGACGGTGATACGGCTGGCGATGGTTCCGTTCTTCGCGGCCTGCCTCTTCCTGCCGGGATCCGGCTGGCGGGCCGCGGCGCTGGTGGTCTTCATGGTGGCCTCGCTCACCGACCTGCTCGACGGCGAGCTGGCTCGCCGCTACGGCCTGATCACCGACTTCGGGAAGATCGCCGACCCGATCGCCGACAAGGCCCTCATCGGCGCCGCCCTGATCAGCCTCTCGATCCTGGGGGAGCTGCCCTGGTGGGTCACCGTCGTGATCCTGGGCAGGGAGCTGGGTGTGACCGCGCTGAGGTTCGCGGTCATCCGGCACGGCGTCATCCCGGCCAGCTACGGCGGGAAGGTGAAGACCGTCCTGCAGATCGCCGCGATCGTCTCCTACGTCTGGCCGGGCGTGCCCGACCTGATCCGCTGGGTCGTGATGGGCGCGGCGGCCCTCGTCACCGTCGTCACCGGCCTCGACTACGTGATCCGGGCGATCAAGCTGCGGCAGGTCGCGAAACGGGCGCGGGCCATATGAGGCTGACATGAGTCACCGCCTGCTCGCGGCCACCGAGGTCCTCTCCCTTCTCGTCCGCAGGGGCGAGACGGTGGCGGTCGCCGAGTCGCTGACCGCCGGGCTGATCTGCGCGGCCCTCACCGGTCCCTCCGGGGCCTCCGCGGCCTTCCTGGGCGGGGTCGTCTCCTACTCCACCGAGCTCAAGCACCGGCTGCTGGACGTCCCCGCGGACCTGCTCGCCCGCGAGGGGGCCGTGCACCCGAAGGTCGCCGCCGCCATGGCCGAGGGGGTACGCCTCCTCGCCGGTTCCACGTACGGCCTGGCGGTCACCGGGGTGGCCGGTCCGGACCCGCAGGACGGTAAAGCGGTGGGCACCGTGCATCTCGCCGTTAGTGGCCCGGAGGGGCGGGTATGGCACCGGGATCCGCGACTCGCCGGGACGCGCGACCAGATCCGGGAGTCGACCGTGAACGAGGCCGTGGACCTCCTCCGAGGTGTGCTGGAGACGAACGTGAGGGAACATTCAGGGTGATTACCGCGTTACGTCCCCAGCGAACATGCTCCACATGGTCTGCCGCGTTGTCGGTTGATACAGGTACGGTGGAACTGTGAGTGAGGTAAAGGTCAAGCGATGATGACGGCGAGGAGTATGTACCAAGGGTCGCGTTCGAAGAACGGGCGGCACGAACCGATAGCGCGGAGTGTCGTGAAGACATCCGCGCCGGGGAGGGAGCGACAGATGGTCCTGCTGCGTCAGCTGCTCGGTGACGTGCTGCGGCGGCTGAGGGTGCGGCAGAGTCGCACCCTGCGTGAGGTGTCCACACTGGCTCGGGTTTCCCTTGGATATCTTTCCGAGGTGGAGCGTGGTCAGAAGGAGGCCTCCTCAGAGCTGCTCGCGTCGATCTGCGGCGCCTTGGGCGTGCCGCTTTCACAGGTTCTCCGTGAGGTTTCCGATCAGTTCGCCCTGGCCGAGCTGCAGCATGCTCCGGTGCTGGCGGGCGATGTCCCCGAACGGGAGCGTCTGCCGATTCCCGAAACCGTTCCCGATTCCGTTTTCCCCGAGGTCAACGACATGGTCGCCGCCTAGCCGGTCGGTTGTTCCGGCTGGCAGTGACGGCACCAGACGATCAGCCGTTCCTGCGGCTGTGCGCCCATCTCCCCACGACTGATCCGACGCCCGCAGCGCAGGCAAGGCCGCCCGGCCCTGCCGTAGACCCAGGTGCCCCGTCCCGGACGGAGGTCGCCCGTCGTCGTCCTGCTCGGGCGTTCCTTGTTCGCGTCCATCAATCGTCGCGCGATCGACACGATCGCCCCCAGATCCTCAACCGCTCCCACGGGTCGCCACGGCGACACTCCGGCGAGGAACAGCGTCTCGGCGCGATAGATGGTGCCGATTCCCGCCAGGTTGCGCTGATCGAGCAGCGCGACCCCGATGCTCGTTTCAGGCCGTCGTGCCAGCCGCCGTACGGCTTCGGTCTCGTCCCAGTCCTCCCCGAGCAGATCGGGTCCGAGATGGCCGACGAGCCGTCCCTCCTCCTCGGTCGAGACCAGGTCGACCATGCTTAGCCGCACCCCCGCCGCCTGCCATTCAGCGTTGGCCAGCACCAGGCGGACGACGTCGCCCCCGGGCAGCCTCCGTCCAGCGGGTGAGATCTGCCAGGAGCCCTCCATCCGCAGGTGGGTGTGGACGGTCAGCCCGCCCTCGACCCTGGTGAGCAGGTGCTTGCCGCGCGAGACGGTCTCCAGCACCGCGCGTCCGGTCAGGTCGGCCGTGGAGTGGCGTGGCACACGGAAGTCCGAGCGGGTCAGCACCCGTCCGTCGAGCGCCCGGCCGAGCCGCAGGGCGGAGCGGTGGACGACATCACCCTCGGGCACGGTGTCCACCCCGAGCCGCGGGCCGGTCCCGGGCGGCGAGCCGGTCCCGGTCGGTGGATCGTTCTCGCGAGGCGAGCCGACACCGTGGGGCGAATCGGGCGAATCGGTCACGCGCGGTGAGCCGGTCCCGGGTGGGCCGGGCCGGCCGGACCCCGGTGGGCGGCCACACCGGCACGGTCAGTCCCAGGCCGCGGGGTCGGCCGACAGGCTGCGGACCCGCTCGGGGAGCGATCCGGTGGCCACGTTCTCCAGGGTGACCTCCTCCAGGATCGCCCGTTCGCTGGCGCGCAGCGCGATCCAGACCTGCTGCAGCGACTCGGCGGGGCCCCGGTAACCGACGTGCTCGGGCCGTTCCCCCCTGACGTTGGCGAGCGGGCCGTCAACGGCACGGATCACATCGGCGAGACTGATCTCGGCGGGCGGGCGGGCCAGCACGTAGCCCCCCTCGGGGCCGCGCTGGCCGCGGACCAGCCCGGCACGGCGCATCTGGAGCAGGATGTTCTCAAGATACTTGGGAGGCATGTCCTGCTCTTTGGCCAGCTCACCCACCGTGGTAGGGCCGTCACCCGCGGCGGCGAGTTCGGCGGCGGCGCGGAGAGCATAGTCGACACGAGCGGATAGGCGCATGTAACCGATTATCCCGCCTGCTATTGGTTCCTTACGCGTGAGGGGCCGAAGGAGGTTGAGTGGCGTCCGTCGCCCTCGGTGACGACGGGCCCGTAGAGCGACGCGCCGGTGTGTCCCGGGGCGTGTACGACGTAGTGGTGAGGTGCCATCGCGGAGGTGCGGCCCGGCAGCAGGGCGAGGCAGGCGGCGCGGATCTCCTCGGGGGTTCCGGAGGTGACGTGGCAGGTCAGACGCCCGTCCGGGTCATGCGTCACGAGATGGGGACGCCCCTGCACGGCCTCGCCGACGAGCCGCTCGACCGCGCCGAGGTTCACCCAGCAGGAGTCGGTGTAGATCCATCGCGGATCACGCTCGATAGGCGAAATTCCCGATATATTCGCAATGTCGGAAGCCTGGACGTCCCCGTCTCCGGCCGCGATCAGCAGCCGGACGAGCCCGGTTCCAAAGCCCTCCGCCTCCGCCCGGCTCATCACCCTCGGGTCGATCCAGAGGGTCAGGTCCACCACGTCCTCCAGCCGGTTGGCCCAGAGCGCGAGGTGCGCGGGGAGCGAGGCCGAGGGAAGCCAGCCGCACTCGATCTCGGCGAACGGCGCGGGCTCGGGCTCGGGGAGGGTGACGCCGCTCATGTCGTTGAAGACGCAGTCGCGGGCGAAGTCCACCCCCCGCTCGGTGTTGACGGCCTCGATCACCTCCCAGAGCGCCACCGAGTCGAAACGGCTGTGCTGGTATCCGGAGAGGGAGGCACCGCGGAAACGGCGGACCGCCTCGTCGAAGGTGGGGACGTCGAGGTCCGCGGTCATCAGCGCGTCCTGGGCGAGTGGCCCGACGTAGTCGCGCAGCTCGGGCCGTACCCGGTTGCTCGCCAGTGACGCGATCACGCAGGTCCGCTGGGAGTTGCGCAGGCCGACGAGGACGCCGAGGGCGGCGAGCGTGACCGCCGAGCGGCTGGCGCCCGTACGGCTCGCGGCGGCCTCCAGCGCCTCGGCCGCCACCGCCGAGCGGATCCGCAGCCGGGGCCGGATCGCGTCGGCGTCGGCCTCGGCCGCCTCGTCGATCGCGAACATCGACTGCGGCGCCCGCCGAAGCCCGCTCTCCCAGTGCCGCAGGGCCGCGGTGTTCCGGCGCAGGGTCGCCGGGCTCCCCTCCGCGGTCGCGAGGTCCAGCGGCTGCATCGGGCACGGTGCCGGTACGGCGATCCCCCGGATCAGGCGCTCCCACTCCCTCATCACGGTGGCCAGCCCGATGGCGTCCACCGAGGTGTGGGGCAGAACGAAGATCACCAGGCGGGGCGCCTCCCCCTCGGTGACCACGGCGACCCTGATCGGGAGCTCGGCCTCCAGGTCGAACCGGGTGCCCTGCATCCGCAGACCCACCTCCTCGGCGACCTCGTCGAGGAGACCGGTCCCGGCACCGTGTATCTCGATGGGCAGGGAACCGGCACCGGCCACGACCTGGACGTCCGAGTGGATGGTGGCCCGCAGTCCCTCGTGCCGGGAGAGCAGGCGCCCGACCGCCTCGGCGACGGCGGACAGGGGCGTCCCCTCGGGGAGGTGCTTGGTGACGCGGAAGTTCATGTGGAGTGGCGGGTCGCGGAGCACGCACCGCGCCATGTTGGCCTGGCCCATGGTCACGGGCCCCTGCCGGGTCCGCAGACCCGTGTATTCGGCCGCGATCGTGATGACGGTATCCATGTCGAAACCTGCCTCGCCACCCGACGGCAAGGGTCTTACTGAAAAGAACCTTTACCGTTTTCGGGAGTGTTCCACGCGCCGGGCCGACGTCGCAAGCCCTTGATTTCCGGGCCTCGAGGTGGTGGGCACGCGGGAGGCGGGGGGCGAAACGGCGGTGAGCAGGGGCGCGACGGCGCCGGGACACATCCTCGTCAGCCCCCGCCGGGTCCGGGCGGGGCTAAACTATCAGGAAGCCTTATTAAGAATAGAACCGTTATTCTTGCTTGAAAGTAATCGCGACGGGGAAACGGCGAACAAGAGAGCATGCGTATGGAGCGACGTCCTGGCGTGCCCAGGCTATTGAGGGAGATCAACGACAGGGCCGCCCTGGAGCTGTTGCTCGCTTCCGGGCCGTTGACGCGGGGGCAGATCGGCGAGCTCACGGGCCTTTCCAAGGTGACGGCGTCTCAGACGCTCGCCCGCCTGGAGGGGCGCGGGCTGGTGGAGGTCGCGGGGGAGCAGGCGGGTGGCCGCGGGCCCAATGCCGCGCTTTATGGGATTATTTCCTCCTCGGCCTATGTGGCCGGTCTGGATGTCGGCCCGGAATTCGTCACGACCGCCATCGCAGATATCCACGGGGAGATCGTCGCCGAGGTGCGGGTGGCACCCAGCGGACACGACGATCCGGTGGCCCTCGTGCACAACGCGGTGGTCAAGGCGTGCCGGTCGGCCAAGGTCGCGCTCTCCAAACTGCGCTCGGTCGTCATCGGCACCCCGGGCGTGGTCGACCCCCGTACCGGAGACGTGCGGTTCTCCTTCGACCTGCCCGGCTGGCACGAGGGCATCCACGAGGCGCTCGCCCGTGACCTGCGCCGCGACGTCAGGATAGAGAACGACGTGAACCTCGTCGCCATCGCCGAGCGCACCCTGGGGGCCGCCCGCGAGGTCGACGACTTCGTGCTCCTGTGGGTGGGGCGCGGCATCGGCCTCGGCGTCGTGCTCGGCGGGCGGCTGCACCGGGGCCGGTCCGGCAGCGCGGGCGAGATCGGCTACCTGCCGGTGCCCGGGGTGCCGCTGGCCGAGGACGTGCGGGCCGTGCCGGGCAGGCTGCCGTCGCTCGCCGGGGGTCTGCAGTCCCTGGTCAGCGCCGAGGCGGTCGCCGAGCTCGCCGCGACGTACGGCTTCGAGGGGGAGAGCGCCGCCGAGTGCGTCGCGGCGGCGGTCGCGGCGGGGGAGCGGGGAGAGCCCCTGATCGACGACATCGCGGGGCGGCTGGCGCTGGGGGTGGCGTCGGTGTGCGTCGTGCTCGACCCCGGGCTCGTGGTGCTCGCGGGGGAGGTGAGCAGGGCCGGGGGCGACGAGCTCACCTCCCGGATCGAGGAGGCGGTGGCGAGGAGCTGCCCGGTCCGGCCGCAGGTGGTGGCGAGCGAGGTGGGGGGCAACCCGGTGCTGCGCGGGGCCGTCATCGCCGCCCTGGAACAGGCCAGGGAGGAGATCTTCACCTCCTGAACGGCGAGTTCCGGACGGCGAATCCCGAGCGGCGAATTCTGAGCGGTTGATCCCGGGCGGCGAACGGCCGTCGCGGACCGCCCGCTGGTGCTCCCCGTGGGACGGGCCGATCGTGGAGGCCGGGGGGAGCTAACCCGCAGGTCGGCGGGGCGGGGATCAGCCGGGGTGCCTGCCCGAGAGGAGTTCGGCGGCGGCCTGACCCGAGGCGGTGGTCGCGCCGTGGGTGGTGATGTGGACGGCGCCCGGGGTGGCCGGGCCCGGCAGGCCCATCTCCACCACGATCGCGTCGGGGCGCCGTGACAGCAGGGCGCCCAACCGGTCCGAGACCCAGGCGTGCCGGTGGGCGTCGCGTACCACGATCACCAGCGGGCGTCCCTCGAGGGGTGGCGGGACCGGGTCGCCGGAGCCGAGCCGCAGGGCCGTCGTGCCCGGCAGCAGCGCGGCCAGCGGCGCGGCGACCCCCCACGGGGTGGCGCGGTCGACGGCGATGTTCGTCTCGGAGACGAACTCGATCACCTGGGGCGCGGCGGGCAGCGGGAGCCCGTCACCGCGGACCCGCAGGGCCCGCCTGGCCGCGGCGAGCCCCGAGGGCCTCCCCGCCGGGCCCGTCTCGCCGGCCGTCCGGCGTCGCTCCGCCGACCAGGCGGCCAGGCGGCGGACCCGGGAGGCGGCCTCGGCCAGGCGTTCCTCGGAAAGGGTCCCGTCGGCCACCGCGCCCATGATGGCGTTGCGCATGAACCCGACCACCCCGGGACCCTTGCGCTCGCCGCCCACGCAGATCGCGTCGGCCCCGGCGGCGAGAGCGCGGACCGCCGCCCCGGTCACGCCGTACCTCTCGGCCACCGAGGGCATCTCCACGCCGTCGGTCACGATCAGGCCGTCGAAGCCCAGCTCCTCCCTGAGCAGCCCGACCAGGATGCGGGCGCTCATGGTGGCGGGGAGGTCGGGGTCGTATGCGGGCACGAGCAGGTGGCCGGTCATCACGGCACGCGTCCCGGCCTCGATGGCGGCCCGGTAGGGCGGGAGCGTGGTGGCGGCGAGCTCCTCGGCCGAGTACGCGACGGTCGGCAGGTCGTCGTGCGAGTCGACGGCGGTGGCGCCGTGGCCGGGGAAGTGCTTGGCGCAGGCGGCGACCCCCGCCGACTGGAGGCCGGTGACCCAGGCGCGGGCGTGCCGGGCGACGAGCCGGGGGTCGGCGCCGAACGCGCGGGTGCCGACGACGGGATTGTCCAGGTCGGAGTTGACGTCGACCACGGGAGCGTAGTTGAGGGTGATGCCCGCCTCGGCCAGGTCGAGGCCGATCTCGCGGGCGACCCGCTCGGTCAGATCGGGGTCGTTCACCGCGCCGAGCGCGAGGTTGCCGGGACGCGAGCTGCCGGTGAGCGCCTCCAGCCGGGTGACGTCGCCCGCCTCCTCGTCGGTGGCGATCACCACGTCCGGGTTCTCCGCGCGCAGTGCGGCGGTCAGCGCCCTGGTCTGCTCGCTGTCTACAAGATTCCGGGAGTAGAGCGCAACCCCGCCGAGCCCCTCGGCGAGCCGTCTCCGCAGCCAGTCGGGCACCTCCACGCCCACGAACCCGGGCTGCAACACGGTGTCGGCGAGTCCGGCCAGTTCGGGGCTCGCGCCGTTCGGTCCGGTCGTCCGGCCACCACGAACGGTCATCAACGCCTCCAGGTCGGTTCACGGCAAGTCGCTTGTCTCAGGCGTACCACATGTGTAGCATTCGGTTTGCGTAAATAGACAAGAAACTTTCCTAATAATTGTTTGTCAAGACTGCATGTCAGGGGCGACGCGGCCCCCGGCGCCTGCCCGAAGTGAGTCACCCACGAGGGAGACGGACAGGATGTCGCACGGCCCCTTCGACCTGCGGGGAATCCCGCTGGCGCTTCACCTGAACGGTCCCGTCGACGTTCCGGCGCTGCTGGGCGCGTGCGCCGACGTGGCCGGCAGGCACCCGGTGCTCGGGCGGGTCAGGGTCACCCGCACGGAGTCGACCCCGGAGCGCTATCCCGGGGTCGCCGCGGCCGAGGCGGCGCGCCCGTTCGACCTGGAGCGCGGCCCGCTCGCCAGGTTCACGCTGGTCACGGTGGGGCCCGAGCGCGTCAGGCTGCTCTTCACGGCGCACGGGCGAGTGTTCGACGCGGACTCCAAGGACGTCCTGCTCCGCGACCTGGCCGACGCCTACTTCTCGCGGGCCACCCTGCCGGGGCCGACGTCGCACTCCTGCCCGGTCCCGTCGCCGTACGGCGCCTCGCAGGGCTCGCCGTCCGCGTGGACGGGGCGGCGCGGTGGCGCGGGGGTGGACGGCGGGGCCTCCCCGGCGCCGCCCGACTTCTGGAAGGGTGCCGAGGAGTTCTGGCGGGAGCGCGACCGCGAGCCCGCGGAGCTGGTCCTGCCCGGCCTGCGTGCCGTCCCACGCGGCACCGGGCCCGGGGAGATCGTCGAGATGGTGCTCGGCGGCGCGGAGTCCGGGGCCCTCACCGAGGCCGCCACGACACTCGGCGCGACCAGGTTCGAGCTGCTGCTGGCGGCGGTGGGCGTGCTGCTGCGCCGGTACGGCACCTCCGCGTCACCGCTCGCCCTCGACCTCGGCACCCGGACGTGCGAGACGCGCGACCGCGTCGGGCCGTTCGTGGCACGGGTGCCCTTCGTCCCGCACCCCGGACTCGACGAGGGGTTTCCCGGCTATCTGCGCACGGTCCGGGCCGAGCTCCGCGCCATGTACCGGTTCCGGCACGCGCCCCCGGAGCCGCCCTCCTCATCGGTGCTGCTCAGCTACCGCAGGAGGGCGGCCGTCCCGGAGTTCCCCGGTCTCGGAGCGGGCGTGGAGTGGACGGTCTTCAACGGGGCCGCCCACGGCGCGCTGCACCTCCAGGCGGTGGACGCCGGGCCGAGCCTCACCCTCGGCCTCCGCTTCAACCCCGCCGCGATCGGCCACGACGACGTGTCCGGGATCGCGGGTCACCTGCGCGCGCTGCTGCGCGCCGTCTCCGCGGAACCTCATGCGAAGGTCGCGGATCTGGCGGAACCACCCCACCCCACGTCCTCAGAGGAGTCTCCCGTGACCGACCTGTTCGTCCCGGCCCCCGGCACCGTGACGGAACCCCCCGCCGGGGAGGATCCGATCACCGCGCAGGTGCGGGAAATCTGGCAGGAGGTCCTCCGCCTCGACGACATCGGGCTGGACGAGGACCTCTACGACCTCGGCGGGCACTCGCTGACCATCACCCAGATCATCGCCAGGACCCGCCGCAGGCTCGGCGTGGAGGTCTCCCTGGACGTCTTCTTCGACAACCCCACCATCGCCGGCGTCGTCGAGGAGGTCACGCGTCTGCGGGGCGAGGTCGGGTGAGCACGCTCTCGTACGCCCAGGAGCGCCTGTGGTTCCTGGACCGGCTCACTCCCGGGGACGGGACGTACAACATGGTCGTCTGCGAGCGGCTCACCGGGCCGCTCGACGCCGACGCCCTGGAACGGGCACTGGGCGAGGTGGTGGCCAGGCACGAGGCGCTGCGGACCGTCTTCCCCGAGGTCGGGGGCTCCCCGGCCGCGAGGATCCTGGATCTCGCGCCGCTGGTCATGGAGAGGCTCGACCTGACCGGTGAGACGCCGGAGCTGGAGCGGGAGCTGGAGGCGTTGCTCGCCGAGCGGAGCAACCGGCCGTTCGACCTGGTCACCGGGCCGCTGCTGCGGGCGAGCCTGGTGCGTACCGGGCCCGGCGAGCACGTCCTGCTGGTCGTCGTGCACCACATCGCCGGGGACGCCTGGTCGATCGAGCAGGTCATGTTCGGGGAGCTGGCGTCGCTGTACCCGGCCTTCACCCTCGGGCTGCCGTCCCCCCTTCCGCCGCCCGCGCGGCAGTACGCCGACTACGTGCGCGAGCAGCGCGAGCACCCGGTGGACGTCGCCGCCGTGGTGCGCGAGCTCGACGGCGTCCCGGTGCTGGAACTGCCCACCGACCGGCCGCGCCCGGCTGTGCGGACCACCGAGGGCGACCTGGTGGTCCACCGGATCCCGCTGGAGCTGTGGCGGGACATCACCGGGATGGCGCGGGCCGAGCGGTGCACGCCGTTCATGGCCGTGCTCGCCGCCTACCAGGTGCTGCTCTCCCGCTACACCGGCCAGGACGACTTCTGCGTCGGCACCCCGATCGCGGGCCGCGCCGAGGAGGAGTTCGAGCAGGTCTTCGGCGTCTTCATCAACACCCTCGCCCTCCGCGCCGACCTGGCGGGCGACCCGACCTTCCGCGAGACGCTCAAGCGGGTGCGGCGGCGCGCCTTCACGATGTACGGCCACGCCGCGGTGCCGTTCGAGCACGTGGTGAACGAGCTGCGCCTCGACCGCGACCCGGCCAGGACCCCCGTGTTCCAGACGATGCTGATGCTGGGCAACCCGGACGCCGGATCGCTCGACCTCGACGGCGTGCGCACTGCGCCGGTGGCGTCGGGCCTGGCCGTGGCCAAGTTCGACCTCTCCCTGGACGTGATCGTCTATCCCACGCACGTCCAGCTGATGTTCTCCTACAACACCGGCCTGTTCGACCGGTCCACGGTGGAGCGGATGGCCGCCCAGCTGGAGACGCTGTTCCGGTCGATCGTCGCCGACCCGGGCCGCCGCCTGTCGCGGCTGGAGATCCTGCCCGCCGCCGAACGCGCGATCGTGCTCGGGGGTGTCCCGGTGCCGGAGAAGGGGGACGTGCTCTCGGGCGAGGCGGGGTGGGAGCCGGGGGACGTGCTCTCGGACGACTGGGACCCGAGGTCGGTCGCCTCGCTTCCGGGGGACCGGATGCGCGGGGGTACGCTCCCGGATGCCCAGGGGCTGGAGGCGGCCGGGGAGTCGCTCCTCGATCGGCTGATCGCCCGGCAGGCCGCCCGTACCCCCAAGGCCCCCGCCGTGATCACCCCCGCCGCTCCCGGCGGGGAGGGCGCCGTGCTCACGTACGGGGAGCTCGACCGGGCCTCGGACGCCGTGGCCGACCGGCTCCGGCCGCTGCTGGAGCGGTCACGGGAGACCGGCACCGCCGAGGACGGGGAGGCGCGGGTCGCGCTGGCGCTGGCCGCAGGGCCCGAGGCGATCGTGGCGCTGCTGGGGATCCTCAAGGCGGGCGCCGCCTACGTGCCGCTGGATCCGGCGCAGCCCGCCGAGCGGCTGGCGTACCTGCTGGCCGACTCCGGCGCGCGGGCGGCGATCGCGGACGGGGCGGAACTCGCCGGGTTCGCCGGGCCGGTCGTCAGCCGGGACGACCTCACCCTCTGGACCGACCTCTGGACGGACGGTGGCCCCGCTGGAACGACGGCGGGAGGCGCGGACGGCGAGGTGACGGGCGGGGCAAAGGGGAGCACGGACGGAGAGGTGACAGGTAGGGCGGCGGGAGGCGCGGACGGAGCGGAAGGAGAGGTGACGGGCGGGGCCGGGGGGAGCGTGGCGGGGCGTGAGCCCGGTGCCGGGCACCCCGACCGGGCCGCCTACGTGATCTACACCTCCGGATCCACCGGGCGCCCCAAGGGGGTCGTCGTCGGCCACCGCACGCTCGCCCACCTGGCCCGGTCGTTCCGGGACCTGCACGGGTTCGGGCCGGGGGAGCGGGTGCTGATGGTCCCGCCGCTCAGCTTCGACGCCTCGGCGGGGGACGTCTTCCCCGCCCTGATCAGCGGTGCCGCGCTGGTGCTGCACCCCGCTCCCGCCTCGCTGACCGGACCCGCCCTCGCCGCCCTCTGCGCGGAGCACTCGATCACCATGGTCGACACCGCCTCGGCGCTCTGGCAGCAGTGGGTGGAGGAGCTGGACGAGTTCGGCGCCCCGGTCACCACGATGATGGTCGGCGGCGAGAGCGTGCCGGTGGAACGCCTGCGGGCCTGGGCCGCGCTCACCGGCGGCCGGGTCGCGTTCCACAACCACTACGGGCCGACCGAGGCGACCGTCTGCGCCACCTCGTACCGCACGGTCGACGGCGCCGAGCTGGGCGCGGCCACGCACCTGCCGATCGGCGCCCCGCTGCCGCACGCCCGCGTGTACGTGCTTGACCGCCACGGCGAACCGGCCCCGATCGGGGTGCCGGGTGAGATCCACATCGGCGGCGAGTGTCTCGCCCACGGCTACCTGGGCCGTCCCGGGCAGACCGCCGGGCGCTTCCTGCCCGACCCGTTCTCACCCCGGGCCGGAGCGAGGATGTACGCCACGGGTGACCTGGGGAGATACCGGCCCGATGGGAACCTGGAGTTCCTGGGGCGCACCGACCGTCAGGTGAAGCTGCACGGTAACCGGATCGAGCCGGGAGAGGTCGAGGCGGCCTGCCTGGCCCACCCCGGCGTCCGCGAGGCCGTGGTCACCGCCGACGCCCGGCGGCTCATCGCCTACCTGGTGGGAGAGCGGCTCACCGTCGCCGAGCTGCGCGCGTTCCTCGCCGGGCGGCTTCCCGGCTACATGATGCCCGGCGCGGTCGTCACGCTGCCCGCGCTCCCGCTGACCTCGCACGGCAAGGTCGACTTCCGGGCGCTGCCCGAGCCGGACGCGGACGGGGAGGCCCCGCCGTACGAGCCGCCGAGGGAGGGCACCGAGCGGGTCATCGCCGCGATCTGGGCCGACGTGCTCGAGGCGGCCCCCGGCCGGGGGGACAACTTCTTCGACCTCGGCGGGCACTCGCTGCTGGCCCCGCAGATCGTCTCCAGGATCGCCGCGGAGCTGGGGGTGGCGGTCCCGATGACCGCGCTCTTCGCCGCGACCGACCTGGCCGGGCTCGCCACCGCCGTGGACGAGCGCGTCGGCCGCCCGGACCCCGGGGCGTGGGCCCCGGCCGCCGTGGACCTGTACGCGGAGGCGGTGCTGCCCGGCGACATCGCGTACACCGGGACGCCCGTCCCCGAGGGGCCGCCGCGCCGGGTACTGCTCACCGGCGCCACCGGCTTCCTCGGCGCGTACCTGCTCGCCGGGCTGCTGGGCACCACGGAGGCCGAGGTCCACTGCCTGGTCAGGGGGGACACCCCGGCCGATCGGCTGCGCGACAACCTCGGCAGGTACGGGCTCTGGGACGAGCGCTTCGACGGCAGGATCGTCCCGCACGCCGGGGACCTCGACCTGCCGGGCCTCGGCCTGCCCGCCGGGGAGTTCGCGGAACTGGCGGACTCGGCCGACCTGATCCTGCACAACGGGGCACTGGTCAACTTCGCCCTGCCCTACCGGCGGCTGCGCCGGGCGAACGTGGACGCCGTCCTGGAGATCCTGCGGCTGGCCGCGTCCGGCCGCGTCACCACCCCCGTCCACCTCGTCTCGACGCTCGGCGTACACCTGACCCCCGGGGAACGCACGGTCGGGGAGGACACCCCGCTGCCGGACCCCGGCCCGCTGCACCTGGGCTACGACCAGAGCAAGTGGGTCGCCGACCGGCTCGCGGGCGCCGCCAGGGAGACCGGGCTGCCGATCGCGATCCACCGCCCGGCCAGGGTCTCCGCCGACAGCCGCACCGGCCGGTCGGTGCCCGGCGACTTCCTCGGCCGCCTCTTCGCCACGTGCGCCCGCCTCGGCGCGGTGCCCGAGGGGGAACGGATCGACATGGCCCCGGTCGACCACGTCGCCTCGGCGATCGTGCACCTGGCGGCGAGCCGGGCCGTCGGCGACTTCCACTACCACAACCCGCGCGTGCTGACCTCGGAGGAACTCGCCGAGGGACTGCGCGAGCACGGCTTCCCGGTACGGCTCATGCCGGGCGTCCGGTGGCGGCGGCTGGTCCGCGACCGGCTGGAGGTCGGCGACGACCTGCCGATCGCCCCCTACCCGGCGTTCTTCGCCGAGTACGGCGCGCTGCCCGGCCCGTCCTTCGACTGCTCGGCCACCGAGGAGGTCCTCGCCGTCGCCGGGCTGGTCTGCCCTCCGGCGGACGGGAAACTGCTCGACCTCTATCTCGGTGACCTCATCGGCACCGGAGTCCTCGCGGGAGACAGCCGTGCATGACGGGATACGCAGGTTCGTCGTCATCTGGGCGGCGCAGCTGCTGTCGATCATCGGGTCGAGCCTGACGGGGTTCGTGCTGGGCGTCTGGGTCTACCAGCGCAACGGCTCGGCCACCGAATTCGTGCTGATCATGCTGTGCGCGGTGCTGCCCGAGGTGCTGCTCTCCCCGCTCGCCGGGTCACTGGCCGACCGGTGGGACCGCAGGCGGATGCTGATGGCCGCCGACGCCGGGGCCGCCGCGGTCACCGGCGCCCTCGCGCTGCTTCTCGTCTACGGCTCGCTGGAGGTCTGGCACGTCTACGTGATCACGGTGGCCGGGGCCGTCTTCGGGACCTTCCACATGGCCGCGTACCACGCGATGATGCCGCTGATCATGCCGCAGTGGCACCTGGGCAGGGCGAACGGCCTGATGCAGGTCGCCGACTCGGTGAAGATCGCGGCGCCGCTGCTGGCGGGAACGCTCCTGGTCACGGTGGGTGTCACCGGCGTGGTCGTGATCGACCTGGTCACCTTCCTGCTCACCCGGGCGGTCATGTTCGCCGTACGGCTGCCGCGCGAGGTCACCCGCCCCGGAGCCTCGGCCGCGCCCGAGCCGCTGCGCGGGGACCTGCTGTTCGGCTGGCGCTACCTGCGGGCCAGGCGCGGGCTGTTCCAGCTGGTCATGGTGCTGGCCGCGTACAACCTGTTCTTCGGGATGTCCGGCGTGCTGGTCCAGCCGCTGATCCTGTCGTTCGGATCGGCCGCGGTGCTCGGGGCGCTGATGTTCGCGGGCGGCGCGGGGGTCTTCGCCGGGGGGCTGGTGCTGAGCGCGTGGGGCGGGCCGAGGCGGCGGGTGCGCGGTGTCGCGGTGTTCGTCGCCCTGGGAGGGGTGCTGCTCGCCCTGCACAGCCTCGCGCCCTCGCCCTGGCTGATCGCGGTGGTGGCGCCCGCCTTCCTGTTCACGCTGCCGTTCGTGCAGGGCACCGGGATGACCGTACTGCAGATCAAGACCGACCCCGCGGCGCTCGGCCGGGTGCTCAGCACGGTCCGCGCGCTCACCCAGACGGCCACGGTGCTCACCTACCTGGCCGCGGGACCGCTGGCCGACCGGGTCTTCGAACCGATGCTCGCCCCCGGCGGGGCGCTCTCCGGAACCCTCGGCGCCGTGATCGGCACGGGCGAGGGACGGGGCATCGCGGCGATCTTCCTGGTCACCGGCCTGTGCCTGGTGCTGCTCGCGCCGCTCGCCTACCTCCGGCCCCGCCTGCGGAAG
Source organism: Streptosporangium oxazolinicum (assembly GCF_039537505.1). Lineage (NCBI taxonomy): Bacteria > Bacillati > Actinomycetota > Actinomycetes > Streptosporangiales > Streptosporangiaceae > Streptosporangium > Streptosporangium oxazolinicum. The sequence continues at coordinate 170,921 of NZ_BAABAQ010000010.1, forward strand.
GTGGAGTCCGAACTGCCCGACGCCGAGGACGTGCACGCCCCTCCGGAACCCGGCGCGGAACCCGTCCCGGAAGACGGTGGGGAAGCCACCCCGAGGACCACCCCGGGAACCGATGTCGCGCGAGCCGCGCAAGGAGACAGCGATGCCGCTCTATCTCGACCCTGAGGAACTCCGCGGGGCGCCGGGCGCCCACATCGACCTGATCGGCGCGATGGCGTTCCGGGCGGCGGGGGCCGCCCAGCGCCTGGGGGTCTTCGAGACGCTCATGCCCGGCCCCCTCTCCGTGGCGGAGCTGGCGGCCAGGACGTGCACCGACCCGGCGGGGCTCGCCGTACTGCTGGAGGCGCTCGCCTCCTTCGGCTACCTCGACCGGACCCCCGGCCGGGCGGGGGTGTACGGCAACAGCCCGATGGTGGCGGGCACCCTGGACCGGCGGAGCCCGTGGAGCTACGCCCCGGCCCTGGCCTTCTGGCAGGACGTGCTCGCCGAGCTCTGGGACGGCCTGGAGGAGTCGGTGCGGACCGGCGCCCCCCAGGTCGACTTCTACGCCTGGCTCGAGGAACGGCCCAGGACACTGGCCGAGTTCCAGAGCATGCTCGACGGGATGGCCGCCGGGCTCGCCCCGCTGGTCGCCGCGAGCGCGCCGCACCCCGGGGAGCGCCTGCTCGACGTCGGTGGCGGGCACGCCCGCTACAGCGTCGCGTTCTGCCAGGCGTACCCCGGGCTCACCGCGACGATCGCCGACCTGCCGAACGCCCTGGAGGGCGGCCGGGCCAGGATCGAGGCGGCCGGGCTGGGCGACCGCGTCACCCTGCTCCCGGGCGACCTGGCCGACCCCGGCGTCGACCTCGGTGCCGGACACGACACCGCGCTGCTGTTCAACCTCTGCCACGGGTTCGACGAGGCGGGCAACCGCGCGCTGTTCAAGCGGGTGGCGGGCGCGTTGCGTCCCGGCGGCGCGGTGGTCGTGCTGGAGACCTTCGCCGACCTGCCCGAGGGCACGCCCGCGACGGTCGAGGCGTTCATCCGGGCCTTCAGCCTCAACCTCGCCACCACCCAGGGCGGCAGGATCCACTCCTTCGCCGACATCGCCGCATGGCTGTCCGACTCCGGATTCGGCCGGATCGAGCGGCGGCACGCCGACGGCCCCAACGAACTGCTCGTCGCCCGCCTGGAGACCGCATGAAGATCACTGTCATTGGAGCGGGTCCCGCGGGCACCCTCCTCGCCTGCTACCTGGCCGGGCGCGGGTTCCGGGTGGAGGTCTACGAGCGGCGGGCCGACCCCCGGCTGATCGACGAGGACGAGAGCAGGTCGATCAACCTCGGCCTGTCCGCCAGGGGCATCGCCGCGCTCACCGACATCGGCCTGATGGACACCCTGTGGCCGCTCACCGTCCCGATGCGCGGCCGGGCCATCCACCTGCCCGGCGGCGCGGTGCCGTTCCAGCCCTACGGCGCCCACGAGGGGGAGATCCTCCACTCGGTCCTGCGCCACGACCTGATCACCACGCTCGTCGACCACGCCGAGGCCCAGCCGGGGGTGACCTTCCACTTCCGGCACCGGCTGGTCGGCCTGGACCGCGAGACGGCCGCCGCCCACCTCGTCCACGAGGAGACCGGGGACGAGAGCACCGTCGAAGGCGACGCGGTGATCGGCGCGGACGGCGCGTTCTCGCAGGTGCGGGCGCACATGCAGCACGGGCTGCGGGCCGACCACCACCAGGAGTTCCTGGAGTGGGGTTACAAGGAACTCACCATCCCCGCCGCCGACGACGGATCGGCCAGGACCAGGCTGGAGGCCCTGCACGTCTGGCCCGGCGAGGACGCCCTCATCGTCGCCCACCCCAACCGGGACAACTCGCTCACCGGCACGCTCTTCCTGCCCGTCGAGCGGTTCGGCGAGATCACCGACCCCGAGGAGTTCCTCGGGGAACGGTTCCCGGACACGCTCGACCTGATGCCCCACCTGGCCAAGGAGTACGCCGAGCACCCGGTGGGGCACCTGGTGTCGATCCGCACCTCGCCCTGGCACCACCGGGACCGGGTGGCGCTCATCGGCGACGCCTGCCACGCCGTCTACCCCTTCTACGGCCAGGGCATGAACTCGGCGCTCGAGGACTGCACGGTCCTCGACCGCTGCGTGGGCGACCACCCCGGGGACCTCGGGGCCGCCTTCGCCGAGTACCAGCGGCTGCGCAAACCGCACACCGACGTGCTCGACGAGCTGTCCAAGCAGAACTTCGTGGAACTGCGCGACCGGCTCAGGTCCCCGCTGCACCTGCTGCGCAAGAAGGCGGACCTGCTGCTCGCCCGGACACTCCCCGGCCGGTGGGTCCCGCTCTACACGATGATCTCCCACACCACCGTCCCGTACGCGGACGCGCTCGCCCGCGCCCGGCGGCAGGACGCGCTCCTGCGCCGGGCGGGGGCGGCGGTGGCCGTCGCAGGGCTGCTCGCCGCCGCCCCGGCCGTCGTCCGCCTCGCGCGCGGCTCCGGCCGCTCTCCAGACGGCACCGGCCGCATTCCTGCCGTACGCGCCGCACACGTCGTACGCGGTGCCGACCCCGCATCTCTCGTACGTGCCGCCGACGCCGCACACGTCGCGCGTGGTGCCGACCCCGCACCCCGCACCGTCTTCGCGCGTCTCGTACGCCTCACGCGCTTCGCACGTCGCGCACGCCTCGCACAGCGAAACACCCGGAAGGGCGAACCACCATGCTGACCGATCCCGCGGATCCCTCCCGCGTCCTCCTGGAGACCGCCGATCTGGCCGGTGACCACGATCTGGTCCTGCGCTACCGCACCCCGCTCAGGGAGATCGTCACCTGGGCACGAGAGTACCTCTGCCGCCCCCACGAGGAACTGGGCAGGAAGGGGCCCGTCTGCCCGTACGCCCAGACCGCGCTGGAGCGCGGCACCTTCTACCTGGCGGTCCGCCCCGGGCGGCCCGGCGGGCCCGAGGCCGCCGAGACCCTCGCCGGCTACCGCGACTGGTTCCCGAGGCTGCCCGCGACGCCGGGGGTGTCCGCGCAGTACCGCACGATCCTCGTCCTCTTCCCCGACCTGCCGGAGCCCGAGGCCGCGGCGGTGATCGACCACGCGCAGGAGACGCTCAAGTCGCGCTACGTCTCGGAGGGGCTGATGATCGGGGAGTTCTACCCCGGCCCGCCGCCCAAGGCGGGGCTGTGGAACCCCGCCTTCCTCCCGCTGGGCAGCCCGGTCCCGCTGCTGGCGATCCGGCACATGGTCGCCACCGACTTCCCGTTCCTGCGTGACGACCCCGCGCAGGTCGCGGCGTACCTGGAACGTTTCGGCGACCGTCCGCCGGCCGCCCTCAGGACGGAGATCCAGGCCGTCGCCGGCCGCTACGGCCTGGTGCCCGGGAACGCGTCCCGCGCGCCGTCCCTCACGGCCTCCTGACCCGGTCTTCCTTCGCGAGAAAGGACACGGCCCGTCCCCGCGAGAACCGAGGGGACGGGCCGTGTCGTGGGACGTCAGACGCCGAGGAGCTCGGCGGCGGCCTGGGCGTTGGCGCGGGCGGCGCCGTAGGTGGCCAGGTAGGTGACCCCCTCCGGACGCCAGATCGGCAACCCCATCTCGACCACCGTGGCGTCGGGGCGGGCGGCCAGCAGCGCGGAGACCACCGACTGGCTGACCTCGTAGCGGTGGGCGTCCTTGACGACGACGATCAGGGAACGTCCCGAGGCGCGCTCCAGGATGTCCGCCACGTCGGCCACCTCCGGCTTGACCCGCAGCACCTCCGCCTGCGGCAGCAGCGGCGTGAAGCCCCACGGCACGTCGCCGACCGCGATGGTCGGCGGGGTGTCCACCTCGACCACCAGCGGGTCGACCAGGGGGGCGGCCGAACCGGTGAGGCTGACCGCGCGACGGGCGGCGGTGAGGCCGATCACGTCCCGCTCGGCCTCGCCGGTGCGGGGCGTGCCGAACCAGGCGCGCAGGGCGGCGACCCGCTCGGCCGCCGCCTCCAGGCGGGCCGCGGGGAGCCGTCCGTCGTGGACGGCCGCGACGATCTCGTCCACGATGAGGCGGACGTCGTCCTCGGTGGGGATCGGGCCGAGGCAGAGCAGGTCGGCTCCGGCGGCGAGGGAGAGCACCGAGCCCCCGGCGAGGCCGTAGGCGGCGGTGACGGCCTTCATGTCGAGGGCGTCGGTGATGATCACGCCCTCGTAGCCCATCTCGCCGCGGAGCAGCCCGGTGAGGGCGGCGGGGGAGAGCGTCGCGGGAAGCGCGCCGGTGACGGCGGGGACGCGGACGTGCGCGGTCATGATGGACCTGGTCCCGGCCTCGATCGCGGCGCGGAAGGGCGCCAGCTCGCGTTCGCGCAGCAACTCCACGGAGGCGTCGACGAGCGGGACCTCCAGGTGGGAGTCCTGCCGGGTCGAGCCGTGGCCGGGGAAGTGCTTGACGCAGGCGGCCACCCCCGCCGACTGCAGGCCGTGGACCGCGGCGACGGTGTGCCGGGCGACGAGCGCGGTCTCCGCCCCGAACGAGCGGGTGCCGATCACCGGGTTGTCGGCGGCGGTGTTGACGTCCGCGGACGGAGCCATGTCCAGGTTGACGCCGCAGCGGGCCAGGTCGTCGCCGATGGACCGGTAGACCCGCCGGGTGAGCTCGACGTCGTCCACGGCGCCGAGGGCGGCGTTGCCGGGGTACGGGCTGCCGACGTGGTAGGCGAGCCGGGTGACGTCACCCCCCTCCTCGTCCAGGGATATGACCGGATCGGCGGACGCGCGCAGACGGGAGGTGAGCGTGGACAGCTGTGCGGCGTCGGCGACGTTGAAGCCGAAGAGCGTGACGCCGCCGAGACCGTTCTCCAGCTCCCGCAGGACCCACTCGGGTGCCTCGGTGCCCTGGAACGCGGCGAGCAGCGTGCCGGCCGCGAGACGACGCAGCCCCTGATCGCCGCGTTCCGCGATGAACTCAGACATGGCGGTAGGTGTTCCTTACCTGAGATGTAGGGGGGTGTCGGACATGGGAGTAAACAATGTGAAAACAGACAGAGCTGGTACGGCCCGCGCCTTGTGGGTGCGTGCCGTACCAGCACCGATGGGATCAGCCCTTGACGGCGCCCGCGACAAGTCCGGAGACCATCCGCCGCTGCACCAGCAGGAAGAAGATGATGACCGGGATGGTCATCAGGGTGGAGGCGGCCATGATGGCGCCCCAGTCCACCGACCGCTGGCTGACGAAGTAGCGCAGCGCCACGGGCATGGTGTAGTTGCCCTGGTCGCCGATGAGCGTCAGCGCGAACACGAACTCGTTCCACGCGGTGATGAACGAGAAGATGCTGGTCGCCACCAGGCCGGGGGCCACCAGCGGGAACAGCACCCTCCAGAAGGTGGCGAACCGGCTCGCGCCGTCGATCCAGGCGGCCTCCTCCAGCTCCTTGGGCACCGCCGCGACGAAGGTGCGCAGCATCCAGATGGCGAACGGCAGCGTCATGGCGACGTTCACCACGACGAGGCCGAGGAGCTGGTCGTACAGCCCGGCCCGCCTGACCATCATGAACAGCGGGATGAGCAGCGCCTCGCCGGGGACCATCTGCACGATGAGCAGCAGGATCAGGAACGAGGTGCGCCCGCGGAAGCGGAAGCGGGCCACCGCGGTCGCCGCGAGCAGGGAGAACACCGCGCCGATGAGCACGGTGCCGAGGGCGACGATGGAGCTGTTGAGCAGATACTGCCAGATGGAGTGGCCCGCGACGCCCTCGGTGAAGACCCGCGTCACGTGTTCGAGCGTGGGGTCGGTGGGGAACGGGATGAAGTCCGTCGTGAAGATCTGCTCGCGGCTCTTGAAGGCCGTGCTCACCATCCAGTAGACGGGGAACACCGCGAACAGGAACACCACGATGGCCAAGGTGTTCAGGCCGGCCCTGCCGAGTTTCTTGCGCCTCTTGAGGCTGCCCTGCGTCCCGTACGCGGGCTTCCCGCGCGTGTCGTAGGTGGTCATCGCACGTCCTCCGTCTTCACGATCTGGCGGACGTAGAAGAAGGTGATGACGAGCAGGATCAGCGTCAGCACCACCGCGATGGCCGCGCCCATGCCCATCTTGGGCGGCGCGCTGAAGGCCTGGGTGAAGGCGAAGAGCGACAGGTTGAACGCCTCCCGGTTGGACGTGCCGCCCGCCAGCACGAACAGCTGGGTGAAGACCTTGAAGTCCCAGATCACCGAGAGCACCGTGAGCACCGCGAAGACCGGCTTCAGCAGCGGGAAGGTGATCTTCCAGAAGATCCGCCACGCGGAGGCGCCGTCCACCCTGGCGGCCTCGTACAGCTCCTGGGAGATGCTCTTCAGCCCGGCCAGGATCGAGACGGCGATGAACGGGAACGACGCCCAGACCACCGCGATGATCAGCACGATGTAGATGGTGAACGCATCGTTGAGCCACGGCTCGCCGGTCCAGTCGGAGCGGCCGAACAGCAGGGAGGAGAACCAGTCGGGCAGCGCGTTGAGCGCCCAGTTGACGACGCCCGACTCCGCGTCGAACAGCCAGCGCCAGATGATCGCGGTGGCGATCTGCGGGGTGGCCCAGGCGGCCATGATGCCGACGATCAGGAAGGTCGACATCTTCTTGCCCAGCTTGTGCAGGAGCAGGCCGACCAGGGTGCCGAGGATCAGGGTGAGCGCCACCGTGACGACGGCGAAGACGACGGTGTTGCGGAGGGAGGTCCAGAACAGCTCGGACTCGATCAGCTTCTGGTAGTTCTCGAAGCCGACGGACTCGGCCGGCACTCCCCGGATCTGTCGCAGTCCCACGTTCTGGAAGGACATGACGACCATCTGGTACAGCGGGTAGAGCAGCAGACCGGCGATGACGAGCAGGCCGGGGACGAGCAGCGCGTAGGGGACCACCCAGGCGGGCAGTCCGCTGGACGTGCGCGGGGGCGTGGCGCCTCGGTGCCCCCGCGCCGGGACGGAGGGGGTGCCCCCGTCCCGGGCGATGGTTGAGGTGTTCGCCATGGTTACTGGTTCAGGATCTCTTCGAGTTCCTTGTTGGCGTCGGTCAGCGCGGTGTCGACGTCCTTCTTACCCTCGATGACCGAGCGGGCCGCGCTCTGCAGGACGGCCTTGGTGTCGTTCGCCTCGGCCCAGTTGGTGTCGTTCGGGAAGCCCTTGGCGACCTTGAAGGTCTCGGCGAACGGCGCCTGCACCGGGTCGGCCGCGTACTCGGTCAGCGCCTCCGGGTAGAGCGGCAGCAGGCCACCCTCCTTGGCGTAGCGGGTGCCGAACTCCTTGCCGGCGGCGAGCTTGACGTACTCGGCGGACAGCTCGACGTTCTTGGTGTCCTTCCAGATGGCGATGTCGTTGCCGCCCTGGAAGGCCGGGGCCGGGCCGCTGCCGTCCTTGGCCGGGAGCGAGAAGAACGCCATCTTCGCGTCGTCGACCTTGCCGCCGCTCTGCTCCTTGATGGTGGTGATGTCCCAGCCGCCGGTCACGTACATGCCGACCTTGCTGTTGGCGAAGCGGGTCGCGATGTCCACCGAGTTCTGGGTGAGGGCGGACTTGCGCGAGACGCCGTGCTTGGTCACCAGGTCGGTGTAGTACTGGAAGCCCTCCTTGAAGCCGGGCTCGGTCAGCTTGCCGACCCACTTGCCGCCCTCGAACGCGGCGAAGTCGCCACCGGCCGACCAGACGAACGGCGACAGCGACATGTTGGCGTCGGAGCCGCCGTTGAAGGCGAAGCCGTCGACGTCCTTGCCCTTCTCGGCGACGATCTTCTTGCCCGCCGCGACGAGGTCCTCCCAGGTCTTGGGCACCTCGATCTTCAGGTCCTCGAACCAGTCCTTGCGGTAGAGGACGGCGCGGGTGCCGCCACCCCACGGGGCGGCGTAGATCTTGCCGTCCACCGTCTCGTAGCCCCACAGGTTCTGCGGGATCTGCTGGAAGTCGGGCGCGCCCTTGACGATGTCGGTGATGTCGGTCAGCGCGTCCTGCGCGACCCACGCGGCCACCTGGTCGTTGCCGAATTCGGTGACGTCGGGGCCCTCGCCGCCGGCGAGCGCCGCGGTCCACTTGGCCTGCGCGTCGGGCCAGGGCACCCACTGGAGCTTGACGTCGGCGCCGGTGGTCTCCTTGAACTTGGCGTTCAGGTCGGCCATCAATTTGTTCTGCTTCTCGTCCGGAGCGCCAAGGCGCCAGACGGTCAGCGTCTGACCTGCGAACTTGGGGCCGGACGCGGCGGGTGCCGTCGCGTCGGAGCCGGCGGCCGGGGCGGCAGGTTCACTGCTGCCACACGCGGCGAGACCCAGGGCGAGGGCGGCCGTGGTGGCCGTCGTGGTGGCGATTCTCGCGAACTTCACTGGAGTTCTCCCTTTCAGGCTTTCGCCGGGGTTTGCGCTCATCTGTTATGGCCGGGGTCCCCGTGACCCTCTGCACTCAATGGGAGCGGTCGGAACTACCGCAACCCGCGGTTCCGATCGCTTGCCTGCGGGCTGACTGGGGTTAAACTAACAAGAAACTTTATTAAAAGAAACGATCGTTAGCGGATCGTGACGGGGAGGACGGCCTTGCCCACACGCCCGGGAACCCCCCGGCTGCTGCGCCAGCTCAACGACCGCGCGGCGCTGGAACTCCTGCTGTCCAGCGGCCCTCTCACCCGGGCTGAGCTGGGAGAATACACCGGGCTCTCCAAAGTGACCGCCGGTCAGCTGCTCTCCAGACTGGAGGAGCGCGACCTCGTCACGGTGGTCGGCGAGCAGGCGGGCGGGCGCGGCCCCAACGCCGCGCTCTACGGGGTGGTGCCCTCCTGCGCGTACGTGGTCGGACTCGACGTACTGCCCGACAGGATCAGCGCCGGGGTCGCCGACATCACCGGCGCCCTCGTCGCCGAGGTCTCCGCCGACCCCAGCGGGCACGACGACCCGGCACGGCTCGTGCGCAGCGCGGTCGGCCGGGCGTGCGAGTCGGCGGGTATCGGCGTCGACCGGCTGCGCGCCTTCGTGATCGGCACCCGGGGTGTCGTCGACCCCTGCAGCGGCGACGTACGTTTCTCCCTCGACCTGCCCTCCTGGCACAACGGCGTGCTCGCCGAGCTCCGCCGCGACCTCGGCGTCCCGGTCACGATAGAGAACGACGTGAACCTGGCCGCGCTGGCCGAGCGCGCCTACGGGGCGGCGCTGGGCGTCGACGACTTCGTGCTCGTCTGGGCGGGGGTCGGGCAGGGACTCGGCGTCATGCTGGGCGGACGGCTGCACCGCGGCTTCACCGGCGGCGCGGGCGAGATCGGCTGGCTCCCCGTGCCCGGCGAGCCGCTCCCCACCGACGTGAGCGAGCCCCAGTCGGGCTCGTTCCAGCGCCTGGTCGGCGGCGACGCCGTGACCGGGCTCGCGAACGCCCACGGCATCGGCTCCGCCTCGGGGGCCGACGCCGGTTCCGTGGGAGACCGCGTCCGTACGGCCGTCGCGGAGGGCGCCGAAGCGTTCCTGGACGAGCTGGCCGGACGACTGGCCGTCGGCGTCGCCGCCGTCGCGGTCGTCCTGGACCCCGGACTGATCGTGCTCAGCGGCGACGTCGGCAGGGCCGGGGGAGACGCGCTCGCCGCCAGGGTGCAGGACGCGGTGGCCCGGTTCTGCCCGAGCCAGCCCAGGGTGGTGGTCTCGCGGGTCAGGGGCAACCCCGTACTGCGCGGCGCCCTGGTGTCGGCGCTCCAGCAGGCCCGCGAGCAGGTGTTCTCGGACACGGTCTGACGTCCCGTGCCGTGGTCGCTGCCGGTGCCGGTCACGATGGGAACGGGGGCGGACCGGCGTTGTTCCCTTCCGGGCACAGGGACGGGCACGGCACGGTACTCCCGTTCCCTCCTGAGCGGGGTCCGCGCATCGTGGCGCTTGGGGAAGAATTGCCGCCATGCGTGACATCGTTCTGATCTCCGATCCCCGAGTCGCCTCGATCCCCGTCGAGGAGTCAGGAGAACAGCTGGTCGACGTACGGGGGCGGCTGCGGACGGACGGGCGGCTCGCCGACCCCGAGGGCGCCTTCGCCCATCTGCGGCTCGGGCTGCTGACCCGGCTGGAGGAGGCACAGGCGCAGCTTCCCACCGGATACCGGCTGCTGGTCGTGGAGGGGTACCGGCCACCGGCGACGCAGAAGGAGATCTTCGACGGCTACTCGGCGGAGCTCCGGGCGCTGTATCCGGAGATGTCACCCGCGGAGCTGCGGGCCGCCGCCAGCCGCTACGTGTCACCCGTCGAGATCGCCCCGCACACCGCGGGAGCGGCGGTCGACCTCACCCTGTCCACCGAGGACGGGACCGAGCTCGACATGGGCACCCGGCTCAACGCCACCCCCGAGCAGAGCGACGGCGCCTGCTACACCGACGCCCCCGGCCTGTCGCCCGAGGCCCGCCACCACCGCAAACTCCTCGGCGTCACCCTGGAGGCCGCCGGACTGGTCAACTACCCCACCGAATGGTGGCACTGGTCCTACGGCGACCGCTACTGGGCCCTGGCCACCGCCTCCCGAGCCGCCCTCTACGGCCCGGTCTCCATCTGACCCCGTACGGCGGTTGGGAGCGGTATTTCGCGACCATGGGATTGTGCTGTTCAACAAATACGGCATTGGCTTGTTCCGGCGAATCCTTATCAACTGGCATTGCCCTTTTCCTCGGTAGGAACATCCCTCGGCACTGGCATGCCAAACCAGCGTTACTTTGCCGTGCGCTCCTCAAAGACTCTCGTTTTGCTCTGTTCGTCCTGTTCTGGCTCTCGGTGGTAGGGGCGGCGTCACGAGAAGTGGCGTGGAAGTGGCGATGGTTTGGCGTATTGGTGCCACGGACCGTGCGTCACGGTTGAACCCAGGCCGAGCGTGGCCTACGCCACAGGGCGTCTCGAGTGTGAGGAGACGAGGGTGCCCCCGACAGCCGTCGATTTGGTCCACCACCGAGGTTTCGGAAAGCTAGTCGACCACCGTGACATCAATCTCACCAACCATGTTGCTCCCCAGGGGGTAGCCCGTGTCGAGGTGCGCACGGCGTTGAACGGCTGGTTCAACGCGGAGCGGATCGATGACGCGGTCCTGGTGGCCGATGAACTCGTCGGCAATGCGCTCAAGCACGCCGGCGGCCCGGTCTCGCTCATTCTCGACATCTACGAGCAGTGCGCCGTCGTGGCGGTTGCCGATCGCGACACCGACATCGACGCAGTCCCGGTCAGTCCGTCCAACCCGTCGAATGACTTGGACGACATACCCGAAGACGGCCGCGGGATGTTCCTCGTGGCCCTCCTCTCGACCGCCTGGTGGGTGGAAAAGATGGAAGCGGGCAAAGTCGTGACGGCGTTCTTCGCCTCGTCCACCGGTGATCACTGATGGCTGGGCATGATCATGCACTTCGGTGCCTGTGCCGCCGTCCCTTCGTTCACCTTTCAGGTGTGAACTGCGGTGTCATCGGCGCTATGGCAGTAGGGCGGAAACTCGGTCCCTCAAGTTTTTCCCGTAGGGATACAGGCCCCGGTACCGGGCGCGCCCTCTGGATCTTGCCCGTCACACTGGTCGGCGACTTCCAATCGCCCTGGCCCGCGGCCCACCCGCCCACGTGTAAGGCCCACGATCACCATATCTCCCAGGGAAGGAACGCCAAGAGATGGAAGGCCAGTCGGATTTCAATCGGTGGTTCGGCCGGGCCAAGACCCTGGTACTCCAGCCGACCACGCTGTGCAACCTTGATTGCGTCTACTGCTACCTGCCGTTCCGGCGGCTCGGCAATGAGATGTCATCCGAGGTGGCTCGGGCCGTTGCCGCCTCGGCTGTGGATCTGACCGACTCTGGTGACGAACTGGACATTGTGTGGCATGGCGGAGAGCCCCTGGCCTTGGGACGACGCAAGTTCGCCGCCCTGCTCGCGCCGTTCGAGGAACTGCGGCACGCGGGCCGCATACAACACAGCGTGCAGACCAACGCCACCCTCATCGACGACGAGTGGTGCGACCTGCTCGCCCAGTACCAAATCCATGTTGGCGTCAGCATCGACGGCCCGGCGGCTCTGAACACCCGGCGGGTCGATCTTCGTGGCCGCCCTGCCTTCGACCGGATCGTCCGAGGCATCCGCCGCCTCGCAAACTACGGCATCCGCTTCTCTCTGATCGCTGTCGTGGGGGCCGAAGGTATCAAGCAGCCCGAATCCCTCCTGGATTTCCTCGCGGACCTGGGGCCGCACACCATCGGCCTGAACGTGGAGGAGATGGAAGGCGTCAACGACCAGCAGTGCGGGATCACCCAGGATCAGGCCGAACGCTTCTGGTATGGGGTCCTGAACTGGCGCAAGACCCACGACGGAGGACCGGCGCTGCGGGAACTCGACCGGCTCGCCGACTACCTGGGCCTCGCCCGCAGCGGGCGAGGCGACGAGTGGTGCAGATATGGCCTCGATCCGATCCCGACAGTGTCGGTGGATGGAGACGTGGTGCTGCTCTCGCCCGAATTGGCCGGCATCGGCGACGACGCCTACGGCGACTTCCTTGCCGGGAACGTCCGCTCTCAGAGCATCGCCAGCATGCTGGATCAGGCGCACCGGCTGCGCTACGCCCGCGAGTTCATGGCCGGTCTGCGACGCTGCGAAGCCGAATGCGAATTTTGGGACTTCTGCCGGGGCGCCCAGGCGTGCAACCGCTACTTCGAGAACGGCAGCTTCGCCACGACAGAGACCGACTACTGCCGCCTTACCCGTCAAGCCCTCATCACCGCCCTGTACACCGCAACCACAAAGGAGATCGCGACATGACCATGCTGGAGTACCTGGCCGCCACGGATGCGAAGGTGGTCGACAAGCTGATCGGCAGCAGCACCCCTGAGAGTCCCGGTCCGATTCAGGCCGCCAAGTTCGACAACAAGCCGAGCTGGGACAACAAGAAGGGGGGATTCGACAACAAGCCGAGCTGGGACAACTGGAGCAAGAAGAAATAGCAGATGACCGTCGTGGGCGCGGCGATCTCGCGTCCACGACGGAATCATTCACCTCCCCTGGAAGGTAGGACCATGGACACACGTACTGTGCGCGAGACGAGCGTCACGCTGCCGGACCTGGACGACGCGGACTTGGACGAGGTCGATTCGCTGGAGGGCGAGCACGGCAAGCTGCGCGACTTCCGATATGCCGACGCCCGTCTGCGTGAGCTGTCCCTGTCGGGGACCCAGCTCATGGACGGGCGCGTCATCGGCCTCACCACCCAGCGTGCCCGCCTGGACGATCTACGCCTGCACTCGGTGGAGTTCTCCGACTGCGACCTGTCCGACCTCCACTGGGAAGACAGCAAGCTCTCCCGGGTCACGTTCACCAACTGCAAAATGCTCGGCACCGTGTGGGAGGGAATCACCCTCGACGACGTGGTCTTCGAAGGGTGCAAGCTCGACCTCGCCGCCTTCACCCGCGTACGCGCCACCGGGTCGGTCATCTTCTCGTCCTGCTCCCTGCGGGATGCGCGGTTCTCCGCGGCCGATCTGAGCAGCGGCGTGGCCATTGACGACTGCGATCTCACGCTGGCCGAGTTCGACGACGGTAAGTACCGCGACCTCGACCTTCGCGGCAACGACCTGTCCGGCATTCGCGGAGTGAGCGCGCTCAAGCACATCATCATCGATCGGCCGCAGCTGCAGGGCCTCGCCGAGGCGTTCGCGGCCGAGATGGAGATCACTATCGGTTAGGACCCGGCAATCGTTGGGCGAGGGGTGAGGATATGAGCGTACGGCTGTTGTTCGACCGGTTCGATGACATCCGGGGACGCATCGACATCGGGGATGTCAGGCAGGCGGGTGACATGCCCGGCTACGACGATGGCGCGGCCGTCGTTCCCCAGGGGAACTGGATGGCACTCAGCGAGGAGGAAGCTGAACGATTCCGGCCTGCGGCCGCCACATCGCCCAACACGATGGTCGAACTCGTCAATCAGAATTTGCCGGTCTTCGCCTCCGACGATCTACCGGACCGACTGGACGCCGCGACCGCTCTCGACCCACTGGCAGGCCACTGGCCGCGTCGGCGCCTCGCTTGCGCGGTCGGCCCGCCCGGACGGCTCACCAGCACCGAGGACTCCACGACCGGTCACCGGATCGGGCTGCACATCGACAACTTCGACCAACAGCCCTACTCGACCAGACAGGACAGCCGCCGACGCCTCTGCCTCAACCTTGGACCCGGCACCCGCTATCTCCTGGTCGGCGACCTGGATATCAAGGAGATCTGCCGAGCCCTGGGCTGTGACCAGGACGGGTACTACCCGCACACCGACGACCTGCGCCGTTACGTCGCAGAAGGGCACCCGCTGCGGTGCCTGCGCATCCGGCTTGACCCCGGCGAGGGATACATCGCCCCCACGGAGTTCCTACCGCACGACGGCTCTACAAGCGATGCTCAAACGTGGTCACTTGCCGCCTTCTGCTGGGCTGAGCCGAACGCGCCCCACCTCTGCACGGTTCTTTTCGATTTCCTGTTCTTTTGACGATCGATCTTCTGGTGGCTATGAAGGCGAGCGAGACGGCCGCAGCCCAAGATCTGGTGTCCTTTGCCTCATCTCCCCGCAGATTTCGGATTAGTTCCGCTCGCCGAACGTGAGCAGCGGGACATCGTACAAACTCGGCATCCTGGGCCTGGTCAGGGCCGGGGCGAGGATTTCCACAACGATGAGTTCCATGACGAACTGGACCTTGGCGCCGAGTAGATGACTTGTGCGCCCGTCTGCGGCTTGGGCTTTCAAACCAGCGGATACGTGGATGTGGGGGGCGAGGCGGTCGTTCTCGGTGTCCCAGGCGAGTGTGCCGCCACCGAGCGCTTCGAGAGTCTCCACCTCGATCTCCTCCCACAGCGGCTTCTCCGGGTGCTTCAGCGGCTCGCAGGAGCCGACCAGCCTCGCGGAATGGAAGCCGCCGACGAAAGTCGGGACGTAGCCCGCACGAATGTTGTTTTCGGCACAGAACTCCTCCAGCGTGGGAAAGAACTCCTCACCATGGTCGATCACGACGGCGAAACTTCGGCCCGTGGCGATTTCAGTGGTGCGCATGCGGTGCTCCAGATCTCTCGCGGGTGGCTCAGCGCCTGATTTCGAAGGCGTTCGTGATCACCGTAAGGTCCGCTCCGGTGCTCAGGTGTGCGAGAAGGAGAAGGCGCGCTTTGTACGGGTCCAGCGAGCCGCCGTTGATGAGGCCACGTGCCAGCAGGTCGCTCTCGGATCCCCTGAACGCGTACGTGCTGGAGAGCACACTGCCGGCGCCGGTGCGGGAGGTGAGGACCACGGGGATGCGGGCCGCGAGTTCTTCCAAGCGTTCGACCCAGGTCGCCGGTACGTGCCCGGCTCCGAAGGCCGCGATCACGAGGCCGTCGAGGCGTTCGTCGAGTCCCTGGAGCAGGATCCCATCGCTGCCCAAAGTCGTATGGATCACCTCCACCCTGGCCTGCCGGGTGAACGGGAGCGCCACGGTCGGCCGACGCGGCAGCGAGAAGTGCGGGCGGGGTCGCCCTTCGATGACATGACCTATCGGTCCGGCGCCGGGCGAGGAGAACGCGGACGTGCTCGTACTGTGGATCTTACGGACGTGACGCGCGGCGTGGATCTCGTCGGCGAAGACCACCAGGATGCCAAGGTTCCGGAAGGCCGGGCTCGCCGCGGTGCGTATGGCGGAGAGAAGGTTCGCCGGGCCGTCCGCACCGGCCATCTCGGGATTGCGCATCGCACCGGTGAGTACGACGGGGGCGTCACCTCGATAGAGGAGATCCAGCAGGAAGGCGGTCTCCTCTAACGTGTCGGTGCCCTGCGTGATGACGAAACCGGCTGTCCCCGTGGCGGCCTGTTTGTTGAGCCGGTCGGCCAGGGCCGCGATGTCGTCGACGGTGAGCCAGGCGCCGGGCATCTGCCGGAAGTCCTCGACCTCCAGGGTGGCCTCTCCCTTCAGACCGGGCACCGCCGCGACGAGGTCCGCCGCGGTCAGCCGCGGAGTGACACCACCGGCCTCTCCGGACGGAGTGGTCATGGCGATGGTGCCGCCGAGCGAGAGCACCAGAACAGCGCGGTTCGGTTCCTGGGTGTCGAGGGCCATGGAGAGCGCCTTTCGAAAGGGCGGGTCACTGTTGCCGGGATCAAGGATCAGCCTTGTCCCCTCTATCTGTCTGGGGCAAGGGTGCTGAGGAACCGCAGGACGTTGTCGAGCGCGTCGAGGCTGATATGGCGGCTTCGGGGTCGTACGAGACTCGCCGTCCCGTGTTCGCCCAGCTCACGGCAGCGTCTGATGAGCCAGGACCACTGCATGTCCAGGTATCCGGTCAATGCGCGTAGGCGGGTCTCGGAGTCTGGTCCCCGCATCACGCTGCGGGAGCGGGCGTCGTTGAACGCCTCGCTGTAGGCGCGGAGTTCGGATCGCCGGGTGATGGTGTCGGCAGCCCGAAGAGACTCCGTACGGACCCGGTTGGCGACCACCGCACGCTGTTCCGGGACCAGGGCGAACCCATCGACTGCGGAGTATTCCGGATGGACTATGACCTGGACATGGATCCCGTGTGTCTCCATCAGTGTGATGGCCAGGAAGAGCAGGATGCGCTCGTAGCGGTTGCTTTTCGCCACCTCGGCTTCCGGTATGCAGAAGGCTCGAGACAGCGGGCTACTCGTTCCGGCGTACTGAGCTGAAAGCGCCCGCAAGTAGTCGATCTTGTGGCGGAAGAACAGCCACGCGGACGCCTGTTCGCCGGTCTGCTCACGGGTCCAGAAGACCGGTGGTGCGGAGGCTCCCTGTAGGCGTCGCTGGATGTGCTGGGCGCAGAAAGCCGAACCGAGCCAGTTCGAGCCGACAGTGGTGAGGTCGGGCAGGGTCACTCGGCTGGGGGCTGAGCGTGGCAGGGACAGATATGTGCCGAGCATGTGTCGTTCCTCATCGAGGGACCGGTCATCGGCGAGTAGTCCGTCGTCGAGTTGAATCAGTGCCCAGAGGATGCCGTAGGTGAGGTCGTCTAGAAGATGGGCTGCGGGCAGGTCGTGCGTGCCCTGGGCCGCAAACGTGGCACGTGCCCTTCGGGCGTTCGAGGAGTCGACCACATAGAGCTGGAGGTCGTCAGCCTGCTCCTGCACCCCGACGAGCAGTCCGCGTCGTGCGGGGCGCAGGAACTGCCTAAGCGCTCCGGTGTCCGATGCGTAGATGCTTACGTCGTCTCCGCGGCGGAATGCGGGGTGGAACTGTACGGCGACCGTGGTGCCGTCCAGAGCCTGCCTCCCGGTCATTTCCCAGGAGTCGGCAACGTCGTC
The DNA here is from genome assembly GCF_039537505.1 of Streptosporangium oxazolinicum. Lineage (NCBI taxonomy): Bacteria > Bacillati > Actinomycetota > Actinomycetes > Streptosporangiales > Streptosporangiaceae > Streptosporangium > Streptosporangium oxazolinicum. The sequence continues at coordinate 188,156 of NZ_BAABAQ010000010.1, forward strand.
GGTCGCGGACATGAACAGCCGGGAAGTCGGCCAGCGCTGTCCAATGATCACGGAGGCCCGCACTCCGCCGCGGTCGTGGACAGTCGCCCGCGCGTTCAGGACGTCTGGTGTCGGGCTGAACAGGTCCGCACAGGGGAAGCCGAGAAGACGTTCCAGGATCCGCGCGGTGTTCGGCCAGGGACGCCCATACCAGTCGCCAGAAATCCACCGGTCGAAGGTTCTGCGTCCCACCGTGACAGCGGCCAGGCGGGGCGAGTTCGTCTCTGCGGAGAGTGTCCGCGCCGCCTCCTCGAAGTGGGGGCAGAACACGCCCCAGCTGTTCCAATGACGCTCCTGAAGAAGGGTGCGGAACAACGTGGGGCGGGGCATCGTGACAGCCTCCCAGGACGAAGGTCGGACGAGCTCAGATCGGCACAAGCAGGGGCATATATACGAAAAAAGCAGGCGGACTCATGCGCATTGTGGCTCTGGCTAGGATGCTCTTTCGTCATTTGCTAAGCAACATGAACAAGCAAATTGTTCAATAGATTTGGTTGTGGGGAGCGTGGTGAGCCGTCACACTGACTCAACATGCCGGACATGAACAAGGCGCCGTGGTCGCTGACACTCAGTGAGATCGGCAGACGTCTTGAGGAGTTGCGCGAGAAGGAGAACCTGACCCTCGTCGCGGTCGCGAAGCACGAGACGCTGCGCGAGCGGGGGATTAAGACGGACTCAAGTGCGCTGAGCCGAATCGAGAGTGGCCAGCGCCGTCGCCTCGCGCAAGAACTGGTTGAAGCCCTCCTCGATTGTTACAAAGCCGACCCGAAGGTGCGGCGCGAGATTATCGGTCTCCTCAGCGTGGACGCGTCCTCGGCAGGTCACCGCCGGAGGCCCGCTCTGTGGCGAAGACACTCCGCGCTTCTGGGGCCGATGCGGTTCGAGGGGTATCTGAAACTGGAGCCACATGCCTCTGTCCTGCGCAACTATGAGCCCCTCCTCGTCCAGGGCCTGCTTCAGACGCCGGAATACGCTCGCCACGTCATCGAGAGCATGCGCACCGAACTAAAGCCGGTCGAGGTCAGGGGTCTTGTGGATGTCCGTATGGACAGGCAACGGAAGATCGCTGAAGGGGCGCTCCGTGAGTTCCAGGCTCTCATCGAAGAAAGCGCCCTGCGGCGCGTCGTTGGCGACCGGCAGGTGATGCGGGACCAGTTGGAGCGTCTGCTCTCCGCGTCCGAACAGTCCAAGAACACCATCCGGATCCTGCCGGATACGATCGGGTGCCACCCGGGTCTCGGCGGTCCGTTCGTACTGATGAGTTTTCCTGAGGCCACACGCGACGTCGTGTGGGTGGAGACCATGAACCGCTCGGTGTACTTCGAGGAAGAGTCGGATGTGGATCGCTACGCTGAGGTCTTCGCCGACCTGTGGAAACGGGCACTGGAGCCCGACGGCACGCGCGTTCGTCTCAAGAAAATGATCAAGGAGCTGTGACGTGAGTGTCAGCAAGCCCGACCCTTCTGCGTTCGACTTAACGGATGTGAAGTGGCAGGTTTCCTCCCACAGTGGAGGCGGTGGCAACTGCGTCCGGATCGCGAGCAAGAACGGCTACATCCTGGTCGGCGACTCCCAGAACCCCGACAGGCTGCCTCATGTGTACACGCTCACAGAGTTCAGGGCATTCGCCCTCGGCGCCCGTGACGGTGAGTTCGATCACCTGACCGCACTCGACTGATCGCGACGCCACTTCATGGTGGCGGCCGGCCTCTGACCATCGGCTCCCCGGCCGCCCCCGCGATCCGATCTCCACCTGACCTCGTACGGCGGTTGGGTAGCGGCACTTCGCGATCACGGATCGTGCTGTTCGGTATGTACGGCGTCGACCTGCTCCGGCGAGTCCGTGTCACTGAGAAGAGGGCGCACCGCCGCGGAAGGCGCGGCGGTAGGCGGTGGGGGTGGTGCGCAGGGCGCGGTGGAAGCGTCGGCGGAGGTTGGTGGCCGAGGAGAGGCCGACCCTGACGGCGATCGCCTCGACGGGAAGGTCTGTCTCCTCCAGCAGGGCCTGGGCGGCCGCGATCCGTTTGCCGAGCAGCCACTGGCCGGGGCTGACACCGAGCTGTTCGGCGAACCGGCGGGCGAGGGTGCGAGGGGAGACCCCGGCCCGGGAGGCGAGGTCATCGGCCGAGAGGGGTTCGTGGAGTCGTTCGGTCACCCAGTCGAGCACGGGGGCCAGGGAGCCGGGCGGGTGGCCGGTGGGAGGGGGCGCGGCGTACTGCAGCTGCCCGCCTTCGCGGTGTGGCGGCATGACCATGTGCCGGGCGACCTGCGCGGCGTAGGCGGCACCCTGGTCGGCACGGACCAGATGCAGGCACAGGTCGATACCGGCGGCCGTACCGGCGCTGGTGGCGACGTCGCCGTGGTCGATGTAGAGGGTGTCGGGATCGACCTGGACGTCCGGGAAGCGGGCCGCCAGCTCGGCGGCCATTCGCCAGTGCGTGGTGGCCCGGCGGTGGTCGAGCAGACCGGCCTGGGCCAGCAGGAAGGCGCCGGAGCAGATCGCGACGGTCCGGGCCCCGCGCCGATGAGCCAGCCGCAGCGCGCGCACCACGGCGGGCGAGGCGGGCGTGTCCGGTCGCTGCCAGCCGGGGATCACGACCGTGTCGGCGGCGTCGAGCGCTGCCAGGCCCGCGGTCACCGCCATGTCGTAACCGGCCAGAGTGGGCATCTGCCCCGGGTGCTCGGCGCAGACCTCGAACTCGTAGCGGACGGGCAGGCCGGGACGGCGCACGCCGAAGACCTCGGCAGCGCACGCGAGTTCGAAGGTGGACTGCGGCGGGAGGACCAGGGCGACGACGCGATGAACGGCCATGGCAGGAAAGTACCGGAGGATGTCATTCTGGACACTGGGCGGTCTGACCGTACCCGGCCACGATGGGCTCATGAACGAAGAACACGACGGCGTACAGATCCTGAACGTCGATGAGGTCGAATCCGTTGAGGTCGCCTCCGGCATCTTCCGGCGGCTGCTGCCCACCACCGAGTCGGCCCGTGGCTGGGTCTACGACTTCGCGCCGGGCAGCGAATGGCCGGAGGTCGACGTGCACGACGGGGAGGAGCGCTACTACGTCGTGTCCGGCGAGTTCATCGACAGGGGCCACCGGCTCGGGCCGGGCAGCTACGTGGTGTTCGCCCCGGGCAGCACCCACCGCCCGCGCACGGAGACCGGGGCGCGCATGCTCGGGATCAGCATCCCCCGGCGCCAGGTGTGATGACCTGAGAGTGCCCGCAGGTAGCCGATCTCGTGGCGGAGGAACAGCCGTGCGGACGACTGTTCCCCGGTCCGCTCACGGGGCCAGAAGGCCGGCGGCGCGGAAACCACCGCCGGCCCCCGCGAGCGGCGGGTGATCACTGAGAGGGCGCCGCGCCGCTGACCTCTCTGCCTCCCTTCGCGCGCGGTTCGGTGAGCGGCTCAGTTCCGTTGCGCGGGCAGTTTCGGCCGTTCGTCGGTCCAGCCGATCGCCTGGTACGAGGTGGAGTGACGGATCTCCACCTGTCGCCCGTTCGCGAGCTTGCCCACGATCGTCCACACCTCGGCGAGAGGCAGGCCGGTGCCGGGATCGACCACGAAACGGATCTCGGTGAACAGGCCCGGCTCCTCGTCGTCTATCAGCTGATAGCCGAGCGCCTGCCCGCGCCTGCCCAGCGGATCTGTGACCTCCCCCTCGGCCCGTATGCCGGGAAGAGACGCGAGGATCCGGTACGCGGACGCACGAGCCTCGGGGGACACCGGCAAGCTACTGATGATCCGCATGCAGGCTGACCGAAGGTGCTGCACCGTCACCTTCTCCACGTCTACCGCGACATCAGGGTCCGCTGTCAGCCGCCGGATGATGCGCTCTTCCAGGTAGGTCCTGAGCTTCTCGGGCTCGCTGGGGATCGCGCGCACCTCCTTCCAGGTGATCGGCTCTACCGTCAGGTCACCGGCCGTGTCCTTCCAATGAAGTCGCTCGGCGGTTCGCTCACCCGCTGCGGCCTCCAATGGCCCGAATGGGACGGCGAACTGTTGCTCCCACCTGTTCTTGGGGTCTCGCCAGTCCTTGGGGTATCGCCAGCTGCTGGGCGCGCCCGCGGCCCGCCAGGCCGCCTCGTCCTGCGGGGTCGCGGGCTTGACGCCGAGATCCTGGCCGATGCGCCAACTCCGCAGATCCGGCCGCTTCGCCAGCCATTGCTCTCCAGACCGCCCTTTCTCAAGCACATAGCTGCGGGTGGGGTCGATCAACATCGCCCGGTTGACCGTCGCGATACGCCAATAGTCGCCGTCCGCACGGGCCTGCTCCGTGGCGGCGGCGGCGGCGAGCAGGATCTGCTGGGCGGTCGGTTCGGCCGTCGCGGACACCGACGTGTGGGGTTGGGATGCGATGGAGATCGTGCTGTCGGACAGCATCGTGGGGGTGATGACCGCTACCGCGACGGCCGCCGCGGCCAGGCCGAGCAGGGCGCGGCTGGGGGAGGGCATGAGCCGTCGCCGGGCCGGGGTGTTCTCCGGCGAGACGATTGTCGGGGTGTTCTCCAGCGAGACGATCTCCGCCAGCAGCGCGTCCGCCCCCGCGGTGGACGCCCGGCCGGCCAGGTCCTCGTCCAGCACCCTCGCCCGGCGCTTGAAGGTCTGGTCGTTGTTCATCGTGACTCCCTCTCGATGAGCGGCCGTGCTGCGAAACGGGCGGCCGATGGGCGGGTCTTCTCCAGGGCCTTGGCGAAGCGCCTGCGGGCCCGGTGCAGGCGGATACGGGCGGCGTTGCGGGAGCAGTCCAGCACCGCGGCGATCTCGCCGGGGTCGAGCCCCTCCCAGAGGGCCAGGGCCAGCAGTTCACGATCGCCGTCGGAGAGCATGCTCATGGCCTCGTCCACGCCGTCCTGCTCACCGTGGCGGGAGGGGGCGGTGTAGAGGTGTGCGATCTCGTCGGTGAGTTCGGTGTGCCGGGTGAGTCTGCGCCGCTCGCTCCGGCGATGGTTGGCCAGGACCCGCCGGGCCACGCCGTACAGCCACAGCTTGCCGCCCTCACCGTCGGGGAGCTCGGTCATCCGCCGCCAGGCGATCACGTAGGTCTCGGCTACGACGTCGGCGGCGTCCTCGGGAGAGGAGCACCGCCGCACGGCGTATCCGAGGATCTGCTCATGGGTTCGCCGGTACACCGCCTCGAACCGGGACCGGTCGTCTTGTTCACTCACGCGTCATCCTCGTCAGACCTTCCGAACGCTGCGGGCTTTCAATTCCTACGTGTCCGCGGGCGGCGGCAGAATTTCAGACCGGGAACGGAACGGCTGAGCCGATCGGAGCGAGTCGGCGATCAGAGGGCGGCGTACTCGGCGCGGGCCTGTTTCCGCCGCCGGACCACGCGGCCGTGATCGAAGCGAGCCGACGCCTGGCGTTCATGATCGCTTACGGGCGCAGGTGAGCCAGAAGTTCGTCTCCGGCGGGGTAGGGGCGCTCTTCGGGGAGGAGCCGGGCCGCGGTGTCCGGTTCGCCCTCGCGCAGGAGTGTATGGATCTCGCGGGCGAGTGGGGTGACGTCGGTGATGGCGACCGTCCACTCGTCCGCGTACCGGCGCGCGATCTCACCCGAGAGGCCGAGTTGCAGGGAGCGATAGGGCAACGGTCGCAGGCGGAGATCGCGTTATCGATTTACCAACCGCCCTCTTCGGATGCGCCCATACCCCTCCTCCGGTCCGGCCGCGCCGGCGACGATCGCACGGACCGGCCGGCGGGGCGTCATACCGGTGTGGAGACCAGTGGGTCTTCCCGGCGCTGCTGGCGACGGGCCAAGGGGGCCAGCGTGCGCTGGACGATGAAGTACTCGGCCACCAGGACGTTGCCCAGGATGGACGCCCATACGGCGGCGGTGTAGATCGGCTCGAACCCCGCCGAGGGGGACAGCTGCAGCCCGAGGAGCAGGTAGACGCGCAGGGTGACCGCGGCGAACGTCAGGGCGTAGTTGCGGATCATCCAGATCCGGTGCAGTTGCACCTCGCCGCGGCGGATGTGCCGGTAGGCCATGGCCAGGGTGTACAGCCACGCCGCCACGAGGATGAAGAACGCGACCTGGACCGCGAAGCCGCTGATCGTGATCGCGGCGTTCACCGCGGCCGCGATGGATGCGATCACGATGGAGATCATGTACACCCGGCCGACGACACGGTGCACCTTGGGCCGGCGGACGCGGAGGCGGGTGACGAACTGCACCGGCCCGAGGGCCAGGGCGAGGCCACCGGGGACGGCGTGCACCATCAGGGACAGGTAGTGCAGCGCCACATCCGGGTTGAGCGGCAATGGGACGTCGGCCGCGTCTCCGCTCAGGTACGGCGGCACCGACCCGACGGCGAAGCCGACCGCGGACAGCGCCATCAGCCCCCACAGCGCCCACCACCTCCGGCCGCGGATGGAGCGTGCTCTCGTCGTGGACATCGTTGTGTTCCTTCACTGTCTCGGGTGGTCGGGGAACGACTGGCGGCCGCGGCGGGGGGGCGTCGCGCCCCGGACCTCGCCGCCGCTACGAGGAGGTGCTGATCACCCGTCGGTGGCGTTCGCGTACGCGGCGAGACCGTCGGCCATGCGTTGCATGAAGCGGGTCAGGTACCACCGCCAGAAACCACCCGAGAGCGGCATCCTGGGGTCAAAGGTGGCGGACCACGCGATGTGCGTGCCCCCGCCGGGCACCGGGGCGAGATCGATGGTCCCGCGGTACGAACGGAAGGCCCCGTTCACGGTGTCGTAGACGAACCGCCGGTTGTCGATCAGTTCGACGATCCGCTCCCGGGAGACGCTGCGGCCGGTGCGGAAGATCCTGGTGTCGCCGACCTCCTGCCGGTCTTCGGGATCGCCGCTCTCGACGTCGGCGGAGTCGATCGGCGTCCACCGGGGCCAGGTGGCCGCGTGGGTGAGCGCCGCGAAGACGGCGTCGGGAGTGGCCCGCGAGCGTGCGGTCACGCCATAGGAGTACGGCATGCGCCCAAACGTAGGCACTGCCGACTTCGCTGAACATGCGGGCGATTGCGGTCGATCGATCAGTTCTTGCGGTACGTCGAGGGGCGGACCCCCGTATGGCGCAGGAAGGCCGACGACAACGCGCCCGGACTGGCGAACCCGCACCGCGTGGCGATCTGCTCGATGCTGAGGGAGCTGGTGGACAGTAGCCGCCGCGCCTGCTCGATCCGTAACCGGGTGAGGTACCGGTGCGGTGTCTCGCCGGTGGTCTGCCGGAAAACACGGACAAAGTGGTACACGCTCAGATGGACCTCGATGGCGATCGTGGCCAGCGTCAGAGGCTCCGCCAGGCGCTCCCGCATGATGGCGACGCCCGCCCGGACGGCGGCATGCTCGGGACCGGGCAGGCGCACGTCCCTGCCGAGGGTCAGCACGTGCGTCGAGAGGAACGCCGCGGCGGACTCCGCGTACAGGTCGCCGGCGTCGCGGGTGCCCGGCAGCGCGCGGAGAAGCTGCTCGACGACCGGATCTCCCGCCAGGAGGGCGGCGGCCAGCCCCTCGAAGTCGGGCTCACGATCGCCCAGCGCCCCGGTGGCCTCCCGGACGGCCGACGAGGGAATGTGCACCTGGATGGTCCGCAACCTGGACGTCGCCCGATACGTGACGGAGGTGGCGCGCCCGGGAACCATGAGCTCCAGGTGGCCCGGCACCCACCGCCGCCCAACGGGCTTCCCGCCGGTGTACAGCCGAACGTCCGCGTTCCCCGCCACACACAGCGCGATGTGCAGGTCGGACACCGCGGGCATCGGAAGGTGCTCGGCCTCGGACACGTGGTCGAAGCTCTGTACCAGCAGCGATCGCCAACCGGCGTCGTTCCAGCTGTTGTACGTGTGCCGCACATACGCTGGTGTGTCGAAATCGGCATAAGACGATGTATCGAAGCCGGGCGAATCGCACACACCACGAGTCTAGTCGGCGGTCAGACACCTGACACGGCTCCAGAACCAGGGCTGCCCGGCGGCCCGCGGAGCCGGGCTCGTCCGTGCCCTTCCTCCGGTTCGGCCGGTGAGCCGGGAGGTCATCCCGTGTCTCGTGGGACTACGGTCCCCTCCGTACGGATGTCCCTTCCTTCGCGAGGGAGAATCGAGGTTGTGCGGTTCGGCGTCCTCGGTCCCCTGGAGGTGCGGTCCCCCACCGGGGAGGAGATCTCCGTGGGCGGGCCCCGGCCGCGTGCCCTGCTCGTGATGCTGCTGCTCGACGCGGGCCGGGTGGTCGGCGTCCAGCGTCTGATCGACGGCCAGTACGGCGACGATCCCCCCGCCGGGGCCGCCAACGCGGTGCAGGCCCAGGTCTCCCGGCTCCGCCGGAGCCTGCCCGGCGAGGTGATCGAGTTCCACGGGACCGGCTACCGGCTCGTGGCCGACCCCGACGACGTCGACGCCCACCGGTTCGAACGACTGGCCCACGAGGGACGGCGGCTGCTGGCGGCGGGCCGCCACGCGGTCGCCGTCGGGCCGCTGCGGGAGGCGCTCGCCCTGTGGCGCGGGCCCGCGCTCGCCGACCTGCCCTTCGGGCGGGCGTCGGCGGACCGGCTGGAGGAGCTCTGGCTGGCGGCGACGGAGGACCTCGCCGAGGCGGAGTCGGCCCTTCCCGAGGGCGGTCCGGCGGCTTCGGCGGCTTCGGTGGCGGAGCTGCGGCGGTTGGTGGCCGCGCATCCGCTGCGAGAGCGGCTCAGAGGGCAGCTGATGCTCGCCCTGCGGGCGGCGGGGCGGCGGGCCGAGGCGCTGGCGGTGTTCGAGGAGGCTAGGCGGCTGCTCGCCGAGGAGCTCGGCGTCGATCCCTCGCCCGAGCTCGCCGCGATCCATCTGGCCGTCCTGCGCGCCGAGCGACCCGAGCCGCCGCCACGGCGGGGGCTCGCGGCCCAGCTCACCAGTTTCGTGGGACGCGAGCGGGAGCTGGAGCGGATCGACGCGCTGCGCGACTCGCGGCTGATCACGATCACCGGGCCCGGCGGCACCGGCAAGACCCGGCTCGCGATCGAGGCGGCCGGACGCGGGCGGCGCGAGGTGTGCTTCGTCGACCTCTCCCCGCTCGACGGTCCCGTTTCACCCGGTGATTCCGCTTCGTTCCGCGACTCCGACCTGTTCGACGGTTCCGCCCCGCCCGGTGGGCACGGTCCGGCCGGTGGTGGTGACCAGGTGGCGCGGGCGGTGTTCGGCGCGCTCGGGTTGCGCGAGCCCGGGTTCCACGCGCCGCGTCCGGCCGACCTCGTGGAGCACCTGGTGGCGGCACTCGCCGGGCAGGAGCTGCTGCTGGTCCTCGACAACTGCGAGCACGTGAACGCCGCCGCCGCCACGCTGGTCCGCAGGCTGCTGGGCGAGTGCCCCGGGCTGACCGTCCTGGCCACCGGTCGCGAACCCCTGGGCATCACCGGAGAGACGCTGGTGCCGCTGGCACCGCTGGAGACCCCGCCGCCGGACTCCTCGCCGTCCGTCGCCCTGGCCGGCCCGGCCGTGCGGCTGTTCGCCGACCGGGCGGCGGCCGTACGGCCGGGATTCGAGGTGCGGCGGGCCAACGTGGAGACGGTCATCCGGATCTGCGCGGCGCTGGACGGACTGCCGCTGGCCATCGAGCTGGCGGCCGCGCGGCTGCGCTCCTTCACCGTCGAGGAGATCGCCACGCGCCTGGCGGAGCACGGCCGGTTCCGGCTGCTGTCGCGCGGTGACCCCACGGCGGCGGCCCGGCACCGGACCCTGCGCGCGGTGGTGGAGTGGAGCTGGGACCTGCTCTCGCCCGGCGAGCAGGTGCTGGCCAGGCGGTTCTCCGTGTTCGCGGGAAGCGCCTCCCTGGAGGCGGCCGAGGCGGTCTGCGAGGTGGAGGACGCGGCCGGGCTGCTGGCCGACCTGGTGGACAGGTCGCTGGTCGAGACGGACGGCGACCGCTACCGGATGCTCGACACGATCAGGCTGTTCTGCGCGGAACGGCTGGCCGAGGCGGGGGAGGAGGACCGCCTGCGCGGCGGCCACGCCCGCCACTTCCTCGACCTGGCCCGGCGCGCCGACCCCCACCTGCGCCGGGCCGAACAGCTCCACTGGCTGGCCAGGCTCTCCGCCGAGCACGGCAACCTGACGGCCGCGCTGCGCTGGGCCGTACGCGACGACAGGGAGACGGGGTTGCGGCTGGTCGCCGCGCTGGCGGCGTACTGGTGGCTGGGCGGCCGACGCGGCGACGCGGGGGAGGCGGCGGCCGAGCTGCTCGCGGCGACCGGTCATCCCCTCGCCGGGCTGGAGGAGGAGTACGTCATGTGCGTGGCGCACGCCCTACCCCGGCCGTCACCGGAACACTGGGAACGGGCCGAGGCGATCATGTGGTCGCGGGACCGGCCGCTGCGTTACCCCTTCGCCGCGGCACTGTGGGGCATGTCCGCCGGGCCGCCCGAGTCGGTGTCGCCCGCCGGGCCCGAGATCGACCGGCTGTTCGGTGTCGATCCGTGGAGCCTGGCCCTGGCCGGGCTGAGCCGCGCCCTGCTGAAGGTGCTCGGCGGTGATCCGGCCGGGGGCGAGCGGGAGCTGGAGGAGGTGCTGGCTCGCTTCAGGTCCCTGGGGGAACGCTGGGGGACGGCTCAGGGGCTCGACTGGCTGGCCCTGGTCGCGGGCTGGCGTGGGGAGTGGGGACGCGCCCGCGACCTGTGGCGGGAGGCGCTGGAGCTGCTGGAGGAGCTCGGTGCCCTTGAGGAGACCGCGGACGTGCTGGGCCGCCGGGCCGAGGCGTTGGTCCGCGAGGGCGACCTCGCCGCCGCTGCCGCCGACCACCGGCGCGCCGGGGAACTCGCCCGGAGGGCGGGTGCGCCGGACGTGCCCGCCGCGACGCATCTGGGGCTCGGGGAGATCGCGCGGCTCGAAGGCGATCACACCGAGGCCCGTCACCGGATCGGCCTCGCGCTTCGAGGGGCGGCGACCGGGGCCTTCGGCGCGGAGTCGGCGCGGGCGCGCGCGCTCACCGCGCTGGGACGGCTGGCCGAGGCCGAGGGCGATCTCGCCGGGGCCCTGCTCCACCATCGCGAGGCGCAGGCCCGCGCGCGCAGGTCGCCACTGGCGGTGGACCTCGCCGACGCCGTCGAGGGCCGGGCGGGAGCCGACCTGATCGAGGGGGAGGGGACACGGGCGGCACTGCTGCTCGGCATGGCGGTGGCGCTGCGCGGGACGGCCGTGGCCGGTGACCGCGACGTCGCCGGGGTCGCCGCGGGCGCCCGCGACCTCGTCGGCGCGGAGGCGTTCGCGTCGGCGTACGCCCGAGGGGCCGCGATGCGCCACGACGAGGTGCTCGCGGCGCTCGATCCGGACGACGAGTGTGACGTGGACGACACGGATGACGTGGACGACGGCTGAGAGCGGCCACTCCGGGAGAGGGAGAGACGCACGGTTGTGAAGGTGGCCGATGGGGCTTGGCGGGGTGCTCGCGCCGCTCGGTTCCGGGGGTGGTCGAGAGCGTCCGGTGCCGGGGGCTGCCGACAGGGGTCGGTGCCGAGGAGGGCTGACGGTGTCCGGCGCGGAGGGCGTCCGGCTGTCAGCCGATGGTCGGTGAGCTGTCAGCGTTCCCCCCGAAGCTCGTGAACATGAAGAACACCACGGTCCTCATCTCCGGTGCGAGCATCGCCGGGCCCGCGCTCGCCTACTGGCTGAGCCGCTCCGGCCACACCGTCACCGTCGTCGAGAAGGCGCCCGCGCTCCGTCCCGGCGGCCAGGCCGTCGACTTCAAGGGCGAGACCCACCGCGTCGTGCTGGAGCGGATGGGAATCCTCCGGGAGGTGCGGAGACGCCAGACCGGCGGGACCGACCAGGTCATCGTCGACGCGGACGGCAGGCGGCTGGCGGTCATGCCCGGTGAGTTCACCGGCGGCGACATCGAGATCCTCCGCGGCGACCTCGCCGCCCTGCTGTACGAGAGGACCGAGAAAGACTGCGAGTACGTCTTCGGCGACTCCATCACCTCGCTGACCGACACGGAGGGCGGCGTGCACGTCACCTTCGAGCGCGGCGCGCCGCGTACCTTCGACCTCGTGGTGGGCGCCGACGGCATCCACTCCAACGTGCGGCGGCTCGCCTTCGGCCCCGAGTCCGACCATGTGCGCTTCCTCGGCCACTACTACGCGCTGGCCGACCTCGGCACGGGTGCCGGGAACGTGATGTACAACGAGCCCGGCCGGATGGTGGCGCTCGGCGGACCCAAGTCGCCCGCGTTCTTCGTCTTCGCCTCCGAGCCGCTCGATGACGACCGCGACGACGTCGAGCGGCACAAACGCCTCCTGGCCGACGCCTACCGGGGGATGGGCTGGCGGGTTCCCGAGCTCGTGGCCAGGCTGCCGGAGGCGCGCGAGCTCTACCTCGACTCGATCAGCCGGGTCGAGATCGACCGCTACGCCAGGGGCCGGGTGGTGCTGCTCGGCGACGCCGCCTACGGCAACACCCTGGGCGGCTTCGGCACCGGCCTCGCCGTCGTGGGCGCGTACGTGCTGGCCGGGGAGCTGGCGGCGGCCGGTGGCGACCACCGGACGGCGTTCCGCGCGTACGAGGAGGCCTTTCGCGGCTACGCCAAGGTGGCCAGGCAGGGCAGCGCCGGTCCCTTTCTCGCCCCGGCGACCTGGGGACGGATCAGGATGCGGAACTGGGTCTTCAAGCGCCGGTTCCTGCTGCGGGCGATGCTCAGGCTGACGGACAGGTTCGCCACGGACATCAGGCTCAAGGACTACCCGGCGCTCACCGGGACCTCCGCCGCGCCCTGAGGGGTGGCGGTCTCCCTCAGGAGGTTCGCGCGCCGGAGCAGGGGGCGGTCGCGGCCGGTGCCGATCAGGGTGCCCGCGTGCCCGGTCAGCACGGTGCAGCCGCCCGCGTCGCACAGGTCGGTCCATCCGGCCGGGGTCGCCACCGGCAGCCGCGTGCGGATCCGGCCGTCCGCGTCCACCAGGTACAGCCGGCCGTTCATCGCGGCCAGTGCCACGGCACCGGTACCGGCCTCGACCAGGCTCCAGGAGGAGGTCTCCGGGTCGAGCAGCCACAGGCCCTCCGTGGCGGCGGCGAACAGCTCGCCGTTCACCATGCCCAGGCCGACCCCGCCGCGGGGCCCGTCGGCGAGGGTGGTCCAGCCGTCCTCGGGGTCGCGGTAGACGAGCCGGTCGTCGGCGGTGAGGCCGTACAGGCCGATGGGGTGGATGGCGGTGGCCTCCCTGGGGGTGGCCAGCGCGACGAGCGCGGGGGCGGTGCCCGCGGGGCGCCAGCGCAGGTTCTGGCCGGAGACCTCGCGGGTGAGCAGCGAGCCGTCCCGCGTGGCGCCGTACAGCAGGGAGTCGAACACGGTGAGCGCGCCGACCTCGTCCGCGCCGCCGATGGTCTCCCAGCCGCCCGCGCGCACCGACAGCCGGTCCAGCACGTTGCGGGTGATCCGGTCCACGACCGGGTCGTGCAGGGTGTTTCCCCAGTTCACGGTGGAGGCGGTGAACACCGTCCCGGCGCCGAGGCCGAAGACGCCCATGGTGGCCATGCCGCCCTGGCCGTACCGGTGCCAGTGCCGCAGGTCGGCGGTGGCCAGGATGACGAAGGACGGCGGGGTGCCGTCGCGCCCGGTGGCCACCGGCACGCCGTCCTCCTCGACGTAGTCGCAGGCGTCGGTCTCGTAGCCGATGGCCCCCCTGCCGAACGTGTCGCCCTCGCCCAGCTTGGTGCCCTCGAACACCCAGTGCTCGGGGAACCGGACGGTGTAGGACTCCTCGTGCATGAGCCGCATGTACGGGCCCCAGGTCCCGGCGCCGCGCCGGAAGCTGACCCCGGTCAGGCCGTTCTCCGGGCGGTTCACCGGCGCGCTGGACCACTCGACCGTGGTGAGGGCGGGATCCACGGCGGCCATCGGGTCGGCGATCGCGTCGCGGTAGCAGACCATGGTGCGCCCGTCGTCCTCCAGCCGGAACTGCCACCAGCAGGTGTTGCCGGAGAAGACGGCCATGTTGCCGCCCCGGCGGACGAACTCCTCGACGCTGTCGCGCATCCCCGCCGACCAGTACTCGTCATGCCCGCTGACCATCAGCAGCCGGTAGCCGGAGAGGAGCCCGCGCCCCTCGTGCAGGTCCAGGGCCGAGCAGTAGTCGACGTCGTACCCGGCCGGACCCAGCCAGCGGATCATGCCCTCCTCCCAGCGTTCGGGCGGCGGACCGCCACCGGGGCGGTCGAAGGAGACGCGCGAAGCGCGGGTCGGCTGCTCGCTCCAGTAGATGGACTCGCCGGGGATGCCCGCCCGGTTGTACGCCTGCCAGGTCGGGAACGGGATCGACAGCAGGACCGGCGAGCGGGGACGGGCGGCCCGTACGGCGAAGTAGACCTCGCTGCTCTCCTCGTCGGCGGTGAAGACCGCGCGGTAGAGCGAGCTGCGCCAGCCGGGGGGGACGTCGAGCGTCCACACCGGGCCGGTGAACTCCCCGTCGAGCACGGCCAGGTCGGTGGCCACGTCCTCGACCAGCACCGAGCCGCGCAGCGGGGCACGGGAGGCGCGGGCGAGGTGGAAGCGGAGCGCGCCGCCCTGGACGCAGGACGTCGACTCGGCGTAGGCGTGGACCGTCATCGGACACCTCCGGCGTGCGGTCCCCGGGCCCCGGTGGTCGTGGGAGGCGCGTCCGGCCGACCGGCTGCGGGCTCGGTCGGGACGCTTGGCTGACCGGTACCGGTTCCGGTTCCGGTTCCGGTTCCGGTTCCGGGGAAGGTACTTGACCGACCGGTCTCGGGTTCGGGCGGGACGCTCAACCGACCGGCTCCAGCACCTCGCGGAACGCGGCCTCGACCAGCAGGGACTCCAGGTCGAGCAGGTAGCGTTCCATGGCGGGGCGGGGGAGGTAGCCGGTGTCGGCGGTGAGCGAGACGCCCAGCCCGCCGGGCTCGCCGGTCACGTGCAGGCAGAACCGGCAGTTGAGCCGCTCCTGGCTGAGCGGCCAGGTGAGGGTCGTCTCGTCCAGTGCCCGCCGCACGCTCGGCTCGTCGGGGGAGGCGTCCACCCGGTCGGCGAAGCGCATGTCGTTGAAGCAGCAGTACGGGTGGATCCGCGCGCCCCGCTCCCGTCCGGCCCGTTCGGTGAGCCGGTCCCGGTCGTCCGGGTCGTGGTAGGCGGACCGGTAGGCGCGCAGCGCGGCGGGCTTGGCCGCGCGCAGCAGCTCGGTGAAACCGCCCTCGCGCAGGTCCAGCACGAACAGCCCCTCCTGGGAGAGCGTGGTGACCGCGTTGACGGTGTCTCCCCGGAAGCGGTTGCCCACGATCGGCAGCATCGCGGTCACATCGTGGCCGTTCACCCTCCCGGCCAGCACGGACGCGGCGGTGAGCAGGACGGTCGAGGTGCTCGCGCCGCTCAACGCGGCGATCCGCTGCACGGCCAGGTCCATCGCCCGGGAGACCAGGTGCGCCCGCCAGATCGGGGGGTCCGCGGGAGTGCCCGCCCAACGGTCGAACATCGTCGGGGGGATGCGCCGGTACTCGCTCTCCCAGTGTCCCGCGGCCACCGCCGCGACCTTCAGACCCTGCTCCGAGCCCTGCCAGCGGGCCAGCTCCAGCGGCGAGGGCGGGGGCGGCCCGGGTACGGAACCGCGCAGCAGGAGCAGCCGCAGGTCCGTGACCGCCACCTCGGCCCCGAGGCCGTCGGCGGCCAGGTGGCAGAAGACGAGCACGATGTGGGTGACCTCGTCGCGGTCGACGACGAGCCCGATCCTGAGCGGCCACTCGTTCCCGTAGTCGAACGCGGTCTCCGCCAGCGCGTCCCGCAGCCGCTCGGGGTCGCCCTCCGACACGGTGACCGGGATGGAGCCGCCGGTCGCCAGCACCTGCCACGGCTCCGCGCGGGCGCCGCTCCCGTACGTCTCCCCCTGGGGAACCGCGTCGTATGGCACCTCGCCCAGCCTGGTACGCAGGGACTCGTGCCGTTCCACCAGCGTGCGCAGCACCTCGGCCGCCCCCGCCACGGTGAGCGGCCTGGCCCGCCTGGGCACGGCGAGCACGCGGCCGAAGTTGAAGTAGTGGTCGTCCGGCGCCGTCTTCTGGATCGTGTCCCAGATGGCCCGCTGCCCCCAGGTCAGCGGTGCCGTCCCCGATCGGCTCCCCGAGAACCGGATGTCCATGTGCCTTCCCCCGTTCGGAAATGCGTTCAGGAATGCGCGTTACGCGCCTCGTTGATGTGGCGTTCCAGCGCGCCGAGGTCGTCCAGCAGGTCGAACCCGTCGCCCGACAGGTCGATCTCCACCCCGAACTCGGTCTCCACCGCGTCGATCAGCCGCATCTGCGCCAGGGAGGTGACCCCCAGCGCGGACAGCGGGACCGTGGCGGCCAGCGCCTCCCTGGCCGTGACCGCTCCGTCGGAGGCCGAGGCCACCATCGCCGCGAGTCGTTCCCTAACCATTGCCAGCCCCTCTCGTACGGTCTCCGGCGCCGCTCGCCGGGATCCGGATCCAGCCGTCGGACATCCCGCCGCCTTTCATGATCTTCTCGCGCTGAGCGGGCGCAGGTCGGTCCAGACGCGGTCGATGTGGGCGAGGCAGTCCTCCTTGGTGCCGGAGACGCCCTCCTCTCGCCAGCCGTCCGGGAGGTCCCGGCCGTCCGGCCAGATCGAGTACTGCTCCTCGTGGTTGACCACGACGCGGTAACCCATCTCAGCTCCCGGTTTCCATGAGGCGCTCGGCCTCCTCGTCGGACATCTCGGCCAGTTCGGCGACGAGCAGCTCCTCCACCGCCGCCGCGAGGTCGGCCACGCTGCTCCGGGCGAACAGGGTGCGGATCGGCACGTCCACCTCGACGGCGGCGCGGAGCCTGGCGATCGCGCGGGTGGCGAGCAGCGAGTGCCCGCCCAGCGCGAAGAAGTCGTCGAAGGCGCCGACCCCCTCGACGCCCAGCACCTCGCCGAAGATCTCGGCCACCAGCTCCTCGGCGTCGCCGCGCGGGGCGGTCCTCGTCCGGGACCCGGCCTCGGGCGCGGGCAGCGCGGCCCGGTCGAGCTTGCCGTTCGCGGTGAGCGGCAGGGCGGTGAGGCTCACCCAGTGGGCGGGGACCATGTAGGCGGGCAGCGTCCCCGCCAGGTGCCCGGCGAGCTCGTCTCCGGTGGCCGTGCCGACGACGTAGCCGACGAGCGTCTCCCCTCGGACGGCCACCGCCGCCTGGCCGACGCCGGGGTGGGCGAGCAGCCGCGCCTCGATCTCGCCGAGTTCGATACGGAAGCCGCGGACCTTGACCTGGTCGTCGAGGCGGCCCAGGAACTCCAGCTGTCCGTCGGCCCGCCAGCGCGCCAGGTCGCCGGTCCGGTAGATCCGCTCCCCGCCGGGAACACCCGGAACACCGGGGACCCCGAGGGTGGGGAAGCGCTCGGCCGTGAGGTCCGGCCTGCCCAGGTAGCCGACGGCCACCCCGGCCCCGCCGACGCACAGCTCGCCCGGGGCCCCCGGCGGCACCGCCTCGCCCGAGCCGTCCAGGAGCAGGATCGAGGTGTCGGCGATCGGGACGCCGATGGGCGGGCGCCCGGGAGAGCCGTCCAGCTCGGCGGCGGTGGCGATGATCGTCGCCTCGGTCGGGCCGTAGGTGTTGACCAGCCGTACCCGGTCGCCGAAGCGCTCCCGCCATCGGGTCACGGCCGCCTCGTGCACCTGCTCACCACCGAGGATCACCAGCCGCAGGGTCGGCGGCCAGGCGATCTCGCCGATGTCGTCGACGAGCGCGTGCCAGTACGCGGTGGGCAGGTCGAGCACGGTGACCTGGTCGAGGTGGTCGGGCAGGGTGACGCCGCCCTCGGGCAGCAGCTCCAGCCGGGCTCCGGCGGCCAGCGCCGGGTAGATCTCCTCGGCGTGGGTGTCGAAGCTCAGCGAGGCGAACTGGACCACCCGGTCCTCGGGCCGCAGCCCGTACGCCTCGCGCATCCACCCGACCCGGGCGGCCAGGCTGTGGTGCGAGACCACGACCCCCTTGGGCGTTCCGGTGGACCCGGAGGTGTAAATCACGTAAGCGGCCGACCCGGGCGCCGGGACGCTCTCCGGCGCGAGGGGGCGGTCGTGCGCATGTGGCGTACCGGGCCGGGCCGCATCGACAGCGGGCAAGGGCCGGTCGTCCGCGTACGCGCGTGGCGTGCCGGGCTGGGATCGGTCGTCCGTGTAAGCGCGTGCCGTGCCGGGAGGCAGGCGGTCGCCCAGGCCCGCCGAGGTGAGGACGAGGGAGGCGGAGCTGTCGTCCAGCATGAAGGCGAGCCGCTCGGCCGGGTGGTCCGGGTCGAGCGGCAGGTAGGCTGCCCCCGCCCGCCAGACGGCGAGCAGGGCCGCGACGGCGTCGGGCGACCTGTCCAGGCAGACGCCGACCACGTCGCCGGGGACGACCCCCCGCCCTCGCAGCAGCGCCGCCAGCTCGTCCGCGCGGGCGTCCAGCCCGGCGTAGGTGAGCGTGGCACCCCCGCATCCGATCGCCACCGCGCCCGGCGTGTCCCGTACGGTCGCCGCGAACAGGTCCGGCACCGGGGGAGCGGGCGGGCGCGCGGGTCCCCGCGAGAGACGCCGCAGCAGGGCGTCGTCGTCCCCGGTGCGCAGCGGCAGCTCGGAGACCCGGTCGCCGGACGCGTCCGGCAGCGCGGTGAGCAGCAGGCGGAACCGCGCGGCCATCGCCTCGATCGTGGCCCGGTCGAACAGCTCGGCGTCGTAGACGAAGCTGAGCGCCAGCTCGTGCTCGTTCTGCCAGGCCTCCAGCATCAGTTCGAGCTTGGCCTGCCGCATACCGTGCTCGAACCCCGTCGTGGTCAGCCCCGCGAAGGCGTCGCGGGACTGCGCGAAGTCCTGCGTGTGCAGGATGAGCATGGTCTGGAACAGCGGCGTGCGCGTCAGGTCGCGCTCGACCCTCAGGGCCGTCACCAGCTCCTCGAACGGCACGCCCTGGTGGGAGAAGGCGTCCAGGACACCGATCTGGGTCGCGCGGAGCAGCCCGGCGAAGGTCGGATCGGCCGACAGGTCACCGCGCATGACCAGGGTGTCGCTGAGATAGCCGACGACCGGTTCGAGCTGGACCCGGTCCCGGCCCGCGGTGGCCGTGCCGACCAGGATGTCGCTCCGCCCGGTGTGCCGGGACAGCAGGACCTGGTAGGCGGCGAGCAGGACCATGAACATGGTGGCGCCGTGCTCCCTGCCCAGCCGGGCCAGGGCGGCGGCCTCCGCCGCGTCCAGCCGGACACTCGCCACGTCGCCGCGCCTCGCGGCCCCGGCGGTGCGCGGCCGGTCGACCGGCAGGTCCAGCGGGGTGGGGTCGGCGAGCCTGTCCCGCCAGTAGCCGAGCAGGTCGCCGAGGTCGCGCCCGCGCTGCCAGAGGGCGACGTCGCCGAACTGGAGCGGGACCGGCGGCAGGGCGACGGCGCCGGAGTACAGGCGCGACACCTCGTCGAAGATGAGGTTGAGCGACCAGCCGTCACCGAGGATGTGGTGCAGCACGACGCACAGGACGTGGTCGTCCTCGGCGATCCTGACCAGGGTGACGCGCAGCGGCGGCCGCGCGCCCAGCTCGAAGGGCGCGTTGGTCAGGGCCGCGACCAGCTCCAGCGCCCCGGCCTCGCACGCCGCGTCCGTCTCCTCGACGGTCACAGGCCCCGGCGGGTCGACGACCACGACCGGCGCGCCGTCCACCTCGGGGAAACGGGTGCGCAGGCTCTCGTGCCTGGCGACCGTCCCGGCCAGGGCCCCGGCGAGCGCCTCCCGGTCCAACGGCCCGCGCAGCCGCCTGACCAGGCACATGTTGTACGACGCGTCGTCCGGGTCGAGCCGGTTGAGGAACCAGAGCCGCTCCTGACCGAAGGAGAGCGGCGGTACGGTCCCCTCGGGTCTCGGCCGAGGCCCGTCGCTCCGCTCGCCGGACGCGGTGGCGACCAGTTCGGCCAGCGCGGCGACCGTCGGCCGGATGAACACCTCCCGGACGGGCACCTCCGTCCCGGACAGCGCGGTCAGCCGCGCGGTGACCATGGTGGCCAGCAGCGAGTGACCGCCGAGGGTGAAGAAGTCGTCGTACGCCCCGACCTCCGCGACGCCGAGCACCTCGGCGAAGACCTGCGCGACCATCCGCTCGCCCGGGGTGCGGGGGGCGACCGCGTCCCGCGAGGGCGCCGCGTCCACGTCGGGGAGCGCGTTGCGGTCGACCTTCCCGTTGGGGGTGAGCGGCAACGTCTCCATCTCGACGAACACGCTGGGCACCATGTAGCCGGGCAGCTCGCGCGCGGCGTGCTCCCCGAGACCGTCGAGCGCCTCCGCGCCCGCGTCCGAGTCCGTGTTCGTCTCCGTCTCCGACGGCGCGACGGGCGCGGCCGGTACGACGAAGGCCACCAGCCGGTCCCCGCGCACCGCGACGACCGCCTGCCGCACGCCGGGATGGGCGTCCAGCACGGCCTCGATCTCGCCCAGCTCGATGCGGTGACCCCGCAGCTTGACCTGGTTGTCGGTCCGGCCGAGGAACTCCAGGGTGCCGTCGTTGCGACGGCGGACGCGGTCTCCCGTCCGGTAGTGCCGCGAGCCTCCGGGGCCGGGGACGAAGCGCTCCGCGGTCAGGGCCGGGCGGCCGAGGTAGCCGGTGGCGACCCCCTCGCCGCCGATGAGCAGCTCTCCGGCCACCCCGATCGGG
The DNA here is from genome assembly GCF_039537505.1 of Streptosporangium oxazolinicum. NCBI lineage: Bacteria > Bacillati > Actinomycetota > Actinomycetes > Streptosporangiales > Streptosporangiaceae > Streptosporangium > Streptosporangium oxazolinicum. The sequence goes on from NZ_BAABAQ010000010.1 coordinate 208,768, forward strand.
CACGGCCCGCCGCCGGGGTCGGCGACGTGGACGACGGTGTTGGCGATCGGGCGGCCGATGACGATCTCTCCGGGATCCTCGGGGACGTCCCAGGCCGTGGACCAGATGGTGGTCTCGGTCGGGCCGTAGACGTTGACGAGCCGGTCCACCCGGGGACGCAGCTCGCGGGCGAGCCGGGGGGCGAGCGGCTCGCCGCCGGTCAGGCCCACCACGCGCGGCAGGTCCCCGGCGAGCAGGACGCGCCACCCCGAGGGCGTCGCCTGGACGTGGGTGACGCCCTCGTCCCTGACGAGGCGCGCGAGCCGTACCCCGTCGCGGGCCGTCTCCGCGTCGGCGACGACCACCCGCCCGCCCGTCACCAGCGGCAGGTAGAGCTCCAGGGCGGAGATGTCGAACGACAGCGAGGTCAGCGCCAGCCACACGTCCCGCGGCGAGGACCGCACCAGGTCGCGCATGGCCAGCAGGAAGTTGGTCAGCGCCCGGTGCGGCACCACCACCCCCTTGGGCCGCCCGGTGGACCCCGAGGTGTAGAGCACGTACGCGGTGTCGCCGGGAAGGGGCCGCGCGGGCGCGCCCGTACCCGTCGCGGGGGGAAGGTCGTCGAGGCCGGTCAGGACCAGCGCCGCCGCGGAGTCCTCGATCACGTACGAGACGCGCGCCTCGGGGTAGTCGGGGTCGACGGGAAGGTAGGCCGCGCCGCTCATCGCCACGCCCAGCAGGGCGACGAGCATGTCGGCGCCGCGCTCCATCCGGACCGCGACCAGCGAGCCGCGCCCGATCCCGGCCGCGCCCAGCCGCCCGGCCAGCTCCGTCGCCCGCGCGGCCAGTTCCGCGTACGTCAGCTCCCGCGCGCCGAGCCCGTCCACCGGCACGTTCCCGTTCACCGGCCCGCTCCCGTTCACCAGCCCGTTCGCGGCGACCGGCGCGGTACGGGCGGGCGCGGCGCGTACCGCGATCGCGTCGGGGGTCGCCGCGGCCTGTTCGAGCAGCAGGTCGACGAGCGTGACCTCCGGCAGCTCGGCCGAGGTGTCGTTCCACTCCTCCAGCAGGGCGAGCTCCGCGTCCGGCAGCATCCGCAGCGAGCTCACCGGGGAGCCGGGATCCGCCACGACGGCCGTGAGCAGCTCCTGGAAGCGGGCGACCATCCGTTCCACGGTCTCGCGGTCGAAAAGCTCGGTGCTGTAGATGGCGACGCCGTTCAGGGCGCCGTCCTCGTCGCCGTAGAAGTCCACCGACAGGTCGAGCCGGGCGCGGGCCCAGCCGTTGGGGAAGTACGTGGCGTCGAGGCCGGGCAGCGGGTCGACCGGTTCGCCGTGGGTGTGGAGGGCGAACATGGTCTGGAACAGGGGCGTGCGGCTCAGGTCCCGCTCCACGTCGAGATCCGCCACGAGGCGCTCGAAGGGGACGTCCTGCCGCGAGAGCCCGTCCAGCACGACCCCGCGGGTGCGCCGGAGCAGCTCCTCGAAGGTGGGGTCGCCGGACACGTCGCAGCGCAGGGCCAGCGTGGTCGAGAGGAAACCGATCATGGTCTCCAGCTCGGTGCTGCCGCGACCGGCCGAGGGGATGCCCACGCAGAAGTCGGTCTGGCCGGTGTGCCGGTGCATCAGGACCTGGTAGGCGGAGAGCAGCACCATGAACGGCGTGCACCGGGCGCGGCGGGCGAGGTCGCGGATCGAGGCGGCCACGTCGGGCGCGATCCGGAAGTCGACCTCGGCGCCCGCGCCGGTCCGCCGGGCGGGACGCGGCCGGTCGGCGGGGAGTTCCAGGGGAGGCACCCCGGCCAGCCGCTCGGTCCACCAGCGGAGCTCGGAGTCCGCGGGGCGCTGGGCGCGCGCGTACTCGCCGTACTGCAGGGGCAGTTCGGGCAGCGGGGCGGTGCCCCGGCTCCCGTAGTGGGCGGCGACCTCGGAGCGGAGCACGTTCAGCGACCAGCCGTCGCCGTTGATGTGGTGCAGGACGACGCAGAGCACGTGGTCGGCGGGGCCGAGTTCGATCAGCGAGACGCGGAACGGCGGTGCGGCGGCCAGGTCGAAGGCCGTGTTGGTGAGCGCCGAGACCAGGGCTGCGGTCTCCTGCTCGCCCTGGGCGGTGAGCCGCTCGACCGTCACCGGCGACGGCGGCTCGACGATCGCGACGGGCTCCCCGGCCACTTCACGGAACCGGGTTCGCAGGCTCTCGTGCCGGGCCGCCACCGCGGTGAAAGCGGCTGCTAGGGCGATCTTGTCAAGGGGACCTTTCAACCTGTAAACATAGGATGTGTTGTAGGCCGAGTCGCCCGGATCGAGCCGGTGGAGGAACCAAAGCCGCTGCTGACCGTACGACAGGGGGTATTCCGTCGCTGGCTGGCCGGTTGGAACGGTCTCCGGTGGGAACACGCAGGGCTCCTTTGTCGGCCGCGGGCCCGGTAGTTCACGCAATCGCGTTGGAGGTTGGTACGCAAAAAGCCCACTCTGTGCGTATTTGCCCAGTTGGGCGGGCGCTGAGAAGGTCTCTTTTTGGAAAGAAACTTTCCAGTTAGTTCTGCGGTCGTCAGTGTTACACCTTCGCCCGGAGGGCGCAAGGGTCACTTTCGCGTGGGTTTTGTTGCCTCTGCGAACCTCTCCCCAAAGTCTTGCGCGACCCTTACGATCATGTAAGACTGACGCTCGATTTTAAATAGTAAAGATTCTTTCCTGTAGTGCCCTCGATGCTCGCACACACCGAAGGCATATACATCCGATCTTTAGTGGGAGGTTCACTTGGTGAACCTGACCGTCCCGCAGTTGCTCGGAGACCGGGCCCTCACCGACCCCGACGGGGTCGCGCTGATCGTGCACGGCTCGGCTCAGCTCACCTACGGCCAGTGGCACGAGCGGTCCACCGCGCTCGCGAACAGCCTGGTCACCCGAGGTGTCGCCCGGGGCGACCGGGTGGGTCTGGTGTTCGGGGCCGCGGACTGGGCGGACTACGCCGTGGCGTTCTGCGGGGTCCTGGCGGCCGGAGGGGTGGCCGTGCCGCTCTCCGACCGCCTCACCCTCGATGACCTGCGTTTCATGCTGGAGAACTGTCGCGCGACCGGCGTCGTCCACGCCGAGGGTCTCGCCGTGCCCGAGGTCGGCTGGAGCGCCACGGTCGACGGTCTGAACGTCGAGACGTCCTACGACAAGGCCGACATCGCGCCTCCGGAGCCCGCGGAGCTCGGGGATCTCGCCCAGATCCTCTACACCTCCGGCACGACCGGCCGTCCCAAGGGCGTCTCGGCCACCCATGCCAATCTGGCCTACGGGTGCGGTGCCAAACGCCGCCCGTTCGCGCACTCCCGGCATCTCGTCCACGCCTTCCCGATCGGGACCAACGCCGGGCAGGCGATGCTGATCAACGCGCTCGACGCCCAGCCGGCCGTCGTGACGCTGCCGCGCTTCACCCCGGCCCGCTTCGCCTCGCTGATCGAGTCGTACCGCGCGGGAACGGTCTTCCTGGTCCCCGCGATGGCCATCGAGCTGGTGAACGCGGGGGTGGCCGGACGCCACGACCTGTCCAGCGTGCTGCTGCTCGGCTCGGCCGCCGCGCCGCTGCCCTCGGCCGTCGCCCAGGCGCTGACCACGGCCTTCCCCAACGCGACGATCACCAACTACTACACCTCGACCGAGGCCGCCCCGGCTCAGACGGTCATGATGTTCGACCCGGACCGGCCGGGAAGCGTCGGCCGTGCCATCGCCGGGGGGCGGGTCAGGATCGCCACCGTGGAGGGGGAGCCGCTGGCGCCGGGGGAGACCGGGGAGGTCTGGATGCGATCCCCCGCCGCGCCGCGCGCCTACTACGGCGACCCCGACAGCGGGACCTTCCGCGACGGCTGGGTACGGATGGGCGACCTCGGCTACATCGACGCCGACGGCTACCTCTATCTCGTCGACCGCGAGAGCGACGTGGTGAAGTCCGGGGCCTTCAAGGTCTCCACGATCCACATCGAGGAGGTCGTCTACCGGCACCCGGCCGTGATCGAGGCCGCCGCGTTCGGGGTTCCGCACCCCGTGCTCGGCACCGTCGTCACCGTGGCCCTCGTCACCAGGGAGCCCCTCACCCCCGAGGAACTGCGGATCTTCCTCAAGGACCGCCTGGCCCCGCACGAGCTGCCCGCGCACGTCATCACGGTCGACGCCCTGCCGCGCAACGCCGGAGGCAAGGTCGACAAGAAGGCCCTGCGCCGGACGACGGAGGGCGCGTGATGACCCGGGTCCCGTCCGAGAACACCCCCGGGCTCACGTTCGAGCCGCCATCGGAAAGCACACCCGAGCCCGCGTCCGGAAGCGCGCCCGAGCCCGCGTCCGGCGCGGCGTCCGAGGGGATGCCGGAGGTCACGTTCACCCAGCAGGGGATGTGGGTGACCGAGCAGACCGTGGGCGGGGGCGCCGCCTATCACATGCCGATACTCGTCCACCTGCGCGGCGACCTGGACACCGGCGCGCTTCTGGCGGCCTGCTCGGCGGTGGTCGCCCGGCACCCGATGCTGGGCAGCGTGGTGGCGGAGGTGGACAACGAGCTGCGGCTCGTGCCCGGCGCCGAGGTTCCCGTACGCCAGGCGACGATCTCCCTCGACTTCCCTGACTCCTTCGACTCCTCCGACGACGTCACCGGTGACTCCCTCCCGGACCCGACGAGCTCCGCGGACGCACCGGATCCGTCGTACGAGAACCGTGAGAGCGGCGAGAACGGTGGGAACGGCGAGCGGTACGGGCGGGCCGTGCGAGAGGCGGTGCGGGAGGAGATCCTGCGCGCGTTCGACCTGGAGAAGGGCCCGCTGGCCAGGTTCACCCTGTTCGAGGTCGGCCCCGGACGGCACCTGCTACTCTTCGTCGCCCACCACCTGGTCTTCGACGGGCAGTCGAAGGACATCCTGGTGCGCGACCTGGCCGCCTTTTACAACGGCGAGCCGCCGCTCCCGCTGCCCGGCATCGACCACGGCCGGGCCGAGCGCGAGCGGGTCGCGGCCGTGCTTCCCGGCGCGCGGGAGTTCTGGAAGCCCCGCTGGCGCGATCCCGGCGAGACCGTCGTCCTCGGCCGCGCGCTGAAATCCCGGAGGGCGGGGGAGGGCCGGGTGCTGCGGTTCACCGTGGACCCGTCGATCCCGCCCCGTCCGGCCCCCGGCCCGCCGTCCGTTCCGCCGTCCGGCATGTCTTCCAGCCCGACATCCGTTCCACCGCCCGGTACGTCTTCCGGTACGTCTTCCGCTTCGCCGTCCGGCGCGCCGTCCATTCCGCCGTTCGGTACGGCCTCGGGCCCGCCGTTGAGTTCCCCGTCGGGCCCGGCCTCGGATCCGTTCCCCGGCACGTCCTCCGGTTCGCCTTCCGGCCCGTCGGGCACGCCGTCTCCCGGCCTGACCCGGTTCGAGGTGCTGCTCGCCGCGCTGCACACCCTGCTCCTCGGCTACGGCAACACCGCGGTGACCACCGCCGTCGACCTGTCCACCCGGCCCCCCGAGGCCGCCGGACACGTCGGCCTGTTCGTCAACGAGCTCCCGGTCGCCTCCAGCCCGTCCCCGGAGGCGACCTTCCGCGAGTTCGCCACCGCGCTGCGCGCCGAGCTGCGGGAGGTCTACCGGTTCCGCCAGGTGCCGCTCTCCCGGGCGATGCCCCGCCTGCGGCCGCACGCCGCGCTGGTCCCCGTCTCCGTCAGCTACCGCACCCGCCGCGACGCCGACCCGGTGTTCACCGGGCTCGACGCGTCGGTGGAGTGGACCGTCTTCAACCACGCGGTACGCGGCGCGCTGCACCTGCAGTGCGTGGACGGCCCCGGCGGGCTGGAGATCAGCCTGCGCCACGACCCCGAGACGGTGCCCGACGCCGCCCGGGTGGCAGACGACCTGCGTCTCCTTCTGGAACGCGCCACTCACGACCCCGACCTGTCACTGCACGAAATTCTGGAGAACGAGATGGGTTCCGTCACCACGCTGACCGACCAGGTGCGCGAGATCTGGGAGGAAGTACTGGGCATCTCGCCGATCGCCGACGACGACGACATCTTCGATCTGGGTGGCCACTCCCTGACCATCACGCAGATCATCGCCCGCATGCGCAAGCGCCTGGACGTCGAGGTCTCCCTGGACGCCTTCTTCGACAACCCGACGATCGCCGGGATCGTGGACTCCCTCGGCGTTGACTTCCCCTCCCTCGTGAACGAGGGGGAGTCTCACGGTCGCCCGTGAGAGTTCCTGCTTCACCGCCGGTCGCCCGCCAGGAGAGAACTCCCTTGAGGTCTTACACCAGCTCCACAGGCGTTTTGCCTCTCCGCCAGCCCGGCGGCGAGGATGTTTCTCGCGGCGTTGATATCCCGATCATGAGTCGCACCGCAGGCACACACCCAATCACGGACGCTCAGCGGAATAGGCGGGGCGATGGTTCCGCAGGCCGGGCACAGTTTGGAGGAGGGGAACCAGCGGTCCACCACCAGCACTTCCCGCCCGTACCAGGCGGCCTTGTACTCCAGCATGGAGCGCAGCAGCCGCCAGGAGGCATCGGAGACGGCACGGGCCAGTTTGCGATTCGTGACCAGGTTACGCACGGTGAGGTCTTCCAAGGCGATCACTTGGTTCTCGCGAACAAGCCGGGTGGTGACCTTGTGCAGATGATCCCGGCGCCGGTCGGCGATCCGGGCGTGGATCCGGGCGACGACGCGTTTCGCCTTCTCCCGGTTGGCCGAACCTTTCTCCTTACGGGTGAGGTTGCGCAGGGCCCTGGCCAGTTTGCGCCGGTCGGCGCGCTCATAGCGAGGATTGGCGATCTTCTCCCCGGTCGACAGCGTCGCCGAGGCGGTGATACCGACGTCCACCCCAACTACGGCGGTGGCCGGTGCCAGTGGGCGAATCGCGTCTTCGCACAAGATGGAGACGAACCAGCGTCCAGCCGCGTCCTTGCTTACCGTCACCGTGGATGGGTCGGCTTCTTCGAGCAGCGGACGCGACCATGTGATGGCCAGCGGCTCACCCATCTTCGCCAACGTCAGCCTGCCTTCTCGCCATCGGAACGCCGAGCGGGTGTACTCGGCCGACAACCGCGACTTCTTGCGGGACTTGAACGCCGGGTATCCGGCTCGTCGGGTAAAGAAGTTGGTGAAGGCTGTTTGCAGGTGGCGCAGCGCTTGCTGCAACGGAACGCTGGACACCTCGTTCAAAAAGGCAAGTTCTGTGGTTTTCTTCCACTCGGTGAGTGCGGCCGACGACTGAGCATAGGAAAGTCCGCGCCCCTCCAATGCGTGGGCGCGGCTGCGCTCCTCAAGGGCCTTGTTGTAGACGAGACGTACGCAGCCGAACGTACGGGCAAGCTCTACCGCCTGCTCGTCGGTTGGATAGAAACGGAACTTGAACGCCCGCTTCACGGTCTGCGTCACATCACACACAGTAACGATTCCCGGGCCGGGCTCGCTCAGGATTTCGAGAATCCGTCGCGCGGCATCGTGCCATGTCTCCACCCCGATCTGAAGACCGAGGTTCCTACCCTGGAGATAATCGATGACTGAGACCCTCGACGGGCTCCGTCTCTCCCCCCTCGCCGACGACGACCTGGAACTCCTGCTCCTGGTCAGGCACTTCGAGCTCAAGCTCCTTGAGCTGTACGGCAGGGGCGACCTCAACGGCACCACGCACACCTGCCTGGGCCAGGAGTACGTCCCGGTCGCGCTGCGACCCCTGCTCGGCCCGGCCGACCACGTCTTCAGCAACCACCGGGGACACGGCCACTACCTGTCCAGGTTCCGCGACCCGCACGGTCTGCTCGCCGAGATCATGGGCAGGGAGGGCGCGGTCTGCGGGGGTGTCGGCGGCAGCCAGCACATCCACCGCGACCGTTACATGTCCACCGGCGTGCAGGGCGAGAGCATGCCGGTCGCCGCCGGTGTCGCGCTGCACCTCAAGCGCGCCGAGCCCGGCACCCTGGCCTGCGTGCACATCGGCGACGGCACCTGGGGCGAGGGCGCGGTCTACGAGGCGCTGAACCTCGCCGCGCTCTGGCGGCTCCCGCTGCTCGTCGTGGTGGAGAACAACGGCATCGCCCAGTCCACCCCGACCACCTCGCAGATGGCCGGTACGGTGGCCGGCCGGGCGGCGGCCTTCGGCATCCCGCACCGGCTGGTCGTCTCCATCGACGTCAACGAGATCCGCTTCTCGCTGGAACGCGAGATCGCGCGGGTGCGCGAGGGGCAGCCGCTGGTGGTCGAGTTCGTCACCCACCGCCTCGGACCGCACAGCAAGGGCGACGACATCCGCCCGGCCGAGGCCGTACGGGCCGCCAGGGACGGCGACTGGTACACCCGTTACGCCCACGACCACCCGGAGCAGTTCCACCGGCTCGACGGCGTCGTCCAGGCCGAGGTCGAGGCCGTCGCCGACGAGGTGGCCGCGCGCCCTCTCTCCCGCTGGGAGGGACCGTGCGCGTAGCGGAGAACCTCAACGCGGCCCTGCACGGGCTACTGGACGACGACCCCACCGCCTACGTGCTCGGCGAGGACATCCTCGACCCGTACGGCGGCGCCTTCAAGGTCACCAAGGGGTTGTCCACCCGCTTTCCCGAGCGCGTGATCGGCACCCCGATCAGTGAGGGCGCGCTGACCGGCGTCGCGGCGGGACTCGCGCTCACCGGCAACACGGCCGTGGCCGAGATCATGTTCGGCGACTTCGTGGCGCTCGCCTTCGACCAGTTGTGCAACTTCGCCAGCAAGTCGGTGTCGATGTACGGCAGGCGGCTGCCGCTGCGGATGGTGGTGCGCTGCCCGACCGGCGGCGGACGGGGCTACGGTCCCACCCACAGCCAGAGCCTGCAGAAGCACTTCGTCGGCATGCCGGGGCTGTCGCTGTACGAGATGTCCCCCTTCCACGACAACCGCGCGGTGTTCGCGGCGATGCTGGAACGGGGCGAGCCGTGCGTGTTCTTCGAGGACAAGGTCCTCTACACCCGGCAGATGGAGCGGGTGGACCCGCTGTTCCTGACGCGCCGTGACGGTGATCTGGCGGTGGTGGACATCCGCGACGCGGGCGACCGCCCCGACTGCGTGGTCATCGCCCCCGGCGGGATGGCCCACCGGGTGCTGGGCGCGATGCGCTCCCTGATGATGGAGGAGGAGATCTCCGTCCGGCTGCTGGTCCCTTCCCGGCTCTACCCGCTGGACGCCGACGCGTTCCTGCCCCACCTCGGGGACGTCGTCCTGGTCGCGGAGGAGAGCACCGCCGGGGGCACCTGGGGCAGCGAGGTCGCCCACCTGCTGCACGCCCGCGTCTGGGACCGCCTGCGCGGACCCGTCCGTCTCGTCCACTCACGGGCCTCCGTGATCCCCACCGCCGCGCACCTGGAGAACGAGGTCCTGGTCGGGGAGTCCACGATCCACCACGCCGTACGGGAGGCTCTGCGTGGCTGACATCCACGTTCCCAAGCTGAACAACAACGACACCGAGTACCTGATCGTCGAGTGGCTGGTGGGGAACGGCAAGCCCGTCATCGCCGGGGAGCCGATCGCCGTCCTGGAGACCTCCAAGGCGACCGACGAGCTGGAGGCCGAAGAGACCGGCTACCTGCACCACGCCGCCGCACTCGGCACCCTGATCGCTCCCGGCGCGCTCCTCGCCCGCATCACGCCCGAGGCGGCCCCGCCGCCCGCCCCGGTGTCCGACGCGGTGTCCGACGCGGTGTCCGGCGCGCCCGAGCCCGTGACCTCGGAGGACGCGCCGGTGGCCGAGCCGGTCGTCACCGTGCCCGCCCGCGCGGCGATGGAGGAGCTCGGCGTCTCCCACGCCGAGGTCGCGTCCCTGGGCCTCGCCGTCATCCGCAGGAACGACGTGGAGGCCCTGGCCGCCCGCCGTACCGAGCGGACGGCCACCGACACGCGAGAAGACACGCCGGAGGCCGTGCCGGGAGACGTACTGGAGGACGTGCCGGAACCGGTCGCGGACGCGGGCACGCACCGCCTCTCGCGGGTGCAGCGGGCCGTCGCGCGCGCCGTCACCACCTCGCACGACACCATCCCCGCCGCGTACACCGTCGTGAAGTTCGAGGTGGGCCCGCTGCTGGAGCGGGCCAGGGGACTGACCAGGGAGGTCCGCAGGCCGGTCGGGCTCGCGGAGCTGTTCGTCCAGGCGGTGGCCGCGCTGCACCCGGCGTTCCCGCTCTTCTTCGCCTCGCTCGACGGGGATCGGGCGCGTCCGGCCGACGCCCCGCGCGTGGGCGTCACGTTCGACATGGGCGAGGGCCTGTACGTGCCGGTCGTCCGCGACACCGGCTCGCTCAAGGCGATCGCCGACGCGCTCATGCGCTACCGGCTCGCCGCCACCGAGGGCGACTTCCGCGAGAAGGACCTCACCGGTGCCAACATCGCCGTCACCCTGCACACCGACGCCGACGTCATCCTCGCGATCCCCTTCGTCTTCCCCGGTACGGTCTGCGCCCTCGCGATCACCTCGCCGCAGCCCGAACCGGTTTTCGCCGAGGACGGCACGGTGGCCGCGAGGACCGTCGCCAACATCGGCCTCGCCTACGACCATCGGCTGATCAACGGCCGGGACGCCGCGCTCTTCCTCGCGGCCCTCCGGATGGAGCTACACGCGTGACCGAGACAACCCTGTCGGACGCCAAGAAGGCGCTGCTCGCCAAGCGGCTCAAGAGCCGGGGGGAGTCGCGGGCCGCCGTCGCCCGCCGCGCCCCCGGAACCGTCCCGCCCCTGTCCCACGCCCAGGAACGCCTGTGGTTCCTCGAGCAGTACCGGCCGGGCACCACCACCTACACCGTCCCCGTCGCGGTGCGCCTGCGCGGGGACCTGGACGCCGACGCGCTGCGCCGGGCGCTGGACGAGATCGTCGCGCGCCACGAGGCCCTGCGCACGAGGTTCCTCACCACCGACGACGGCACCCCCGAGCTGGTCATCGACGAGCCGGGGCCCGCCGCGCTGCGCGTCGCCGAGGCGGACGGCGTGGACGCCGCGATCGAGCTGCTCGACGCCGACCTCGCCGTCCCGTTCGACCTGGAGCGCGGCCCGCTCTTCCGCGCCGTGCTGGTCGGGATCGCGCCCGGCGACCACGTCCTCCTCATCGCCGCCCACCACACCGTCATCGACGGCTGGTCCAGCGACCTGCTCATCCGCGAGCTGCTCGCCCTGCACGACGGCGCCACCCCGCCGCCCGCGCCGGTCGGCTACGGCGACTACGCCCTCTGGCAGCGGGGCCGCGACCACCGCCGCGAGATCGGCCACTGGCGTGACCGGCTCGCCGGGCTGCCCGCCATCGAGCTGCCCACCGACAGGCCGCGCCCCGCCGAGCAGCGCCACGAGGGGGCCGCCCTCGACGTCCGGGTGGACGCCGACCTCGCCCGGCGGCTCGCCGAGCTGGGCGCCTCGGCCGGGGCCACGCCGTACATGACGCTGCTCGCCGCCTTCCAGGTGCTGCTGGCCCGCTACTCGGGGCAGACGGACTTCGCGGTCGGCTCCCCGGTCGCCGGGCGCGGGCTGCCCGAGCTGGACGGGGTCGTCGGCATGTTCGTCAACACCCTGGTCCTGCGCGCCGACCTGGCCGACGACCCGTCGTTCACCACCTTCCTGGCCCGGACGCGCGAGACCGCGCTGGACGCCTACGCGCACCAGGAGCTCCCGTTCGACCAGCTGGTCAACGAGCTGAACGTGGTCCGCGACGTGAGCCGGTCGCCGCTCGCGCAGGTCACGTTCGCGCTGCAGAACTTCAAGGCGGGCGAGGAGGACGGGCGCGTCTCCTACCTCACGCTCCCGGCCAGGACCACCCGCTTCGACCTCGGCCTCTACCTGTTCGAGAGCCCGGACGGCGGGCTGGTCGGGCACCTCGCCTACAGCACCGCCCTGTTCGACCCGGAGACCGTGGAGTTGCTGGCCGTGCGCTTCGAGACGCTGCTGCGCTCGATCGTGGCGGACCCGGACACGCGGGTGGGCGAGCTGTCGCTGCTCTCCGACGACGAACGGGACCTGGTCCTGGGCTTCGGCTCGGGACCCGCCCTGCGGCCGTCCGGACACGACCTGCTGCACGACCTCGTCACCGCGCAGGCCGCGCTCACCCCCGGCGCGACGGCCGTGGTCCACGACGTCACCGCCTCGGGTACGGCCCCCGCGGCGGGTGGCGGCTCGGGTACGGCGCACAGCGGGAGCGGCGGCTCGCTGACGTACGCCGAGCTCGACGAGCGCTCCACCAGGATCGCCGCCCTGCTGAGGAACCGGTACGGCGTGGGCCCCGACACCAGGGTGGGCGTCTTCCTGGAGCAGTCCACCGACCTCGCGGCGGCCGTCGTCGGCGTGCTGAAGGCCGGTGGCGCCTACGTGCCCCTCGACCCCAAGCAGCCCCGCGACCGGCTGGCGTACATGCTCGCCGACGCCGGGGCCGTCGCCGTCCTCACCACCTCCGCGCTGCGCGACCTGCTGCCCGACGTCCCCGACGCGCCGGCGATCCGCCTGGACTCCGAGGCGCTGGACGAGACCGGGTTCGAGTCCCCCGAGGTCTCGCCCGGCGACCTCGCGTACGTGATCTACACCTCGGGGACCACCGGGCGGCCGAAGGGCGTCGGGGTGCAGCACCGGCAGGTGCTCAACTACCTCGCCGGGGTCAGGGAGCGCTTCGAGGTCGAACCCGGCGCGGTGTACACGCTGCTGCAGTCGCTCTCGTTCGACTTCGGGGTGACGATCTTCTACCTGTCGCTCATGACCGGCGGAGAGCTGCACCTGGCCGACCCCCAGGCTCCCGCCGAGGAGCTCGCCGGGCTGCTGAGCGGCACCGACTACCTGAAGATGACCCCCTCCCACCTCGCCTCGCTGCTCGCCGCGGTGGACGATCCCGCCGAGCTGCTCCCGCGCAAGCTCCTCGTCCTCGGCGGCGAGGCGTCCCGGTGGAGCTGGGCACGGGAGCTGACCGCGCACACCACGGTGGTCAACCACTACGGCCCCACCGAGGCCACGGTCGGCATCTCCACCCACGCCGTCACCGGCGAGCGCGAGCGGGCGCTGAACCTGCCGATCGGCAGGCCGCTGCCTGGCGCCGGGGTCTACGTGCTCGACGAGCACCTGCGGCTGGTCCCGCCCGGCATGACCGGCGAGATCTACCTCGGCGGCGACCGTCTCGCCCGCGGATACCTCGGACGGCCCGGCCTGACGGCCGAGAGATTCCTGCCCGACCCGTACGGCGGGCCCGGTGCCCGCATGTACCGGACCGGCGACCTCGGCCGGTGGCTGCCCTCCGGTGACCTGTGCTTCCTCGGCCGCCGCGACCTTCAGGTCAAGGTCAGGGGCTACCGGGTGGAGCTGCCGGAGATCGAGTCGGTGCTCGCCGAACAGCCGGGAGTCGCCCACGCCGTCGTCGACCTGCGCGGGGACCGGCTGGTCGCGTACGTGGTCGGCGAGGTCGCGGGAGACCAGACCAGCGTCAGCGAGCTGCGGGCGCGGCTCGGTGAACGGCTCCCCGAGTACATGATTCCCGGGCGGTTCGTCTGGCTGGACGAGCTGCCCCTGAAGTCGCACGGCAAGGTCGACCGGGCCAGGCTGCCCGAGCCCGACGAGGCACGACCTGACCAGGAAGCCGGATTCGTCCCGCCGGAGACGCCGCTCGAAGAGGCGATCGCGGCGGTGTGGGCGAAGGTGCTCGGACTGGTCCAGGTCGGTGTGCTGGACGACTTCTTCGACCTGGGCGGTCATTCGCTGCTCGCCGCGCAGGTGGTCGCCCGCCTTCGGAAAGCCATTCCCGAAGGCGGGCGCCAGGTCACCATCCTGGACCTGTTCAAGCACCGGACCGTCCGCGAGCTCGCGCGGCTCGTTGAGACGGCCGACGACGGCCCGCGCATGCTCCTGCACCGGCTCACCCCGGCCCGCACGGCCACCTCGACCCTGGTGTGCGTGCCGTACGGCGGCGGCAGCGCGGCCATCTACCAGCCGCTGGCCGACACGCTGCCCCAGAACTGGGCGCTGCACGCGGTCGCCGTCCCCGGCCAGGAGATGGGGCTGATCGAGGAGACCCGGCCGGTGGCGGAGGTCGCGCAGGGCTGCGTGGAGGAGATCCTCAAGGACATCCGAGGCCCGCTCGCGCTGTACGGGCACTGCGGGCTCGGCGTGATGCTGACCGTGGAGATCGCCCGCCGCCTGGAGGCCGCGGGCCGCCCGGTGGAGGCGATCTACCTCGGCGGCATCTTCCCCTTCGCGCGTCCCACCTCGGTGCTGGCCAAGCTGTCGAACCTGACCGACCGCCTGCGCAGCGACCAGGTCTGGGCCAACGCCCTGCAGGCCGCGGGTCTCGACGTGGAGGACCTGGAACGCGACCAGCTCAAGCTGATGATCGACAACCGTCGCAAGGGCACCAAAGAGGCGGAACGCTACTTCACCCGTCTCTTCGAGGAGGGCGTCGAGCCGCTCAGGGCGCCGATCATCTCCGTGGCGGGCGACCGGGACCCGGCCACCGAGTTCTACCAGGAGCGCTACCGCGAGTGGCATCTCCTGACCGGCTCCACGGCCGTGGTCGTCCTTGACGAGGCCGGGCACTTTTTCCTGAAATATCGGGCGGAAGAGCTCGCCGCCATCGTCACCGGCACCCACCGGGCCATCGCCTCCGGCGACACGGCCAAGCTGACCCGTACCGACCGATCGACCTGGTGGCTCGGCGGCGTCTCCACCCAGGACGCCGCCGCGGAGATCGCCCCGGCGACGATGGCCCCCGCGGTCACCGGCGCGGGACCTCTTCCCGGTCCGGAAACGGCTTCTCCCGGTACGGGCACTGGCGGCGCGCCACCCGGGACGGGACACCCGGTCGCGACGGATCCCCCGGCGCGCTCCGGCCCTTCGCCAAGCATGAAGCGGTTCGCCGCCGTGGCGGCCGGGCAGCTCGTCTCGATCATCGGGTCGTCGCTGACCGAGTTCGCCATCCCGCTGTGGATCTACATCACCACCGGCTCGCTCCCCATGATGGCCCTGTTCTCCGTCCTCGCGCTCGTCCCCGGCATGCTGGTGTCCCCGCTGGCCGGTACCCTCGTCGACCGCTACGACCGGCGCAAGGTCATGCTCGCCGGAGACATCGGCGCGTTCGGCACCCAGCTGGCACTGGGCGTGCTGCTGTGGACCGGCAACCTGCAGATCTGGCACATCTACCCGCTCCTGGTCCTGCTGTCGGTCGCGCTGACCTTCCAGCGCCTCGCCTACAACTCCGCCATCCCGCAGCTGGTCCCCAAGCGCTTCCTCGGCCACGCCAACGGCGTGGTCCAGATGGTCACCGGTACCGCCCAGCTGGTCGTCCCGCTGGCCGCGGTCGGCCTGATGGCCGTGATCGGGCTGGAGGGCATCCTCGTCCTGGACGTCGTCTCGTACGTCTTCGCGATCGGGGTGCTGCTCTTCGTCCGCTTCCCGAGGACGATGGCGTGGAAGCGCAGGGAGTCGCTGGTCGCCGAGATGGTCGAGGGCTGGAAGTTCTCCTGGGGCAACCGGGGCTTCCGCGCCATGCTGTTCTTCTTCGCGGTGCTGAACATCTTCCTGTCCCCGCTGTTCCTGCTCATCTCGCCGCTGGTCCTGGGCTTCGCCACCCTGGAGGACGTCGGCCGGATCTCCTTCTTCGGCGGCCTCGGGGTCTTCCTCGGCGGCCTGACCATGACCGTCTGGGGAGGCCCGCGTCGCCGGAGGCTGCGCGGCGTCATGCTCTCCACCCTGGTCCTGGGCCTCTTCTGCCTGGTCACCGGCCTGCAGCAGAACCTGGTCCTGATCGCGGTCGGCGCCTTCGGGATGTCGTTCTGGCTCACCATGCTCAACGGCGTCTACGCGACGATCATCCAGGTCAAGGTGCCGCAACGCTTCCACGGCCGCGTCATCGCGCTCAACACGCTCATCGCCTGGTCCACCCTGCCGATCGGCTTCGGGCTGGTCGCCCCGTACGGCAGCGCGCTGTTCAAACCGCTGCTGGTCCCCGGGGGGCCGCTGGCCGACACGGTCGGCCTCGTGCTCGGCACCGGCGAGGGCCGGGGCGTCGGCCTGATGTACGTGCTGTTCGCCGTCGCCATCGCGGTCACGGCGCTGGTCGCGATGCGGACCCGCACGCTGTCCAGGTTCGACGAGGACGTCCCCGACGCGCTCCCGGACGACCTGGTCGGCTTCCAGACCATCCAGCGGCGTCAGGAGCGCGAGCGTCAGGAGGGCGGGCGTGACGAGCCGGTCGCCGAGGTGGTCTCGATCCGGAACTGACCCCGTCCTGACCGGCGGAACTCCGGGGCACCGGTCTCCTCCGGCGACCGGCCCTGAGGCGGGAGGCGGGGAGGATCCCGGGGTTTCGGAGGGGGAGAACGGGACGGAGAACGCGGACGGGGCGCGGCCGGTGGCCGCACCCCGTCTTCTCGCGCCTATCCGGCTACGCGTGCCGTGTCAACACGCCCCTGTCGGGTCAGTACGCCCAGCCACCGGGAGCGAAGTCCTCCCAGTGGTAGAAGTCCCAGTAGTAGCCGCCGTTGACCTGCGCGAGCTGGCTCTCGTCCAGCTCGGTGCCGATCTCGGACAGCGCGGACAGCTCCGGCTTGGCCTTTGCCATGTTGTTTCCCCTTTTCATCTAACAACGTGGCCAATGTCGCAATGTCCGGTTGTGAACCAGTGGTAGGTGGCTGCAATCCGTTCGCGGGCCCGGCCGGTGCCTCGGCGCGGGGCCCCGGCCCCCGGCCTCACACCGGCGGGTCGACCAGCGCCTCGGCGCGGGCGGTGGAGCCTGCCCGCACGTGAAGGCCGTGGCGCTCCCGGCGTGGGGACCGCCGCCGGGACCGGGTCCGACCTGCTAAGGGCCTGTTTTGTGGATCTTCGCCGTGGCGAGGATCGTCCAGGTGGATGCCCCGCGAGGCGGAGGAGGAGTCCATAACGGAGTTATGGGCGACGACAACGCCGCGAGGCGCCGCGTGGGCGACCGCAGTAGGCGAAAAGATCCACAAAACAGGCCCTAAGCCCGCAGGCGCAGCCCCCTCGGGGTCGGGTGGAACCCGGCGGCCTCCAGGGCGGCGCCCAGGGGGGAGTCGTTGATCGAGGTGCCGTCCGCCCGCTCGACGGTCAGCTTGCCCAGGGCGCCGTCGCGCACGGCGAGTGCGAGGGCGTCGACGGCGGGCTGGAGACGGTCGTCGCCGGAGAAGGACAGCAGGGTCTTGCCGCCGCGCTCGACGTAGAGGGTCAGGTGCCCGTCGACGAGCACGACCAGCGATCCGGCCTTCCTGCCGGGCTTGTGGGACACCTCCCCGGGATGGGCGGGCCACGGCAGGGCCGCCCCGTACGGATTGGCCGGGTCGGCGGCCGCCAGCACCACCGCCCGCCGGGTGTTTCCCTCCGGCCGCTCCGGCTTCCGCGCGCTCCACGGATCGGGCGCAGGTGCCGTGTCCGGGTGGTCGGGCGAGGGAGACGTGGCGCGCATCCGGTCGACGGCGCCGGGGAGGGCGAACTGGGCGCCGCCCAGCCCTTCCACGAAGTAGCCCCTGCGGCACCGGCCGCTCTCCTCGAAGGCGCGGAGCACCTGGTAGACGGCCGCGAACCCGCCCGGCGGACGCTCGGCGGTCACCGCGCCCCTGGTCACCACGCCGTGCCGCTCCAGAAGCACCTCGGCCTGGGCGTGGGCGCGCTGGGTGGCGTCCTCCGCGAGGGCGGGCAGCGCCCACCAGCGCCCGCCCACCGTGGGCGGACCGCTCCTGCTCGGCAGCACCGCCCGCCGTCGCCGGGTCGGGGCCGGGCGGTGCGCCGGGCGCCCCGTCCCGAGGACGGCGCGCAACGGCGCCAGCGTGTCACCGGTGATCCGGCCCGACCACACCAGATCCCACACGGCGGCGGACAGGGCACGGTCGTCCGGGACGGAACCGGTCAGGAGGGCGCCGACACGGGCGCCCAGCTCGCGGAAGAACAGCGCGCCCCCGCCGCCCAGCACCTCCAGCACCGCCTCGTGCACCGGCGTCAGGGTGATGTCGCCGGGGCCGGGCATCAGCAGCGGCGCGGTGTCGGCGAAGTAGAGCGACACCCAGCCGTCGCCGCCCGGCAGGGACCCCTGCCCCACCCAGATCACCTCGCCGGAGGCCGTCAGCTCGTCCAGGAACGACGGGTCGTACCCGGGCACCCGCGAGGGCAGGATGAGCGTCTCCAGCGCCGACGCGGGCACCGCCGCGCCCTGCAACTGCTCGATCGCGCCCACCAGCGCGTCGATCGGCGGCCTGCCCCGTTGCGGGGAGCCGGTGACGCCGTGCCAGGCGGGCGCGAAGGCGGCAAGGGTCTCCGGGGAGACCGGCTCCACCTCCTTGCGGAGCCTCGCCAGGGACCTGCGGCGCAGCATCCGCAGCACCCCCGCGTCGCACCACTCCTCGCCCCGGCCACCCGGCCTGAACTCCCCGCTCACCACCCGCCCCGAGGCGGCCAGGCGGCGCAGCGCGTCGGTGACGACCGCGGGGCCGAGACCGAACCTGGCCGCGGCGGTGCTCGCGAGGAAGGGGGTGCGCGTACGGGCGTGCCGGGCCAGCAGGTCGCCCAGCGGGTCGTCGACCGGCTCCAGGAACGCGTGCGGCACCCCCACGGGCAGCGGCACACCGAGCGCGTCGCGCAGCCGGGCGGCGTCCTCGATCGCCGCCCACCGCTCCTGCCCCGCCACCCGCACCCTGATGGCCCGCCGGGAGCCCTCCAGCGCGGTCAGCCACGCCGGGTCGCCCCCGCGCACACCGACGTCCTCGGCCACCAGGGGGCCGTGGGAGCGGAGCAGGTCGGCCAGGTCCTCGGCGTCGCGCAGCGGCCGGTCAAGCCGGGCCAGCTCCCGCTCGGCGTCGGTGATCACGTCGAGGTCGAGCAGCTCGCGCAGGTCCGCCTGGCCCAGCAGCTCTGCCAGCAGGCTCGTGTCGAGCGCGAGCGCCTGGGCACGGCGCTCGGCCAGCGGGGCGTCCCCCTCGTACATGAACGCGCCGACGTAGTTGAACAGCAGCGACGCCGCGAACGGCGACGCCTTGTCGGTCTCGACCTCCACCAGCCGGACCCGCCGCGCCTCGATGTCGCGCATCAGCCGGACCAGCCCCGGCACGTCGAACACGTCCTGGAGGCACTCGCGCATCGTCTCCAGCACCACGGGGAACGACCCGTAGCGGCCCGCCACGTTCAGCAGGTGGGAGGCGCGCTGCCGCTGCTGCCAGAGCGGCGAACGCCTGCCCGGCACGCGGCGCGGCAGCAGCAGGGACCGCCCCGCGCACTCGCGGAACCGCGCGGCGAACAGCGCCGAGCCGCCCAGCTCCTCGGTGACGATCCGCTCGATCTCGTCCGCGTCGAAGACCGCGACGTCGGACGGGGGATCGGAGAGCGTGTCGGGGATGCGCAGCACGATCCCGTCGTCGGAGTGCACGGCCTGCACGTCGACGCCGTAGCGCTCCCGCAGCCGCCGCCCGATCGCCAGCGCCCACGGCGCGTGCACCCGCGCCCCGTACGGGGAGTGCACCACCACCCGCCAGTCGCCCAGCTCGTCGTGGAAGCGCTCGACCAGCAACGTCCTGTCGTCCGGCACGTAACCGGTCGCCTGCCGCTGCTCCGCCAGGTAGGAGAGCAGGTTGGCGGCGGCGAACTCGTCCAGCCCCGCCGCCCTGATCCGCTCCAGAGCGGCCTCCCGCGCCGCGTCTCCCGCTCTCGTTTCCCCGTTTCCCGCTCCCGCGTCTCCCGCCTCCGGCTTCCCCGTTTTTTCCGCTCCCGTGTCTTCCGCTCCCGTGCCTCCCGTTTCCCCGCGTCCCGCTCCCCTGTTCTCCGCGTCCGCGCCTGCTCGCGACTCCCGTTTCCCCGCCTCTCCGCGTCCCGCTCCCGCGTCTCCCGCTTTCGCGCCTCGGGTGCCTCCGCCTCCCGCTTCGGCGTCCGCGCCCGCCGCCGACATCTCGCGGAGGAACGCGCCGATGGCCCTCCCCAGCTCCGCCGGTCGCCCGGCGGTGTCGCCGTGCCAGAACGGGAGCTTTCCCGGCTGGCCGGGGGCGGGCGTGACCAGCACCCGATCGGCCGTGATCTCCTCGATCCGCCAGGAGGTCGCGCCCAGCACGAACACGTCCCCGGCCCGCGACTCGTAGACCATCTCCTCGTCCAGCTCACCCACCCGGGAGGACTTCTCCCCGACCAGGAACACGCCGAACAGCCCCCGGTCGGGGATCGTGCCGCCGTTGGTGACCGCCAGCCGCTGGGCTCCGGGACGGCCCCGCAGGGTGCCGGTCACCCGGTCCCAGACGACGCGCGGCCGCAACTCGGCGAACTCCTCGCTCGGGTAACGCCCGGCGAGCATGTCGAGCGTCGCCTCCAGCGCGCTCCTGGGCAGCGTCCGGTAGGGGGCGGCTCGCCGCACGACCTCCTCCAGCTCGTCGACCGTCCACTCGTCCAGCGCGGTCATCGCCACGATCTGCTGGGCGAGCACGTCGAGGGGGTTGCGCGGGTAGCGCAGGTCCTCGATCCCCCCGCTCCTCATCCGCTCGGCCACCACGGCCGTCTGGACCAGGTCCCCCCGGTACTTGGGGAAGATCACGCCCCGCGAGACGGCTCCCACCTGGTGCCCGGCCCGGCCGATCCGCTGCAGGCCGCTCGCCACACTCGGCGGCGCCCCGACGCAGGCCACCAGGTCGACCGCGCCCATGTCGATGCCGAGCTCCAGGCTGGAGGTCGCGACCACGGCGGGCAGCCGCCCGGACTTGAGCGCCTCCTCGATCTGGGAGCGCTCCTCCTTCGACACCGAACCGTGGTGAGCCCTCACGATCTCCGGGACGACCCCCTTGGCCGCGCCCGCCTGCGCCATCATCGCCGCCGGGGTGGAGACGGAGGCCGGTGGCCCGGGGAACCCCTCGGACCAGTGCACCGGCTCCGCCCCCGCGCTCTCCCCGGCTCGCTCCTCGCCGTCCTCCCGCCGCTCCCACGCCAGCTCGTTGAGGCGGGTGCACAGCCTCTCGGCCAGCCGCCGGGAGTTGGCGAACACGATCGTGGAGCTGTGGCTCCCGATCAGCTCGAACAGCCGCTCCTCCACATGCGGCCAGATCGACCGCCTGGCCGGGGTCTCGGTCAGCCAGCGGTCGTCGTCGGTGTCGGGTGAGGGGGGAGGCGTGTCGAGCTCGGTCATGTCCTCGATCGGGACGACCACCTCGACCTCGATCTCCTTGTCGGAGGGTGGCTGGACCACGGTCGCCGGGCGCGCTCCGCCCAGGAAGGCGGCGACCTCGCTCACCGGCCGCACGGTCGCCGACAGGCCGATCCGCTGGGCGGGCCGGGGCAGGAGGGTGTCGAGCCGCTCCAGGCTGAGGGCCAGGTGCGCGCCGCGCTTGGTGGCCGCCACCGCGTGCACCTCGTCGACGATGACCGTCTCCACGCCGCGTAACGCCTCGCGGGCCTGGCTGGTGAGCAGCAGGAACAGCGACTCGGGGGTGGTGATCAGGATGTCGGACGGCCTGGTCGCGAACCGGCGCCGCTCCTCGGGGGAGGTGTCGCCGGACCGGATCGCCACCGAGATCTCCGGCACCGGGAGACCGAGCCGCCGCGCGGTCTGCCCCAGCCCGGCCAGCGGCGCCCGGAGGTTGCGCTCGACGTCGACCGCGAGGGCCTTGAGCGGCGACACGTACAGGACCCGGCACCGCCTCACCGGCTCGCCGTCCTCCCGCGAACGCCTCCGCCCGCCTCGGGTGCCCGCACCCGCCGCCAAGCCCGTATTCGCCGGACTCCCGCCGTCCGTCGAGCCCGCGCGGGTGCCCGGGGCGCCCGTGACGGCGCCGCCCGCCGGGGTGCCCGCGCTCGCGATGGCGCCTCCGGCGTCGAGGGGGGAGCCGGGAGCGGAGGAGGCGAGCCGGTCGAGCGACCACAGGAAGGCGGCGAGCGTCTTGCCGGAGCCGGTGGGCGCCACCACCAGGGTGTTGTCACCCCGGGCGATCGCCGCCCACGCCCCCTCCTGCGCGGCGGTCGGCGCGGCGAACGCCCCGGTGAACCAGTCTCTGGTCATCCGGGTGAAGTGGTCGAGCGCTCCGCCCGCGCCCGTCGTCTCGCTCATCGTCGCCCCCTGACTCCCGATCCGGCTGGCAAACCGGGTCACCGCCCATACTGCACGGCGCCACCGACAGAACCCGCCACCGCCGCCCGGCGGACGGGGGCGGACGGCCAGCGCGTCACCTGCGGATACATGATCCACCGATCTCGCGGCCGGACCTCGGGAGACCGCGGGGAGACCGCGGGGAGACCGCTGGGAGACCGCTGGGAGACCGCGCCCCGGGGCGTTCCCGAGGTCTCGCCACCAGGACATGACGTCCGGGATAGGTTGGCTCCCTGTCGTCACGGACATGGCCTTGACGAACACACGACGCATTGAGTGGTGAGCTAACGGTGAGCATCGACCATCAGGCCATCGAGGCGACACGCGAGCGGATCAAGGCGAAGCACCTCAGGGCACACCGCCCGCCGAGCAGCGCGAGGGGGTTGCACCACTTCGCGCTGGTCTCCTCCGACGTCGAGACGACGATCGCGTTCTACCAGGACCTCCTGGAGTTCCCGCTCACGGAGATTTTCGAGAACCGTGACTACCGGGGGTCGAACCACTTCTTCTTCGACATCGGCAACGGCAACCTCCTCGCCTTCTTCGACTTCCCCGGCCTGGACCTCGGCTCCTACAAAGAGGTCCTCGGCGGGCTCCACCATGTCGCCATCTCCGTCGATCCCTCCACGTGGGAGCGCCTGCGGGGCAAGCTGGAGGCGGCGGGCGTGCCGCACACGGTCGAGAGTGGCGCGTCCATCTACTTCGCCGACCCCGACGGGGCCCGCCTGGAGCTGCTCGCCGACCCCCTCGGCGAGATGTACGGCTCCCGCGTGCTCTGACGACTCCGTACTCGACCCCCGACCGTTCGGGCTCTCACCTGCGGTGATCCTTCCCCCGTATGTCTCCCGTCCCGGTCCCGCCCGGCCGCGGGAGCGGGAGGCGGGGTGGCCGACGGCCCGGTGTCGTGCCGGGAGGGGACATGGCACACCGGAGTGGATCCATACTTGGGGCATGCGCCTGTCGGAATTCTGGAAGCGGATGAAGTCACACTTCGGCGACCAGTACGCCGATTCGTGGGCCCACGACTACGTCATCGCCGATCTCGGCGGCCGGACCGTGATCCAGGCACTGGCCGAGGGTGTCGGGGCCAAGGAGGTCTGGCAGGCCGTGTGCGGGGTGACCGACGTCTCGCCCAAGCTCCGCTGAGGGCCGATAAGCCGGTGAGCCTGAGGGCCGGTGAGCCCGAGGACCAGTAAGCCCGAGGGGCCCGGTAAGCCCGGAGAGCACGTGGGAATCCGAGGAGTCCTCGAAAGTCCGGGGCCGGGGGAGCCGGGGCGCCCCCGAAAGCCCGAGGAGCCGGGAAAGGAAATACGTGAGAGCCCGGGGCCGTAGTGAGGCCCGAAGGTCCTCCCGGGGCGGGTGAAGCCTCGGCCCCGACCCGCTCCGGCCCGGGGAGACCGGGGACGGTCAGGACGGCTCCGGGAGCGGGGTGAGGAGCCTCTCCACCGAGTCGGCCGCGTGCGCGGGATCGTCGGCGCTCTCCTCGCCGTCCGGTGCCCACAGGAACAGCCAGCCGTCCCTGACCGGCGTGGCGAAGACGATGGTCTGCCGGAGGCTGTCCGGATGCCACACCCACAGCACCGGGGCGGTGCCGCCGAGGGTGCGGCTCGCCAGCCCCCGTTGTCGCAGTTCGGTGGCGAGGGAATCAAGATGGGCTAGGCGTTGCTGCGTGAACGCGTTGGGCACGTCGGGCACCTCGGGTCGTTTCCCCTCAGGATCACCCCAGGTCAGCCCGGTTACAACAGGCCCAAGGTAATTCTCGGAAATGTCGCCTCCCGGATGGGTTCCGTACCCTTCGAGGCCATGACCCGCCGCCCGCGCCCGATCGGGCGCGGGCGCCTCCGTGGTGGTTCGCGACTCCTGTAACCCGTGGTGCCAACGGGCGGCGATCGAACAGTCGTTCGGCTATATTGAACAGGCCGTCACTCCTGGCGTGCCCTCCCGAAATTGTCGGCGGCACCCCGTAGCTTTCTGGCAACCGATCCAACCCGCGACCCTTCAGGGGGCTCCCATGGCAGCTAACGACCGCGAGAAGGCGCTTGAGACCGCACTCGCTCAGATCGAGCGTCAGTTCGGCAAGGGCTCGATCATGCGCCTGGGCGACGAGACCCGGGCGCCCATCGAGGTGATTCCCACCAGCTCCATCGCGCTCGACGTGGCCCTCGGCATCGGCGGCTTCCCGCGCGGCCGCATCGTCGAGGTCTACGGTCCCGAGTCCTCGGGCAAGACCACGGTCGCCCTGCACGCGGTGGCCAACGCCCAGCGCGGTGGCGGCATCGCCGCGTTCATCGACGCCGAGCACGCGCTCGACCCGGAGTACGCCCAGAAGCTGGGCGTCGACACCGACGCGCTGCTCGTCTCCCAGCCCGACACCGGTGAGCAGGCGCTGGAGATCGCCGACATGCTGATCCGGTCCGGCGCCGTCGACCTGCTGGTCATCGACTCGGTCGCGGCCCTGGTGCCCAAGGCCGAAATCGAGGGCGAGATGGGCGACAGCCACGTCGGTCTCCAGGCCCGCCTGATGTCCCAGGCGCTGCGCAAGGTCGCCGGCGCGCTCAACAACACCGGCACCACCGCGATCTTCATCAACCAGCTCCGCGAGAAGATCGGCGTCATGTTCGGCTCGCCCGAGACCACGACCGGTGGAAAGGCGCTGAAGTTCTACGCCTCGGTCCGTCTCGACATCCGCCGCATCGAGACGCTGAAGGACGGCACCGAGGCGGTCGGCAACCGCACCCGGGTGAAGATCGTCAAGAACAAGATGGCCCCGCCCTTCCGCGTGGCCGACTTCGACATCCTCTACGGCGTCGGCATCTCCCGCGAGGGTGGCCTGATCGACATGGGTGTCGAGCACGGCTTCGTCCGCAAGTCCGGCGCCTGGTACACCTACGAGGGTGACCAGCTCGGCCAGGGCAAGGAGAACGCGCGAAACTTCCTCAAGAGCCACCCGGACATGGCGAACGAGATCGAGAAGAAGATCAAGGAGAAGCTCGGCATCGGCCCGCGCCTCGACAACCCGGCCACCCCGTCGCCCGCCCCCGTGGCTTCGGCTCCGGCCGCCCCGTCCGGCCGTGCGGCCACGGCGTCCGCCGCGTCCGGTCGCGGTGCCAAGGCCGCCGCCGCTCCCAAGCCGGGTGACGCCTGAATCCGGGCTGATCGATGACGACGGGATCTGACTCCGGTCCGGCCGGTGAGGCCGGGCCGAGAGACTGGGGTGCCTGGCCCGACGAGCCTCGGGCGGGCTCACCGGGCAGGCGGGGGCGCGGGCGCGACTACGGTCCGCCCGTCTCAGGAGAGGGGTTCGGCGAGGAGACCGCGGAGCCCGTGGATGGCGCGCCGCGAGGCCGGAAGAAGCGTGCCTCCCGGCGTGGCGGGCGGAGGTCCGGGGGTGCCTCCCCCGGCTTCCTGTCCGATGGCCCCGACAGACACGACGGACTCGACAGACCTGACGGAGCTGACGGGCCTGCTGGATCCGACGGACTCGGCGGGTTCAACGGGTCCGGCGGGTCGGCCGAGGGGGCTTCGGCGAGCCGGAAGGCCGGGGCCGATCCGCAGGCGGTGGCGCGAGGCATCTGCCTGCGGCTGCTGACCATGGCACCGCGCACCCGAGCCCAGCTCGCGGAGGCGCTGCGCAAGCGCGAGGTGCCCCAGGAGGCGGTGGACGCCGTGCTGGACCGCTTCTCCGAGGTCGGGCTCATCGACGACGAGGCGTTCGCCGCGGCATGGGTGAGTTCGCGCCACGCCGGGCGGGGGCTCGCCAGAAAGGCCCTCGCCTCGGAGCTCCGCCACCGAGGGGTGGACGAGGAGACCGTGAAGGAAGCGGTGGATCGGCTCGACCCCGAGGAGGAGGCGGAGACCGCCCGTCGCCTTGTGCGCCGCAAGCTCTCCTCGACCCGGGGCCTGGAGCCCGCGGTCAGGACCCGCAGGCTGGCCGGCATGCTCGCCCGCAAGGGATACGGTCCCGGCCTGGCGTTTCGCGTCATCCGCGAAGTGCTGGAGGATGAGGGGGCGGAAACATCGCCATTCGCGGAGGATCCGGGCTATCCACTCGACTAGTTCGAAGCAGCTTGACAGCGGGTCTTTGCTTGCTCGTTACCTCTCTGACGCTTAATCTCAACGGCAGTGAGGAGTTACTCCGCGCAGTGCGGATTGTCATAGCGGTGTAATACGGACAAGCAGGCTTGACGGATGAGGACGGGACGACGGACCGGCGGGAACAGCCGGTGGGTGATCCCCTCTGGGTTCACTTCTGTCCCGACGGCGCCGTCTCTTGAGCTTTCCGTGCCGTGCGTGTGACCCCTCGTGTGCCTGATATTTGCGACGCGAGGAAGGTGAGGCGCGCATGGATCCGGTCGTGGTCGTCATGTTGGTAGTGACGGTTGTGGCTCTCGCCGTGATGACAGCCGTGCTGGTCGTGTTGCTGCGTCGCATAGGTGGAGCCGAGACCGTGCCGAAGGGCCCCACCCCCGAGCAGGAGGCCGAGGTCGAGGCCCACCTGGAGGAGGCCAGGCGCGAGGCCGCCGACATCCGGGCGAAGGCCCAGGACGACGCCGGAGAGCTCCTGCGCAAGTCGGAGACGGCGGTCGAGGCCGCGGCCGAGATGCGCAAGGAGGCCGAGGCCGAGGGCAAGATCCTGAAGTACGAGCTCAAGGAGCTCCGGTCCGACCTCGAACGCAGGGAGAACCGGCTGGCCGAGCGGGAGCAGCGCCTCGACGAGGAGGCCAGGCGCCAGGCCGACCGGGCCCGCAAGCTCGCCGAGACGGAGACCGAGCTGGCCGACCGCCGGGAGGATCTCGAACGGGTCGCCGAGGAGCGCAAGACCATTCTGGAACGGGTGTCCGGGCTCACCATCGACCAGGCCAGGACCGAGCTGGTCCGGGAGATCGAGAACCAGGCCAAGCGCGAGGCCGCGCTGATCATCAGGGAGATCGAGGGCGAGGCCCGCAAGGAGGGCGAGAAGCGCGCCACCAAGATCGTCACATTGGCGGTCCAGCGGGTGGCCACCGAGCAGACCGCCGAGTCCGTGGTGAGCGTCCTGCACCTGCCGGGCGACGAGATGAAGGGGCGCATCATCGGCCGCGAGGGTCGCAACATCCGCGCCTTCGAGTCGACCACCGGCGTCAACCTGATCATCGACGACACGCCGGAAGCCGTGCTGCTGTCGTGCTTCGACCCGGTCCGCCGCGAGACCGGGCGGCTGACCCTGGAGAAACTCGTCCTCGACGGCCGCATCCATCCGCAGCGCATCGAGGAGGCCCACGAGCGCAGCAAGGCGGAGGTTCAGGAGCTGTGCGTGCGCGCGGGCGAGGACGCCCTGGTGGAGCTCGGCATCACCGACATGCATCCCGAGCTGGTCACCCTCCTCGGTCAGCTCCGTTACCGCACCTCCTACGGCCAGAACGTGCTGGGCCACCTCATCGAGTCCGCCCACATCGCCGGGATCATGGCGGCCGAGCTGCGGCTCGACACGACGCTGCTCAAGCGCTGCACCCTCCTGCACGACATCGGCAAGGCACTCACCCACGAGGTCGAGGGCAGCCACGCGCTCATCGGCGCCGAGATCGCCAGACGGTACGGCGAGCACGAGGACGTCGTCCACGCCATCGAGGCCCATCACAACGAGGTCGAGGTCAAGACCGTCGAGGCCGTCCTCACCCAGGCCGCCGACGCGATCAGCGGCAGCCGTCCCGGCGCCCGCCGCGAGTCGCTGGAGGCCTACGTCAAGCGGCTGGAGCGTCTTGAGGAGATCGCCACCTCCTACGAGGGCGTCGAGAAGGTCTTCGCCATGCAGGCGGGACGGGAGATCAGGGTCATGGTGAAGCCCGACGCGGTCGACGACATCCAGGCCCAGGTGATCGCCCGCGACGTCGCCAAGCAGGTCGAGGAGGAGCTCACCTACCCCGGCCAGATCCGCATCACGGTCGTCCGCGAATCACGGGCCACCGAGTTCGCCCGCTGAACCCGGCGAACCCGCTGGATCCGGCGAACCCGCTGGATCCAGCGGACCCGACGGGTCCGACGAACCCACCGAACCTGCTGGATCCGACGGACCTGCCGGACCCGCTGAGCCGAGCCGAGCCGGGCGCCCTCGCCCACTTCACCGAGCCCGGTCTTTCGCTCAGGAGTGGAAGATCTGCTGGTAGAAGGCGAGCTCGGTGGCCAGGGCCGCGCTGCGGGTCTCGGCGCGGCGGAAGCCGTGGGCCTCGCCCTCGAAGGTGAGATAGGTGCAGGGAACGCCGCGTTCGGCGAGAGCGTCGACGAAGGCCTGCGACTGCGCCGGAGGGACCACCGGGTCGGACAGGCCCTGCAGGAGCAGCATGGGACAGCTCACCCCCGCCACCCGGCCGACGGGCTCGCGCGAGGCGTACAGGGCGGGGTCCTCCGGGCCGATCAGCCAGTCGATGTAGCGCGACTCGAAGTCGTGGGTGGTCGCGCTGAAGTCGGCGAGCGCGCTCACGCCGTAGTAGGAGACGCCCCCGGCGAACGTGTCGGACGCGCAGCAGGCCGCCATCACCGTCCAGCCGCCCGCGCTGCCGCCCCGGATCGCGATCCGCGCCGGGTCGCCCAGCCCTTCCGCCGCGAGCCACTCGGCGGCGGCGATCGAGTCCTCGACGTCGACCACGCCCCACTGGCCGCGCAGCCGTTCGCGGTAGACACGGCCGTAGCCGGTGGAACCGCCGTAGTTGACGTCGAGCACACCGATGCCCCTGCTGGTGAAGAACGCCTTCTCCAGGTCGAGCGCGCCGACGCTGTGCCCGGTGGGCCCGCCGTGCACGAACACGACGTACGGCGCGGGACCCTCGCCACGCGCCACGGGGTTGGACGGCGGGTAGAGGAACGCGTGCACCTCGCGCCCGAACCGGGTCTGGAACTCCACGGGCCTGGCGAGTGGCAGGTAGCCGGGGTCGGGCAGCTCGTTGACGTCCCGGCGGAGCTCCTCCACCCGCTCGGTCACGGTGTCGACCCTGACGATCGACCGGGGTAGCGCCGGACCGTACCCGATCCCGACCAGGGCGTGCCCGTCGGTGGCCAGCACCGCGTCCCAGCCCTCGTAGGGCACGTCCAGGTCGCTCAGCACGCCACTGTCCGGGTCGAAGACCCCCAGCCGCAGGTCGCCCCGCCCGTGCAGGACCGCGAGGCTCCCGTCGGCCATCGGGGCGTACGGCACCGCGCCGAGCTGC
Organism: Streptosporangium oxazolinicum; assembly: GCF_039537505.1. Classification (NCBI taxonomy): domain Bacteria; kingdom Bacillati; phylum Actinomycetota; class Actinomycetes; order Streptosporangiales; family Streptosporangiaceae; genus Streptosporangium; species Streptosporangium oxazolinicum. The sequence goes on from NZ_BAABAQ010000010.1 coordinate 237,964, forward strand.
CACAGCGGACCAGCGAACTCCTGCTCCGCCGGGTAGAGCGCCCTTGGTGAGGTGCCGTATATCCCGACCAGGTAGAGGTTCCACCAGCCCGACCAGTCGGAGATCAGGTAGAGGCTCTGCTCGTCGCGCCACCGCGGGGCGAGCACCGACTCGGAGGTGCCGCCCTTGACCTTCCAGGAGGTGCCGTCGGCGAGCCGGGAGATCCACAGCTCGGTGCCGTTCCACGGCATCCGGGGGTGGTCCCAGCAGACGAAGGCCAGGTGCTCGCCGTCGGGGGAGATGGTGGGGGCGGCGTAGAAGTCGTGGCCGCCGGCCCGCTCGCGCGGCTCGCCCTCACCGGACAGCGGGATGGACACGATCGACCGGCTCACCCGGCCGTCGTCGTGGCGCTCCCTGACACACCAGACCTGCCCGTCGTGGACGACCAGGTCCGCGTAGCGCAGGGCCGCCGCCTCCTCGGGCTCCGGTGTGAGCGGCCGGGGCTCGCCGCCGGTGGGCAGCAGATAGAGCCGCTGGTCGGCGAAGTTCGTGAACACCACGCCCTCGCCGGGCACCACCGCGTACGACCGCCCGCCGTACTCGTGGACCCTGGTCCTCGCGCTCCACGGCGCGCTCAGCAGCTCGCGCTGGGCGCCGTCGGCGCTCCGGTGCACGATGGTGGTCCGCCCGCCCTCGGCGGGACGGTCCTCGGTCCACCAGACCTCCTCGCCGAGCACCGTCGGATATCCGAGGCGCAGCCCGGAACGGGCGACGTCGGAGGTGGAGACCGGCGACGGCCAGGTGGCGTACGGCAGGACGACCTGCTCGGGGGACATGGCGCAATCCTGCCCGATAACCCGCCGCGTGTCGCCGGTATCACGCTCGCGTCACCCGAGATATGCCGCCGGTGAACCGCGCGAGCCGTGAGATCAGGGGGAATGATGAGATGAGGGCGGTTGGCCCGGTCTCCGCCATAAGTCGGCCCGCGGAGGCTTTCCCCCACCTTCACCCACGCGGCACGAGGAAGGGCGGCCACCGGATCCGGTGACCGCCCTTCGAGCGCCGTGCCTCTACGGTGCGGGGGTGGGGGTTCCGACGCCGCCCTCGACCGCGGTCGGCGAGTCGGGCCGGGCGATCGGCTTGGCCGCGGTCTTCCTGCTGCGCCGGCTCCGCCTCTCCAGCCAGGTGGCGACGGCGCCCACCATCACGTTGATGATGATGTAGATGATCGCGATGACGATCACAGCGGGAATGATGTTGTTGAAGTTGGAGGGCAGCACGCGTGCCCCCGCGTTCAACAGGTCCTCGAACGACACGATGAAGCCCAGGGCGGTGTCCTTCAGGAGCACCACCAGCTGCGCGACGATCGCCGGCATCATGACCGTGACCGCCTGCGGCAGCAGGATCATCCGCATCACCTGGCCCGGACGCAGGCCGACCGCGAGCGCGGCCTCGCTCTGCCCCCGGGGGATGGACAGGATGCCCGCCCGTACGATCTCCGCCAGCACCGAGCCGTTGTACAGCACCAGGCCGATCACCACGGCCCAGAACGGCGTCACGGTGAGCCCGAAGACCGCGCTCCCGCCGAACATCACCGCGAAGATCATGATCAGCAGCGGGATCGCCCGGAAGAACTCGACGACCGCACCCGCGGAACGGCGGATCCAGGCGTTCGTCGAGAGCCGGCCGATGCCGAAGACGAACCCGAACGGCACCGCGATCAGGGCCGCGACCGCGGCCGCGCTGAGCGTGTTCACCAGACCGGGCAGGATCAGGTTGATCCACACGTCGCCGCGCAGGAACGGCGTCCACAACTCGGCGCTGAGCTGGTTCTTCTCGCCGAGCTTGGTCACCATCACGTACACCGCGAACAACACGGCGAGGACGACCAGCACGGTGAGCACGTTGTTGCGTATCCGGGCCTTGGGGCCGGGAATGTCGTACAGGACGCTGACGCGCTCGGAACTCTCGACGCGCCGCTTGCGCGCCGGAGGCCGCTCGACGGTGGTCACCGCGGTCATCGGACCACCGCCAGGCGCTTGGCCAGCCAGCCGAACAACAGCCCGGTCGGCAGGGTCAGGATCAGGAAGCCCAGCGCGAACCCGGCGAAGATCTGGATGACCGCGTCTCCGTGCGCCTCGAACAGCGTCTTCATGGTCAGGGACGCCTCACCCACCCCGATGGCCGCGGCGATCGTGGTGTTCTTGGTCAGCGCGATCAGGATGCTGCCCAGCGGGGCGATCACCGCGCGGAACGCCTGGGGCAGCACGATCAGCCTCAGGTTCTGGCCGAACGTGAGCCCGATGGCGCGGGCCGCCTCCGCCTGGCCGACCGGGACCGTGTTGATCCCGGCCCGGATCGCCTCGCAGACGAACGCCGCCGTGTAGGCGGACAGTCCGATGATGGAGAGCCACAGGTAGTTGGTGGACAGGCTCTCGGAGAACGAGACGTCCAGGACCAGGCCGAGGCCCAGCCCGCAGAACACGATCACCAGGGTGAGCGGGGTGTTCCGCAGGACGTTCACGTACGTCGTGCCGATCCCGCGCAGGACCGGCAGCGGGCTGACCCGCATGCCAGCGAGGATCGTCCCGAGCACGAGCGCCACCAGCCCACTGGCGAGGGTGAGCCGGACCGTCAACCAGAAAGCGCCGAGAATGATCGGGAATTCATCGAAGAGTGCCTGCACTCATCCCTCCAGTGGTCACAGGCCGGGGCGTCCGTACGCCCCGGCCGGGGTGTGACCGGTTCAGTAGCGCTCGACGGTCGGCGGGGTGGTGAAGAACTTGCCGAACTCACCGAAGTTGGCGTCGATCGCCTTCTTCCAGCTGCCGTCCGTGAACATCTTCTCCACGGCCGCGTTGACCTTGTCGCGGGTCGCCTTGTCCTCCAGCTTCAGGCCGATGCCGTACTTCTCCTCGGAGAAGGGCTGGCCGACGAGGCGGAACTTGCCGGGAGACTGGGTGGCGAAGCCGGCCAGGATCGTCGCGTCCGTGGAGATCGCGTCGACCTGCTTGTTCTCCAGCAGCGGCAGGCAGGCGCCGTAGCCCTGCTGCTCGGTGAGGAACCCGCTCTTCCACTCCTCGCCGAACTTCTCGACCAGGCGGGCGGGGGAGGAGGACCCCTGGGCGCCGCAGACCTTCTTGGTCTTGAGGTCCTCGACGCTGTTGATCGTGGTGTCGTCCACGCGGGTCAGGATGTCCTGGCCGGTGACCAGGTACGGGCCGGCGAAAGAGACCTTCTTCTTGCGGTCGTCGGTGATCGAGTAGGTCGCGATCACGGCGTTGACCTGGCCCTGCTGGATGAAAGATTCGCGGTTGGCCGAGATGGCCTCCTTGAACTCAATCTTGTCGTCCGTGTAGCCGAGCTCCTTGGCGACATACCGGGCCACGTCGACGTCGAAACCCTTGAAGGAGCCGTCGGGCTGCTTCTGCCCGAGACCGGGCTGGTCGACCTTGATGCCCACGACGAACTTGTCGCTTCCGCCGCCGCTGTCGTCACCGCACGCGGTCAGACCGGCCATCGCCGCCGCGGCTGCGATGACCACGGCTCCAATACGACGTACACGCATTCTTGCTACCTCGTTTTCCATCAGGGGTGGGTCAGGGATGAACAGAGCCGTCAGTGAGTGAGGATCTTGGAAAGAAAATCCTTGGCCCGGTCGGTCCGGGCGTTGGTGAAGAACTCCTCGGGGGTGTTCTCCTCCACGACCTGGCCTTCCGCCATGAACACCACGCGGTTCGCCGCGCGGCGGGCGAAGCCCATCTCGTGGGTGACGACCATCATCGTCATGCCCTCCTGGGCGAGGCCGATCATGACGTCGAGCACTTCCTGGACCATCTCCGGGTCGAGCGCAGAGGTCGGCTCGTCGAACAGGATCATCTTGGGATCCATCGCCAGGGCGCGGGCGATCGCCACGCGCTGCTGCTGGCCTCCCGAGAGCTGCGCGGGATACTTCGACGCCTGGGCGCCGATGCCGACGCGCTCCAGCAACTCCATCCCCCGCCGCTCCGCGTCGCCCTTCGCGATGCCGCGAACCTTGATCGGCCCAAGCGTGACGTTCTCGAGGATCGTCTTGTGGGCGAACAGGTTGAAGGACTGGAACACCATCCCGACCTCGGACCTGAGCTTGGCCAGGGTCTTGCCCTCCACCGCGAGCGGCTGCCCGTCGAAGGTGATGGTCCCCTCGTCGATCGCCTCCAGCCGGTTGATCGTCCGGCAGAGGGTCGACTTGCCGCCGCCCGACGGGCCGATGACGACGAGAACCTCGCCGCGGGAGATCGTCAGATTGATGTCCCGAAGGACGTGCAGGCTGCCGAAGTGCTTGTTGACGCCTTCAAGCACGACCAGAGGAGTCTTGTCCCCGTTCTCCGTCATGGTGGACAACGTAATTCTGTAAAGGGCACCTGAGGCTAACCCTGCGGTACCGATCAGATCACGGCATGCTCACGCTTCGATCGTCAAATCCTGCTCAGGACCTCGGGATCAACCCTGAAGGCGAACGGTTCCGTCAGGTTCACGGTCGTTCCGGTGGCGACACGATGGATGAGCTGGTACTCGTCGTTCTCGTCGAGGGCGTACGTGAAGATCACGGGAAGCTCGTCGGATCCCTGTCCCCGGAACGGGTTCATCTCGACGCGCCAGAAGTGGGGTATCCCGGCCTCCGCGTACTTCACCGGTTTGACGATCCGGTCCACAGCCGTGGTGGACCTGGAGACGATCTCCACGACGAGGTGGGCCCACTCCGGATCGACGATCTGGGCGCCGTCACGGATCGGTTTCCGTTCCACCACCATGACGTCCGGAATGACACCGGGTTTGGAGTCCAGGAGGAGTCCGGTGCCGGTGACGACCATCAACTCCTCGGGGGCGGCGTCTTCCAGGAACCGGCGCAGCCGGTCGCCGATCCACTGGTGCCGGGCGGATGGGGCAGGAGACACGATGAGGCTCCCGTCGATGAGCTCGTAGCGACCGCCGTCATCGCGGGAGTTGAGCTCGAACCATTCGTCGATGCCGAGTTCGCCGGGTGTCGCCCAGAAGCTCGCCACCGGGGCCGCGGTGCTCCGCGGCTTCTTGTGTGGCTTCTTGCCGGGCTTCTTGGCCTTCACCGGGGCCTCCGAGGTCTGCACGAGCATCGCCACCGTGGCTCACCACTCTCAGCTGTCGGTCGAGTCCTAATTCTCGCATGCGGCTTTGGAGCCCCACCTTAGCGAGTTCGTTGACGTTCGGTGACCAATTGATTACCCGTGGTTCGAGGAGGTGAGGGCGTACCTGAAGGTTCGGCGGAGCGCCTACCCTTGTGTCTTGAGATGACTGTCACCGTGGAGAGCGCCCGCACGTACGAGGTCCGTACCTATGGGTGCCAGATGAACGTGCACGACTCCGAGCGCCTGTCGGGCCTGCTGGAAGACGCCGGATACGTCCCGGCCGCGCAGGGGGAGACGGCCGACGTGGTCGTGTTCAACACCTGTGCCGTACGGGAGAACGCCGACAACAAGCTCTACGGCAACCTCGGCCACCTGCGCCCCTCGAAGGTGGGCAACCCCGGCATGCAGATCGCCGTGGGCGGCTGCCTGGCGCAGAAGGACCAGGGGGAGATCGTCCGCAGGGCACCCTGGGTGGACGTGGTGTTCGGCACCCACAACATCGGCTCGCTGCCGGTGCTGCTGGAGCGGGCGCGCGTCCAGCGGGAGGCCCAGGTCGAGATCAAGGAATCCCTGGAGACCTTCCCGAGCACGCTGCCGACCAAGCGCGAGTCCGCCTACGCCGCCTGGGTGTCGGTCTCCGTGGGGTGCAACAACACCTGCACGTTCTGCATCGTGCCCGCGCTGCGCGGCAAGGAGAAGGACCGCCGCCCCGGCGACGTCCTCAACGAGGTGCGCACCCTGGTCGACCAGGGCGTGCTGGAGATCACCCTCCTCGGTCAGAACGTCAACACGTACGGCGTGGAGTTCGGCGACCGGCTCGCCTTCGGCAAGCTGCTGCGGGCCTGCGGCGACATCGAGGGGCTGGAGCGGGTCCGCTTCACCAGCCCGCACCCGGCGGCGTTCACCGACGACGTCATCGCGGCCATGGCCGAGACGCCCAATGTGATGCACCAGCTCCACATGCCGCTGCAGTCGGGCTCCGACCGGGTCCTCAAGGCCATGCGCCGCTCCTACCGGGCCGAGCGCTACCTGGGCATCATCGAGCGGGTCCGCGCGGCCATGCCCGACGCGGCGATCTCCACCGACATCATCGTGGGCTTCCCCGGCGAGACCGAGGAGGACTTCCAGGGCACTCTCGACGTGGTGCGCGAGTCGCGGTTCGCCAACGCCTTCACGTTCCAGTACTCCATCCGGCCGGGCACTCCCGCCGCCACCATGGACGACCAGGTTCCCAAGGAGGTCGTGCAGGAGCGCTACGAGCGGCTCGTCGCCCTGCAGACCGAGATCTCCTGGGCGGAGAACAAGAGGCAGGTCGGCCGGACTCTCGACGTGCTGGTCGCCGAGGGCGAGGGTCGCAAGGACGAGGCGACCCACCGCATGTCGGGGCGGGCTCCCGACAACCGCCTGGTGCACTTCGCCCCCGGCGCCGATACCCCGCGTCCGGGTGACGTGGTGAGCGCCGAGGTCACGTACGCGGCGCCGCACCACCTGGTCGCCGACGGTCCCGCCCTGAGGCTCCGCCGCACCCGCGCGGGCGACACCTGGCAGGCCCGTCAGGGTGCCCCGGCCGGAGCCGGTTCCGGGGTCATGCTCGGCATGCCCTCGATCGGCCGCCCCGCCCCGCTCCCCGAGACCTCGGGCTGCTCCGTCTCCTGAGATCCTTTTCCTCCGGGATGTCCCGCCGGAAGCACCTCCCCGAGGTGTTCCCCGCCGGAGGGCTTCCCGGGGCGCCCTCCGAGCCGGTTTCCGTGGACGCGCTCCTTCCATGACCGGGACCGTGAACGGGGCCCGGGGCCGGGGATCCGGGGGCCGGGATCCCGGATGTCCCCGGAAATTTTCCTCCGGGCGGGGTCTTCCGGATGCCCTTTCCGAAGGCGCTTTCCCACACGACGCGAGTCCATGATCGAATCGCCGGAATCCCCGATGGGGACGGCGATCCCGGTGGTGCCACCGCTCCCGCCAGCGGCTATGCGCGTGCCGCCGTCGCCAGTCCCCTAACAGATGATATTTCGTGATTCACCCGTGATTGATGTGCAAGCATTTCCCTGCTGTGGCTACTGTGGTTCGGCACCCTCGGAAGCCGTGGAGGTTTCCCCCCGAGAGCCGCAGGGAGTTTTCCCCATGCATGTCCCTCCATCATCCCCGGGCAGTCCCGGAGAGCCAGAGATCCTCGCCGACTCCGTCGGCGAGCCCAGAAAACGTCGTAAGACCCAGCGGGGAAGCGGCCTGGCCATAGCCGTCTTCTCCGTCCTCGCCGCCGCCCTCCTGGGCGGAGGTGCCGTCTTCGCCTTCATGAACGCCGGAGGCGACGACCCCCGGGTGCCGTCGGCACCGGACAGCGCCCAGGAGGCGTCCCAGGAGCCCGAGCCGGACCAGAGCCCGCCGCAGGCCAAGGAGCGGAAGCCGGAGAAGGAGGCGGACGCCGCCTCCGGAGGCGGCGACACCTCCACCGGAGGCGGCGACTCCGGCACCGGCAGCGGCACAGCGGACGAGAGCGAGCCGGGAGCCGAGTCGGCCGCGGGGAGGCCCGCGGAGGACAAGCCGTCGAAGCAGCAGCAGAGCGGCAGCCCGCAGAAGCCGCAGGACACCGAGCAGGATTATCTGAACGACGGCCCTGTCGGCTACGTCCATCCCCAGGGGCCCATCGGCGGCTACTGACCCGGGACCGGCCTGCCGGACACGACCGGCACGCCGGGGCATGACCGCCCGCCGGGGCACGGTGAGAGGATCACCGTGCCCCGGCGCGTTTCCGGACCCCGTACGGCATCCGGTACGAGGTCCCGTACGACCGCCCTCGCCGCGAGACGCCGGAGTGGTTCCTGAGGAGGGCTCCGTTAGTCTGGCGAGGTGCTTGTCGCCGCGGCCGTGTGCCCGCATCCCCCGCTGCTGGTCCCCGAGCTGGCCGGGACCGCGGCCTCGGAGCTCGACGACCTCAGGACGGCCTGCGCGGCCGCGATCGGGGCGTTGCGCGACGCCGGAGCCGACGAGATCGTGGTGGTGGGAGGCGCGGACCGGACCGCGACGTACGGCGCGGACGCCGCAGGTAGCCTCGCGCCCTGGGGTGTCGACGTCCGGAGCGGAGAGGGGGAGCCCGTCCTGCCGCTGTCCCTGTCGGTCGGCCGCTGGCTCCTCGGAAGAGAGCGCCTGACCGCCTCGGGATTCCACGCGATCTCCTTCGGCGCGGCCCCGAGGGAGTGCGCGTCCCTGGGCGGACGGCTGGCGGCCACGGCCGGTCGCGTGGCGATGCTCGTCATGGCCGATGGTTCGGCCCGTCTGACCGAGAAGTCCCCCGGATACCTGGATCCCCGGGCGGAGCCGTACGACAGGGCGATCGTCGAGGCGCTCGCCCGCGCCGAGGTCCCGGCGCTCGACCCCGGCGAGGCCGCCGAGTTGTGGGTCGCGGGCCGCGCGGCCCTGCAGGTCCTCGGCGGGTGCGGAGGCGCCCTGCGCGGCGAGATCCTCTACGACGACGCGCCCTACGGTGTCGGCTACTTCGTGGCCCGATGGACGGATTGATCCCGCCCGGAATTGGTTACGGTGAGCGGGTGAGGACGGGCGCCCAGAACGGCTGACGCGGCGTACGAAGGACGGGCGCGACGCCCCGGGGGCCGGGGACGACGGGTTCGCGAAGGGGGAATGAGGCCGATGGCGGGGACCGTGGCGTTCGGGAGCGTTCCGACGCGGCTGGGGGACATGGTCGTCGCCGTGACCGAGGACGGCGTGGTGAGTGTGGGCTGGGGCGACCCGGCCCGGTTCAGGGCTCGCCTGCTCGAACGGCCGGGGCTGGAGGAGGTGGACGATCCCGGCAGGACGGCGGCCGTGCTCGGCGAGCTGGGCGACTACTACGCGGGCAGGCTGAAGGTCTTCGGGGTGCCGGTTGACTGGCGGCTGACCTCACCGGTACAGCGCAGGGTGCTCGGCACCCTGTACGAGACGGTTCCGTACGGGAGGGCGGTGACCTACGGGGAGCTGGCGGCCCGCAGCGGTACGGGGGTCCCGGCACGGGCCATCGGGTCGATCATGGGAGCCAACCCGATTCCCGTCATCGTGCCGTGCCACCGGGTGGTCGCGGGCAACGGGCTCGGCGGGTTCAGCGGTGGCGACGGCGTGGAGTCGAAGCGCTGGCTGCTGACCCTGGAGGGGTACCTGCAGCCGATGCTCGACTGGGACTGACCGAGACTGACCGGGGCCCGAATCGGCCCCGCCGACCGCCTACGGCCCGTAGGGCGGTGGTGTGGTGCCGGGCTGGCCGGGACCGGGTGTGGTGTCGTCCCGCCCGGAAGGCGTGGCGCGGCCCGGCGCGGGTGTCGTACCCGGCGGCGTGGTGCGGCCGGGCTCGGGTGCCGTGTCCTGCGGCGGCGTGGTGCCCGGCTCGTCGATCTTGTCGGCCATCTCCCTGGCCTTCTGCGCGGCGGTTTCGATGTTCCGGGCGTGCTTTCCGCCCAGCTTCCTCTTGGCGAACTGTTCCGCCTTGTCGATGCCCTGCTTGGCGAGTTCTTCGGTCTTGGCGTTTCCGCCCAGCATGTGCTTGACCTTGTCGAGGATCGACATGGTGAATCCCCCAATTCCGATGCGAGGACGCATCGCCTCTCATCCATACCCGGGGAGTTGGCAGACTTACCCCGTGCCTCAGCTACCCGTCATCGCCGTTGTCGGACCGACCGCGGCCGGAAAGTCCGACCTGGCCGTGGATCTCGCCCTCGAACTGGGGGGTGAGGTGATCAACACCGACTCCATGCAGCTTTACCAAGGAATGGACATCGGGACGGCGAAACTCTCCGTGGCGGAGCGCAGGGGGGTGCCTCACCATCTGCTGGACATCTGGGACGTGACCAGGGCCGCCAGCGTGGCCGAGTACCAGTCGCTGATCCGGCCGATCATCGACGACCTGCGCGCCAGGGAGATCGTGCCGATCCTGGTGGGCGGATCCGGGCTGTACGTGCGAGCCGCCCTGGACGACCTGGAGTTCCCCGGCACCGATCCGGAGGTCCGCGCCCGGCTGGAGGCCGAACTCGACCTGAGCGGCCCCGGCCCGCTCTACGAGCGGCTCCGCGAGCGCGACCCCAAGGCCGCCGAGACCATCCTGCCGGGCAACGGGCGCAGGATCATCCGCGCCCTGGAGGTCGTCGAGATCTCCGGGCGGCCGTTCTCGGCCACGATGCCGTCGTACGACGCCGTCTACGACAGCGTCCAGCTGGGGGTGGAGGTGCCCAGGGAGGTGCTGGACGCCCGGGTCGAGGCGCGGGTCGACCACATGTGGCGGGCCGGGCTGGTGGACGAGGTCAGGGAACTGGCCGCGCGCGGGCTCGCCGGAGGCCGTACGGCCAGCCGGGCCCTCGGGTACGCGCAGGTGCTGCGCTTCCTCGGCGGTGAGTGCACCGAGGAGGAGGCGAAGCAGGAGACGGTACGGGCGACGCGGAGGTTCGTCCGCCGCCAGGAGTCGTGGTTCCGCCGCGATCCCCGCGTGATCTGGATCTCCCAGCGGGAACCGGACCTCCTGGGCCGCGCGCTCGCCGCGATTCACGGCTGACCCCTCCCCGGACCGTGCCGGGACGACGGGGGTGGCGGGGGCGGACGCGTGCCTGGATAGAGTTGGGACATGCGATTCGCGAAGGGACACGGCACCGAGAACGACTTCGTCATCCTCCCCGACCCGGACGGTGAGCTGGAGTTGTCCGCGACGATCGTGGCGGCGGTGTGCGACCGGCGCGCGGGGATCGGCGCGGACGGCGTGCTGCGCGTGACGCGGACGAAGCTCAGCCCGGAGGTCTCCGGCCAGGCGGGCGAGGCCGAGTGGTTCATGGACTACCGCAACGCCGACGGCGGCGTCGCCGAGATGTGCGGCAACGGGATGCGGGTCTTCGCCCGCTACCTGGTCGACACGGGCCTCGCCGCGCCGGGGGAGTTCGGCGTCGCGACCAGGGGAGGCGTCCGGCGGGTACGGCTGGCGGAGACGGGTGACGTGACCGTCGACATGGGCGCGCCCCGGGTGCTGGGGTCGAGCCGCACGACCGTCGCGGGCCACGAGTACGAGGGTCTCCACGTCGACATGGGCAACCCCCACCTGGCCTGCGTCATCGGCGACCCGGTGGCCCAGCTCGACCTGAGCCACCAGCCGGCGTTCGACCCCGAGGTGTTCCCCGGCGGGGTCAACATCGAGCTGCTCAATCCGGTGGGCCCGCGCCGCGTCGTCATGCGGGTCTTCGAGCGCGGCTCGGGCGAGACGAGGTCCTGCGGCACCGGCACGGTCGCCTCGGTCGTGGCGGCTGCGCGGCTGGCCGGGGAGACCAGCGGCACCTGGACGGTGGAGGTGCCCGGAGGCACCGTCACCGTCACCCTCGACGAGCACACCAGCTACCTGGCGGGTCCCGCGGTCCTGGTCGCGTCGGGCGAGATCACGCTCTGAGCGGTACGCGTCCCCGGCCGCGCCGGGTCGGGGTACGCTCCGGGCGCCGCGCGTCCCCGTCGCGTCCGTCGTGGTCGCGTTCCGGGCGGCGTGCGGGATCCAGGTCCCCCATGACCCCGGTGGCGTCGTGCGGGCGCGGTGTGTCCGCCGGGGTCACGCTCCGGGGCGTACGGGTGAATCTTCCGTGACCCTCGTGGTGGCGCCGCGGGCCGCGCGTCCGGCGGGATCGCGCTCATCCGCACGTGCGGGGTCATACAGGGTCATACCGTGAGGCCCTGGGGGCGTGCGGGTTCGCCAAGCCGTTTGGGGCATGCTCCCCGACCTGGCAGACTGACGTCTCATGGACGTGGACATCTGGGCCTGGGTGGGCGACACCCAGCGGCAACTGCATGAAGCAGGTAACACCGGTCTGGCTATGGCGATCGGAGACGTGCCCGCGCAGGCGCTGGAAGGCCGGTACGCGCAGCTCGACGTGCTCGCGCCCGCCATCGCGCAGCAGGCGGAGAACCTGCGGCTGCCCTGGCTGGAGTTCTACGCCCGCTACTGGCACCTGATCGGCCGCGTCGGCGACCGCGCGCAGGGGACGGTCGCGATCGCCGACGCCGAGACACTCGTGGAGTTCACCAGGCGGGAGGACGTCCGCGAGTGCCCGTCCGTGCCCGGTGCCGTCGTGGCGCTGGCCATCGCGCAGGCGAACGCCGACGGTCCCGGTTACGCCGCCGAGCGGCTGGCCGCCCTCTCGGCCCTGGACGTCGAGCCCGGCTCGCTGGCCTTCGCCGCCGTCGCCGAGCACCACGTCGCGGCGCTGGTCGACGCGGGTCGTGCCGACGAGGCCGTCTCCCACGCCGAGACCGCGGTGGCGGCGCTGGGCGGCGCGGGCCGCGAGGCGAGCTGGGAGCTGGGGGCCGCCTCGGCCCGCGCGCTGCTCGCCGCCGGACGCCCCGAGGACGCGCTCACCGCGCTCGACGCCGCGACCGGCTTCAAGCCCGACGACCCGGTGGCCAAGCAGCACCGCGAGGGAGTGCTCCGCGCGCTCGTGCTCGCCACCCTCGGCCGGGTGCAGGAGTCCGTCGACGCCCTGCCCGACCTCGACGTGGTCGGCGACCACCCCCGTGTCTGGGTCGAGTGGTCGCACGCCGTCCGCGCGCTCGCCGGAGCGGCGCAGATCACCAACACCTGGCAGCTGGGCCGGGTGCTCAAGCAGTGGATCGACTACTTCGCCATGATGGGCGGTTACCGCGCCCGGGTCGAGCTGGCGCTCGTCGCCGGGCACCTGGCGGTCGCCCGCCAGGGGATCTGGCAGGCGCGCCTCCTGGCCGACCTGGCGGAATCGGCGGCCGGGGAGCTCAGGAGCCCCGGTGACGTCACCGAGCGGATCGCCGAGCTGCGCACCGCGGCGGACAAGGCCACCGCGCTTCCGGCTCCGGGCCCCACGGACGAGCTGGTCGGTTACTTCGACGCCGCCGACGGCTTCAACGCCGACCCCGAGCGCTGGGTGGGCTGGCTGACCCCGCTGTCCGGCCGTGACGTGGAGGCGACCCGGCGCCACACCACCACGCTGGGCTTCCTCGGCTACCCGGCCAGGGGCGCCGACATCTACTGGACCATGCTGGTCGAGTCCGGCGACATCGAGAGCGCCGACCCGCAGGACGCGTCGTACCTCAGCGGCCTGCTGATCGAGGCCCGCCAGGACGAGCGTCTGGAGCAGGTGGCCGAGCGGCTGCCCGCCGCGCAGCGCCACCTGGCCCTGGGCCGCCTGCACACCGCGCGGGAGCGCTGGGAGCAGGCGGCGGCCGAGGGAGAGGCGGCGGTCGCCGCGGGCGGCGGCATCGAGGCGGCCCGCCTGTGGTCCGCCGCGGTGCAGCAACTCGGCGACAACGCCAAGGGCGCGGGCATCCTGCGCGATCTCCTCGACTCCGGGGAGATCGAGCAGCAGGACATCTGGCGAATGGTCGTCATGGCGACGGCCGCGGAGGACTGGGAGACCGTCCGCCTGGGCGCCGCCAAGATCGGGATGCCGCTGCAGTCGAGCGAGGGGCCGATCGAGGAGGAGATGGGCCTGGTGCGCATCATCCTTCCCGCCCCCGACGGCAGCCAGCGCCAGGTCCTGAGCGTGCGCACCGGCCCCGCGACGGCGCGCCTGGCCATCCCCCAGCCTCCCGGCATGGAGTACAACGCCGGTGACCTGGTCGTCTTCGAGCCACAGCTGCTTGAGCCGATCCCGGAGAGCGCCGAGGAGCAGGAGAGCTTCGTCCCGCCCTTCGCCGCGGTCAGCATGCTCCGCCCGGGTGGCTACACCAGCTGGTTCTTCGACGGCGCCGCTCCCAGCCAGGCCGACTGGACGGAGTTCAACGACGTCATGGTCGAGCGCGGCTGGCCGATGTGGGTCTACAGCGACGACAACTACACCGTGACCCACCCGACCTCCGGCGAGCCGCTGCCCGGCGTGTTCGGCTGGATCGCGGTCCCGCCGGACGTGAGCCCGGTCGAGCTCGACGCGCTTCTGGACGACGCCACCGAGCGCTGGGTGCACCCGCTGGCCTGGCTCGACCTGGCCAAGGCCGTCGACGTCGAGGTGGAGCGGCACGAGCGGATCACCAAGGAGTACGGCCTGTAGGACGGCTCGCCACGGCCGCGCCCGGCGGCCTGTGGCGTCGTCCGGTCCCCGGCTGGGGCGGCCTGTGGTGTCGGCTGGCGTCGTCCGGTTCTCGGAGGGGGAGGGCGAGCCGCCTCCGAACCGCTCGGGGCCCGGGAAACCGTACCGTTCGAGCCGGTCGGGAACCCGTCCGCGGGACACCGCGTCGCCCGTGAGGAGACTCCTCACGAGCGATTCTCGTCACGGTGACTAGAATCTCGTTCGGCGCGTTGGGCGGACGAGGGAGGATCCGGATGCTGGAACGATTCCGGCTGGACGGCAAGGTCGCGATCGTCACCGGCGCGTCCTCGGGGCTGGGGGTCGCGTTCGCGAGAGGGCTGGCCGAGGCGGGCGCGGACATCGTGATCGGTGCCCGCAGGAGGGACCGCCTCGAGGAGACCCGCGCCCTGGTCGAGGAGACCGGCAGGCGGTGCGTGGCCCTCGTCACCGACGTGACCAAGCCCGAGGACTGCCGGGCACTGGCCGAGACGGCGGTGGCCGAACTGGGCGCGGTGGACATCCTGCTCAACAACGCGGGGGTGGGCTCGGCGGTCCCGGCGCTGAAGGAGACGCCCGAGCAGTTCCGGCAGGTCGTGGACATCAACCTGCACGGCACCTACTGGATGGCGCAGGCCTGCGCCAGGGTGATGAGGCCCGGCTCCTCGATCGTCAACGTCGGGAGCATCCTGGGCGAGACGACCGCGGGGTTGCCGCAGGCCGCCTACAGCGCCTCCAAGGCGGGCGTCGTCGGCCTCACCCGCGACCTCGCCCAGCAGTGGACGGGGCGGCGCGGCATCCGGGTCAACTGCGTCGAGCCGGGTTTCTTCGCCTCGGAGATGACCGACCAGTACGCCGAGGGCTATCTGGCCTGGCAGCTTGAGCACCGGGTGCTGATGAGGCGTCCCGGCGACCCGGCCGAACTCGTCGCCGCCGCGGTCTTCCTCGCCTCGGACGCCGCCTCGTACGTCACCGGGGCCGTGATCCCGGTCGACGGCGGGATCCTGATCACCTGATCCGGACGGTCAGGTCATATCCGGTCCGGTTGGTCGGAACGGTCACGGAGACCTTCTTCCCTGCCCTTGGAGCCCCTCTCCCCGGGGCCCGGATGAGCGGGCGTGCGGGGAGAAGGGGAGGGAGGACCGGAGATGTCAGGAGAGCCAGTAGACGGCGTCGACGCTGTCGTTGGTCTCGAACGACTCTTCCAGCGAGTGGTAGGGAGGCAGCGTGCGCTCCGCGCCCGCGTAGTCGACGAGCTGGACGTAGTAGCCGGTGTTGTTGATCCACGACGAGACGTTGTCCGCGGCGGTGGAGGAGCCGCCCACGCCGCCCGGCATCGGCACGTCGTTCAGATCGGTCGGGTAGCCCGCGGGGATGCTGTATCCCGGCCCGCTGAAGTCGTAGTCACGGTAGAGGCAGAGACTGTTGAAAGCGCATTCGGCGCTGTCGGCGAGCTGGACCCCTCGCGGCGGCAGGGCGGGGGCCCGGCGCTCGGCCGCCGGGGCGGAGGCCGCCGAGGAGGCCACCGAGGAAGCCACTGCGGAGGCCGCCGAGGCGGGACCGGCCCCGGAGGCCGGGATGAGGGTGGCCGCGGCGGTGGTCAATCCCGTCACGGTTCGTGCGAGGTGGGGATGACGCGATGAGAGTCGTCTCACGCGATTCCTCTCCGTAGCGAATTGCTCACCTAGTGTGAGCGCTCCTGGCCATTAGAGCACCGTCGCTTTACGGAGTCGATAGTCGCGCTGCGTGAATATCTGAGGGCGTGTGTTTCGGACGGGTCGCGCCTCCTCGTCTCCGGGCGAAGTGGCGGTGATTGTCTTTGTGCAGGTCACGTCAGAGATGTCGTTAAGGTGTGGATTGATAGGCCGGGAATTTTCTCGTTCCCCGAAAACTGCTTGCGGCTTTTAGGATTGAGGGCGGTATCTGGGGTAATTTGCCGCCTCAGAGAGTGAACGCGTGAGGGGTGGCAGGGTGCGGGCTGCGCTGGTACGAGGTGTGGTCGTCGCGACGATCGCTTTCACCGTGGCCGGTTGCGGCCCGATGCCCGGCGGAGGTACGGACGAGGGGGCGGGGTCCTCCGGGGGTGGGCAGTCCGCGTCCGAGGCGCTCAAGGACCTGGGGAAACTCGAGGTCAAGGGACGCGCCCCGATGACGGGGTTCGATCGCGAGGAGTTCGGTTCCGCGTGGTCGGACGTCGACAGGAACGGTTGTGACACCCGCAACGACATTCTCATTCGCGATCTGAAGGAAGAGGTCTTCAAGAAGGGCGAGGAGGGCTGCGTCGTGCAGTCCGGAATTCTTGAGGATCCGTACAGCGGCAAGACCATCAAGTTCGAGCGCGGGACGCGGACCAGTATGGCGGTGCAGATCGACCACGTGGTCGCGCTCGCCGACGCCTGGCAGAAGGGCGCCCAGCGGTGGCCCGAGTCCGAGCGGAGGGAACTCGCCAACGACCCGCTGAACCTGCTGGCCGTGGACGGGCCGCTGAACAGCCAGAAGGGCGCCGGAGACGCGGCGACCTGGCTGCCGCCGCGCCGTGCCTACCGGTGCCCCTACGTCGAGCGTCAGATCAAGGTGAAGGTCAAGTACGACCTGTGGGTGACGTCCGGGGAGAAGGACGCCATGGAAGCCGTTCTCAAAGCCTGCTGATCAGTCGTCGTAGTCGCGCTTCAACTTGATGATCTTCCCGGTCCTCGCCGACACGTAGACGTCGTACTCCCAGGCGCCCTTGCGCAGCTCGACCTCCCAGACTCGCTGGCCGTGCTCCCAATCGCGCTCGACCTTGCTCACGCGCGCGCCGGGGACGCGCTTCTTGGCGATCTGCACGGCCTTGCGGGAGGAGATGTACGCCGAGGTGGTGACCGGTGCGGCGGCCGTGCTCGCGGTGCCGGTCGCGGTCGTGCCGGTGGTGCCGGTCGTGCCGGCGGTGGCCGCGGTGGCGCTGATCGCCGTGCCGCCCGCCAGGAGGGCGGCGGTCGCGAGGGTTCCGACGGTGATTCTGGTGATTTGTTTCATGTGCCAAGATTTGTGGAGAATTTGCTAGGGGCACGCTAAGGGATCGTTAACCCTGGGCGCGTCCGGCCCGCGGCCGGATTCCGGCGCGTTTCCGTACGCCATTTCAGACAGGCCGTGGCGGTGCGACTCAGCCGGGCCCGGCCGGGAACGAGGCGGTGAGCTCGCGCGTCCGATCCGCCGCCGCCCGGTGGAGGGGGTCGCCGCAGGCGCGCCTCACCTCGGCCCGCGTCGCGAGGTGGGTTTCCAGCCCGTCCTGGAGGGTGGCCATCCGGTCGTGGATCTCGGCCAGCGTCGCGCAGGCCGTCCGCGTCTGGAGGTGGAGCGTCTCCAGGCGTGCCGCCGCCTCCCGTCTCAGCTGCGCGGCCCTCTCCAGCACCGGGTGCGCCGCCTCCCGCCCGTCCCGGTCCGGGGGCGTCGTGCTCCCCGGACCAGGACGGGCGGCGGTGCTTTTCGCGGCGTCGTTTTCCGTAAGAGTGCTTTCCGTAAGAGTGCTTTCCGCGAAGGTGCGCTCCGGCGGGGAGGACGTTTCCGAGGTGAGGATCCCGGCGCGCGGGGTGACGCCCCGGCGGGCGCGGCGCCTGCCGCCGAGGCGGCGCAGGACCGGCAGGTGACGCCGGGGGAGCGGCGAGGCCCCGGGGAGCTCGTCCAGGCCGGAGATGTCGACCAGGCCGGGGTGCTCGGGTTCCTGCGCTCCCCAGAGCACGTCGAACAGCCGGATCACGGTAGGGGAGGGGACGACGAACAGCTCGCCCCCGGCCGCGCGGAGGCCCTCGTGGATCCGCTCCAGCGCGCGGGCCCCGCTGACGTCGCAGAAAAGCAGCTCCCCGGCGTCCACGAGGATGTGCCGGGTGCCTTGGAGCATCAGTGACTCCAGCTCCGACTCCAGCAGCCGGTGGTTGAAGGCGTCCAGCTCGCCCGTCACGGCCACCAGGGCCGTGTCACCGTACTGGTGAATGACATATACCGACATATCCATATTGGCCGTACCCTTCACGGGTTTTTCCGAGGCCCTGCCGACAATCCCCCGGCTCCCCAGTATGAATGGGCTCCGACGAGATAGAAGCTGAATGTGGCAGGTTCCAATGCAGGTTCCAACGCGGGTTCCAGCGGGTGTGACGGATGGTCGTCGCGATGTCGGCCGGTGGTGTGGAGGCCCTGAGCGCCCTCCTCGCGAGTCGCGTGGCCTCCCGGCGATCTCGCCGCCTCCGTTCCGGTGGCGCCACGCGCCCCCGCGCGGGGGGAGCGGTCTCGCCGGGAATCCTCGACCGTGCCGGGCCGCTGGAGGCCGCCGTCGCGGGAGGGCGGTGCGAACGCCACAAAGCCGCATCGACGGCACCGTGGAAACCCCTGCCCCTCACGTAGCGGTCGGTGACGGGCCTAGGCTGGCATCGTGATGCTCGGCGACGAACGTGAATTCGACGATCTCCTGCTCATGTTGAAGGAGACGTGCGGCTTCGACTTCACGGGATATAAGCGCACCACCCTCATGCGGCGCATCAGCAGGCGTCTGGAGGCGCTCAAGCTCCGCGACCACGGCGAGTACCGCGACTACCTGGAGCTGGAGCCCGAGGAGTTCAACCGGCTCTTCGACAGCCTGTTGATCAACGTCACCGCCTTCTTCCGCGACCCGGCCGCCTGGCAGACGCTCCGCGAGACCGTGATCCCCTCCCTGCTGGCGAGCAAGGGGCCGGGCAAGGTGATCCGGATCTGGAGCGCGGGCTGCGCGACGGGCGAGGAGGCCTACAGTCTCGCGATGGTGCTGGCCGAGGAGCTCGGCATGGACCAGTTCCGCGAGAGGGTGAAGATATACGCCACGGATCTGGACCAGAAGGCCCTCCAGACGGCGCGGACGGCCGTCTACGCCGAACGACAGCTCGCCGAGGTGCCGGAGAAGCTGCGCCAGACCTACTTCGAGCCGGTGGAGGCGGGGTTCGGGTTCCGGCGCGACCTGCGGCGCCAGCTGATCTTCGGCCGCAACGACCTCACGCGCGACGCGCCGATCTCCCGGGTCGACCTCCTGCTGGCCCGCAACACGCTGATGTACTTCAACAGCGAGACCCAGCTCAGCATCGTCCGCCGCTTCCACTTCGCGCTCTCCGACCCCGGTTACCTCTTCCTGGGCAGGGCGGAGATGCTGCTCAACCACCGCGACAGGTTCGAGCCGGTGAACCTCCGCATGAGGCTGTTCAAGAAGATCGGATCGTCCCCGCCGGTCAGCCGCGCCACCTGGGCGCCCGGTGCCGACGTGTCGCAGACCCGCCCGTACGCGCGGCACACGGTGCTGCAGGCGGCGGCGCTCGCCACCGGCTCGGTCGCGCAGATCGCGCTCGACCGCTCCAGGAACCTCGCCCTGGCGAACTCGCGCGCCGAGCTGCTCTTCAACCTCGATCCCCGCGACATCGGGCGGCCGTTCCAGGATCTGGAGGTGTCCTACCGGCCGGCCGAGCTCCGCTCGGTGATCGAACAGGTGGAGCTGGACCTGCGCGTCGCCGAGCTCCAGGACGTCACCTGGCACCGGCCGAACGCGCCGGAGCCCAGCGTCTTCGACATCGCCGTCGTCCCGTTGCTGGAACCGGGCGGTGAGCTCGTCGGCGTCGGCATCAACTTCCACGACGTGACGCGCTACCGCAGGCTCCGCGACCGGCTGGAGCAGACGAACCAGGAGCTGGAGCACGCCTACGAGGAGCTCCGGTCGACCAACGAGGAGCTGGAGACCACGAACGAGGAGCTCCAGTCCACGAACGAGGAGCTGGAGACCACCAACGAGGAGCTCCAGTCCACCAACGAGGAGCTGGAGACGATGAACGAGGAGCTGCAGTCGACCAACGACGAGCTCCAGCAGATCAACGAAACCCTGAACTCCCGCAGCGACGAGCTCAGGCGGGCCACCGCCCTCGTCTCCTCGGTGGTGCGCAGTCTCGGCGACGCGGTGGCCGTGGTCGACACGGACCTGCGGGTGCTGGTCTGGAGCCCGGGAGCCGAGGAGCTGTGGGGCCTTCGCGCCGACGAGGCGATCGGCTGCCGGCTGGCCTCCCTCGACATCGGCCTGCCCGTCGGGGAGATCCTGGTCAGGGCGCAGCGGATGCTGGACACCGGTGCCAAGCCGGGGGACGGCCGCGACGACGGCGTCACCCTGGACGGCGTGAACCGGAGGGGACGCCCCGCCCGGCTCAACGTCGAGCTCTCCCGCCTGCACACCGACGACATGTCGCCGCACGGAGTGATCATGGTGATGAACCTCCTCCAGCAGGAGCAGGAATGACTTCTAGGGCTTCTAGGGCTTCTGGGGGGTGACGGCGGGCAGGGACAGGACCACGCTCGCCCCGCCCTCGGGGGAGGTCCGCAGGGACAGCGAGCCACCCGCCGACTCCGCCGTACGGCGGGCGATGTCGAGACCGAGGCCGGTCGATCCGGCACCGCTCTCACCGCGTCGCGGCGGGTCGGGCGTGGCGAAGCCGGGACCGGCGTCGGAGACGGTCAGCAGCGCGCCGCCGCCGGTCGCCTCCAGTCGTACGGAGAACGAGACCCCCTCCGGGGTGTGCGCGAACACGTTGCCGAGCAGGGCGTCCACGCAGGCGGCCAGGTCGTCCGCGGCGACCCCGACCGGCAGCGGGCCGGGGGCCAGGTCGAGGGTGAAGTGCCGCGCCTGGTCCTCGGCGAGCACCGACCAGAACGCGACCCGCGCCCCGGTCACCGCCGCCGCGTCGCACTCGGCCCGCTCGCGCACCCGCCGCCTGGCCTCGGTGATCACCGAGGTGACGGCGCGTTCCAGGGCGTCCACCCTGGCCTCGATCCTGGCCGACTCCTCCGGGTCGGCCAGCGACTCCGCCTCCAGCCTCAGCCCGGTGAGCGGGGTGCGCAGCCGGTGGGACAGGTCCGCGACGCTCTCCCGTTCCTCCGCGAGCAGGCCGGTGATGCGCTCGGCCAGGTGGTTGAGGGCGAGACCGACCGCGTGCACCTCCGGGGGGCCGTCGGGCACCGTCCTGGCGGACAGATCGCCCGCCGCGAGCCGGTGCGACACCCCCGCCAGCGCGGTGATCGGCCTGATCACCGCGCGGGCCAGCCGGTCGCCGACCAGCACGCCCAGCCCGACCAGGGCGAGGCCGAGCGCCGCCAGCCCGGCCCAGACCTGGGGTACGCCCCTGGTCAGACGACCGTCGTCCAGGAAGACCCGGACCACCGCCGTACCCCCGGGCGCCCCCTGGACCGCGACCAGGATCTCCCGCCCGCCGGGGGCGGCGGCGGTGACGCTGCGACCGCGCGAGGCGAGCTCCACGGCGGTGGAACGCGGAGCGGGAGCGCCGACCACCTCCCCGCCGGGGAGGAAGATCGTGACCGGGTACTCGGCCTGCTCTGCGGTGAGCCGCAGGGTCTCGGTGTCCACCGCGCCGACCACGACCGCCACCGACTCGGCCTCGCTCTCTGCCTCGCTGACCGCCCCGCTCACCGCCACCGTGCGGACCAGCAGGGCGAGCGGGACCAGCAGCGCGATCAGTACGAGGGAGGTGGTCGCCGCGACCAGCAGGGTGAGCCAGCGCCTCATGCCGGGGCGGCCAGTCGCACGCCGACACCCCGGACGGTCTGCAGGTAGCGGGGCTCCTGGGACGTCTCGCCCAGCTTGCGGCGCAGCCAGGAAAGGTGGACGTCCACCGTCTTGTCGGCTCCGCCGTAGGGGATCTGCCAGACGTGGGTGAGCAGCTCCCGCTTGGTGACGACCTCGCCGGGCCTGGCCGCCAGATAGTGGAGCAGGTCGAACTCCCGGGGGCTGAGGTCCAGCGGCGTCCCGTCCAGGGTCGCCTCCCGGGTGCGCGGGTCGATCCGCAGGCCGCCGACGGTGACCGCGCTGTCGGCGCGGCTCTCGCCCGCCATCCGCCGGAGCACCGCCCGGATCCGCGCGTCGAGCTGGGCCGCGCTGAACGGCTTGACCACGTAGTCGTCGGCGCCCGCGTCCAGCAATCTGACCATCTCCGCGTCGCCGTCTCGCGCGGTCGCCACGATCACCGGGACCCGGCTCACCGCGCGGAGCATCCGCAGCAGGTCCAGGCCGTCCATGTCGGGCAGGCCGAGGTCCAGGACGACCAGGTCCGGGCGTTCCTCGACGGCCAGCCGCAGGCCGTCGAGAGCGGCGGGAGCGGACGACACGGCATGGCCCCGGTCGCGCAGGCCCCGGGTGAGGGAGGTGCGGATCGCGGCGTCGTCCTCGATGAGCAGCACGTTCGACATTTGCCGCCACGTTAGCCCCCTCCCGCGCCGCGTCAAAAGCGGGTTAGCCGCTCCTTAGCGTTGTCTTATCGTTCCGGGTGGCACAGTGAGGGCATGCGCAAGCGTCTTCCCCTGGTCGTGGCCGGATGGCTGATCACCGGGCTCCTCGCGATCGGGGCGGGTGTGGCGGTGATCGACGGTCTCAGCGAGCCGCTGACGGACACCGGGCTCCGGCCGCTCTCCGCCGCCGAGGTCGACGAGGCGCTCGCCCTCGCCTCGTCCCTTCCCAGCGCCCCGCCCAGTGCCCCGCTCACCGCCCCTCCCGCGTCCCCTTCCCCCTCGGAGGGCGCCCCCGGTCCCGGTACGCCCACTCCCGGGCCGACCGTCACCGTCACCACCACCGCCACACCCGTCGCGGAGCCCGGCAAGAGCCGGGTGATCACCACGGCGGGCGGCAGGGTCATCGCCCGGTGCGAGGACGGCCTGGTCACCCTCCGGTCGTGGAGCCCGGCACAGGGATTCCAGGCCGACGACGTCGAGCGCGGGCCCGCGAGCCGGGCCCGCGTCGAGTTCGAGACGGAGGAGGACGAGGTCAAGGTCGAGGTCCACTGCGCGGCCGACGGATCACCCGTCCACAGCGTTCACTCCTGACCGGGGACACCAAGGGCGCGGAGCGGCCGTCAGCCGCAGCCGTTCGCCTCGTCGTCCTCGGCGTTCGCGCCGGGAGCCTCGTCGGCCACGGTGACCGAGAGCTGGGCGGTCGAGGCGACCAGGCTGCCCCTGGGGGACTTGGCGGCCTTCTCGTCGACCACGATCCCGCGCTCACCGAGCAGCTCGTACGTCTTCGCGTCGAAGATCAGATCCTGCCTGACGCCGTCGGGGCCGACCCTGCCGACGCCGATCCCCTCGCGTCCCGCCGCGTCCTCGGCCCGCATGGTGACGTCGACCCCGGGGATGGTGCCCACCGCCTTGAACAGAGCGGCCCGCTGCGCCGGGGGCATGTAGGTCTCCCTGAGCATGTCGCCCGCCGCGGTGAAGGCCGACCCGTCCTTGGAGCCGCCGCCCCGGTCGCCGGTGTAGAGGTGGGCGCGCATCCCCTCGGCGTCGGTGGAGAGCCTCTTGAGCGCCGCGTGGTCGGTGCGCAGGTACCCGGGGGGCGTCCCGCAGTTCACCAGCGGGAGCGTCTCGACGCCGGTGTTCTCGTACGCCGTCTCCGGGATCGGCCAGCCGGGGTAGGCCCTGGGCTCCAGGTGTTCGATCCGCAGCGAGCCGTTCCTCGTTCCGTCGGCGGACAGCCAGATGACCCGCTTGGTCCGGTAAAGGTAGCGGGTCTCCTCCCCGATGGTCTCGCCCGTCTTCGTGTCCGTCGCCAGGCCGCTGAAGGAGCCGTACATCGTCTCCGACTCGACCTTGACGAACTGGTCGTCGCGCGGCGCCAGGTCCGTCCTCGCGGCGGCCCGCGCCGCCTTGTCGAGGACCTCGCTCGCCGAGACGGCGGCGATCTCGGGCATCGTCACCACGACCTCCCGCACGGTTCCCGGCGAGCCGCCCCGGCCACCTGCCAGGGTGATCGCGGTCGCCCCCACCGCCACCGCGAGCGCCCCGGCCAGTGCCATCGCGTACGGCCCGCGCCAGGGCGGGCTCCATCCCCGGGCCCGCGGCGCGGCGGCCGCGGCCAGCCCCCGCCGGGCCGCCTGCTTCGCCCCCTCGTCGTACCGGGGCACCTCGGGCCGGATGGAGGCCACCAGCTGGATCTCGTCATCGTTCATCTGTGCGACTCCAGGGAGCGGCGGATCTTGGTCCGGGTGCGGGAAAGGCGGGACCTGACGGTCCCGATCGGGATGCCGAGCGCCTGCGCGGCCTCCTCGTAGGACAGATCGGCCCAGGCCACCAGCAGGAGCAGGTCCCGCTCCGCGGCGCCGAGCCCGGCCAGCGCGGCGGCGAGGGCGGGCCTGAGCCGGTCGGCGGCGACGCGCTCGGCGCTGCGGTCCTCGAACTCCGTCGCGCGCTCGGGAGCCTGCCGGGCGAGCGCCTTCAACCTGCGGGTCTCCGACCTGCGGTGGCCGGAGATCAGTTTGGAGGCGATCCCGTACAGCCAGGGTCTGGCGTCGGCGCGGCCGAGGTCGTACCGGGCCCGCTTGCGGAAGGCCACGAGGAACGTCTCGGCCGTCACGTCGTCGGCCGTGGTGACGTCGTCCAGCCGCCGCGCCGCGTACCGATGGATCTCGTCGGCGTGGCGGTCGAAGAGCCCGGCGAACCTGTCGGGGGTCGCCAGGGACTCCCGGATCATCGTCGCGTCCGTCGCGTCCGTCGCGTCCGTCGCGTCCGTCGCGTCCGTCGCGTCCGTCGCGTCCGTCGCGTCCGTCCTGCCGGTCGCGTCGGTCATATCGGCGGGCGGGGGCGACGGGAAGGCTCCGGTGCGTCGGGGGGGACCCAGTGTCACCACCCGTTTCGTCCAGTCGTTGTCACGGTCAGTCCTTCCGGAGCGCGTTCGCGCTCTCACCTCCTACTCCGCCGGTCGGCTCCATGGGGTTCCATAAATCGACATGTCTCCCTTGGGTGTCGAGTCGCCGGAGGCCCCGCTGCCCGTGATCGGCCGCCACTAGGATCCGCCTTCACGAAACGGGTGCGAAAGGGAGAGATGATGAGCGCTCAGAAGGCCGGTGGCGGCAGGCGGCTGTTGCTGAAGGGGTTCCTCCTCGCGGTCGCCCTGCTGGTGGTCTCGGGGTTCGCCCTCAGCGCGTGCTCCCGGGTGAGCACCCAGCCCGACGAGGTGGTCCTGCACTACGCGGGTGGCGTCCTTGAGGCCATCAAGTTCGAGAAGTGCATCAACCCCTCCAGCGGCGCCACCCTTCTCGGCCCCGGCGACAGCGGATACTCCTACCCGTTCGGTCAGCGGACCTTCGACTTCTCCGGGGCGGACGACGCCGAGTCCAAGCCGTTGTCCGTGGTCTCCAAGGACAACGTGGAAATGGCGGTGTCCGGGGTGGCGACGTTCACGCTGAACACCGACTGCAGGACGCTCCAGCAGTTCCACGAGAAGATCGGGCTGAAGTTCCGCGCCTACTACGAGGAGGGGGAGTCGTCCGACGGCTGGCGGCGGATGCTCAACATCTACATGCGGGTGCCGCTGGACCGCGCGCTGGACGCCGCCTCGCAGGAGTTCGAGTGGCGGGGGCTGTTCAACGACCCGAAGGTGAAGCAGGCGTGGGAGGCACGGGTCGGCCAGCTCGCCAGGGAGTTCATCAAGGCGACGGCCGGGGGCGACTACTTCTGCAACCAGAACTACGGGGGCAGCGGGCAGTGCGGTGACATCTCCCTGACCATCCAGAAGCCCGAGCCGCCGGAGGCCCTGGTCGCCGCCCTGGCCTCGGAACAGGCGGCCAAGGCGGAGAACGTCGCGCAGACCCAGCGCAACGCCAAGGTCCGCACCGAGATCGAATCGATCAAGGACCTGGTGAGGGTCCTCGGCCCGCAGGGCGCCGTACTCTGGCAGGCGATCCAGAAGGGGCAGGTCAGCGTGGTCCCGGTGCCGCAGGGCAGCAACCTCAACATCACCCCTCCGGGCCGCTGACCCCCGGCAGCCCTTGCCGCGTGATCCCGTGGCCGCCTCACGCCCTACCCGTCGGGGCGAGTGACCGGCTCACGACGTGCGGTCCGCCCTGGCGGGCGTGACCGGGCCCAGTTCGGCGCCGAAGTCGTGCGCGATCCTGCGCATGCCCTCGGCGAGGTCCCGCCGGTCGAGCGCGGCGATGCGCTCGGCCGGCCCGGACACCGACAGGGCGGCGATCGTCCGCGCCCCGTCCCGTACGCCCACCGCCAGGCAGTGCACGCCCAGCTCCTCCTCGCCCAGGTCCATCGCGTACCCGTGTTCTCGCACCCGCTCCAGCTCGGCGAGCATCCCGGGCAGGTCGGTGATCGTGTTGGCGGTCCTGCGGGGCATGCCGGTCCGCTCGACCAGCGACGCCACCTCGGTGTCCGCCCTGCCGGCCATCAGGACCTTCCCCACGGCCGTGCTGTGCGGCAGCACCCGCCTGCCGACCTCCGCGAACATCCGCAGCCGCCTCGGCGAGGGCACCTGGGCGACGTAGACCACGAAGTCGCCCTCCAGCACCGCCAGGTTGGCCGTCTCGCCCGACAGCTCGACCATCCTCGTCAGGTACGGCTGCGCCCACACGCCCACCATGCGCTCGGCCACCCCGCCGAGTCGCACCAGCGCGCCGCCCAGGGCGTAGCGGCGGTCGGACTCCTGGCGTACGTAGCCCCGGGCGAGCAGGGTGCGCAGCAGCCGGTGGATCGTCCCGTACGGCAGGCCGGTCCTGGCCGCGATCTCCGAGAGTCCGGCCTCCCCGCCCCGCTCGGCCAGCGCCTCCAGCACGTCCAGCGCCCGGTCGACCGACTGCACCGCGCTCATGCGCCCCCCTCGCCGGACGGTCCCGTCTCCTGGCGTCTCCCGTACCGGCCGGACGGGCCGCTCACCGCGCCCGCGCCCACCGCACCCCCGCTCACGGAACCCTCGCGAGTCCGCGCAGCGAGGCGTCGAGCACCTGGGCGGTGTGCGCGACGGGGATGGGGTGGGCGCCCCGGCGGCGGATCGCCGAGGTGATCTGCATGGTGCAGCCGGGGTTGGCCGAGACCAGCAGGTCGGCGCCGGTGGCGAGCACCCGCTCCGCCTTGCGGTCACCGAGGTCCCTCGCGGTCTCCGGCTGGAACAGGTTGTAGGTTCCCGCCGAGCCGCAGCAGATCGCCGACTCGGCGATCTCCCTCACCTCCAGGCCGGGTACGCCGTCCAGAAGCTTGCGGGGCTCCGACCGTATCCCCTGGGCGTGGGCCAGGTGACAGGCGTCGTGGTAGGCCACGGTGAGCGGCAGCGGGTGCCGCTCGGCCGCCGGGCCGAGGGCGACGAGATACTCCGCCAGGTCGACGGTCCTGATCGCCCGTGCCCTTTCCACCCACTCGTCGCCCTCGGCCTCGAGGATCTCCGCGTAGTCCTTCATCGTCGACCCGCACCCGGCGGCGTTGACCACGATCGTGTCGACGCCCGCCCGCTCGAAGGTGGTGATCGTCCGCTTCGCGAACCGCAGGGCCTGCCTCTCCTGGCCGGAGTGCAGCGACAGCGCCCCGCAGCAGCCCTGCGAGGGCGGGATCACCACGTCGCAGCCCTCCATCGCGAGCACCCGGGCCGTGGCCTCGTTGACCTGCGGGAAGAACTCCCCCTGCACGCAGCCGGTGAGCATCCCGACCGTGGCCCTGCGCGGCCCCCGCGCCGCGACCCTGCGCGGCAGCCGTACCCTGTCGGCGGCCGGGGGAGCGAGGTCGGCCATCGCCGCCAGGGACGGGTTGATCCGCTCCAGCCTCGGCGCGACCGCGCGGCGCAGTCCGGCGCTGAGCCGCAGCGGCAGCCGCATCGCCCGCAGCCGCCGGGGATAGGGGAACAGCTGGAAGACCAGCGCCCGCAGCGCCCTGTCGTCCGGCTCCCTCACGTGCACCCGCTCCACCTCGGCCCGGGTCTGCTCGATCAGCCGGTCGTACCTCACCCCGGACGGGCAGGCGGTCACGCACGCCATGCACCCCAGGCACGCGTCGAAGTGCCCGGCCATCTCCGGCGTCAGCGGCGTGCCCTCGACGTGCTGCTTCATCAGGTGGATCCGGCCGCGCGGGGAGTCCATCTCCTCGCCCCACAGGACGTACGTCGGGCAGGAGGGCAGGCAGAACCCGCAGTGCACGCAGTCGTTGATCAGCTCGGGGTCCACGTCAGATCCCTCCCGCGAACCGGCCGGGGGACATCCTCCGGTCGGGGTCGAACCGTTCCTTGACCCGCCGCATCAGCGGCAGGGCGCCCGACGGGCCCCAGCGGTCGATCCCGTGGGCGAGACCGGGAGGCGCGGCGAGCACCGTCAGCCCGCCGCCGAGCCGCCGGAGGTCGTCGCGCACGTCCGTCACGAACCCGGAGAACTCCGCCGCGCCGACGTCCCCGGGCAGGGCGACCAGCAGGACCGCGGAGGCCACCGACCCGCGCACGCGCGCGGGCAGCCCGCGGGCGGCGACGGCGCGCAGCGCCGGGTGCGCGGCGGCGGGCGGGACCCGCAGCTCCAGCAGCACCTCCTCGCCGGGCGGCGCCGACCACCAGGCGGGCGCCTCGGCGGTGATCCGCGCGCTCCCGTGCTCGTCCATCGACTTGCGGACGGCCTCCGCCCGCGCGTCGGCCGCCACCCCCTCGACGAGCGCGGACACGACGGGCCCGCCGGTGAGGTCCGGCCACTCCAGCTCGACGGCGCTCGGCTCGGCCCGCGAGGCCGCGAGCTCGGTGACCAGCCCGTCCAGTGCGGCCAGCGCGGCCCGCGCGGCGGGGGAACCCGGCTCGGCGGCGGCGGGCAGGTCCACGGTGACCCATCGGCGGGCGGCGGGGATCGGGTGGAGGCGGAAGGTCGCCTCGGTGATGACCCCGAGCGTGCCGTACGAGCCGGTGAAGAGCTTGCCCAGGTCGTAGCCCGCGACGTTCTTGACGACGTTGCCGCCCGAGGTGGCGATCGTGCCGTCGGCCAGCACGACCGTGATGCCGATCAGCAGGTCGCGGGCGGTGCCGTAGCGGAACCTGCGGGGGCCGGCGACCGCGGTGGCGAGCGTGCCGCCGACGGTGCCGGCGGGCAGAGGACTGTCCAGGGCCAGCTCTTGCCGCGACCGCGAGAGCGTGGAGTTGAGGACGTCGAGGGGGAGTCCCGCGACGGCCCGTGCCACGAGGTCGCCCGAGGAGTGCTCGACCGCCGATCCGTCCCCGAGGAGCAGGCAGCAGGTGTCGATCAGCAGGTCGCACCGTTCGGGGGGATCGCCCCAGCCGAGTTTGGTGCCGTCCCCCACCGGGACCACGGCCAGGTCGTGCGCGGCAGAGACGCGCATCAGCGCGGCGACCTCCCCGGTGTTCTCCGGCAGGGCCACCCAGCGCGGCGGGACCCCGCCCACCGCGTCGTCGGGGGTCGCCTCCCGGATCGTCACCCCTGTCTCGCGCAGTGCCCTCAGTGCCTTCACAGGTGCCTTCAATGATGCCTCCAGCGGTGCTCCCATCAGAAGTGCTCCGCCTGTCCCGACTCGACCAGCGGGTGTACGCCCTTGCGGACCCCGGGGACCTCGCCGCACAGCCGGGGGGTCGGGAAGATCTTGCCCGGGTTCGACAGGCCGCGGGGGTCGAAGGCGCAGCGCACCAGCTGCATGGTGTTGAGATCGTCGTCAGAGAACATTTTCGGCATATATCGGGACTTGTCCACGCCGACACCGTGTTCGCCGGTGATGGAACCGCCGTGCTCGATACACAGGTCGAGGATCCTCCCCGAGACGATCTCCGCCCTCTCGCCCGCGCCCGGCTCCGCGTCGTCGAACAGCACCAGCGGGTGCAGGTTGCCGTCACCGGCGTGGAAGACGTTCGCCACCCTGATGCCGTACTCGCGGGAGAGGGCGTCGATGCTCGCCAGCACCTCGGGCAGCGCGGTCCGGGGCACGACGCCGTCCTGGACGATGTAGGCGGGGCTGATCCGGCCCACCGCGGCGAACGCCGACTTGCGGCCCCGCCAGATCGACGCCCGCTCCACCGGGTCGTCGGCGACCCGTATCTCGAACGCGCCGCTCTCCCGGCAGATCCGCGTCACCTCGCCGAACTGGTGCGCGACCTCCTCGGCGGGCCCGTCCAGCTCCACGATGAGGACCGCCCCCGCGCCCTCGGGGTAGGCGCACGCCACGGCCGCCTCGGCCGCCTCGACGGCGAGGGCGTCCATCATCTCGATCGCGGCGGGCACGATGCCGCCGCCGATGATCGCCGACACCGCCTGCCCGCCCCGCTCGATGTCCTCGAACGCCGCGAGCAGCGTCGTGACGGCCTCGGGCAGCCTGCTCAGCCGTACGACGACCTTGGTCGTGATGCCGAGGGTGCCCTCCGAGCCGACGAACGCGCCCAGCAGGTCGTAGCCGGGATCGGTGTCGGAGAGCTCGACGATGTCGCCGTCGGGGGTGACGATCTCCAGGCCGACCACGTGGTTGACGGTGAAGCCGTACTTCAGGCAGTGCGCGCCGCCGGAGTTCTCCGCCACGTTGCCGCCGATCGTGCAGACCTGCTGGCTGGAGGGGTCGGGCGCGTAGTAGTAGCCCAGGTCGCGGACGGCCTCGGTGATCGCCAGGTTGGTGACCCCCGGCTCCACGGTCGCCCGCCGGTTCGGCAGGTCGACGGAGAGGATCCGCCGCATCTTCGAGGTCACGACCAGCACCCCGTCGGCGCGCGGCAGGGCGCCGCCCGACAGCCCCGTCCCGGCGCCCCTGGCCACGAACGGCAGGCCGTACTCGTTGCAGATCCTCACCACGGCCGCGACCTGCTCGGCGCTTTCCGGCAGCACCACGACGCCCGGGGTGACCCGGTGGTGGGTCAGCCCGTCGCACTCGTAGGTGCGCAGCCGTACGGGATCGGTGACGACCGATCCGGGGCCGAGGAGCTCCTCGAACCTGCGGGCCGGCTCGTCCAGGCTCTTCGTCGACATCGTTCCTCCTCCGGCGTGCCCGGTGGTCTCCAGCGGCCGACCGGGGGCAGCGTCCCCGTCGTCCCCGTCGTCCCCGTCATCCCCGGCTCGAATTCTCGCTCAGCGCGGCGCCGGCGTTCCTGCCGTGCCTGGGCCCCTCGTCCACGAGCCCGGCGAAGCGGGGCTCCCCGGCCGGTCGCTGCGGGGCGCGGCGGTCGGGGGGGAGCGGCGCACGGGCGGGACCGGGAGAGGAGTGGCGGATGCGCAGGTGGAGCCGACCCTTGATCATTGTGATCAGGACGCCTCGGGCCCAACCCTCGTCCGCGGTCTTGCGCGCGTAGAACTCCCTGGTCGTCCTGCTGTCCAGCATATCCAGCAGGACGATGTGGTGGCCCCAGGGAATCGGCCGCCCCGTCCGAGGGATGGAGTCGGGCCAGGCCGCCGCGAAGGTCCTCATGTAGAGGAGGTTGGTCCGCGAGTAGCCCATCGCCTCGGGGAACGCGCCGCGCAGGTCGGCCGAGAGCCGGGGCACCGCCCTCCTGCCCCAGTCGTCGTCCGGCTGCCGGTCGAGGATGTGGCGGCCGATCCGCCAGTACTGCCGGATCAGCTCGGTGTCGGTGGTGAGCAGCGCCACCCGCCCCCTGCTGCCGATGATCTCGCGCTTGACGGCGTCGAGCAGCGCCGCGTACTCGCTCTGATCGGCTCCTTCGCCGTTCCTGTCATCGCTCATGCACGCAAAGTATCCACTGGGCCCGGCGTCCGCACCCGTCCGCGGTGACCGCCCGGAGTGCCCGGAGTGAGGAATCCCCGCCGGGGGATGAGGATTCCGCACCGTCGGACCGGTCATGTCACGGCATACGCGCATAGGCCGGGAGGGTGAGGAACTCCGCGAAGTCGTCGTCCAGGGCGACCTCCTTGAACAGGGCGGTGGCCTGGCCGTAGCGGGCCTCGTCGTAGCCGGGCTCCGCCTCGATCTTGGCGAGCTCCTCGTCGATGATCTTCTCGACCAGCTCCCTGGTCACCACGGCGCCGGTGTCGGCGAGCTCGATGCCGTTGTGGATCCACTGCCAGATCTGGGAACGGGAGATCTCGGCGGTCGCCGCGTCCTCCATCAGGTTGTGGATCGCCACCGCGCCCAGCCCGCCCATCCAGGCGGCCAGGTAGCGCAGCGCCACGTCCACGTTGTTGCGCAGCCCCGCCTCGGTGATGTCGCCGGGGGTCTTGGAGACCGCGAGCAGGTCGGCGGCGGAGACGGAGACGTCCTCGCGCAGGCGGTGGAGCTGGTTCGGCCGGTCGTCGAGGGCGGCGTCGAAGACGTCGCGGCAGATCGGCACGAGGTCGGGGTGCGCCACCCACGAACCGTCGAAACCGTCGCCGGACTCGCGGGTCTTGTCGGCGGTGACCTTCTCCAGGGCGATCTTGTTGACCTCGGGGTCGCGGCGGGAGGGGATGAACGCGGCCATCCCGCCGATGGCGTGGGCCCCGCGCCGGTGGCAGGTGCGGACCAGCAGCTCGGTGTAGGCGCGCATGAACGGGGCGGTCATCGTCACGGCGTTGCGCTCGGGCAGCAGGAACTCGCGGCCGCGAGTGCGGAACTTCTTGATCACGCTGAAGAGGTAGTCCCAGCGGCCGGCGTTGAGGCCCGCGGAGTGGTCGCGGAGCTCGTAGAGGATCTCGTCCATCTCGAACGCGGCCGGGTAGGTCTCGATGAGCACCGTCGCCCGGATCGTCCCGTGGGGGATGCCGAGCAGCTCCTGGGCCCTGACGAAGACGTCGTTCCAGAGGCGGGCCTCCAGGTGCGACTCGATCTTCGGCAGGTAGAAGTACGGGCCCCTGCCCTTGGCCATCTGCCGCTGCGCCGAGTGGAAGAGGTAGAGGCCGAAGTCGACGAGGGAGGCGGAGAACGGGCGGCCGTCGAGGGTGAGGTGCTTCTCGTCCAGGTGCCAGCCGCGGGGCCGGACCACGATGGTGGCGAGCTCGGTGTCCGGCTTGAGGGCGTAGCGCTTCTCCCCGGCGGAGAAGTCGAGGGTCCGGTCGAGCGCGTCGCGCAGGTTGAGCTGGCCGTTGATGGTGTTCTCCCAGGTGGGAGCGTTGGCGTCCTCGAAGTCCGCGAGCCAGACCTTGGCGCCGGAGTTCAGCGCGTTGATCGTCATCTTCTGGTCGACGGGGCCGGTGATCTCCACGCGGCGGTCCACCAGGCCGGGCGCGGGCGGGGCGACGTGCCACTCGGACTCGCGCACGTGCCGGGTCTCCGGCAGGAAGTCGAGGGTGCCGCCCGCCGACAGCTCCGCCTGGCGGGCCTGGCGGGCCTCCAGCAGCTCCAGGCGCCGGCCGTCGAACTCGCGCTGGAGGGTGGCCACGAAGGCCAGTGCCTCCGGCGTGAGGATCTCCTCGAAGCGGTCCTGGATGGGGCCGCCGATCTCAACGCCGTCCATGGGTCCTCTTTCCCTCGCAACTTTCCATATGGTGGAAAAGTAATTCTGAATTATGGAATCGACGCTACTTGAGGGCCGGTCACCGGTCAAAGGCAGGGTCCCCCTCAGGGGTCGCTCCGGGGGTTCCCCGATGATCTGCGGGGCCTGCTCGGACAGAGTGAGATCAGCGCCCTCGGCAGAGGGAGGGAACGGACCGCTCGCACGTCGGGAAGTGAAGACCTCCCGGGAAATCGAGGATTGGGCACATGAAGAGGAACATGGTCGTCGCCGGGGCGGCCCTGGGATCGGTGTTCGTGCTCTCGGGGTGCGGCGACCTCGCCCTCGACTTCCGCGACCGGCAACAGGAGGTCGTCTCCTACGACGTCACCGGCGAGCTGACGACCCTGGACGCCGCCACCGGCTCGGGCGACATCGTGATCGTCGAGTCCGGCCGCCGGGGCGTCCGCGTGACCGAGACCCTCCACTGGCGCGGCAAGAAGCCCGTCACCGGGCACCCGGTGGACGGCGGCACGCTCACCCTGCGCGAGAACTGCAAGGGGATGAGCTGCTGGGTCGACTACAAGGTCGAGATCCCGCCGGGCCTCACCGCCAAGCTCGACACCGGCTCGGGCACCATCACGCTGCGCGGGCTGACCGGGGAGGTGACCGCGGCGAGCGGCTCGGGCGACATCGAGGCCGGCGGCCTGAACTCCAGGCGGTTCGCCGCCGACACCGGCTCCGGCGACATCGAGGCGAGGTTCTCCGCCGCGCCCGAGGGGGTACGGCTGGAGACCGGGAACGGCGACGTCGCCGCGTACCTTCCCCGGGGAGGCTACGACGTCACCGCCGAGACCGGCTCCGGGGAGAAGACCGTGGAGGTGACCAGAGACCCCTCCTCACCCCGCAAGATCACGCTGAGGACCGGCTCCGGCGACGCCGAGGTCCTGCTTTCCTGAGGCCGCGCGCCGAGCCGTTCCCCGGTGGGGACGAAGTGGTGATAACCAGGTGATGGCGCGGGGGTTCCCGTGGCACCATCGAGGGGAAGAGACCCGGGGTGTTCGGGCGTTCACTCATATGAGAAGAGCGCATACGCACCAACCATCTGAATGGAGCGACGACATAGACACTCGTGAGCCGCTGGACCTCGACCGATTCGACGACCTGCTCGACAACGGAGAGATGGACCTGGCCGAGCGCCAGGCGCTCCGCCGGGTGGCGGGCCTCTCCACGGAGCTGGAGGACGTCACCGAGGTCGAATACCGCCAGCTGCGACTTGAGCGGGTCGTCCTGGTCGGCGTCTGGACCTCCGGTACGGCGACCGACGCCGAAAACTCCCTCCTGGAGCTGAAGCTCCTCGCCGAGACCGCGGGTTCCGAGGTTCTGGAGGGGCTGATCCAGCGCCGGCAGAAGCCCGACACCGCGACCTACATCGGTTCGGGCAAGGCGCAGGAGCTCGCCGACATCGTCTCCGCCACCGGTGCCGACACCGTGGTGTGCGACGGAGAGCTGAGCCCCGGCCAGCTCCGCCAGCTCGAGGAGGTCGTCAAGGTCAAGGTCATCGACCGGACCATGCTGATCCTCGACATCTTCGCCCAGCACGCCAAGAGCCGCGAGGGCAAGGCGCAGGTCGAGCTCGCGCAGCTCAACTACCTGCTGCCGCGCCTGCGAGGCTGGGGTGGCAACCTGTCGCGCCAGGTCGGCGGTCGCGCCGCGGGCGGCGTCGGCATGGGCGGTCGCGGTCCCGGTGAGACCAAGATCGAGCTGGACCGCCGCCGGATCCGCGAGCGGATGGCCAAGCTGCGCCGCCAGATCGGCGAGATGACCACCGCCCGCGAGACCAAGCGCTCGCGGCGCCTGCAGCGCGAGGTTCCCGCCGTGGCCATCGCCGGATACACCAACGCGGGCAAGTCCTCGCTGCTGAACCGGCTCACCGGCGCGGGGGTGCTGGTCGAGGACGCCCTGTTCGCCACGCTCGACCCGACGGTCCGCAGGGCGCACACGCCCGACGGCCGCCTGTTCACGCTGGCCGACACCGTCGGATTCGTCCGGCACCTGCCGCACCAGCTCGTCGAGGCGTTCCGCTCCACGCTGGAGGAGGTCGGCGACGCCGACCTGATCCTGCACGTGGTCGACGGCTCGCACCCCGACCCCGAGTCGCAGCTCGCCGCGGTACGCGAGGTGATCGGCGACATCGAGGACGCCCGCCACATCCCCGAGATCGTGGTCGTCAACAAGGCCGACGCCGCCGACCCGGTGGTGCTGGCCCAGCTGACCGCGAAGGAGAAGCACACCGTCGTGGTCTCGGCCCGCACCGGCGCCGGGCT
Source organism: Streptosporangium oxazolinicum (assembly GCF_039537505.1). Lineage (NCBI taxonomy): Bacteria > Bacillati > Actinomycetota > Actinomycetes > Streptosporangiales > Streptosporangiaceae > Streptosporangium > Streptosporangium oxazolinicum. Next base: position 273,578 of record NZ_BAABAQ010000010.1, read on the forward strand.
CGACGAGCTGAGGGCCGTGATCGAGCGGGAGCTGCCCCGCTTCGACCAGGAGGTCAGGCTTCTCGTGCCGTACGAGCGCGGCGACCTGATCTCCCGGGCGCACAAGGAGGGCGAGGTCCTCGGCGTCGAGCACACCGGGGACGGCACGGTCCTGCACGCCAGGGTCCTGCCCAGCCTGTTCGCCGAGCTGGAGAAGACCGCCAAACCGGTCGAGACCGCCGTCTGACCCGACACATGGCCCTTCCCGGCCGCACCCGTGCGGCCGGGAAGGGCCGCACCGCCCTCTCCGGGGGTCAGTGACCCTTCTCGCGGCGGAACATCACCAGCGCCACGTCGTCCTCCCTGGCGCCGAACCGCTCGATCAGCCGGTCGCAGAAGACCTCCAGGTCCTCCTCCACCCGTTCCACCCGCTCCGCCAGGTGCCGTACGATCTCCAGGCTCTCGTCGAGCAGCTTGTCGCGGTCCTCGATGAGGCCGTCGGTGAACATCAGCACCGAGTCTCCCTCGGAGACGTTCAACCGGTCGACCCGGTAGGTCTCCTTGGCCACCCCCAGCAGGAGGTTGCCCAGGCGGTGGTAGCGGGCGTGGCCGTCCGCGATGAGCAGGGGCGGGATGTGCCCCGCGTTCGAGACCTCCATCTCCCCGGTCGCCGGGTCGATCAGGAGCAGGCACACGGTGGCGGTCATGCCGGGGTGGTAGCGCCGCAGCACCTCGTTGAGCAGCGCCATCGACGCGCCGAGGTCCGAGGCGCCGATGACGGAGGCGCGCAGCGCGTGGCGCAGCTCCGCCATGACGGTGGCGGCGAGCAGCGAGTGTCCCTGGACGTCGCCGATGGCGATGAGCACCCGGTGGCCCAGCCGCAGGACCTCGTAGAAGTCGCCGCCGACCTCGACGTTGTCGACCGCCGGCTGGTAGCGCCAGCTGATCGTGAGCCCGGGGACCTCGGGGATCCGCACCGGCAGCAGGCTGCGCTGCAGGGTGAGGGCGATCGCGTGCTCCTCGACGTAGGCCCGCAGCGCGTCCACGGCGAGGGCGAGGGCCTGGCCGAGCTGGCGCAGCACGTTGGACTCGTCGGCGTCGAGCGGCGGCACCTCCACCACCCCGAGGTAGACGGGGGGCCTGCCCAGCTTGGTGCGGCAGATCACGGCCGAGACGTCGCCGCCGAGCGTCGCGTCGGGCATCAGCTCCATCCAGTCGGCGGCCGTCACCGTGAAGACCTGGGTCCCCGCGGCGGCGCCCAGGGACATCGCGCTCAGCCTGGGCAGCGTTTCCGGCGCCGCGACCTTGGCGACGGCGGCGTTCTCCGGAGGCATGGCGGCGAACCTGCGGGTCCGGCCGTCGGGGGGCAGGGCGAGCGTGCCCGCGTGCCGTCCCAGGATCCGCGCGGTCCCCTCGACGGCCGTGGCGAGGAGCTCGTCGAACGTCTCGGCGGAGTTCATCGAGAGCGTGACCTCGGTGAGGGCGGCCAGCCGGCCGGCCATCAACTCGGCCCGTTGCCGCGCGCGGTAGTAGCGCAGCGTGGCCTCGACCGTCGCGGCGAACTCGTCCGGCTCGACCGGCTCGGCCAGGTAGGCGTCCGCCCCGCGTTCGAGCCCCTGGGCCCGGTCGGCCGGGGTGATCGCGGCCCCGGAGATCTGGATGACCGGGATGGAGGACGTCACCGGGTCCGCCTTGATCTGCTCGCAGACCTCGTAGCCGCTGATGTCGGGCAGCCTCACGTCCAGGACGACGAGGTCCGGCCGCAGCTCCCTGACCTTGGTGAGCGCCTCCATGCCGCCGGTGGCCTGCACGACCCGGTGCCCCGAGCGCCGCAGCCAGCTTGACAGGATGTACAGCTTGGTCGGGGTGTCGTCCACGACCAGCACCGTCGCCTCGCTCTTAACCATCGACGTGTCCCAGGGCGCTTCCGATCGCCTCCAGCAGGGTGTCGCGGCGGAGCGCCTGCTTGGAGATCATCATGTGCGCGCCGTCGGGAGCCTGGCGCGCCGTGGCGGCGGTCACGACGATCACCGGCACCTGGCGCAGCCGCTCGTCGTCGGACATCCGCAGCACCAGCGCGGTGCCGTCGAGGCGGGGCATCAACAGGTCCACCAGGGCGATGTCGGGCGGGTTCTCCCTCATCATCTCCAGCGCACTCAAGCCGTTGGAGGCCTCGTCGATGTGCGTGGCGAACCCGGTGAGCATCCGCCGTACGGCGGCGCGGAACTCCTCGTCGTCGTCCACGACGAGCACCCGTCCGGCCACCAGGGCCCCGTCGTGCCGGTAGGGCAGCCGCAGGACGGCCGTGGTGCCGGACCCCGCGACGCTGGTCAGGTGCAGAGCGCCGCCCAGCGCCTCCGCCAGCCGGCGGGCGTACGGCAGACCGAGCCCCGTCCCCTTGCTCCGTACCTGGATCGGCCCCGGCACCTGGAAGAACTCCTCGAAGACGCGTTCAAGATGCTCCTCGGGCACGCCTATTCCCGTGTCGGTCACGGTGAAGACCAGATCGTGGGTGGCCGCGTCGAGGCTCGCCTCCAGCCTGACCTCGCCGCGCTCGGTGAACTTCAGCCCGTTGGAGAGCAGGTTGCGCAGGATCCGGGTGAGCATCACCTCGTCCACCAGCATCTCCTGCGGCGCCCGTGAGACCTCCACCGTGAGCGTCACCCCGTCGCTGCCGGTCGTGGGGTGCAACGTCATGCGCAGCCGTTCGGCCAGGGCCACCAGGTCGACCACGGAGGGCTGGGGGTCGAGCCTGCCCGCCTCGGCCTTCGCCATGTCGAGCAGCTCGCTCACCAGCGACAGGAGCGTCTCCGCCGAGGAGCCGATGAGGTTGATCTGGTGGAGCTGCTCGGTGACCAGGGGATCCCCGCCGGGTCCCACCAGGAGGCGGACCAGGCCGATGATCGAGTTGAGGGGGGTGCGCAGCTCGTGGCTGACGGTGGCCCAGAACCTGTTCTTCGCGTCGCTCGCCGCCCGGAGCTGCGCGGACTTCTCGTCCAGCTCGGCGTAGAGCGCCACGACGCCGCGGTTGGTCTCCTCCAGCTCCTCCGACAGCTGGTTGTAGAGCGCGAGCACCCCCTGGTTGGTCTCCTGCAGCTCGGTGTTGAGCTGCAGGACCTCCTCCAGGGTCTCGGCGAGCTCGCGGTTCTGCCTGCGTAGCTCGTCCAGAGCCGTGGTGGGTGCCGTCTCCGCCAGCCTGGCGCGGATCTCCTCCGCCGAAAGCCTCGGCTTGCGGCCCTGCGGGAGCCGTTTGACCATGCTTATTCTTCCCTCGGCGGTGTCGAGCTCGATGAGGTCGACGAGACGTCCCGCCAGCGTCACGCCGTCCGAAGGACGGAAGTCGGTCTTCGCCGAGAAGTCGACCGCGACGAGCAGGGCGTCCCGCTCCAGCCGGAAGGCGACGGAGGCGTCGGTTCCCGCCTCGACGAGTTCCCTGCCGATCTCGCTCAGCGCGGTGGCCACCCGGATCTGGTCCTGGACCTCCAGCCCGACGCTCTCCGCCACCTCGCGGCCCAGCTTGCGCATGGCGAAGACGTCCTGGTCGTCCCGGATCTGGATCCTGACCAGCTCGTCCCCGGTCATGCGCCCGGCCTGACGGCGACCACGCAGGCGTCGTCCCTGCGGGTCCCGGCCTCGCGCAGCAGCGTGCCGGCGACGACGGAGGGGAGACGCATGACGAGGCCGGGGTAGGAGGTGATGTCCCAGCGTTCGGTCAGGCCGTCGGAGTGGAGCAGGACGACGCTGTGCGGCGGTACGGCGTACTCGTACTGGCGCAGGGTCCTGGCCTTGTGCCCGGCGATGCCCGGGACCGAGATCATCCCCTGGCGGCCGTCGTTGTGGACGATCCACGCGGAGACGTTGCCGAGGCCGGCGAAGCTCACGGTGCCCGCGGCGCCGTCCACGCGGGCCACGGCGACCGCGCCACCCCTGGTGTGCCCGAGACCGGTGTGGATGCGCTCCAGGACGGTGACGGGCGCGAGGTCGGCGTGCCGCAGGAACAGACGCACCGCCTCCTGGGCGGCCTGGGCGGCCGCGGGGCCGTGGCCGAGGCCGTCGCAGAGCATCACGGTCGTCGTGCCGCCCTCCTCGGTGACCACGAACGCGTCACCGCAGACGGTCTCCTCGCCGATCGGGCGGGTCAGGCCGCTCACCCGGGACGGGGGACGCGGGGCACCCTGCGCGACGAAGTACATGCCGAGCACCGTGCCCCGGCCGGGTATGGAGTGAACCTCGTACCCGCTGGCCATCCGGGCGATGCCGCCCAGCCCGATGCCGAGCGTGCCGGCCGTGGAGTAGCCGTCGCGCAGGGCGCGGGAGACGTCCCGCATCCCCGGCCCCCGGTCGATCGCGAGGACCTCCACCGCCGAGTCCAGCTCCGGATGCGGGCGGATCAGCATGAACCCCTCGGTCGCGTGCTTGACCAGATTCGACGCGGCCTCACTCACCGCGACGGCGACCCGCCCGGTGTCCTCCTCGTTGAATCCCCGGATCTCGGCGAGTGTCACGGCGGCACGCCGGAGGGCGCCGATCGCGCTGGCGTCCTCCGCCCGTATCCAGGTGTCGCGCTGGGAGCGGATCAGCGCGCCCATTTCGTCACCGTGATCAACGTTCCCTCACCGGGAGTCGATTCGAGGTCGAACTCGTCGACAAGGCGGCGGGAGCCGCTGAGGCCGAGCCCCAGACCTCCGCCGGTGGTCCACCCGTCGGTCAGCGCCTGCTCGATGTCCGGGATGCCGGGCCCGTTGTCGCTGAAGACCATCCGCAGGCCCCGCCGCACGCCCTTGTGGACGACCTCGACCCGTACCTGCCCGCCCCCCGCGTAGACCAGGGCGTTGCGGGCCAGTTCGCTGGCCGCGGTCACCACCTTCGTCTGGTCGACCAGGGACAGGCCCACGTTCACGGCGACGGTCCTGACGTGCTGGCGGACCAGCACGACGTCGCCGTTGACATTGATGGGCAGCTCCTCGGCGGTCGTCACCAGGAGGCCTCGGAGCGCTGGAGGCCGTCGATCTGGTTCAGCAGCGCGACGCCCTTCTCAAGGTTGAGCGCCGTGCGCACGCCGCCGAGGGAGAGGCCGAGCTCGACGAGGGTGATCGCCACCGCCGGCCGCATGCCGACGACGATCGTCTCGGCGTCGAGCATGCGGGAGATCGCCGCGATGGTGGCGAGCATCCGGCCGATGAAGGAGTCGACGATCTCCACGGCGGTGATGTCGATGATCACCCCTCGCGCGCCGGTCTCGACGACCTTCTCCGACAGGTCCTCCTGGAGGGCGAGCACGCTCATGTCCTGCAGGTCGATCTGGATGGAGACGATCAGGATGTCGCCGAGCTTGAGGATGGGAACGCGGTCCATCAACCCTCCACCGTCCGTACGGCGATGCGCGACTCCCCGCCCTTGACGAACTTGACCCCGCTCGCCCGCAGCGTGTGGGCCAGCGCGTCGGCGAGGGTGGCCTTGGTCACGATGTCGCCGAACTCGATGCCGAGGGTGACGATGGTGTGGGCGATCTGCGGGCGGATGCCGGAGATCACGCACTCGGCGCCCATCAGCCGGGCCGCCACCACGGTCTTGAGAAGGTGCTGGGCGACCTCGGTGTCGACGGCGGGCACCCCCGTGATGTCGATGACCGCGTGCTCGGAGCCGGTGTCGACGAGCGTCTGGAGCAGCTTCTCCATGACGACCTGGGTCCTGGCGGAGTCGAGCGTGCCGACCAGCGGGACCGCGACGATGCCGTCCCAGAGCTTGACCACCGGGGTGGACAGCTCCAGCAGCTGCTCCGCCTGATCGATGATGACCTTCTCCCTGGTCGTCGCGTAGCTTTCCATGGTGAAAAGCCCGAGGTCGTCGATTACCCGGGAGAACCAGATGAAACCTCGCAGGGCCTCGGGGGAGCCGTCCTCCTCGACGATCTCGTAGAGGGCCTCCTTCAGGCCGAACACCACGATCGCGGTCTCGGTCGGGCTGAACCCCTGGCGGGCACGATCCCGGGAGAGCTCGGCGAGCAGGCCGCGCAGGTCGCTGAGGTCGCCGGAGTCGTCGAACGCCTGGCGCAGCGCCTGATAGAGCTCGCGCAACTGGTCGGCGAGCCCTACGCGGTCCGGCTGGTTGCCGGTGCCGCCGACGGGCGAACCGGCGATCTCAAGCCAGCGTTTGAAGACGCGTGCCTCGTGCTCCTGGAGAAGTTCTTCGATGCGACGCCGACCGGCGTCCGCGTGGACGGACAAGGCAACTCCCATGCGTACGACCTGGAGACAACTCGGACGAAAGGCTACATGGAAGGTCCTGCTTACACCCCTTTTTGGGGGTTCTGTGAGCCGCTTGTGGTCAGAGGTCGGGAAGGTGGAGCGACCGGGACGGACGGCCGGTGCCGTGGTGTCGCGCCGCGGGTTTTCCGGGGGCTCGCCGGGGATGTGTGCCCCGCGCGGGGAACTTTGGGCGCCGCCGCCGTGGAGTCCTACCGCGGCATGTGTGCCCCGCGCGGGGACCCTGGGAGATCGCGGGCGGCCACGAGGGTGAGGGAGGGGCGCCGAGGATCGTGGCGTGAGCCTTCCGGATGTCAGCCTAGAGTGGTGGTGATCCACGTTTCAATGGCGGAACTTGCGCCGGAGGGTCGGCGAGGGCTGCACTGTAAGAACGAAAAAACGTACAAAAGCCCCAAAAGTGACAGTGGTCGCCCAAGGTTTAGATTGCTACCATAAGGCAAATCTAGCGAGATGTTATGACGCAAGTTGCTCTGGTGGCTACTGTTACGCGCGATGAAGAAGTAGTCTGAGCTGTGGAAAGTTGTTCAACGCCACGCGTGATCGCCGAGCCGGCGGGTGAGGTGCGGTCGCGGTGGGGCGGCGTTCTTCCCAATTAGCCTGTACAGCGGGCTGACTTGTGAAATAACGTAACTGAACTGAAATCGCCCGATCATGATCCCGGCGATACTGTCGCCGCACAACAGATACGCGGATGAGAGCAGGAGACCCCCGATGCCGTCCGGACTCACAGCGGGCTCGAAGGGCACGGTGCCCGGCGACGTCCGGGTCGGCCCACCCCGTCCGGGTGCTCTCCTCCTCCAAGTGTCTTCCCCTGAACACAAGGCGGTGATGCGATGACGGTCCGCCTCCTGACCAACATCGGCCGGCTCTGGACCGGAAACGACGTGTTCAGCAACGCGGCGATCCTCGTCCACAACGACCGGATCGCCTGGGTCGGCCGCGCCGCGGACCTTCCGCAGAGCGTGCCCGGCGTCGTCGACGACATCGTCGACGTCGACCACGTCGAGAACCTGGGCGGCGCGCTGGTCACCCCCGGCCTGATCGACGCGCACACCCACCCGGTCTACGCGGGAAACCGCTACGCCGAGATGGCGATGCGCTCCAGCGGTTCCACCCCCTCCGCGATCACCGCGGCGGGCGGCGGCATCGGCTCCACCGTGACGGTCACCCGCGGCACCGACCCCTGGACCCTCTGCAACGGCGTCCGCGAGCGACTCCGCGACTGGCTGCTCAGCGGCACCACCACCATCGAGGCCAAGACCGGCTACCACCTCACCCGTGACGGCGAGCTGGCGGACGTGCGACTCCTGCGCGAGCTGGAGAAGGAGCCGATGATGCCGCGGGTGCACGTGACCTTCATGGCCGCGCACGTCGTCCCGCCCGAATACTTCGGCCGCCAGCGCGACTACGTCGAGGCCGTGGGCGCCTGGTGCGCCGACGCCGCCGCGGCGGGAGCCGACGGTGTCGACGTCTACTGCGACGAGGGCCACTTCACCGCGGAGGAGGCCCGCTGGGTCCTGGCCTCCGGACGCAACGTCGGCCTGCTGCCGCGCGTGCACGCCGGCGCCTACACCCGGCGCGGCGCCGTCCAGCTCGCCGCCGAACTCGGTTGCGCCTCCGCCGACCTGCTCCACCACACCACCGACGAGGACATCGCGATCCTGGCCCGCTACGGCGTCCCCGCCGTGGTCTGCCCCGGGACCGCCCTCCAGCGTGGCAGCCTGCCCCCGGTCCGCCGGATGCTCGCCCAGGGGGTCACCGTGGCCCTCGGCAGCGACCACAACCCGGGCCACTGCGGCATCACCTCGATGTCCCTGGTCATCAGCCTCGCCGTCGCGGCCTTCGGGATGAGCGTCGGCGACGCCCTCCGCGCCGCCACCCTCGGCGGCGCCACGGTCCTCGGCGCCCCCGACCGCGGTGTTCTCGCCCCCGGCCGCCTGGCCGACATCGTCCAGTGGGACGCCGACCACGAGGGCGCCTTCGCCTGGTCCTTCGGCCTCAAGCCCCGCCGGGTCTGGCGCGGCGGCACCCCCGTCCAGTAGGTCTCCCCTTCCTTTTCCGGCGGGCCGGTTCTCGGAACCCCCGCCCGCCGGTCCTCTCCTTCTCCTTCATGCGGTCTGCCGGTTATCCCCAGAAGGGGATTCGGTGAAAGTTCGCTCGCCGCCGTCGCCGTAGCGTGCTGCGGGTGCGGACCACAGGCGAGAACATCGAGCGGTTCCAAGCCGAGTCGCGGCTGCGGATCCTGACGGGGCGCGAATCACCCGACCCCTCACCCGACCCCGCGCCCCCGCCGCGTCGTCCGGCCGTCACGTCGTCCCCGGGCAGGCACGCGCGGCCCGGCGGCCAGGACGGGCCGGAGGACGTCGCCGTCCACGACGGCCCCGCCTCGCGCATGCGTTCGGCGCCGATTACACCGTCCTTCGAGGCGCTTCGCAAGCTCGTGGCCACCCAGGGGCCCGCGCCCGGGCCCGGTCGTCCCGGGCCGCGCCTCCTGCTGCTCGTCGCCCTGGTGGCCGCCGTCGCGGGCGGCGCGTACGCCTGGCGGTCCCAGCCTGAGCCTGAGCCCCTGGCCCCGCCGATGCCGACCTCCGGATCACCGTTGTCGGCGCCCGTCACCGTTCCACGGCAGCGGTCCGCGCCGGTCACCGAGCTGACCGTTCACGTGACGGGTAAGGTCCGGCGTCCCGGGGTGATCACGTTGCCCGGCGGTTCCCGGGTGGCCGACGCGGTCCGGGAGGCCGGGGGCGTTCGTGGGGCGGCCACCACAGGATCCCTCAACCTCGCGCGCAGGCTCGTCGACGGCGAGCAGATCGTCGTCGGCGCCTCCGGCACGGCCGTCGTCGCGGCGCCCACCCCGGTGGATCCCGCGGATCCCGCCACCGCCGTCGTCGACCTCAACACGGCCACCCCCGAGCAGCTTGAGCTGCTACCGGGTGTTGGTGAGGTGCTCGCCCGGCGCATCGCCGAATACCGTGACGCCCACGGAGGTTTCCGCACCGTCGAGGAGCTCCGCGACGTGAGCGGGATAGGCGACCGTAAGTACGCGGAGATGCGCGACAGGGTCCGTGTCTGACACGCCGATCGCGAGGGCGGTCATGACGCGGTTCGCCAAGGTGGGTGGCTTCGGTGGGCCGGGGAGGCTCGGCGGGTCCGACGGTCCCCGGGGCTCCGGTGGCCCAGATGGCTCGGGCGGGTTCGGTGGCTTCGGTGTGTCGAGAGGCCTGGACGGTTTCGGAAAGGGGCGGCGTGCGCATGCCACGCATCTCGTCCTGCCGGCGGCGGCCTCATGGGTGACCGCCCTCGTCCTGTTGGGCCGCTCAGCCGTGACCGGTGCCGTGACGGCCGGTCTCCTGGCCGCGGGTGCCCTGGCCGTGGCCGTCCTGACCCGGGCACAGGGAGCGGCGGAGCGGCGGAACGCGGTGATCGCGGTTCTGGGGTGCGCGGCCGCGGTGGCGGGGTCGGTGGCCTTCCGGGTGCACGCGGTCGGCACCGGGCCGGTCGCCGAGCTCGCGGGAAGAAACGCCCTGGCGGTGGCAGAGGTGGTGGTGACCGACGACCCCCGGGAGACGGGCCGGAGGGGAGGGCCCTTCCCCCGGGAGAGTTTCGTGGTGCCCGCCCGGGTCGAGTCGGTCGGGACGGGAGCGGGCAGGGTGGCGCTGCGGGCTCCGGTGGCGCTGTTCGTCTCGGGCACCGGGTGGCGCTCCCTGCTGCCCAGCCAGCGAGTGGAGGTCACCGGGCGCTTCGCCCCGGCCGACCCCGGAGAGCTGCTCGCGGCGGTGGTGCTGGTCAGGGGAGCGCCGCGAGTTCTGAGTGGGCCGTCCTGGGAGCAGCGTGCGGCGGGGGCGCTCAGGTCGGGGTTGCGGGAGGCGGCCGACGTGTTGCCGCCGGCGCAGCGCGGACTGTTGCCCGGCCTGGTGGTCGGCGACGTGTCCCGAATGGACGAGCAGGTCAAAGCCGACTTCAAGGAGGCGGGCCTCAGCCATCTGCTCGCGGTCTCCGGCGCGAATCTCGCCATTGTGGCCGGGGCGGCGGTCGCGCTGGCCAGGGTGGCCGGGCTGCCTCTCGCGGCGCGGGCGGTGCTGGCGATGTCGGCCATGGTCGCCTTCGCGGTCGTCGCCCGGCCCTCGCCCAGCGTGCTCAGAGCCCTCCTGATGGGCGGGGTCGCCGCCCTCGCCCTCGGCACGGGTCGCTCGCGCGACGGCGTCGCCGCCCTGTCGGTGACGGTCCTGGGGCTGGTCTTCTTCGTCCCCGGGCTCGCCCGCTCCTACGGCTTCGCCCTGTCGGTCTCGGCCACCGCGGGCATCCTGGTCCTCGCTCCGGGCTGGCGTGACCGGCTCTCTACCCGCATGCCCCGATGGCTCGCCGAGGCGACCGCCGTGGCCGCCGCCGCCCAGGTCGCCGTCACCCCCGTCCTGGTCCTGATGTCGGGGCAGCTCGCACCGGTGGCGATCCCGGCCAACCTGCTCGCGGGCCCGGCCGTGGCCCCCGCCACCCTGCTCGGCTTCGCGGTGGCGTTGATCGCACCCCTGCACATGGGGCTCGCCCAGTCGCTGGTCCGGCCGGCGGGACTGGCCACCGGATGGATCATCGAGGTGGCCGGGCAGGCGGCCGGGTTCCCGCTGGGTGTGATCTCATGGCCGGGCGGTGTCACCGGGCTGCTCCTGCTGGCCGGTGCCGTCCCGCTCGCCGTGCTGGTGCTGCGGCACCGGCGGCCACGCCTGATCGCCCTGGCGGCCCTGGCCGGGCTGGTCCTCGCCCTGACAGTGGCCGCGCCGATCGTGGCGCGCTGGCCGCCTCGCGGATGGTTGCTCGTGGCGTGTGACGTCGGTCAGGGAGACGCGTTGATCGTCGCGGCGGGGCCGGGGCGGGCCGTGGTGGTGGACGCGGGTCCCGACCCGGTGGGGGTGGACCGCTGCCTGCGTTCCATGGGGGTCGGAGAGGTGCCGCTGGTCATCCTCACCCATCCGCACCTCGATCATGTGGGAGGGCTCGACGGTGTCTTTCGCGGGCGCGCGGTGGGGGCGGTGATGGTGACCCCGCACGGTGCCGGAGAGCGTGACGGGGCGAGGCTGAGCGACGATCTCGCCCGTCGTCAGGTGGTCGAGTGGGCGGCGAGGCCCGGTGTGAGCTGGCGGTTCGGCCCCTCGGAGCTCACCGTCGTCGGCCCGGTGGCCGAGGCGCCTCCGCCCGGTGCGGGGGAGGGGGCGGCCGTCAACAACGCCAGCGTGGTGGTGCACGTCCGCTGGGCCGTGGGGGCGGCCCTGCTCAGTGGCGACATCGAGACCGAGGCCCAGGCGGAGCTGCTCCGGCGCGGCCTGCCGCCCGCCGAGATTCTCAAGGTTCCGCACCACGGATCGGGCAGGTACGACCCGGCCTTCCTCGCCGCCTCCGGTGCCCGTGCCGCTCTGATCAGCGTGGGGGCGGACAACGGCTACGGTCACCCCGCGCCCTCGACCCTCGCCGCGCTGCAGCGGCTCGGCGCGCGTGTCTACCGGACGGATCTGGCGGGAGACCTCGCGGTGGTGGTCCGTGACGGGGCTCTGGCGGTCGTCGCCCGGGGACGCGGGGATCCGCTGGCGGGCGGCCCGGCGCACCCGCACCCGGCCGGTGTGGCGGGGCCGGTGGCGGGGCCGGGACGACCGGGGAGGGGCGGGGCGGCGCGGGTCAGTTCCCCGTCCCGTCCGGGCGGCGGAACTCGGTGTCCACGTCGGCGGCGTAGACCGACCGGCTGCAGCGCGCGCAACGGTACATGATCGGTCCCTCGTCGAGGGACGTTCCGCAGCGGGGGCAGACGTGGCGGCGAATAGTGGAGTTTGTCATGGTTCTCACCTCCTCTGGTGTTCCCAGGGTGCCTCGCGGCACCTGCATTCCGATTGCGAACGACTTGCCGACGACCCATCCGGTCACCGGGACGTGGCATGCTGCTCGACATGGCGGCAACCGATCCGGCACCCGTGATCCTGATACTCGGCGACGAGGAACTGCTGGCCGACCGTGCGGTGAGCGAGGTGACCTCGGCGGCCAAGGCGGCCGATCCGACCGCCGAGGTGCACGACCTCCCCGGCTCGAAGATGGAGCTCGGGGAGCTCACCCGCATGACGTCGCCCTCGCTGTTCGGCGACAGGTCCGTGGTGGTCGTCCGCTCGGCCCAGGACCTCGGCAAGGACGTCATCGCCGAGGTCGTCTCCTACGCGGCCCACCCGGCGGACGAGACCGTGCTGGTCCTCGTCCACCCGGGAGGCGTCAAGGGGAAGGCCCTGGTCGACGGGGTCAAGAAGGCCGGGGCCCAGGTGGTCTCCGTCACCAAGGTGACCAAACCGGCCGAGCGTCTGGCGTTCGTCAAGGCGGAGCTGAAGCGGGCCGGACGCACCATCGGGGCCGACGCCGCCTCCGCGCTCCTCGACGCCGTGGGCAATGACCTGCGCGAGCTGGCCGCCGCGTGCAGTCAGCTCGCCTTCGACACCCCCGGCAAGACGATCGACGAGGCCGCCGTCGCGCGCTACCACCGGGGCAGGGCGGAGGTCAGCGGGTTCACCGTGGCCGACTCGGCCGTCGAGGGGCGGCTGGGCGACGCCCTGGAGCAGCTGCGCTGGGCGCTCTCGACCGGTACGGCCCCCGTCCTGCTGGTGAGCGCGCTCGCCGGAGGACTGCGCTCGCTGGCCAAGGTGGGGGGCGCTCCCCGCAACCTCCGGGGCGGTCAGCTCGCCAGCCATCTCGGCATGCCGCCCTGGAAGATCGACCGGGTCCAGCGGCAGCTGAACGGCTGGGGCCCGGAGGGCCTCGCCCGCGCGATCCAGGCCGTCACCACCGCGGACGCCCAGGTGAAGGGGGGCGGAGCCGATCCCGCGTACGCGCTGGAGCACATGGTCCAGACCGTGGTGGCCAGCCGCACGGGACGCTAGAGGAGCGCCGCCGGGATGTTTTCGGAAACCGGTCGTGAGAAGCGCCGCGCCCGGCGACGACCGGACCCGCGGAGGGCCTCAGAACGACTGCCAGGTGTGCGGGGCCACACCGCACGGGCCGCCCTCGTGGAACCTCAGACGGGTCGCCTCCAGGTCGAGGCTGATCGTGATCAGTGTTTCCCACCGGCTGGTCATGGGGGCGTCCGCCGCGGGATGCGCGCACAGCGCGGGTCCCTCGGGGGCGTGCGACAGCATCGCCCCCGCCCGGTCGGTCAGGTCGGCGGAGCGCAGCGCCGGACGGCGCCCGCGCAGCGTGGCCAGCCGGTCGCGGCTGTCCTCGTCGGCGGCGTTGCGTTCCCCCGGGGCCAGTTCGGGATCGAGGAAGTGGTTGGTGTGCACGAGCGTGCCGTCATGCTCGGGCCGTACCTCGCCGAGACCAGAGGGGGAGAGCTCCAGGCACGCGGCGTCGGCGCGTTTCCCGTCGAAACCCACCACGGTGATCGCGCTTGAGGCCGAGACGAGGGCCGAGGCCGCGATGTCGCGGGCCTCGCCGACCGTGCCGGCCTCGTCGAGGATCCGCCGGGTGACCAGGTGGACGGGAACGCCGATCTCGTCGGTGTCGGAGTCGTGCTCGAGGATGTTGAAGTGCACGCCCAGGCCCCGGCTGTTCAGGCCGATCTTGGCGAGCACGCCCAGTTCGGTGAACGTGCGGACCCGGTGGCCGGGGCTCGGCCGATAGGCCCACACGAGCCGGACGTCGCGGAGGTGGTCGTGCCAGTCCCAGGTCTGGAGGGTGCGCGGGGGCTCCCCGCCGCGTGACAGGTGCACGGCCGTCGAACACTCCGCCCGTGGCACCGGCACTCCCCGGCGTACGGCGCTCGCGGCCAGGATCTCGGTGCGCGCGTTCAAGGCGGCGATCTGCCAGGCTTCCAGCCCGCTGCCGTCGGCGACGGCCCTGATCTCCGCGGCCAGCCGGGGGCACCAGTCGTCCGTCACGGTGAGCGCCCGCTCGCCCCACTCCCGGACCTGCGCCATGGAGGAACCCGAGGCCACGAACAGCTCGCCGTACCGGGTGAAGGCCGACGCGATCTCGCTCCGCAGGGCACTGCCGAGGGTCAGCCCCCGCCGCCGGGCGTCGTGCTCGGTGGACTCGAACCGTCGTATCGGCATCATGGGGCTCCTGTCTCGGGTTGTGCCGTCCGGGCCGGGTCACGGAGGTCGCAGCCGGTGGCGTCCCTGGCGAAGTCGAATATGAGTTCGAGTGCCTCTTCCTTCGCCATGCTCGCGCCCGTGACGACATGAAAGGCGTAGATGTCCTCAAGCCCGACGAAGTTCCGCGCGACGGACAGTGGCGAGGCCGAGAGGGTGAACGCGCCGAGCGCCACGCCGGTGGTGATCACGGATTCGTAGATGGAGACCTGGCTGTCGTAGAGGCTCTTCCACGAGACCTGGTAGATCGGGTTGCGGCGGATCAGGCCGGTGAACTCGTTGAGCAGACACAGCAACTCGTCGTCGGGGCCGGTGGCGACCCCGCGTTCGATGAGCGCCCGCAGGCGGACGACCGGGTCCTCGATGCTCCGTACGAGCTCCCAGCGCGAGTGCGCGAACCGGGCGATGGCGTCGGCCTGGACCTGCCGGAGCAGCTCGTCGATCGTCGGGTAGTAGTAGGTGACCGATCCGGGTGACATGCTCGCGGCCTTGGCGATATCACGAACCCCGACAGTCTCCAGCCCTCGCTTGAGGATGGCCTTGCGTGCGGCCTCCAGCAGGTGCTTCCGACGTGCCCCTTGATCCTTCTTCCGTGACATGCCGCCACCTTACTCGTTGTTTGCCGTACAGACGAGTGGAGAATTTTTCCACCCCCGGATCATCGCACCAGGCGTTCATCCAGCAGGTTTCGGTTTGATACGGGGTATTGACATGCCTGATTTCGTCATTCTTTACTTGGCCGTACGAAGAAAGAAGGTCGCAGGGTACGTCGACTGCCGTGAGACCCAGAGACACGCCTTCATCGTCAAGGGCGTGCTGAGGCGTCCTCTTGGACCATGAACCGGGAGCCGATGAACCATGCGAAGCAGACTGCTGTCCTGTGCCGTCGCCGCCACGCTGCTGACCGCCGGGTGCGCGGAGCGGACCGGCCAGGCGGGCCCGCCCGGTGAGGCCGCCTCCCCGGCGGCGCAGCGCGGCTACCTCGCCGTGGCCGACACGTCCGCCGCCGCCGGCGGCACTCTCACCCTTCAGGTGGCCGCCGACAACGCCGCCGCCGCCGGGCTCGATCCGCAACTGTCGGCGGCGGCCGCCTCGTGGAACCTGATGAGCTTCGTCTACCAGACACTCGTCACGGTGGGACCCGGTTTCAAGGCCGAGCCGCTCCTGGCCGAGAAGTGGGAGACACCGGACCCCACCACCTACGTCTTCACCCTCCGCGACGACGTCTCGTTCTCCAACGGCCGCAGGATGACCGCCGACGACGTCGTCGGCAGCATGGAACGGCTGCTGTCCGGAAACTCGACCTGGAAGGGCCAGCTCGGTCCGGTCAAGTCGGTCGAGAAGACGGCGGAGAACGAGGTGACGTTCCGCATGACCGCGCCCTACACGCCGCTGCTCGGCGCCCTGGCCAACATGAACGCCGCCATCCTGCCGATGAAGGAGATCGACGACAAGTCGGTCGACGTCACCAAGCAGATGCTGGGCACCGGGCCGTTCGTCGTCAAGGAACACCGCCAGGACGTGTCGTGGACGTTCGCCAGGAACCCCGCGTACTGGAACAAGGGGCAGCCCGCCGTCGACACGCTCAAGGTCGAGATCGTCCCGCAGGAGGCGACCCGGCTGGCGGCGCTGCGCGACGGCAGCGCCCAGATGTCCGCCTTCGTCAACGCCGACACCGCGCGGCTGCTCGAAGGCGTGCCCAACGTGCGCGTGGCCACCCAGGCGACCAGCGACTACCACTACATCAACCTGAACTCGCGCGGAAAGGTGTTCGCCGACCAGAGGGTGCGGCAGGCGATCAACATCGCCCTGGACCGGAAGCAGATCGCGGAGGTGGCGACCGGCGGCAAGAGCGAGCCGACCGGCGTCACGCCCGTCGGCCTGCCCGACGCCTGCGACCCGGCGAAGCTGCCCTCGGCCACCGCGGGCCTGGAGCGGGCGCGGACCCTGCTCAAGGAGGCCGGGGCGGAGGGGCTCACCTTCACCATGTCGACCTTCACCACCGATCCGGTGCTGGCCCAGATCGCCCAGGTCATGCAGCAGGACCTGCGGCGGATCGGCGTGACGATGAAGATCGAGCTGCTCGACGAGGGCACGTGGGCCAACCGGGTCTACGTCGAGAGCCCGCCCAGGTTCGAGGCCTCGATGACGTGGTTCGCGGGCTACACCGACGGCGCCATGGTCGCCCGCTGGTGGAACCCGGACACCGCGATGTTCAACAAGGCGTTCATGAGGACCGACCCTGCGCTGAACACCCTCATCGACAAGGCGTCCGCCGAGCGGCCGGGTGCCGGGCGTGCGGGAACGTTCCAGGAACTCTGCGACCGCGCCGACCTGAACTCCGAGATGATCCCGCTCGTGACCCGGCCGCAGTTCGTCGCCTACCGCTCCGACACGCTGAGCCCGAGCGTCGTGGCGAACGAGGGCTACGGCAACCCGTACCGGCTCGTCTCGGTCTTCCGCGAGCTGGGCCGATGAACGACCCGGTACGGCGCCTCCCGGAAAGCGGGCGGGCGGGGTGAACGGAGCACGCCTTGAGCGCGTCGTCCGCTACCCGCTGAAGGGGTTCGGCGGCGAGGACCTGGAGCATGTCGTGCTCCGGCCCGGCGCCGGCCTGCCCTACGACCGGTTCCTCGCCGTCGCCAACGGCCGCGTCGCGGTCCGGCCGGACGGCGACTGGACACCCAGCCCGGCCTTCGTGCGGCTCGCCGCCAACGACGGGTTGCCGCTGTTCGGCGCGGAGCTGGACCCGGCGGGTGCCGCCTTCACGCTGACCGGCCCCGACCGGCGCCGGCTGCGGGTCTCCTTCGAGGACCCCGAGGACGTCGCCGCCGCCAACGCCGTGCTGGCCGGGTGGTTCCCCTCCGGTCCCGGTCTCTCTCCCCGACTGGTCCGCGCCGCGGGGGCGTACTGGGACCACGAGGACGCGAACGTGTCACTGATCAACCTGGAGACGGTCGAGGCCCTGTCCGCCGCCGCGGGGCAGCCGCTGGACCCGATGCGCTTCCGGGCCAACCTCTACCTCGGGGGCCTGCCCGCGTGGGAGGAGTTCGCGCTGGTCGGCCGGCGGATCAGGGTCGGGGAGGCCGAGCTGGAGGTGCTGCGTCCCACCGACCGGTGCCGGGCGACCTCGGTCGACCCCGGTACGGCGGCGGTGGGGCCGAACGTGCCCGCCCTGCTGGGAAGGGAGTTCGGGCACGGCTTCTGCGGTGTGTACGCGCGGGTGGTCAGGAGCGGCCGGCTGGACATCGGAAGCCCGGTGGGCGACCTGGCCGCCGCGCCGCGCGCGGCATGCGACGGGGCCGCCGTCGCGGACGCGGCCGAGTGGCCCAGGCCGATGCGGATCGTCTCGCGGGTGCGGGAGAGCCGGAACGTGGTCAGCCTCTGGCTGCGCGACCCGCTGGCCGGACTGCGCCGGGCCACGCTTCCCGGTCAGTACGTGCGGGTCCACGGCGGCGACGGGGTGGGCCCGCTGTGGCGCTCGTACACCGTCTCCGCGGTCGAGCGGGACCTGGTGCGGATCAGCGTCAGGCGGCTGGACCCGCAGGGGCGGATGTCCCGGCTGCTGCACTCCGGCCCCGGGGAGGGGGACACGCTGCTCGTCAGCGGCCCCTTCGGGGACACGGTCCTGACCGACCAGGACGGCGACCCCCTCCTGCTCGTCAGCGCCGGGATCGGCATCACGCCGGTGATCGCGATGCTGCGGGCGTGCGTGGAGAGCGGTACGTCCCGTCCGGTGACGGTGCTGCACGGCGCCCGGAGCGGCCGGGACCTCGCGCTCTGGGAGGAGGCCGGGACACTGGTGCGACGGCTGCCGCGCGGCACGGCCGGGCTCTTCCTGAGCCGGCCGGGAGTCGGTGATGTCGCGGCGCCCGGCGTGACCGAGGGCAGGATCGACCGGGACGTGCTGCGCGCCGCGCTGCCCGGCCCCGGCACGACCGCGTACGTGTGCGGCCCCGTCGCGTTCATGCGTGAGGTCAGGGCGGCCCTCGTCGAGGCCGGAGCGGCTTCCGAGCGGATTCACTACGAGCTGTTCGCCTCGCCCGCGGGGGCCGGGACGGCGACCGGGACGCCGCCCCTGCCGGGGCCCTTCGACGTCGACTTCGCCGTCAGCGGCGTGCGGGCGCGCTGGACCCCCGAGAGCGGAACCCTGCTCGACCTCGCCGAGGCGGCGGGACTCACGCCCCCATCGGCCTGCCGCAGCGGGACCTGCCGGAGCTGCGCGCAGGCCGTGTCGGGCGGGACCGCGTACCTCGCCGAGCCGCTCGCCACGCCTCCAGCGGGCTCGGTCCTGCTGTGCGGTGCGGTCCCGGTCGGCGACCTGACCGTCCAGTGCTGAGCCCGGCGGCCCGCGTTCCCCGTGCCCGCCGCGAACCCACAAGTGACCTCCCATGGGAGAACGACATGACACCTCATCTTCAGAGCCGGGCCGCGCCCATGGAGACACGGGCCGAGCCACCGCCACCACCGTCGCGGACCTCGGCCCCGGACCGCGTGAACACGCCGAACGGGCCGGACGGAGCGGACGGCGTGCCCCGCGACCGGCGAGGGGCCTGAGATGAGGCTGCTCGCCTGGTCGGCCACCCGCCTGCTCAGCGCCGCGCTGACACTGCTCGGCGTCTCGGTCCTCATCTTCGCCGCGATGCGCCTCATGCCCGGCGGCTACGCCACGATCGTCCTCGGACCGCTCGCCTCGCCGGAGCAGCGCGCCGAGCTCACGGCCAGGTTCGGGCTCGACGATCCCGTGCTGGTCCAGTACGGAGACTGGATCCGTACCGCGCTCGGCGGGGACTTCGGCTTCTCGCTGGTCAGCAACGACCCGGTCTCGGCCGAGCTGGCCGCGAGGCTGCCGGTGACCCTGCAGCTCACGGCCATGTCCGCGATCCCGGGGGTGATCTGTGGCGCGGCCCTCGGCGTGCTGGTCGCCGTACGCCGCGGCGGCGCGGGCGGGCGGGCCCTGGGCCGGATCGCGAGCGCACTCGGGGTGAGCCTGCCGGAGTACGTCATAGGCGGTATCGCCGTGTACCTGTTCTCCCGCTACGCCCTCGGGCTCACCGTCGGCGGATACGTGCCGTTCTCCGAGGATCCGGCGGCGAACCTGGCCTCCATGGTCCTGCCCGCCTGCGTGCTCACCGTGTTCGTCGTCTCGGCCACCGCGCGTACCACACGCGACGCCGTCATGAACGTGCTGCACGAGCCCTACATCACGGCCGCCGTGTCGCGCGGCCGGTCGCCGTGGTCGATCGTCCGTCACCACGTGCTGCGGAACGCGGCGATTCCCGTCCTCGTCGTCGCCTCGACCGTCACCGCCTACCTGCTCGGCGGCGCTGTGATCGTCGAGTACCTGTTCAATCTGCCGGGAGTGGGGTCCTATGTGGTCCAGGCCATCACCCGCCGCGACTACGCCGTGGTCCAGGCCGGAGTGCTGCTCGCCGCGGCGCTCTTCATCGTCGTGAACACGGTCGTCGACCTGCTCGTCGGCGCGATCGACCCGCGGCTCGGCGTCAACGCGACAGGCGGGCGGACGTGAGCCGGCAGGGGCGGCGGCACCCCGGGGTCCGGGCCGCGGAGGGACGTGAGGACCCCGGCGGAACCGGCGCGGACGGGCGCTCCGGAGCCCTCGGACGCTCCCTGGCCTGGCTCGCCCGGCTGGACGCGATCGCGCGGGCGGGGCTGGTCCTGTTGCTGCTGCTCGTGGCCCTCGCCGTGCTCGCCAGGCTCACCGGGCTCGGCGGCGACCCGGAGAGGATCGTCGGCCCCCGGCTCCAGCCGCCGGGTCCCCAGTGGTGGCTCGGCACCGACAACCTGGGCCGCTCGACGCTGCCCCGGGTGCTGCAGGGCACCGGCGCCTCGCTGCTGCTCTCGGCGGTCGCCGTGCTGGCCACGGCGGTGCTGGCCACCGCGCTCGGGATCCTCGCGGGATACCGGGGCGGCGCGCTGAACGAGATCGTGATGCGGATCGTCGACATCCTGTACTCGTTCCCGGCCATCATCCTGGCGATCCTCGTCGCCGCCCTCGTCAACCCCGGGCTCGACGCGGCGGTCGCCAGCATCGTCCTGGTGACGATCCCGCTCATGACCCGCGTGGTCCGGGCGGCGGCACTCACCGTCTCGCACCGCGACTACGTCACCTCAGCGATCATCAGCGGCGCGCGGCTGCCCCGCGTGCTCGCCCGGCACGTCCTGCCGAACGTGTCGGGCACCGTCGCCGTACAGGGCACCTACGCCCTCTCGGTCGGCATCCTCGTCGAGGGCGGCCTGAGCTTCCTGGGCCTGGGAGTGCAGCCGCCACAGGCCTCCCTGGGCGTGCTGATCCAGGAGGGCACCGCCTACATGACGTTCGCGCCATGGCTGCTCCTCGGGCCCGGCGTGGTCCTCGTCCTGGCGATCCTGTCCATCAACGTACTCGGCGACGGCCTGCGCGACCGGCTCGACCCGCGAACATCGAGGTCCCTGACATGACCCATCTCCTCGACGCCGAGAACCTGGTGATCGACTACGTGCTGGCCGACCGCAGGGTGCGCGCCCTCGACGGGGCGAGCCTCACCCTGGCCGACGGCGAGACCCTGGCGCTGGTCGGCGAGAGCGGTTCCGGCAAGTCAACCCTCGGCTCGGCCGCCGGACGGCTGCTCCCCTCCTCCGCCGAACACCGGTCCGGTGACATCTCGGTGGCGGGCGAGTCGCTGTTCGGCCTCTCCCCGGCGCGGATCCGCCAGGTGCGGCGGGAGCGGCTGGGATTCGTCTTCCAGGATCCGATCGGCGCGCTCGACCCGACGATGAGAATCGGGCGGCAGGTGCTGCTCGCGCAGGGCCGCCGGGCCGACCGCGCGACGATCGCCCGCCACCTCGAACGGGTACGCCTGCGCGACCCCGACCGGATCATGCGGGCCTTCCCGCACCAGCTCTCCGGAGGCATGGCGCAACGCGTCGCGATCGCGATGGCGATGGCCGCGCGCCCCCGGCTGCTGGTCGCGGACGAGCCGACCGCGGCGCTGGACAGCCAGGTGCGCCAGGACGTGCTCGACACCGTGTTCGCGCTGGCCGCCGAGGCCGGGACCGGCATCCTGCTGCTCACCCACGACCTGTCGTCGGTGTCGCGCCGCTGCGGGCGGATGGCCGTCATGTACGGCGGGCGTGTCGTGGAGGACGGCCCCGCGGCCGACGTCATGAACGCCCCGCGCCACCCCTACACCGCGGCGCTCGCGCGCTCCGTTCCCGGCAACGCCCCCCGGGGCGCGCGGCTCGAGGCGATCCCCGGCCGGCCGCCCGTCCTGAGCGCCGGGTCGGCCGGGTGCGCGTTCGAGGCGCGGTGCGGCTTCGCGATCGAGCGCTGCCGCACCGAACGTCCCGAGGCGACGCGGGTCGACGGCCGCACGGTGCTGTGCCACCGGGCCGCGGAACTGGCCCGCGACCGGGCCCTGTCCCAGAGGGGAGTGACCACGTGACCACACCGCTGCTCGAACTCGACGACGTGACGGTACGGTTCCTGTCGGGCCCGCCGTTCCGGCGTCACGCGCACGACGCGATGCGGCACGTCTCGCTGGCGGTCGCCCCGGGGGAGACACTGGGCCTCGTCGGGGAGTCCGGCTCGGGCAAGACCACCACCGGGATGACCGCCCTCGGCCTGCGCAGGCCCTCGGCCGGGACCGTCCGGTTCGGCGGCATGCCGTTCCCGAAGAACCGCCGCCGCCTGACGGGCCGGATCCAGGCCGTGCTCCAGCATCCACAGTGGTCGCTGAACCCGAGGATGCGCGTCGCGCACAGCGTCGCCGAACCCCTGACCATCCTCGGGGACCCCAGGGACACCGGCGGGACCGGGACGGCCGGGCGGGTGGCACGGCTGCTCGCCGACGTCGGCCTCGACCCCGGCCTGGCCCGGCGCTACCCGCACGAGCTGTCCGGGGGCCAGCGGCAGCGCGTCTCGATCGCCCGCGCCCTCATCACCCGGCCGGAGTTCATCGTGTTCGACGAGCCGGTCAGCGCGCTGGACGTCTCGGTGCAGGCGCAGATCCTGAACCTCGTCCGTGACCTGCAGGCGCAGTTCGGGTTCGGCGCGCTCTTCATCTCCCACGACCTGGCGGCCGTGCGCTACGTCGCCGACCGCATCGCGGTGATGCGGAACGGCGAGGTCGTCGAGACCGCGGGCACCGACGTCTTCTACTCCCACCCTCAGCACGAATACTCACGACAACTACTGGAGGCACTGTGACCATCCGATCCACGCCGACCCTCGCGAGCGACCTCGCGCCCGTCTCGCGGCACGCCCGGGGGGTCGCCGGCAACCGGGACGCGAGCCTGGTGCCCCAGGCGAGCCCGGGTGCGCGTACGGTCGAGTTCGACTTTCCCGGTGTCGAGATCGGCACCGCCGAATACGCCGAGGGGCCGACCGGCTGCACCGTCATCCACGTCCCCGCCGGCGCCCGCACGGCCACCGACGCGCGCGGCGGGGCGGTCGGCATGAGCGGCGGCTACGACCGCAACCACGCGATCTGCCTCACCGGTGGCTCGGTGTACGGGCTGTCGGCCGTCGCGGGCGTGAGTTCGGAACTGCTCGAACGCCAGCGGAACTGCACGCGCTGGGACGTTCTCCAGTGCGTCTCGGGGGCGGTCATCTACGACTTCTCCTCCCGGGACAACGCCATCAGCCCGGACGAGGCGCTCGGCCGCGCCGCCCTGCGCCACGCCAGGGCGGACCGGGTCGCGGTCGGGCGCGCCGGAGCCGGGGTCAGCGCCACGGTGGGCAAGGTCCACAACGACCGGGCCGAGTTCGCCGGTCAGGGAGCGGCCTTCCGGCAGTACGGCGAGGTCAAGCTGCTCTTCGTGACGGTGCTCAACGCCGTCGGCGTCATCGTCGACCGCGACGGCGGCGTGGTCCGGGGCAATCTCGACGCGGAACAGGGGAGGCGGCGTCACCCGCTGGCCGACTACGAGGACAACATCCTCGGCGCGCGTCTCGCGCCCGTCTACGGCAACACCACGATCAGCGCGCTCGTCACCAACGTCAAACTGTCGGACTACTCGCTCCGCCAGCTCGGCCTGCAGGTGCACAGCTCCATGCACCGGGGCATCCAGCCGTTCCACACCGAGGCCGACGGCGACACCCTGTTCACGCTCACGACCGACGAGGTCGAGCTCACCGGCCTCAGCAACACGGGTCTGGGCACGATCGCGTCCGAGACCGCGTGGGACGCCATCCTCGCCGCCCTTGACTAGCCCCTTGATGAGATATGTCCGGTAACAGCGGGCATCCCGTGACCTTACTCCAACCGATCTCGATGGGACACGCCATGGCCGGCCACGACTTCTTCACCGAACCGGATCTTCCCCGCCCCGACGTGAGCCCGGAAACGGCCAGGGCCGTGGCCGCGGAGCACTTCGGCGTAGAGGGGACCGTCGAGGAGGTGGGCAGCCATCAGGAACGCAACTTCGTCGTCGACGCGCCGTCGGGACGCTTCCTGCTCAAGGTCGCGAATCCGGCCTTCTCCGACGAGGAGCTCGACGCCCAGGTCCGCGGGATGCTCCACCTGTCGACGACTGCGCCCGAGGTGAGCGTCCCGCGCCCCCGGCTCGGCGGGGAGGGCGGCTACGTCGTCCGGTTCGGCGTGGACGGGACCGTGCTCCGGGCCCGTCTGCTCAGCTTCGTCCCCGGCTTCCCGCTGATCGACTCGCCTCACCTCGCCCCGGCGGTGGTCGGAAGGCTCGGCGCGCTGGCGGGCCGCGTGGCCTCGGGACTGGCGGACTTCCGTCACCCCGGGCTCGACCGGATCACCCAGTGGGACATCCGCAACGCCCGCCGGGTCTGCGAGACCCTGATGCCCTCCATGACCGACAGGGGTCGTGCCGGGGCCGTGCGCGACGCGGTCGAGGCGTCGTGTGATCGGCTCGACGCGCTGTCCGCCCGGCTCCGCGTCCAGGCGATCCACGGCGACATCACCGACGACAACGTCGTCTGTGACCGGGAGAGGAACGGGAGACCATTTCCCTCGGGGGTCATCGACTTCGGCGACACGGGGCTCGGCTGGACCGTCGGGGAACTGGCGACGACGTGCGCCTCCGTCCTGCACCACGCCCCCGAGCGGCCACTGGCGCTGCTCGCGGCCGTCCGGGCCTTCCACCGGATCGTGCCCCTCACGGACGCGGAGATCGCCGCGCTCTGGCCGGCGATCGTCGCCCGCTCGGCCGTGCTGGTGGTCAGCGGCGTTCACCAGGGGCGTGTCGATCCGACCAACGCGTACGCCCTGCGGCGGCAGGAACACGAGTGGCGGGCGTTCGAGGCCGCCACGAGCCTGCCCGCCGAGGTCGCGCACGCCGCCCTCAGGGACGCCCTCGAACCGCGGGACACGCCGAAGCGGCCGGGACGTCCGGCGCCGGCGCGCGGCCCGGCCGGGACGCCGCTGCTGCCGACGGTCACGGAGGCCGGCATGACCGTCCTCGATCTGTCGGCCGGGAGCGAGGTCCTGCGTGAGGGAACCTGGCTGGACGGCGACGCCGAACGGCGGATCGCCGGCCGGATGCTGGCCGCCGCGTCCACGGCGACGTCCCGGGCGTCGGCGGTGATCTGCCGGTACGGCGAGGCGCGGCTGACCAGGACGCGCGTCCACGACGACCGGGCGCCCACGACCGTCGCGCTGGGAACCGAGGTCTTCTGCGCCCCGGGAACCCCGGTGGCGGCCCCGTTCGCGGGGATCGCGCGGCAGGACGGGCCCGGCTCCGTGGTCCTGCGGGGCGACGGCGCCGACCTGCGCCTCACCGGGATCCGCCTGACCGGAGTCCCGGGAGGACGTCTCGCCGAGGGTGACCCGCTGGGCGAGGTGGCCGCCCACCCGCTCCCCGCCGCCGAGCCGGGCGCGGCCGTCGGGAGTCTCTTCGTCCAGCTCTGTACGATCCGCGACGTGGAGCCGCCCGCCTTCGTGACGGCGGAGACGGCCGGGGCGTGGCGTGAGGTCTGCCCCGACCCCTCGCCACTGCTCGGCCTGGACTGCGCGGCCCCCGGCGAGCCGACGAGCCGGAACGTGCTGGACCTCCGGCGGACCGCCCTGGCCGGGGTCCAGGAGCACTACTACGACGACCCGCCCAGGATCGAGCGCGGCTGGCGGCAGCACCTGAGCGACCTCGACGGCCGGACCTATCTCGACATGGTCAACAACGTGGCCTCCATCGGCCACGCGCACCCGCGGCTCACCGCGGCGGCCGGCCGCCAGTGGGACCTGCTCAACACGAACTCCCGCTTCAACTACCGGGCGGTCGCCGACTTCGCGCGGCGGCTGGCCGACCTGCTGCCCGACCCGCTGGACACCGTCTTCCTGGTGAACAGCGGTTCCGAGGCCGTGGACCTGGCGCTCCGCCTGGCCCAGACGTTCACCCGGCGCCAGGACGTCGTCTGCGTGGCGGAGGCGTACCACGGCTGGACCATGGGCTCGGACGCGATCTCCACCTCGGTCGCGGACAACCCCAACGCCCTCGCCACGCGGCCACCGTGGGTGCACACGGTCCTGGCGCCCAACACCTTCCGGGGGCGCTTCCGCGGCGAGGACGCCGGTGCCCGCTACGTGGAGGACGCCCGCCGCGTCATCGGCGAGGCCGTGCGTTCCGGACGCCCGCCGGCCGCGTTCGTCTGCGAGGCGCTCTACGGCAACGCCGGCGGCGTGCCGCTGCCCGACGGCTACCTGCGCGGGGTCTACGAGGCCGTACGCGAGGCTGGTGGCCTCTGCGTCGCCGACGAGGTCCAGGTCGGCTACGGGCGCCTGGGCCACCACTTCTGGGGATTCGAGCAGCAGGGCGTGACACCCGACATCGTCACGATCGCCAAGGCGATGGGGAACGGCCACCCGCTCGGTGCGGTGATCACTCGCCGCGACGTCGCCGAGGAGTTCTCCGCGAACGGCTACTTCTTCTCCTCGGCGGGCGGGAGCCCCGTCAGCTGCGCGGTCGGGATGACCGTCCTGGACGTCATCGAGGACGAGGGACTCCAGGAGAACGCCGTGACGACCGGCGGCCACCTGCGCCGGCGCCTGGAAAAGCTGGCGACGGACCACCCGATCATCGGCGCGGTCCACGGGATGGGCCTTTACTTGGGAGTCGAGCTCGTCCGGGACCGCGACACCCTCGAACCGGCGACGGAGGAGACCGCGGCGATCTGCGAGCGGATGCTCGAACTCGGCGTGATCGTGCAGCCGACCGGCGACCATCTCAACGTACTCAAGATCAAACCGCCGCTGTGCCTCACCGCCGAGAGCGCCGACTTCTTCGCCGACACGCTGGCGCGGACGCTCCGCGACGGATGGTGACCCCCGCCTGAGCCTTCGCGGACGGGGCCGGGAGAGACACGAGAACGCCGCATCCCGTGGGGATGCGGCGTTCGGCGACGCGTGGGACTACTTGGCGACCGACAGGGCGGCGGCGCGCTGGGCGATCGCCGACTTGCGGTTGGCGGCCTGGTTCTTGTGGATCACGCCCTTGCTGGCGGCCTTGTCCAGCTGGCGGGAGGCGGCGCGCTGCAGCACGGCGGCCTGCTCGACGTCACCCTGGTCGGCGGCCTCGCGGAACTTGCGGATGGCCGTCTTCAGGGAAGACTTGACAGCCTTGTTACGCAGCCGGGCCTTCTCGTTCTGCCGGTTGCGCTTGATCTGGGACTTGATGTTCGCCACGAAGAAGCCTCGGTGAATGTCGTTGGATGGGGCGCGCGGGCAGAGAGGGCGCGCCACACGCAGTTGACTAGGCTACCAACTGCCGTGGCCGACACTCAAATCGACAAGCCGGGCAGAGGGATGCCTGATCAGTTTAGCGTGTGGTCCCGATGACTTGGACCAGAACGCTCACGGCTTGAACCAGAACCTGTCGTACTCCGCCCAGTCCTCCTTGGTGGCGGCGAAGTCGACGTAGAGCGCCAGGCCGAACCGCTCGCGTGGTCTGCCGTACGAGGTCAACGCCAGCCGGGCGCCCCTGGCCGCCTTCTCGACGCTCTCGGCCTCGTCGGCCCAGGAGACGCCGTGGTCGTGATAGGCCGGGGCGCCGATCAGCACCGTCTTCTCCTCGGGGACGAGCTCCAGCGCCAGCGAGCCCTGCCGTACGACGTAGCCGCCGTAGACGGAGGGGAAGGGGAGGTAGGAGTCGTAGGTCATGATCGCCACCTGGTCGGTGAGCTTCGCCACCTGGGCGAAGTAGTCGGGTGACCAGTACTTGTCGTGGCCGGTGGCGGCGCGCGCGGCCGGGCGGACGAGCGGGAACGGCTCGATCTGCGGGGTCGAGGTGGAGAGCAGGCCGTCGCCCACGATCGCGCGGGTCCGGGTCAGCAGGTCGAGGAAGTCGGTGTCGCCGTCGCCGATCGGCTCGAAGTTGTAGTGGACGCCGTCGAAGCCGAGCGCCGTGATCGCGCGGGCACCGTCCAGCACGCGCTGCCTGGAGGTCGCGTCGTCGAGGTCCAGGACGCCGTCGACCTTCTGGCCGAGCCAGGCCGACACCCTGACCTTGGGGAGTTCCTCGCGCCACCATTTCAGGAAGTCGGCCGCCTTCGGATACTTGCCGACGGGCAGGGTCCCGTCCGGGTCGAACGGGCCGGAATGGACGTACACGTCCTTGATCCCGGTCTTTCGCAGCCTGGTGGCGAGGGTCCGCACGTCGTCGGCCGTCTTGCGGCCGTCGACCCACGCGTGGCCGAGCCACAGGGCGTCGTGGCCGGTCGTCTTCGCCCATGGGGCCGGTGTCCCGGTAAACTGCAGGGTGAGGGTGGCCACGGCCACCCCGGGAAGCGCGAGGAGCAGGGCCGCCACCATAGCGAAGAACCGCAGGCCGCGCCGTGCTCTGGTCCGGGCAATCACCCGGACATGTCACCATGGAAGACGGCTGGCATGCCAGCCGTCTGATCGTCATCAATCTGTTGAAACGGACCCCGGTGCGCATTCAGCCTGGCCAGACCGACCCCGCTGTGCTCCGCAACTTCTGCATCATCGCGCATATCGACCATGGCAAGTCGACGCTCGCCGACCGGATGCTGCAGATCACCGGAGTGGTCGACGACCGTTCCATGCGTGCCCAGTACCTCGACCGCATGGACATCGAGCGCGAACGCGGCATCACGATCAAGTCGCAGGCGGTCAGGCTCCCGTGGAAGGTCGGTGACACCGACTACGTCCTCAACATGATCGACACTCCCGGGCACGTCGACTTCACCTACGAGGTCTCCCGGTCGCTCCAGGCGTGTGAGGGCGCGATCCTGCTGGTCGACGCCGCGCAGGGCATCGAGGCGCAGACGCTGGCCAACCTCTACCTGGCCATGAACAACGACATGACGATCATCCCGGTGCTCAACAAGATCGACCTGCCCGCCGCGCAGCCGGAGAAGTACGCCGCGGAGATCGCCCACCTCATCGGCTGCGAGCCGGAGGACGTGCTGAAGGTCTCCGGCAAGACCGGCGTGGGCGTCCCCGAGCTGCTGGACCACGTGGTCGCGAGCGTCCCGGCCCCGGTCGGCGACGCCGACGCGCCCGCCCGCGCGCTGATCTTCGACTCGGTGTACGACACCTACCGCGGCGTGATCACGTACGTCCGGGTCATGGACGGTCACCTGGGCAAGCGCGAGCGCATCCTGATGATGTCCACCACCGCGGCCCACGAGACGCTGGAGATCGGCGTCATCTCGCCCGAGCCGAAGGTCGCCGACAAGGGGCTGGGCGTCGGCGAGGTCGGCTACCTGATCACCGGGGTGAAGGACGTCCGCCAGTCGCGGGTCGGCGACACGGTGACCTCCGTGGCGCGTCCGGCCGTCGAGGCGCTCAGCGGCTACGAGCACCCCAAGCCCATGGTCTTCTCCGGCCTGTATCCCATCGACGGCGACGACTACCCCGACCTCCGCGAGGCCCTGGACAAGCTCCAGCTCAACGACGCCGCCCTGGACTACGAGCCGGAGACCTCCGCGGCCCTGGGCTTCGGGTTCCGCTGCGGCTTCCTCGGCCTGCTCCACATGGAGATCGTCCGCGAGCGGCTGGAGCGCGAGTTCAACCTCTCGCTCATCTCGACCGCGCCCAACGTGGTCTACCGGGTGATCATGGAGGACGGCAAGGAGGTCGTCGTCACCAACCCCTCGGAGTTCCCCACCGGCAAGGTGGAGAAGGTCTTCGAGCCGATGGTCAAGACGACCGTGCTCGTCCCCTCGGAGTTCATCGGCGCCATCATGGAGCTCTGCCAGAACCGCCGGGGCAACCTGCAGGGCATGGACTACCTGTCCGAGGACCGCGTCGAGATCCGCTACACCATGCCGCTCGGCGAGATCATCTTCGACTTCTTCGACCAGCTCAAGTCCCGTACGCGCGGCTACGCCTCGCTGGACTACGAGCCCTCGGGCGAGCAGGAGTCGGACCTGGTCAAGGTCGACATCCTGCTCCAGGGCGAGGCCGTGGACGCCTTCAGCGCCATCGTCCACCGGGAGAAGTCGTACGCCTACGGGGTCGAGATGGCCAAGAAGCTGCGCGAGCTCATCCCCAGGCAGCAGTTCGAGGTGCCGATCCAGGCGGCGATCGGCGCCCGGGTCATCGCCCGTGAGAACATCCGCGCCATCCGCAAGGACGTCCTCGCCAAGTGCTACGGCGGCGACATCTCCCGCAAGCGCAAGCTGCTGGAGAAGCAGAAGGAGGGCAAGAAGCGGATGAAGATGGTCGGCCGCGTCGAGGTGCCCCAGGAGGCGTTCGTCGCCGCGCTGTCCACCGAGTCCTCCACGGACAAGGCCAAGAAGTAGGCGACCCTGCCTCGGTCCGCTCCGGTCCTGGGCGGGGGCGGGCCTTCGGGGAACGAAAACGTGCGGGCGAGGCCGCTGGTGACCCAGATCCTGCGGCCTCGCCCGGTATGAGGGGGTCGCTCAGCGCAGGACGCTGTAGAGCGCCGAGGTGAGGGACGCCTTGTTGTCGTCCTGGTCGATGGACCACATCATCGAGCCGCCGAGGCCCTTCAGGCGGATGTAGGCCGCCTTCTGGAGCAGCGAGGTCGGGTCGTCGTAGGACCAGAACTCGTTACCGTCGTAGAGCCACACCGACCCGGTCAGCAGGTCGCGGTAGCGCTTGCCCGGCTTGTTCACGAGGATCTTGTAGTCCTCGCTCCCGGCGGCGAAGGTGCCGGGAGCGGGGCCGGTGGCGGTGCCGTACAGGCCGTTCTTCCCGCCGGTGACGCCGGTCCAGCCCTGGCCGTACGCCGGTACGCCCACCACGATCTTCTTGGCGGGCGCGCCGCGCGTGAGGTAGTCGCGGACGGTCTGGTCCACGCTGTACTTCACCGGGTTGGGGTCGCGCCGGTCGGTGAACAGGTTGCCGTTGTGGCCGGTGATGGTCTCCCACGAGCCGTGCAGGTCGTAGCCCTGGACGGTGGCGAAGTCCAGCTGCTTGAAGACGTCGCGGACCTCGAAGCCCGCGTCGATCTTCGCGGCGGCGGCGGGCAGGAAGGCGGTGAGCTCGGTGCGCCGGTCGAACTGGTTCATCTGGCGGCGCAGCTCGGTGACGAACAGGGTGAAGTTCCGCTTGTCCTCGGGACGGATGATGTTGCCGACCTCGCCGGAGGAGCCGGGCCACTCCCAGTCGAGGTCGATGCCGTCGAACACGCCCGCGCCGGTGCCGGGGGCGGTGCCGGGCAGGTTGCCCTTGAGCCACAGGTCGATGCAGGAGGAGGCCAGCTTGGCGCGGCCCTCGGGGGTCAGCACCGCGTCGGAGAAGTACTTCGAGCCGGTCCAGCCGCCGAGGGAGATCAGCGCCTTGAGACCGGGGTGCTTGGCCTTGAGCTTCTTCAGCTGGTTCAGGTTGCCGTTCAGCGCCTGGCCCGCCTCGTCGGCGACGCCGTCCACGCTCTGCTCGGCGGGCACCGGACGCTGCCAGTCGGCCCACGGGTCGGGGGAGTAGCAGTCGCCACCGGCGTTGACGAAGCCGAAGGCGTAGTTGATATGGGTCAGCTTCGCGGCGGCGCCGCTGGTCTCCATGTCCTTGACGTGGTAGTTGCGACCGTAGACGCCCCACTGGATGAAGTAGGCGACCCGCTTGTAGCGGTCACCGTGCTTCTGGGGTGTCTGGGCCTGGGCCGGGGCCGGTACGGCCACCGACGCGAGGCCCGCGGCGAGGGCTGCCGCGATCACTTTACGGAGGAGTCTCTGCACGGGCTTCTCCACTGCTTGGAATAGTAACTTATAGGAAACTTTCCTTTAAGTTTTCCCGGATCGTAGACCTGCGAGATCTGGCCGTCAACGGCCAACGGCGTTTTGACCGGTGGACGGCGGGTCGCTTCGACTAACTTGGTAAGGCATGGAGCAGCAGGCGTTCTGCAACCGCTGTGGCACCCCGGTGAGCGGGCTGCCGCGATGCCCCGGGTGCGGGGCGCCGACGAGGGGCGGGCCCCCGGCGGGCCAGTCCCCGCCGACCGGGTTCCCACCGGCCCAGATCCCACCGGGCCAGTCCCCGCCGGCTCAGTCCCCGCGGGTCGTTCCTCCGGGCGGGAGCCGGATCCCGCCGGGAGAGTGGCGGCAGGATCCCGCCGACTGGCAGCAGCACCTCCCGCCGGACGAGCGACCTCCGCGGCCCACGCCGGGGGACCGGGCTCCGGCACCGCCGAGGGGCCGGGCGCCCCGAGGGGACCGCAAGGTCTGGCCGCCGGTCGCGCTGGCCACGGTCCTCGCGGTGACGATGGTCGCCGGGGGAGCCTTCTGGCTCGCCCCGCGAGACGGCGGCACGTCCGTGGCGGGCGGCATCCGGACGGCGGCGAGCGGCGACCGGGCGGAGGCCGAGACCGGGACGCCCCCGGCCGGCCGGGCTCCCCGGGGGCCCGAGGACGCCGAGAGCCAGGCCAGGGTCCTCGACGCCCTGCTCGCCGACAGCGGCGGCTCCCGGTCGGGCCTCGGCTCGGCCCTCGGCCAGTTGCGTTCCTGCGAGGGCACCGCCACCGGGCTCGCCACGCTCCAGCGGATCACCGCCGCCCGCCGGGAGCAGGTGATCCAGGCGGGTGCGCTGGGCACCGGCGCGCTCGACGGCGGCGACGCGGTCAAGGAGCGCCTCACCCGGGCCCTCACCGCATCGTTCGACGCCGACGAGGCGTTCCTCGCCTGGGCGACCCGCCAGGAGGCCGGGTGCAGCCGCTCCTGGAGCGGCGACGACGACTACCGGCGCGGTCTCGCCCTCTCCGGCGAGGCGACGACGGCGAAGAAGGGCTTCCTGAAGCTGTGGAATCCCCTCGCCCGGCGGTACGGCCTGCCGGTGCGGGACGAGCACGAGATCTGACCCCCGGCATCCCCGGCATCCTCGGCGTACCGGGCATCGCGGGGGAGGCGGCAGACTTGGGGCGTGCCATCCACACTTCCCGACGGGGATCCCGTACCCGCCTCGGGCGAGCTCCCGGAGAGCGCGCTCGCCGGGCTCGGCGAGCGGCCCTTCGGTTTCTACGTCCACGTTCCCTTCTGCGTGACCCGGTGTGGTTACTGCGACTTCAACACCTACACGGCGTCCGAGCTCGGCCCCGGCGCGTCGCAGAAGGACTACGCGGACACCGCCGTCGACGAGGTGCGGCGGGCGCGGGCCAACCTCGGCACCGCGCACCTCCCCGTCGAGACCGTGTTCTTCGGCGGGGGAACCCCCACTCTGCTGCCCGCCGGAGATCTCGTACGGATCCTGGGGGCGATCGAGGAGGAGTTCGGGCTCGCCCCCGGCGCCGAGGTGAGCACCGAGGCCAACCCCGAGTCGGTGGACCCCGCCTACCTGGCGGAGCTGCGCGCGGGCGGGTTCAACCGGATGAGCTTCGGGATGCAGAGCGCCCGCGAGCACGTGCTCCGGGTGCTGGACCGCCGCCACACCCCCGGCCGCCCCGCGCGGGCCGTCCAGGAGGCGAGGGAGGCGGGGTTCGACCACGTCAACCTCGACCTGATCTACAGCACGCCTGGGGAGAGCGACGACGACTGGCGCGCGTCGCTGGCCGCGGCGATCGAGGCGGGACCCGACCACGTCTCCGCGTACTCGCTGATCGTCGAGGACGGGACGAAGCTGGCCGCCAGGATCAGGCGCGGCGAGCTCCCGATGCCCGACGACGACGTGGCCGCCGACCGTTACCTGATCGCCGACGCCATGCTGGCCGAGGCGGGGTTCGAGTGGTACGAGGTGTCCAACTGGGCGACCTCGGAGGCCGGGCGCTGCCGGCACAACCTGCTCTACTGGACCGGCGGCGACTGGTGGGGCGTCGGCCCCGGGGCGCACAGCCACGTCGGCGGCACCCGCTGGTGGAACGTCAAGCACCCCGCCGCCTACGCCCAGCGCCTGGCCGAGGGCACCTCGCCCGCGCACGCGCGCGAGGTGCTCGGTCCTCAGGACAGGGCGGTGGAACGGCTGATGCTGGAGCTGCGGCTCGCCCGGGGCTTCCCGCTCGGGGAGCTGGAGCGCCCCCCGGTGGTCGCCCGCGCGCTCGCCGACGGCCTGCTGGAGGTGGAGCCGTTCAAGGCGGGCCGCGCGGTGCTCACCCTGCGTGGCCGCCTGCTGGCCGACGCCCTGGTCCGCGACCTCACCTGAGGCGCCCGAGGCCCCGCCCGGACCGCGGGCCGGGTCAGCTGACGAAGCGGATGTTCATCGGATAGCGGTATCTCTCTCCCCGGTTGGCCGCCACCGCGGCGATGATCGTCACGATGATCGCTCCGATCCAGAGGAAGAACATCAGCACAAAACCGATGAGCACGAACGCCAGGACCCAGGAGACGACGTAGGCGACCAACACCGTGAGCTGGAAGTTGAGCGCCTCGGCGGCCTGGTCGCGCACGTAGGGCGACTCGTCCTTCTTCGCCAGATAGAGCACCAGCGGCCCGACGAAGGAGGTCAGCAGGCCCAGCAGGTGGGCGAGCATCGCCATGGTGGTGTCGTCACTGCCGGGCCGCGGGCCGTACGTCCCCGGCGGCGCCTGGTAGCCGTAACCCTGCGGCGCGCCGTACGCGCCGTACTCGGGGTATCCGGGGTAACCGGGCTGGTGGCCCCCCTGGTAGCCGCCCGGGTCGTAGGGGGAGGTGGGCGGGTAGCCCTCGTAGCCCTGGCCCGGCTTCCCATAGCCCTGATCCGGTTGTCCATAACCCTGGCCGGGGTATCCGTAGCCCTGCCCCGGTTGCCCGTGTCCCTGTCCCTGTCCCGGCTGTCCGTAGCCCTGGCCGGGCGCGCCGTGTCCCTGGCCGGACTGTCCGTAGTCCTGGCCCGAGGGCGGGATGCTCTGGCCCGGCCGGGTGTGGCCGGGCGGGGGGTCGCCGATGCGCCGCGTCCGGTCGTCGCCCGGTGGGTCCTCGGGGTTCTCGCTCATGTCCCCTCCTGAAGGGTTGACGGCCTAGCCATCCTCGCCGGGAACCGTCACGAAGTCGATCAATTCCTCGACAGGCCCGAGGAGCTCGGGCTCCAGATCGGCATATGTCGTGACCGATCCGAGAATGTGACGCCATGCGGCACCGGGCTCCACGTTCCAGCCCAGCGCGGCGATGACGCCCTCCTTCCAGGGCACGCCGCGCGGTACCGACGGCCAGGAAGGGATCTTGAGCACCCGCGGCCTGACCGCCTGCCAGACGTCCACGAACGGGTGCCCGACGATCAGCACGTGCGGTGAGGAGACCCGCGCGGCGATCCTGCTCTCCTTGGAACCGGGGACCAGGTGGTCGACGAGCACGCCCAGCCGCCTCCCCGGCCCCGGGCCGAACTCCTCGACGATCGAGGGCAGGTGGTCGACCCCCTCCAGATACTCCACGACCACGCCCTCGACCCGCAGGTCGTGCCCCCAGACCTTCTCCACGAGCGCGGCGTCGTGCACGCCCTCCACGTAGATCCGGCTCTCCTTGGCGACCTGGGCCCGCAGGCCCTCCACCGCGATGGAACCCGACGCGCTCCGCCTGGGACCGCGCGGCGCGGCGGCGGGCCGTACGAGCGTCACCACCTCGCCCTCCAGGAGGAACGCGGCCGGCTCCAGCGGGAACACCCGACGGCGCCCGAAGCGGTCCTCCAGGGTGACGGCCTCCTTGTCGCAGGCCACCACGGCGCCGCAGAAGCCTCCGTCGGCCTCCTCGACGACCAGGTCGAGCTCCGCGGGCACCTGGGGGATCGTCCCCCTGCGCGGGCGTCGCCAGTCTTCCGCCAGAACGTCACGCTCGTACATCACCGACCGCTCACCCTCTCTCGCCGGGGATCAGGTGGGACGCTAGCAAACGCCGTCGTCACCTGCCGTAGGGTCCCGGCTGTCCCCACTGCCCCACCGGTGCCGCGGCGGCCCGGCGCTTGCGGGCGTTGCTCCGCTTCACCAGTACGACGATCGTCACGACGATGGCGAGCAGGATCCCGACGCCGGGGATCACGAACAGGGCGACCACCCCGCCCACCAGCGAGTCGGCGGCGAGTTCCTTGCCCACGCCGAAGGTCGTGCCCTCCGCGGGCTCGGCGGAGCACTGGACCTGGTAGTCGCCCGCCTGGTCCACGCCGACCCGCAGGCCCATCTCCCAGGTGACGCCGTCGGATCCCGCGACGGTCTGCTGGATGTCGGGCTTCTGCAGGCGGGGCGTGCCCGTGCCGCCCTTCAGCGTGCACTCGAACGTGGTGGGCCCGCCCGTGGCGACGTAGATCGCCGGCTTGTCCGCCGGGTCGATCGCGACCGTCGCGGTCTCGCCGGGGGCGAACGTCTTCGTCGGGGCCGCGTCGGTCACCGCGCCGACGAGGCCACCGGCGAAGCCGCCGATGCCGACGATAATGCTGACCAGGGCGAGCAGCCAGACCCCGACGATCCACCCGATGCCAGGCTTGATCTTCCCGCTGGGGGGCGGCGATCCCTGCGGGGCGCCGTAGCCGGGGGGCGCGTAACCGTACGAGGGGGGCTGCTGACCGTACTGCTGGCCATATTGCTGTTGGCCGTACTGCTGCTGGCCATACGGCTGCTGGGGGCCGCCGTGACCGGGGCCGCGGGAGGCGTCGCCCGGATAAGAACCGAAATCTTGGGACATGCCCAAATTCTGGTGGGTGCCGCTTGGATCGCGATAGCAGTTGACTTGACAACGGCTTGCCGTCATCATCCGCAGCTCTTGCTTATCGCGCCTTCCGCACGGGGGCCGTACACTTGGCACTCGGGAACACAGAGTGCCAAGCCTCGTGTTTCCCTCTGAACGCAGGCAGGGAGGTGACCACGTTGGTCGACGACCGCAAGCTCGCCGTGCTCCGCGCCATCGTCGAGGACTACGTGTCCACCAACGAGCCGGTGGGTTCGAAGGCTCTCGCGGATCGGCACAACCTGGGGGTGTCCCCGGCGACGATCCGCAACGACATGGCGGTGCTGGAGGAGCAGGGCTACATCGCCCAACCCCACACCAGCGCCGGCCGGGTGCCCACCGACAAGGGCTACCGGCTCTTCGTCGACCGGCTCTCGCAGGTGAAACCCCTGTCGAGCGCGGAACGCAAGGCCATCGAGAGCTTCCTCGCGGGCGCGGTGGACATCGACGACGTCGTCATGCGGACGGTGCGGCTGCTCGCCCAGCTCACCCGGCAGGTCGCCGTGGTGCAGTACCCCATGCTGACCCACTCGACGGTCAGGCACGTCGAGCTGGTGCCGCTGAGCGAGCGCCGGCTGATGTTCGTGCTGATCACCAACACCGGCAGGGTCGAGCAGCGCGTGGTCGAGCTGCCCGACGTCGTCGACGAGCAGCGCGTGGCCCACCTGCGCGCGATACTCAACGCCTCCCTCGACGGGTGCGGCCTCACCAGCGTTCCCGACAAGATCGCCGACCTGCCGGAGCGGCTGCCCACGGAGGACCGGCCGCTCGCGGCCACTATCCTTTCCGTACTGCTCGAGTCCCTGGTGGACAGGCATGATGAGAAGATCGTTTTTGCCGGGGCCGCCAACCTCGCGGGAGCCGACTTCACCGTCGGGCTCCGCGACGTGCTGGAGGCCCTGGAAGAGCAGGTCGTGCTCATGCGACTGCTCGGTGAGACCTCTGACCTTTCCGCGTTGACCGTGCGGATCGGCTCGGAGAACCCCTACACCGGACTCCAGGGCACGTCCATCGTCGCCGCCGGATACGGTTCTGGGGACAAGCAACTGGCCCGGCTCGGTGTGCTGGGTCCGACGCGAATGGACTACCCGGTCACGATGGGCGCGGTGCGCGCGGTGGCACGCTACGTCAGCCAGATCCTGGCTGCATCATAAGAGGTCAACGAAAAGTGGCTAAGAGCGACTACTACGGCACTCTCGGGGTGCGCCGCGACGCCAGTGCGGAGGAGATCAAGAAGGCGTACCGCCGCCTGGCGCGCGAGCTGCATCCCGACGTCAACCCCGACCCCGAGACCCAGGAACGCTTCAAGGAGATCACGCAGGCCTACGAGGTCCTGTCCGACTCCGGCAAGCGGCAGATGTACGACATGGGTGCCGACCCGTTCGCCTCGGGCGGTGGCGCGGGGGCCGGGGGCTTCGGCGCCGGCTTCCCGTTCAGCGACATCATGGACGCCTTCTTCGGCGCGGCCGGTGGCGGCGGCGGCCGAGGCCCCCGCTCCCGCGCCCGCCGAGGGCGCAACGCCACCATCAGGGTCGAGCTCGACCTGCGCGAGTCGGGCTTCGGCACCACCCGCGAGCTGGTCGTCGACACCGCCGTGGTCTGCGAGGTCTGCACGGGCTCCGGCGCCGCGGCCGGCACCCACCCCGACACCTGCGACATGTGTCACGGCCGGGGCGAGGTGTCCCAGGTCACCCGGTCCTTCCTCGGCCAGGTCATGACCTCCCGGCCCTGCCCCCAGTGCGGCGGCTTCGGGTCGATCATCCGCAACCCCTGCCAGGAGTGCTCCGGCGACGGCCGGGTCCGCACCCGGCGGACCATCAAGGTCCGCATCCCCGCCGGGGTCGAGGACGGCACCCACATCCAGCTCGCCGGCGAGGGCGAGATCGGGCCGGGCGGAGGCCCGCCCGGAGACCTCTTCCTGGAGATCGTCGAGCGTCCCCACGAGATCTTCGAGAGGCGCGGCGACGACCTGCACTGCACCGTGCAGATCCCGATGACCGCGGCCGCGCTCGGCACCATCCTGACCATGGAGACACTCGACGGCGCCGAGGAGCTCGACATCCGTCCCGGCACGCAGTCGGGGCAGACGATCCCGCTCTACGGGCGGGGCGTGCAGCGCCTGAACGAGTCGGGCCGAGGCGACCTGCTGATCCACGTGAACGTGGAGACCCCCGCCCGTCTCGACACGGAGCAGGAGCAGCTGCTGAAGGAGCTCGCCAGGCTCCGCGGTGAGGAGCGCCCGCCGGGCAAGTTCGCCCCCGGGCAGCAGAGCTTCTTCTCCCGCCTGCGGGACGCCTTCAATGGCCGCTGACCCGGCCCCTCACCGGTCGCGCCGCCCCGGCCGGGCCAGGCCCCTGCCGGGCCGCGCCGTCCCGGCCGGCTCCCGGCCGAGGCACCCCGGCACGGTCCGCCCCGACGGCCCATGACCGTCCCGGTCTTCCTGGCCGACCCCGCCGACCTGGCCAGGCCGGAGTTCGTCTTCGGCGGTCCCGAGGGACGCCACGCGGCGGCCGTACGGCGGCTGCGGGCCGGTGAGCGGCTCGACCTGACCGACGGGGCGGGCTCCGTCGCCGAGTGCGTGGTGACCGAGGCGGGCAAGGACTCGCTCCGGGTCGAGGTGCTGCGCCGCCACGACGTGCCCGTGCCGTCGCCGCGCCTGGTCGTGGTCCAGGGCCTGCCCAAGGGGGATCGGGGCGAGCTGGCCGTGGAGATGATGACCGAGGCGGGGGTCGACGTGATCGTCCCCTGGTCCGCGACCAGGTGCGTCACCCAGTGGAAGGGTGAGCGGGCGGCCAAGGCGCTGGCCCGCTGGCGCTCCACGGCACGTGAGGCGGGCAAGCAGTCGCGCCGCTTCCACCTGCCCGAGGTGACGGAGCTCGCGTCCACCGCGAGGGTGGCCGGTCTGCTGTCGGCGGCGGCGCTGGGGGTCGTGCTGCACGAGGAGGCGGCCTCCCCGCTGTCCGGTCTGCCGCTGCCCGAGGGCGGCGACATCGTCGTGGTGGTCGGCCCCGAGGGCGGGGTGTCGGGGGAGGAGCTCGCCGCGTTCCGCGAGGCGAAGGCGGTGCCGGCGCTGCTCGGGCCGACGGTGCTGCGCACCTCGACGGCCGGGGTCGTCGCGGCGGCGGTGCTCCAGACGCGCAGTGGCCGCTGGTAACACCCTGCCGTCGGCGCGCCGCCGGTCACGGGTTCCGGTGAATCCGTGCCGTGAGGACCCGGGAGACCCGTCGCCCGAAGGGGCGATCAGGGCTCGCCGTGACCGGTCACCGCACTAGCTCTGGATGGGGGTCGGGGCCGGAGTGCTCGCCTCCGTCGGCATGGGGGGCGACACGTCGCCCGAGGGCGCGCACTCGTCGGGCGAGCACGGGCTCTCCGAGGGAGCCGGGGGCCTCGTCCTCGTTCTCGTCGGCGTCGGTGTCGTCTCGATCTCCTCGCACCTCCTGGTGATCCCGCTGGGATCGGGGGTGGAGATGCCGACGGGGGTGGGGCAGGTGGGCGTCGGCGTCGGTGTCGGCCTGGGAGCCGTCGTCGCCGGGTCCGTCCTGGAGGTCGGCCTCGTGCTGGGCTTCGCGCTCCTGGAGGGGGTGGGCGTCGGCGGGAGCATGGTGGCGCCGGGACCCGACCTGCTGACGGTCGGGAGAGGGGCGTGGTTGGACGGCGGCTGCGGGTCGGGAGCCGGGGGACGCGAGGTGGCGGACCCGTCGACCGGAGGGGTCGACTCGGCGTACTTGACACCTTCGGTGCTCACCCGGGGGATCACCTGTTCGCGGAACTGGGGAACCACCATGACGACGGTCGCCGCGACGAGGACCGCGCCGGCGACGGAGGCCCCGGCGCGCCACCACACCAGCCAGCGGAGCCCGCGCCGCTCGATGCGGCCGCGGATTATCTCCAGCCCGTCCGGGGAGGGAACGACCGAGTTCGCCTCCGCGCTGAGCGCGCGGCGAAGCAGCTCGCCGTACTCATCCGGGGAGTCGGTCATGACAGTTGCTCCAGTGAGGTTCGTAGGGCGGCCATGCCGCGAGCCGTGTGGCTCTTGACCGCGCCTTTGCTGATGCCCATCGCGTGGGCGATCTGCGCCTCGGACAGGTCTCCGTAGTAACGCAGGACCAGGGCCTCCCGCTGGCGTGCGGGCAGCCCGCGGAGCGCCTCGATGACGGCGGAACGCTCGAACTCGCCGATCGCGCCGTTCTCGGCGCTCGGCGCGTCGGGCATGCCCTTGGGCGCGTACTTCTCGACGACCGCCCGGTGCCGAAGCACCGAACGTGAGCGGTTGACGACCGACTGTCGCAGGTAGGCCAGTGCCTTGTCGGTGTCGCGCAGTCGGCGCCAGGCGCCATGGATGGCGACGAACGCGTCCTGCACGACCTCCTCCGCGGTTGCCATATCGCGGACGAGTAAGACGGCGAGACGGACAAGGGACCGATAGTGCGCGCTGTAGAGCGCGGTAACGGCCATGTCGGCATCCCATCCGACGGGCACCGCCCCGAGCGACCTGTCGGCCACGAGGGTCTCGGTGGTCACATCAGTGGGACGCTTGGCCTTCCCAGAGGGTTTACGCTCTTCCGGTTCATTAGGGGGCATGACCCAGTCGTGTCCTCGCCAGGCGGCCATATATTGCTGTGCGCAAAGGGCTGTCGTGGTTGAAGTTTTGCACACCCACCATATCCGGGCGGATCTTTGTTTGCGGACGGGAACCATCACCGATTCGCAACGTCCTCGGCGGTATGGTGCCTGTCATGGTGAGCGAAGCCGACTGCCTGTTCTGCAGAATCGTGGCCAAGGAGATTCCCGCGGAGATCGTCTACGAGACCGATCGCGCGCTGGCCTTCCGTGACGTCAATCCCCAGGCGCCGACCCACGTGCTGGTGGTCCCCAAGGACCATCACAGGGACGCCGCGGCCCTGGCCGCCGCCGACCACGGCCTGGCCGACGAGGTGATCAAGGCCGCGCACGAGGTCGCCCTGCGGGAGGGGATCGCGGAGTCGGGCTACCGGCTGGTGTTCAACACCGGGCCCGGCGCCGGCCAGACCGTCTTCCACGTGCACGGACACGTGCTCGGCGGGCGCGACCTGCGGTGGCCGCCCGGCTGAAAACCGGTAGGTGCGATCCCGGCGATCGCGGATAGCATGGCGTTGAAGTTCCGCGCCTATATCTGGAGGCGAACAGGCCGTAAGGCCCGCTCATGTCCGAGACAAACGATTCCAGCAGAACGCCGACGAGGTCCCGGGGTGCCAGCCGGACCCAGGCGAAGGTGGTTATTCCGGACGATCAGTCGATGGTCAGCCTGCTGGGCTCGCGCGACGAGCTGTTGCGCGTCATCGAGGACGCCTTTCGCGCCGACATCCACGTCCGGGGTAACGAGATCACCGTCACCGGCAGTCCCGAGGAGAGCAGCACCGTGGTGCGGCTCTTCGAGGAGATGTCCGAGCTCGTCCGCGGGGGCGCGCAGCTCACGACCGACGCGGTCGAGCGCAGCATCGCCATGCTGCGGATGACCTCCGACAGGCCCGCCGAGGTTCTCTCCCTGGACATCATCTCCTCGCGGGGCCGGACCATCCGCCCGAAGACCGTGAACCAGAAGCGTTACGTCGACGCGATCGACAAGTTCACCGTCGTCTTCGGCATCGGCCCGGCCGGCACGGGCAAGACCTACCTCGCGATGGCGAAGGCGGTGAAGGCCCTCCAGGAGAAGAAGGTCAACCGGATCATCCTCACCCGCCCCGCCGTCGAGGCGGGCGAGAGGCTCGGCTTCCTGCCCGGCACGCTCTACGAGAAGATCGATCCCTACCTGCGCCCCCTCTACGACGCGCTGCACGACATGCTCGACCCCGACTCGATCCCCAGGCTGATGGCGGCGGGCACGATCGAGGTCGCCCCCCTGGCCTACATGCGCGGCCGTACGCTCAACGACGCCTACATCATCCTGGACGAGGCGCAGAACACCTCGCCGGAGCAGATGAAGATGTTCCTGACGCGGCTGGGCTTCAACTCGAAGATCGTTGTCACCGGTGACGTCACCCAGGTCGACCTGCCGAACGGCACGCAGAGCGGCCTCAGGGTCGTCCAGGACATCCTCGACGGCATCTCCGACATCCACTTCAGCCGCCTGACCAGTGCCGACGTGGTGCGGCATAAGCTGGTGGGAGACATCGTGGACGCGTACGGGCGTTACGACGAGACGCAGCGCCAGAGCAGCGCCGTGGAGCAGATCAAGGGCGTGGTCAAGCAGCGCCCCCGGGGGAGATCATGAGAACGGCCGGTCGAGAAGCGGTGGGCGAGCGATGAGCGCGGAGCGGCTCCGGCGCGGCGGGCGGGGAGCGGGGAACGGCCGATGAGCGTCGAGGTCAACAACGAGTCCGGTGTCGAGATCGACGAGGGGCTCATCGTCTCGCTGGCGGGGCACGTGCTGGAGCGGATGGGCATCAACCCGCTCGCCGAGCTGTCGATCCTGGTCGTCGACGAAGAGGCGATGTCGGTGCTGCACGAGCAGTGGATGGGCGAGCCCGGTCCCACGGACGTGCTGGCCTTCCCGATGGACGAGCTGCGCCCCGGCCCCGGCGCGGGGGCCAGGCAGGAGGGCGACGCGCCCACCGACCCGGCGCTCCTCGGGGACGTGGTGCTCTGCCCGCAGGTGGCCGCCAAGCAGGGGGCCGAGGCCGGGCACGGCACCGAGGCCGAGCTGGAGCTGCTGTGCACGCACGGCATCCTGCACCTGCTCGGCTACGACCACGCGGAGCCCGAGGAGCACAAGGAGATGTTCGGCCTTCAGGGCGAGCTTCTGGAGTCGTGGCGGGAGGTGCGCCCCCAGCGGTGAGTGTCGCCAACGGGTGGTTGTTCTCGGCCGTCGTCCTCGTCGTGGTCGGCGGGTTGATCGCCAGCGCGGAGACGGCCCTGACCCGTATCTCAAGGGTTCGCGCGGAGGAGTTCGCCCGCGACGGCCGCCGGGGCGCGGGGCGCCTGCAGGCGATCGTCGCCGACCCGCCGCGCTACCTGAACCTGCTGCTCCTGCTCCGGCTGAGCTGCGAGCTGGTCGCCACGGTGATCGCCACGCTGCTCTTCATCGACTGGCTCGGTGACCAGGGCTGGGCCTACGCCGCCGCGGCGGCCGTCATGATCGTCATCAGCTACGTGATCGTCGGGGTTTCCCCGCGTACGCTGGGCCGCCAGCACGCGGAGCCGATCGCGCTCGCCAGCGCGCCCCTGGTCTACGGGCTGACCCGGATCTTCGGCCCCCTGCCCAAGCTGCTCATCCTGCTCGGCAACGCCGTGACGCCCGGCAAGGGCTTCCGCGAGGGGCCCTTCACCTC
This sequence comes from Streptosporangium oxazolinicum, assembly GCF_039537505.1. NCBI lineage: Bacteria > Bacillati > Actinomycetota > Actinomycetes > Streptosporangiales > Streptosporangiaceae > Streptosporangium > Streptosporangium oxazolinicum. The sequence continues at coordinate 317,244 of NZ_BAABAQ010000010.1, forward strand.
GGAGGCCGAGCTGCGCGACCTGGTCGACCTGGCCGAGGAGCGCAGGGTGATCGAGCCCGACGAGCGGGAGATGATCCACTCGGTCTTCGAGCTCGGTGACACGCTGGCCCGCGAGGTCATGGTGCCCCGCACCGACATGGTGTTCATCGAGCGCGGCAAGACGCTGAACCAGGCCCTGTCGCTCGCCCTGCGCAGTGGTTTCTCGCGGATCCCCGTGGTGGGTGAGAACGAGGACGACGTCATCGGCATCGCCTACCTCAAGGACATCGCGCGCCGGGTGCAGGACACCGGCGACGAGGGGCGCGCCGAGCCGGTGGAGTCCCTCATGCGCCCGGCCACCTACGTGCCGGAGAGCAAGCCGATCGACCAGCTCCTCCGCGAGATGCAGGCCCGCCAGATCCACCAGGCCATCGTCATCGACGAGTACGGCGGCACGGCCGGTCTGGTCACCATCGAGGACATCCTGGAGGAGATCGTCGGTGAGATCGCCGACGAGTACGACCAGGAGGCCCCCAGGGTGGAGTCGCTGGACGACGGCGCGGTCCGGGTGACCGCGAGGCTCCCGGTGGGCGACCTGGAAGACCTGTTCGGCATCGAGCTGGAGGTCGACGACGTCGAGACCGTCGGGGGGTTGCTGGCGCACGCGCTGGGCCGGGTGCCGATCGCCGGTTCCCAGGCGGTGGTGGAGGGGCTCAGCCTGACGGCCGAGAGCCTGGCCGGGCGCCGCAACCGGATCGGCACGGTCCTCGTCACCAGGGCCGTCCCCGCCGAGCCCGACTCGGTCTCGGCCTCCGCCGACCAGTGAGTGCCCCGGGTCGCCCGTCGTGGCGGCCCGGCGGGCGCGACCGGTGAGGGCCCCCGGGCGCGGTGGGCCCGGCTGGCGGCGGGGCGTCCCCGACCCGTGAGGGCTCCGGGGGCGGTGGTGGCCCGGGGAGGCGATCCGGATGGTCGGATCCGGGGGGGATTATCCGCTCCCAAGTCGTTCGCAAGCCTTCTGCAAGCGGGGCACGCGAGGCTTCTCCCACGGCACCCGGTCGCGCGGGAGCCGGTGGGGAAGGTCCCGGCGCCCGGAGGGGTTCGCGGTGCGAGGGATCGGCTCCAGGGGGAGACAGAGTCACGCAGGGCTCCGAGGCTGTTCTGCGTCACTCGCTCAAGGGTGTTCTCGACCGTGAAATGCGGTTGAGGGCACCCTTAGGCGTTTATCGAATGGTTGCCGGTTTTTCTGACGGGGAAGAAAGCGGGTCGGTAGGGACGGGTCGCCCTGCACATGACATCGGGGGAATGCTCATGACACGGGGGTTGAGCTTTGTGGTTTTTGCGGTGTTATGTGGATTTGTGTCGGGCGTTTCGGCCGGGTGCGGCGAGAGATCCGGCGCCACGGACCGCGCCGCGGAGCTGAACCGGCTGCGGGGGGTGCTCAGCGAGGCGCGGGACCTGCCGGAGGGATTCTCGACCCGCCCGCGGGACGGCTGGCGCGCTCCCTTCAAGGCCGTCGACGAGGACTGCAGGTTCGTCCTCGACACCGCCGGAGGCAGGCCGCCGAAGCGGGCGCTGGGCGCGCGGGCCGCCGTGACCTACCAGGGCGACGGGGTCGGGGAGCTGGCCGGGTTCGGCCTGGCCTCCTACGACGGTGACGACGCCGCGCTGCACTTCGGCGAGCTCGCCGAGGCGCTGGGCGGCTGCCCGGTCGCGCGCGCCCCCCTCGCGGGTCGCGGCACCGCCTTCAGGGTCTCCGGCCTGGACCTGGGCGGGATCGGTGACGGGGTGCAGGCTGACGGGGTGCAGGCCAGGCGGCTGAACGGCAGGCTGAACGGATACCCGTACGAGATCCACCTGGTGTTCGCCCTCAGCGGCCACACCCTGGTCTCGCTGGTGCACGCCGGGGTCAGGGAGGTCGACGCCGCGCGCACCGGAGAGCTCGCCCGCCTGCTGGTCGGGGAGGTCGGCGCGTGAGCGGGGAGCACTCCCCGAGGGGGCATTTTCTGCGGGGGTACCGTCCGGGCTGGGGCGCCGTCCGGGGGAGGCCGCCGGGGTGGGGCCGCCGCCCGGAGGAGGCCGGGTCGCCGTACGGGCCGGAGGCTGAATACCCTTGTGCCGTGAGTGACGCGACCCTCGATCCCGAGGACAAGAAGATCATCGTGCTGGCCCGTTCCGCCCGTGCCCGCAACGGCGCCGCCGAGGGGGCCGCCGTGCGGGACGAGACCGGCCGGACGTACTCGGCGACCAATGTGGCGCTGCCGTCGCTGACCCTGTCCGCGCTCCAGGTCGCCGTGGCGATGGCGGTGTCCAGCGGAGCGGAGTCGCTGGAGGCCGCCGCGCTGGTCACGGCGGGTGACGGCCCCTCCGACGCCGACACGCGGGCGGTCCGCGATCTGGGCGGTGAGACCGTGCTCGTGGCCGGCCCCGACGGGACACCGCGTCAGAGCTGAGTCCGGCATCGGCGACAATGGTTGACGTGAGTTCCTCAGCCGCTGATTTCCATGCCGGTTTCGCCTGCTTCGTCGGCCGGCCCAACGTCGGCAAGTCCACGCTGATGAACGCGTTGGTCGGCACGAAGGTGGCGATCACCTCCTCCAAGCCCCAGACGACCCGCCGCGCCATCCGTGGCATCGTGCACCGCCCCGACTCCCAGCTCGTCATCGTCGACACGCCGGGTCTGCACCGGCCCCGCACGCTCCTGGGGGAGCGGCTGGACAGCCTGGTGCTCTCCACCCTCACCGAGGTCGACGTGATCGGCTTCTGCGTGCCCGCCAACGAGCCCATCGGCAAGGGTGACCGGTTCATCGCGGAGAAGCTCGCGGGCATCAGGAAGACCCCGGTGGTCGCCGTGGTGACCAAGTGCGACCTGGCGACCCGCGAGCAGATCGCCGCGCAGTTGCTCGCGATCTCCCAGCTCGCCGACTTCGACGACATCGTCCCGGTCTCCGCGCAGTCGGGCGAGCAACTCGACGTGCTGGCCGACGTGCTGGTCCAGCGCCTCCCGGAGAGCCCCCCGCTGTACGAGGGGGGCCGGCTCACCGACGAGCCCGAGCAGGTGCTGGTGGGTGAGCTGATCCGCGAGGCGGCCCTGGAGGGCGTACGCGACGAGCTGCCGCACTCGATCGCGGTCGTCGTCGACGAGATGATGCCCAGGGAGGGGCGCGACGACCTCCTCGACATCTACGCGCACATGTTCGTCGAGCGCCCGTCCCAGAAGGCCATCGTGATCGGGCACAAGGGTTCCCGGCTCAAGGACGTCGGCAGCCGCGCCCGCCAGCAGATCGAGGCCCTCCTCGGCACCCGCGTCTACCTCGACCTGCGCATCAGCGTCGCCAAGGACTGGCAGCGCGACCCCAAGCAGCTCCGCCGCCTGGGCTTCTACGACTGAGGGCACCGCAGCTTCCCTAGGACGGACGGTCAGGCCGCGTCCCCTCCGGGGTGGTCGCCTCCTCGCCCTGCCGGAGCCGCCGCCGCAGCTCGACGGCGTCCCGGCCGAGGGCGGAGACCAGGGTGCCGGGGCCGGCCAGCGGAAGGACGGCCCAGCCGTCCCCGACCACCGTCTCCGGCGCCCGTCCGGTGATCAGGGTGCTGCCCACGCAGCGGGCGTCACCGTAGACGGCGGAGCTGCCGTCGATCTCCGGGTCGCCCACCACGAACTCCTGCCGCAGCAGCGGCACCCCGCCGAGAACGGCGTCGAAGCGCGAGTGGCAACGTCCCGGCCGCTCGCCGTACCGGCCGAAGACGATCTCCTCGCGCCAGAACACCCGCGCGTCCTCGGCCAGGTCCAACCGGACGGCCATGCGGTGCAGGCAGCCCGCCGCGAGCACCGTCGGTTCCGGCGCGAACCGCAGCGAGGCGCCCGCGCCGACCCTGGCCGTGATCGTCATCAGCGACTCGGCCGCCGAGAAGCCGGGCAGCACCAGCGTGCTCGCGACCGACCGCACCTCCAGCGCGGTGCCCGGCGCCACCTCGATGTCGAGGGCGAGGTCGTCGCCGCCCAGCGGGCCCGCGGCGGTGGACACCAGGTGCACCCGGCCCGGCGCGGTCGCCCGCACGGTGAGCGGCGGCCCCGAACGCATCGTGGCCAGGACGGTCCGGCCGCCGGAGTCCAGCCGGGTGACGATCGCCGCCCGCGCCCTCATCGACCGCCGCGCGGGCATGAGGGCGTTGCCGTGGACGGGGGCGGGAGCCGGGGCGGAGTCGGTGACGGACATGAAATCAGGCGTTGGAGTGCTCGTGGGCCCAGGACTCGATCAGGCCGGTGACCCATTCGGAGACCGCGTACGCGCTCGGATCCTCCCTGATCGAGGTGAACAGCACGGGCCTGCCCTCCCGTACGGCCGCCGCGTCGCGGGACATGACCGTGAGGTCCGCGCCGACCATCGGGGCCAGGTCGGTCTTGTTGACCACGAGCAGGTCGGCCGTCGTCACGCCGGGGCCGCCCTTGCGCGGGACCTTGTCACCGCCGGACACGTCCAGGACGAAGATCTGCCGGTCGGCCAGGCCCCTGCTGAAGGTGGCCGTGAGGTTGTCGCCGCCGCTCTCCACGATCACCAGGTCGAGCGGGCCGAACCGCTCCTCCAGGGTCTCCACCGCGTCGAGGTTGGCCGCGATGTCGTCGCGGATCGCGGTGTGCGGGCAGCACCCGGTCTGGACGGCGGCGATCCGCTCCGGATCGAGCACGCCCGCCCTGCGCAGGAAGTCGGCGTCCTCGGTGGTGTAGATGTCGTTGGTCACCACGCCCAGGCGCATCGAGGGACCGAGCGTCCGGCACAGGGCCGCGGTCAGCGCGGTCTTGCCGCTGCCGACGGGCCCTCCGATGCCCAGACGCAGTGCTCGTCCGTGAGGGTCGGCCGCGTGGTGGTGGTCGTCGTGGTTGGCGCCCATGGAGGGTCACCGTCCTTTCAGGTGGTCGTCAGGAGACGAAGAGCCTCAGATCTGCGCGGATGTGCTGTTCGGCGAGCAGGTCGAGCGCGGGGGCGGCGTGCGCGGGCAGTGCGGCCCACGGCTCCCGAGACCGCGGGGTCTTCCCGGTGGTGACGGTGGCCGCGACCCTTTCCATCGCCGGGGCGAGGTCGGCGAGCAGGCGGTGGACGGCGACCGGGTCGAGGCCCAGCAGCCGTACCGCCGCCGTGGCGGGGCCGGTGACGGAGGTGTAGGCCGCCGCGAGGGCGGCCTCGGCGGGGGAGCACCCCGCCACGGCCGCCACCGCGCCGAGCGCGAGGGGGTGGTGGACCCCCTGAGGTACGGCCCCGGCCGGGGTGTCGAGCACCGGGGAGGGCCAGATCCTCCGCGAGGTCCGCAGCAGCAGCCTGCCCTGCGTGCGGCTCGCCTCCCGCTGGGCGGGCGAGGAGATCCTGGCGTCGGCCTCCGCGTCCAGGCGTACCCACTCCGAACGGCTCGTCCCCGGATCAGAGGACGAGCCGTCCGGGAGAGCGTGACCGTGGGCGGGAGCGTGCGCGGGAACCTCCGCCGGTGGGCCGTCCGCCGGGGGTGGGAGGCGCGCGGAGAGGTGGGCCGCGCCGAGCTCGCAGGCCGCGGCGGCGAGGGCGGCCGTCACCAGGCCCGCGGTGGCCAGGCGGCCCCGCAGGAAGGCGGCGAGGCCGGGAAGGTCGTGGATCGCACCGATCCTCACCGCCTCCTCGGCGCCCCCGGAGTGGCCGTGGCCCCCGGCGGGCAACCGGGAGTCGGCCAGGAGCAGCAACGCGGCGTTCACCCGCGGGTCTCCCTTCGGCCGTACGGGACAGGGTGGCGAACCGGTCAGAACAGGAAGTAACGCTGGGTCATGGGCAGGGTCTCGGCGGGGGCGGGCTCGATCACCTCGCCGTCGACGCTGACGGCGAAGGTGTCGGGGTGGACGTCGATCCTGGGCATGGCGTCGTTGAGCGGCATGCTCTCCTTGCCCCTGCGGCGGACGTCGGCCACCGGCAGCAGGCGCCTGCGTACGGCCAGGCGGTCGGCGAGGCCGTCCTCGATCGCGAGGGGGGCGACGAAATGGACCGACGTGGCGGCGGCGGTGACCGGGGCGGCGCCGAACATCGGGCGCGGCATCACCGGCTGCGGGGTCGGGATGGAGGCGTTCGCGTCGCCCATCTGGGCGTACGCGATGACACCACCCTTGACCACCAGGTCCGGTTTGACGCCGAAGAAGGCCGGGTCCCACAGGACCAGGTCGGCCAGCTTGCCGGTCTCCACCGAGCCGACCTCGCCGTCCAGGCCGTGGGCCACGGCCGGGCAGATCGTGTACTTGGCGACGTAGCGCCGGGCGCGGAGGTTGTCGGCGGGGCCGTCGCCGGGAAGCGCGCCCCGGCGGCGCTTCATCACGTGCGCGGTCTGCCAGGTACGGATGATCGTCTCGCCCACCCGCCCCATCGCCTGGGAGTCAGAACCGATCATCGAGATCGCGCCCATGTCGTGCAGGATGTCCTCGGCCGCCATGGTGGACGGCCGGATCCGGGACTCGGCGAACGCCAGGTCCTCGGGGATGGACGGGTTGAGGTGGTGGCAGACCATCAGCATGTCGAGGTGCTCGTCGAGCGTGTTGACGGTGTGCGGCCGGGTCGGGTTGGTCGAGGACGGCAGGATGTTGCGGTAGGAGGCGACCCGGATGATGTCCGGCGCGTGGCCGCCGCCCGCTCCCTCGGTGTGGTACGCGTGGATCATCCGGTCGCCGATCGCCGCCAGCGTCGACTCCACGAACCCGGCCTCGTTGAGGGTGTCGGTGTGGATCGTGACCTGGGTGCCGGTGGCGTCGGCGACCGATAGGCAGGCGTCGATGGCGGCGGGGGTGGTGCCCCAGTCCTCGTGCAGCTTGAAGCCCGAGGCCCCGGCGCGGAGCTGTTCGAGCAGGCCGTCGCGGCTGACCGTGTTGCCCTTGCCGAGCAGCGCGACGTTGATCGGGTAGGAGTCGAGCGACTCCAGCATCCGGGCGAGGTACCAGGTGCCGGTGACGGTGGTGGCCTTGGTGCCCTCGGCGGGCCCGGTGCCGCCGCCCACGACGGTGGTCACCCCAGCGGCGAGGGCCTCGTCGAGGATCTGCGGGCAGATCAGGTGGACGTGGGAGTCGATCGCCCCGGCGGTGAGGATCTTCCCGTTGCCCGCGAGGATCTCGGTCGAGGGGCCGATGACCAGGTCGGGGTGGACGCCGTCCATGGTGTCGGGGTTCCCGGCCTTGCCGATCGCGACGATGCGGCCGTCCCTGATCCCGATGTCGGCCTTCACCACGCCCCAGTGGTCGAGGATCACCGCGCCGGTGATCACCAGGTCGGGCGAGCCCTCGGCTCTGGTGGTCCTGGCCTGGCCCATCGACTCCCTGATGACCTTGCCGCCGCCGAAGACGGCCTCGTCACCGGCCCCCGACGGGCCCATCGACAGGTCCTCGGTGACCTCGACGAGCAGGTCGGTGTCGGCCAGCCTGATCCGGTCGCCGGTGGTGGGACCGTAGAGCGCGGCGTAGCGGGATCGTTCAATGAACACGGGGGCTCCCGTCGAGAGGTCCGGCCCACTCGGAGCGGAGGCCGGGGACGATCCGCAGGCCGCCGATCGGTACGAGGGTCACGTCGCGCTCCACGCCGGGCTCGAAGCGCACCGCCGTGCCGGCCGGGACGTCGAGCCGGGTGCCCCAGGCCGCCTGGCGGTCGAACTCCAGGCCGGGGTTGCACGCGGCGAAGTGGTAGTGCGAGCCGACCTGGATCGGCCGGTCGGCGGTGTTGACGACGCGGACGGTGACGCGCTCGCGGCCCGGGTTGAGCGGGATGGGCGCGTCGCCGTACTGGATCTCACCGGGGGTCATCGGCGTTCACCGTTCCTGGTCCTCACGGGATGGGCTGGTGGACGGTGACGAGCTTGGTGCCGTCGGGGAAGGTGGCCTCGATCTGCACCGACGACAGCATCTCGGGCACCCCGTCCATGACGTCGTCGCGGGACAGCACCTTGCGGCCCGTCTCCATCAGCTCGGCGACGGTGCGCCCGTCCCTGGCGCCCTCCATGAGGAAGGACGCGATGATCGCGGTGGCCTCGGGGTGGTTGAGCCGGAGGCCCCGTGACCTGCGGTCGCGGGCGACACCGGCGGCGACGTGGATGAGCAGGCGTTCCTGCTCGTGTGGTGTGAGCCGCATTCCCGGACCATAGGAACCGGCGGTTTCCATGATGTTGCACGTCGATGTCGGGCTGGTTTCCAGGTGGCGCGGACCGTGCGAACGGGGGAAAAGCGTCCATCGGTGCCCCCCTTCCTGCGGGTATGCCGACGCGCTCCAAAGTGGAATCACGAAATTTGCTGATTTGTCGGTATAAAAAGCGGCGCGGTGTCCGCGGCGCCACGTCCTGTCACGGCGGTTAGCTCCCCGTAAAACGCAATTAACAAGTGCGAACTGGCCGGGAAACCTCACTCCGTCACCTTGACGGCAGATAGATCGGTGCGGGGGCCGTACCGGCAAGGAGGAAAGTCATTGAGGAACACAGCATGGCGCTCCGGGATCCTCGTCGCGGCGCTGGCCGCGACGCTGGCCGCCTGTGGAAGCGAAGCCCCTGCGGGCACGAACGCGGCCTCCACCGGCGGCGGTGAGGACGGCATCAAGGTCGGCATCCTGCACTCGCTCAGCGGCACCATGGCCATCAGCGAGGTGACCGTCAGGGACTCCGAGCTGCTCGCCATCGAGGAGATCAACGCCGCCGGCGGCGTGCTCGGCAAGAAGCTGATCCCCGTGGTGGAGGACGGCGCGTCCGACTGGCCCACCTTCGCGGAGAAGGCCACCAAGCTCATCCGCCAGGACAAGGTCGCCACCACCTTCGGCGGATGGACCTCCGCCAGCCGCAAGGCGATGCTGCCGGTGTTCGAGCGGAGCAAGGCCCTGCTGTGGTACCCGGTCCAGTACGAGGGCCTGGAGAGCTCGCCGTACATCTTCTACACCGGCGCCACCACCAACCAGCAGATCATCCCCGGCCTCGACTACCTCAAGGAACAGGGCAAGAAGAAGATCTTCCTGGTCGGCAGCGACTACGTCTTCCCGCGCACCGCCAACAAGATCATCAAAGCGTACGCGGCGGCGAACGGGATGGAGATCCTCGGCGAGGAGTACACCCCGCTCGGCCACACCGAGTACAGCACGCTGACCAACAAGGTCGTCCAGGCCAAGCCGGACGCCGTCTTCAACACCCTCAACGGTGACAGCAACGTCGCCTTCTTCAAGCAGCTCAACAGCGCCGGGGTCACCGCCGAGCAGATGCCCGTCCTGTCGGTGAGCGTCGCCGAGGAGGAGGTCAAGGGCATCGGCGTCGACAACATCGCCGGACACCCCGTCGCCTGGAACTACTACCAGACCACCGAGAACCCGGCCAACGAGAAGTTCGTCGCCGCGTTCAAGGCCAAGTACGGCGCCGACAAGGTGACCTCCGACCCGATGGAGGCCGGATACAACGCCGTCTACCTGTGGGCCGAGGCCGTCAAGAAGGCCGGATCCGTCGAGGTCGAGGCCGTCAGGAAGGCCGCCGGGGGCATCGCCCTGGAACGCCCGGAGGGCCTGGTCACCATCGACGGCGAGAACCAGCACATGTACAAGACGGCCAGGATCGGGGTGATCCAGCCCGACGGCCTCATCAAGGAGGTCTGGAACTCCGGCAAGCCGATCAAGCCCGACCCCTACCTCAAGGGTTACCCCTGGGCGAGCGGCCTGGCCAACGGCTGACCCCCTCTCAGACCGGCTCCGGACCGGGCCGTGACCAGATCACGGGCGGCGCCGTGACACGCACCCACAATGCGGCACGGCCCGGCTCCGGAGCCAAACACTCGTAGGAAGGGGACCCTCGGTGGAGGCTTTTCTCAACCAGCTCCCGATCGGCCTGTCCATCGGCGCCGTACTGCTCCTCATCGCCCTCGGCCTGACCTTCACGTTCGGCCAGATGGGCGTGATCAACATGGCCCACGGCGAGTTCATCATGGCGGGCGCGTACACCGCCTACCTGCTCCAGGACCTCACCGGCCGGATGGCCGTGATCGTCGCCCTGCCCGTCGCCTTCCTGGTCGCCGGGCTGATGGGGCTCATCCTGGAGCGGACCGCGATCCGGCACTTCTACGGCCGCCCGCTCGACACCCTGCTGCTCACCTGGGGCGTCAGCCTCGTGCTGCAGCAACTCGCCCGCGACCTGTTCGGGGCGCCCAACGTGCAGGTCCAGGCGCCCACCTGGCTGCAGGGCGGCATCGCCTCCCTGCCGTACAACCGGCTGTTCATCTTCGGCCTGGCCATCGTCACCGTCGTCGGCATCTGGGCCTACATGAACCGCACCGGCCAGGGACGGCGGATGCAGGCGGTGATGCAGAACCGGCAGCTCGCCGCGGTGAGCGGTATCAACACCGCCCACGTGGACCAGCGCACCTTCTTCATCGGCTCCGGCCTCGCCGGGGTCGCCGGGGTCGCCCTCACCCTCATCGGACCCGTCGGACCCGCCCTCGGCACCTACTACATCGTCGACGCCTTCCTCGTGGTCGTCGCCGGAGGGCTCGGCCAGCTGCGCGGCGCCGTCATCGCCGCCGCGGGTCTCGGCCTGCTCAACTCCTACGCCGAGTTCTGGAGCGACGCCAGCCTGGCGAAGGTCATCGTGTTCGCCGCGATCATCGCCTTCCTCCAGTTCCGGCCGCAGGGCCTGTTCGTACTCCGATCGAGGGCGCTGACATGAACCTCGCACGACTCAAGGGGCCCGGGGTCTTCGCGGTGGTGGCCGTGCTGGCCCTGGTGGTCGCACCGCTCCTGCTGGAGCCCTTCCGCCTCGGCCTGCTGGCCAAGTATCTCTGCTTCGCGATCATCGCCCTGGGCATCGGCCTGGCCTGGGGGCAGGGCGGCATGCTCGTCCTCGGCCAGGGCGTGTTCTTCGGGCTCGGCGGCTACGCGATGGCGATGCACCTGAAACTGGTGGACGCCCAGGGCGACCTGCCCGACTTCATGGTGTGGAGCGGGGTCGAGCGACTGCCCGCCCTGTGGGCACCGTTCGCCAACCCGGTGTTCGCGCTGGTCATGGTCGTCGCCGGGCCGATGCTGATCGCCACGGTGCTGGGCCTGCTGGTGTTCAGGCAGAGGGTGCGCGGCGCCTACTTCGCGATCCTCACCCAGGCGCTCGCCGCCGCGTTCGTCATCCTGCTCGTCGGCCAGCAGGGCCTGACCGGCGGCACCAACGGCCTGACCAACTTCTACGACCTGTTCGGCCAGGACCTGGCGGCCGACTCCACCCAGCGCGGGCTGTACCTCACGGTCGCGATCGTCACCGGGCTGCTCTACCTCGGTGCCCGCCAGCTGGTCAAAAGCCGCTTCGGGCGGCTGCTCGTCGCGATCAGGGACGGCGAGGACCGGGTCAGGTTCCTCGGCTACGACCCGGCCAGGGTCAAGACCGTCACCTTCGCGCTGTCGGCGGGCATGGCCGGGCTCGCGGGGGCGATGTTCGTGCCCGTGGTCGGCATCATCTCGCCCGCGCTGCTGGGGGTGGTCCCCTCCCTCGAACTCGTCGTCGCGGTCGCGGTGGGCGGCAGGTTCGCGCTGGCCGGGGCGATCCTCGGCGCGGTCGTCATGGGGTACGCCAAGACGTCCTTCAGCGAGCAGTTCGCCGACGGCTGGCTCTACCTCCAGGGCGCGCTGTTCATCCTCGTCATGACCCTGGCCCCCAAGGGGATCCTCGGCGTGGCGGCGTCGGCCCGCGACGCCTGGGCGCGCAGGTCGAGGCGCCGTACGGACCCCGAACCGCCGCCCGCGGACGCTCCCGGCACGAGAGTCATGGAGGAGGTCGGATGAGCCCGATGATCGAGGTACGCGGGCTGTCGGTGGTCTTCGACGGCTTCCGCGCCATCGACGGCATCGACCTGACGGTCGAGAAGGGGGAGCTGCGCTTCCTGATCGGCCCCAACGGGGCGGGGAAGACCACGCTCATCGACGTCATCACCGGCCTCACCCGCCCGACCACCGGCGAGGTCGTCTTCGACGGGCACAGCCTGGTGGGCCGGCGCGAGCACAAGATCGTACGGCTCGGCGTCGGGCGGACCTTCCAGACCTCGGTGGTCTTCGAGGAGCTCACCGTCCTGGAGAACCTCGACCTGGCGGCCTCCTTCCGCCGCCCGCTCTGGTCACTGGCCCGGCGCAGGCGCGGTGTCTCCGACGCCGTCGCCGAGGCCCTGGAGACCACCGGCCTGAAGGAGCTGGCCGACCGGCCCGCGGGGGTGCTCTCCCACGGGCAACGGCAGTGGCTGGAGATCGGCATGCTGCTCACCCAGCGCCCCAAGCTGCTCCTGCTGGACGAGCCGGTGGCCGGCATGTCCAAGGACGAGCGGGAACGCACCGGCGAGCTCCTGACGTCCGTGGCGAACGACCACACGGTGATCGTGATCGAACATGACATGGAGTTCCTGCGCAGGTACGCCTCGCAGGTCACCGTCCTGCACGAGGGCAAGGTGCTGATCGAGGGGTCGGTCGACCAGGTCCGCGACGACCCGCGCGTGCAGGAGGTCTATCTCGGAAGGAAGCGCAGCGATGCTGTCGGTACAGGAACTTGACGCCGGGTACGGCAGGGCCCGGGTGCTGTTCGGGGTCTCCCTGGAGGTGGAACCCGGGCAGCTGATGTGCGTGATGGGCCGCAACGGGGTCGGCAAGACCACCCTGCTCAACACCGTGATGGGCGTGCTCCCCGCCACCGCGGGGTCGGTCACCTTTGAGGGCCGCGACGTGACGCGCCTGCCACCTCACGAGCGGGTCCGGCTCGGCATGGCGTACGTCCCCCAGGGGCACGAGACGTTCCCCCAGCTCAGCGTGCTCGGCAACCTCCAGGTCACGCTGGAGGCGGCGAAGGGGCCGCAGGAGGCGCTGGAGGAGGCCCTGGAGACCTTCCCGCGCCTGAAGCCGCTGCTCAAGCGGCGTGCCGGGTTTCTGTCCGGCGGGCAGCAACAGCAGCTCGCCATCGCCCGCGCCCTCGTCACCCGTCCCAAGCTGCTCATCCTCGACGAGCCCACCGAGGGCATCCAGCCGTCGATCATCATCGAGATCGAGGAGGCGATCGAGCGGCTGCACGCCACGGGCCTGTCACTCCTGCTGGTCGAGCAGTATCTGGACCTGGCGCTCCGCCTCGCCGACCGCTTCCTCATTCTCGACGCCGGGCACGTCGTCCATTCGGGGGCGGCCGAGGAACTGCGCGGGGAGGGAATTCACCGCCTTCTCGCCGTCTGACCCGCAAAGCATCCCAATAGTATTCTTCATCGAAAGAAGGCCCTATTTAATCACTTCTTGATGAAGAGACTCCCACGGTGGGTGATGACGACATAGCCTGCCCAGAAAGGCGACGTCCGGGGGTGTCATGGCGAAGGAACCTGCGGACGGGGAAAAGCGGCCGGAGGGGGCCTCCTCCCCTCCCGAGACGCGGGACCGGTCTTCCCGGGGTTCCCAAGGGGAGACCGGGGAGATCGGGAAGGCCGGGGCGACGCCCGCCGGCGAGCGCCGGGACCGGGCCGAGGGCGAGCGCGACCGGCGGCCGGATGACGAACCCGACCGGCGGGCCGATGACCGCTACGAGCGCCACCGGCGGCCCGGCGACCGCTACGACCGCGACCGGCGAGCCGACGACCGCCACGGGCGGGGGCGGCGGCCCCGGGGACCGTACGAGCGTGGCCGCCGGGACGACGACCGATACGCCCGTGACCGGTGGGACGACGACCGCTACGAGCGCGACCGGCGCTTCGACGAGCGGTACGACCGTGACCGGTGGGACGACGACCGCTACGACGCTGACCCGCGCTCCGAGGGCGCGGACGCCGGGGATGCCCACTCCGGGCCGCCGATCGGCCCGCCGGGACCGTCGGGACCGCCCCGCAGGCGCCGGTTCCGCCGCTTCCGGCTGGCCGCCTGGATCGCGCTGGTGCTCGCCGCGGTCGTGGTCGGGGTGTCCATCGCGTGGGTGAGCGGGCCTCCCACCGAGGCCGAGCTGCGGGAGAAGGCGGGGCTCCTCAACAAGGACAGGCTCCTGATCGGCGTGAAGGAGGACACCCCGGGCATCGCCCTGCGGAAGCCGGGCGAGACCGGTTTCACCGGCTTCGACATCGACATCGCCTACATGATCGCGGCGGATCTGGGCTTCCGGCCCGACCAGGTCGGCTTCCTGTCCATCGAGAGCGAGGACAGGGCGCGCATGCAGGCCCGCGACACGGACGGCGCGTTCGTCAAGGTCGACCTCGTGGTGGCGACCTTCAGCGTGACGCCGGAACGCAGGGCCGACCCCGCCGTCGGCTTCTCCACCCCCTACCTCTACACCGAGCAGTCGGTGGTGACCAGGTCCGACTACCCCGACGACAACGTCACCTCCCTGGGGCAGCTCGAGGACAAGAGGGTCTGCTCGCTCGGCACCTCGACCTCCCTGGCCGAGCTGAAGAAGGCGATCAAGGTCGATCCCATCGCCGAGCTCCTGATCAGCAAGTGCGTGGACCGCCTCGCGGGCGACATCGCGGCCAACAGGACGGCCGACGCGGTGACCACCGACGCGGCCCTGCTGGCCGGGTTCGTCGCGGAGCCGGGCAGGAAGCTGCGCCACCACGACATCGCGCTGGAAAAGACGGAGATGTGGGCGGTCAACGCGGGTTCCAACGGCGCGCTGCGCACCCTGGTCGACCTCGCGCTCTACCGCTCCTACGCCGATCCGGCCAACAAGATGTGGGAGGAGGCGTACGAGAAGCACATCCGGCCGTTGCTGGCGGCGAACCCGGGGGTGGACGTGGCCCAGGCGCGGCAGCCGTGCGCGCTCCCTCCGGACGTGCGACGCTGGCCGTGGGAGCGCACCCTCCCCGTGCGGGATTGCCCCTCCGCCCCTTGAAGTCGAACGCGCGAGTGCGGGACGCTCCGAGGAACCAGGAGTGGTTCCTCACGCTGCTGCCGGTGTTCCCGATCGTCCTGCTGGTGATGCGGCTGTGGTATGCCAGCAAGCAGGACACCCAGACGCTGCTCCTGCTCGTGCAGACCATCAGCCCGCTGGGCCTGTTGAGCGCGGTCCTGCTGACCACGGTGTGGGTGCTGCCCGTCGTCGTGGTCGGCGGCAGGCTTCTCGGCACCCTCTACTGGATCAGCACGGGCCGCTCCTCGTGGCTGGTGCGCAGCGCCCAGCGGCTGCCCGGCTGGGTCGTGGTCCTGGCCGTCGCGATGGGCGTGTGCACCTGGCAGCTGCGCTTCCTGCCGACGCTGGCGATGTTGTCGCTGGCCCTGCTGGGCCTGACCGTGCGCGAGCGGTTCCCGGCCCACGAGGAGCTGCGGACCACGTTCTGCTACGCGCTGCCGGTGATCGCCGCCGTGCTGTCGTACGTCCTGCTGTGGCCGGCCATCGTCTCCGCGTTCACCGCGCGGGACGTGGCGACCGCGATCCTCCTGACGCTTCCCCCGGTGTTCGCGGCGCTGCTGACCGGCCCGGTGCCCGAGGCGCCGGCCAGGGTGCTGACCCACGGCATCGCGATCGGGATGGCGGTGTTCACGCCGTTCCTGGTCGGCGTGGTCGTGATGAGGGCGCCGATCCTCCCGCTGGTCGCCATGCAGATCAGCCTGGAGAGGCCGACCGCGGAGAGGCCCGCGGAGGTGGTCGTGGGCTACATGGTCGCCAGCGACGACCAGATGACCACCGTCCTCAAGCGTGACGGCGCCGTGGAGTTCATCCAGAACGGCAGGCTGCAGTCGAAGGTGCTCTGCCCCGACCCCGGCGAGGTGCCCAGGACGTGGGTGAACCTGCACGGCTGGTACGTCGAGCACAGCGTGCTCTCCTGGCTCGCCCCGGCCTCGCAGCGGGCTCAGGCCGACCCGCGCTGCGAGGGCCGCCCGGCCGAGGAGACCGATCAGGCCGTACCGTCCCCGTCTCCGAGTGGGGCGCGTGAGGGGTGAGTCCCGGCGGAGCGGCCGGGACTTGGGGCGCGCGGGGGAGCGGGCGGGAGTGAGGCCGGTCAGCTCGCGGGACGGCCCGCGACCTCCCGGCTGGGGCGTCCGGGACGGGCGGTCGTCACCGGCGGTGGTCTCCGGCCCTGTCGAGCGGGCGGGCGGTCACTGACGGTAGTCCTCGACCTCGTCGATCGGGCGGGGGGCCGCCGAGTCGGGGTCCTCACCGAACTCGCGGCGCGCCCGGCGCTGCCTGAGCAGGTCCCACGCCTGGTCGAGGGCCTCCTCCAGGTTCTTGATCCGGTTGTTCTCCTCGTGCGAGGAGATCGAGTGTGAGCCCAGCTTCGCCCGGAGCTCCCGCTCCTCGGTGATCAGCTCGTTGATGTGGGCGAGGATGTCGCCGTCCCTCATGTTCGCTCCCCTGTCTGAGTTCTTCTGGACTGTATCCGATCGGCCTGTACCGATCAGCGGATGGCCGCACCGCCGCAGGCCGGGCCGCCCGTCGTGGCGACCGCGAGCGTGTCGCGCGGACGGGATCCCGAAGATCTTCGGGTTCCGCCATGTGAGACCGGGGCCCGGGCATCCGGGGCCGTCTGCTAACGTGCTAGGCATGCTGCGCGGCCTGCTTCTTAGCTGCCGCGACGAGGGCCTGTAGAGGCCGGCTCCCTCGTCGCGGAGCGAGCCATGCGCGTCGGCCACGATTGTTTTCCCAGTCGAGGAGCCTTGCATGTACCCGCAGCAGCAGCCCAGCCCCATGCCGTTCAAGCGCTATGAGTCCTTCGCGCCGATCCAGCTGGCCGACCGCACCTGGCCCGGCAAGGTCATCGACCGGGCTCCCCGGTGGTGCGCCGTCGACCTGCGTGACGGCAACCAGGCGCTGATCGACCCCATGGACTCCCAGCGCAAGCTCAAGATGTTCGAGCTGCTGGTGAAGATGGGCTACAAGGAGATCGAGGTGGGCTTTCCCGCCGCCTCCCAGACCGACTTCGACTTCGTACGGCAGATCATCGAAGAGGATCTGATCCCCGACGACGTGGTGATCCAGGTCCTCACCCAGGCCAGGGCCGAGCTGATCGAGCGGACCTTCGAATCGGTGCGCGGGGCCAAACAGGCGATCGTCCACCTGTACAACTCCACCTCCACCCTCCAGCGCAGGGTCGTCTTCGGCCAGGACCGCGAGGGCATCACCGCGATCGCGGTCGAGGGCGCCAAACTCTGCAAGAAGCTGGCCGCCGAGATGGACGGCACGGAGATCTACTTCCAGTACTCCCCGGAGTCCTTCACCGGCACCGAGCTGGAGTACGCGGTGGAGGTCTGCGACGCCGTCAACGACGTCTGGCAGCCCACTCCCGACCGCAAGGTCGTCGTCAACCTGCCCGCGACCGTCGAGATGGCCACGCCCAACGTCTACGCCGACCAGATCGAGTGGATGCACCGCAACCTGGCCTACCGCGACTCGATCGTGCTGTCCCTGCACCCCCACAACGACCGGGGCACCGCCGTCGCCGCCGCCGAGCTGGGCTACATGGCCGGGGCCGACCGGATCGAGGGCTGCCTGTTCGGCAACGGCGAGCGCACCGGCAACGTCTGCCTGGTCACGCTGGGCATGAACCTGTTCTCGCAGGGCGTCGACCCGGAGGTCGACATCTCCGACATCGACGAGATCCGCCGGGTCACCGAATACTGCACCCAGCTGCCCGTCCACCCGCGCCACCCGTGGGGCGGCGAGCTCGTCTACACCGCCTTCTCCGGCTCCCACCAGGACGCCATCAAGAAGGGCTTCGAGCACCTGGAACGCGACGCGGCCGACGCGGGCGTCCCGGTCGAGGAGTTCACCTGGGCGGTCCCGTACCTGCCGATCGACCCCAAGGACATCGGCCGTACGTACGAGGCGGTCATCCGGGTCAACAGCCAGTCCGGCAAGGGCGGCGTCGCCTACATCATGAAGGCCGACCACCACCTGGACCTGCCGCGCCGCCTGCAGATCGAGTTCTCCCGCGCCGTCCAGACCCACACCGACACCCTCGGCGGCGAGGTGAACGCCGCGCGGATGTGGGAGGTCTTCACCGACGAGTACCTGCCCAACCCGGCCAGCCCGTGGGGCCGCCTGGGCCTGCTGGCCCACCGCACCACCTCCAGGGGTGACGGCAAGGACGCCATCAGCGCCGATCTGCGCCTCGACGGTGAGATCCGCGAGGTCGAGGGGGTCGGCAACGGTCCCATCTCCGCCTTCTGCGACGCCCTGGCCAGGGTCGGTGTCCAGGTGCGCGTCCTTGACTACGCCGAGCACGCCATGAGCGCGGGGACCGACGCCAAGGCCGCCTCCTACATCGAGTGCGAGATCGCCGGTAAGACCCTGTGGGGGGTCGGCATCGACTCCAACACCACCACCGCCTCGCTCAAGGCGGTCATCTCCGCGGTCAACCGCGCCGGCCGCTAGCGGACCGGGCGGCCGGGCCGCTTTTCCGCTTTTCCGGGCGGCGTCCGCGTCACCCCGCACCCGTACCGTCCTGTATCCGCGCCATCCCGCATCCGTACCACCTCGCATCTGCGTCACCCCGCATCCGTACGGTCCGTCCCGCACCACCCCCGCCTCGTACGGCACGATCTGCCGTACGAGGCCCGGCAGCCGCCCACAAGGCATCGACGTCGCTCACTCGACCGCGCCCACCGCGAAATCCGTCCGGGCGCGGTCGAGTCGTTTTCGCTCGCCTTCCGGTGCCGGGGACGCGCGTGACCTCGGGGCGGGGGCCGTACCGCGGCTTTCGCCGCGTGGAGGGCGGTGGATGCCGCGGCCGTGAGAATCGCCGCGAGACCAGCTTTTCCGAGATAGGGCACCGCCACGGATACGCTCGCGGGTTCCTTCTCCGAACGGGCCGTCCGAGGGTTCCCCGGACGGTGAATTCACGGTGTTCCGTGGCGGGTCGCTGCGAGACATCCCCACGTCGCCGACATAGCCTCTTTGCAGCTCAGGGCCTGACCCGCTCCCCTCGAATCAACCGAAAGTGGCCTTTTCGGTTATATGCGAAATTCGTATTTATCGGGGGAATTTATGCGACGTATTATCGGCCTGGCCACCGCCGGGCTCGTCATCCTCAGCGGCACCGCCGCCGCGGACACGCGGCCACCGCGCCACATACCCGATCCGTCCATGGCCCCGTCGAGCGTCGACCCGCCCCCGTGGCCACCCCGGCGTCCGGAGGAGGGGCCGCCCATTCCCCGGCCCCCGTGGCCGCCCCGGCCTGGCCCGACCCTGATCCCGGCCCCGCCCCGGCCCACCCCGATCCCGCCTCGTCCCGGCCCGTGGCCGCCACGTCCGGAGACAGGGCAGCCGATTCCCCTGCCGCCCAGGCCCGGCCCGATCCCGCCGCCGCCGATCCCGCCTCGTCCCCCGTGGGGTGAGCCGATCCCACCCCGCCCCATCCCGATCCCGCCCCGGCCGCCGTGGGACGAGCCGATCCCACCCCGCCCCACTCCGCCCCGTCCACCCATCGTGGTCCCGCCGTGGGGACCGACGGTCGGCGGCCCGTACGTCAAGCGGCTCACGCTGACCGCCTCGCGACCGGGCGGGGTGCGGACCGCCCGGCTCGGATGCGGGCCGACGAGTGGCACGCACCCCCGAGGGGAGGAGGCGTGCGCGCTGCTGAGCCGGGCGCAGGGCGACCCCGCCCGGGTCGGGCCGCTGTCGTGGACGGGCTGCGCGCAGCGCTACGACCCGGTCGCCGCGTCCGCGACCGGCACCTGGAACGGCCGCCCCGTCCGGTACCAGCGGACCTTCGGCAACCAGTGCGAGCTGCACGCCGCGACCGGGGTGATCTTCTCCTTCTAGATCCGTCCCGTGGGCACGCGTCCGACGGGGCCCGTACGGCGGTGAGGACCTCCTCACCGCCGTACGGCCGTTTCGGACCCCGGGCGGGGGCCGCTCATCCCCGGGAGTCGTAAACTGGGATGAAGTCCCAGGTCAGCGGCCTCGCGCCACGAATCGGCGATGCCCACGGCCAGGAGCGGATCCGCGATAGGACGGGGTGAGTCGGTGATGGGCAAGCAGTCATCCGGAACCGTGCTGTCTTCTTCTCAGCGGGCGGCCATGCGGGATCTTCTGACCGCGGACCGCGAGAGGACGGTGACCCAGATCACGGCGCTGACGCGCGACTGGGACGACCTCGTCGACTCGTCGGCACTGGTGGCCAACGACGACGAGCATGATCCGGAGGGGGCGACGATCGCCTTCGAGAGGTCCCACCTCCAGGCCCTGCTCGACAGGGCGCGAGCCCACCTCGACGATCTCGACGAGATGTTCAGACGTCTCCACCTGGGCACTTACGGCGTGTGCGACGACTGCGGGCGCCCCATCGCCCTGGGACGCCTGAAGGCGCGCCCCAGCGCCCGGACCTGCATCGAGTGCGCCGAACGCGGGCGTTAGCGCCCGGACCTGCGTCGAGTGCGCCGAACGCGGGCGTTAGCGCCCGGACCTGCGTCGAGTGCGCCGAACGCGGGCGTTAGCGCCCGGACCTGCGTCGAGTGTGCCGGACGCGGCCGGTGACGACCCGGGGGAGCCGCGCCGAGGTCCCTGAACTACCCTGGGTGCGGCGATGCCCGCCGTCGCGCCTTGAATGACCACCGGCCATGAGCCGTGCCTCGCACGACCACGACCGTCCGGCCGCGACCCGTGCCCCCGTACGGGATCACTCGCGTGTGGCGCGCATCCGCCGCGTACGGCCTGACGTGAGGCGTAGAGAGGGCACATCGTGACCATAGGGCTGCCGAACTGGGCGGGCAACATCACCTACGGCGCCGCGCGGATCCACCGCCCCGGCCGTGTCGAGGAGCTACAGGAGCTGGTCGCCCGCAGCGGCGCCGTCCGGGCGCTCGGCACCCGCCACTCCTTCAACGAGATCGCCGACCGCCCCGGCGGTGACCTCGTCTCGCTGGAGGGCCTGCCCGCCGAATTCGAGCTCGACCCGGTGCGGGGCACCGTCACGGTCGGTGGCGGGGTGCGCTACGGCGAGCTGAGCCGGTGGCTGTACGGCGAGGGCTACGCGCTGCCCAACCTCGGCTCCCTGCCGCACATCTCGATCGCCGGTGCCTGCGCCACGGCCACGCACGGTTCCGGGGTCGCCAACGGCAACCTGGCCACCGCGGTCTCCGGCCTCGAACTGGTCACCGCGGACGGCGAGATCACCGTCCTCGGCCGCGAGAAGGACGGCGACCGCTTCGCCGGAGCGGTCGTCGCCCTCGGGGCGCTGGGCATCGTCACCAGGGTCGTCCTCGACGTCGTCCCGGCCTTCGAGGTGCGGCAGTACGTCTACGAGAACCTGCCGTGGGCGCGCATGGAGGAGCACTTCGAGGAGATCCTCTCGGCCGCGTACAGCGTGAGCCTGTTCACCGGCTGGAGCGGCCCCGGAATCGACCAGGTGTGGGTGAAGCGCCGCGACGGCGAGCCCGGCCCGTGGGAGCCGGCGCCGCGCTGGCTGGGCGCCACGGCGGCCACGGCCGACCGCCACCCGCTGCCGGGGATGTCCGCCGTCAACTGCACCGCGCAGATGGGCGTGCCCGGCCCCTGGTACGACCGGCTGCCGCACTTCCGCCTGGATTTCACCCCGAGCAGCGGGGAGGAGCTCCAATCGGAGTATCTGTTCCCTCGCCGCCACGCTCTCGCCGCGCTCCGCGCGCTGGACGCGGTCAGGGACGTCATCGCCCCCGTCCTGCAGATCTCGGAGATCCGTACCGTCGCGGCGGACGACCTGTGGCTGAGCTCCTCCTACCGGGAGGACGTCGTCGCCGTTCACTTCACCTGGAAGAAGGACTGGCCCGCGGTGAGCCGGGTGCTCACCGTGATCGAGGAGCTGCTGGAGCCCTTCGAGGCCCGTCCCCACTGGGGCAAGCTCTTCCTCATGGGGCCCGAGCGCCTGAGCTCCCTGTACGACCGGCTTCCGGACTTCCGGAGCCTGGCCGCCGGCCTCGACCCTACGGGCAAGTTCCGCAACCCGTTTCTCGACGCCCGGCTCTTCCCGGGGGACGCCCCTTCCTGACCGTTCGCAGCCACAACCTTGATCCGGACATCAGCTCACAAGCGGATCTTACGCTTGGATCAGGGTAGTCAACTCCCATCACAGTGGTAACGGTGCGATATCCACCATAAGAGATCGTGAATCCAGCACCGGTGATGAGGGGGAGAGCATGGAACGTAATACGGTCGTGCGCGCGATGCACGATGTCGGGCTGGCCACCTGGTTCGGGGGCTCGTTGATGGGCGCGATCGGCCTCAACGGCGCCACCGCCGTGGTCAGCGACAGGAGCGAGCGCCTGCGGGTGGCGAACGCCGGATGGGGCCGGTGGGCGCCGGTCAGCGCCGCGAGCATCGGCGCCTTCCTCATCGGCTCGGCCGGCCTGTTGACGGCCAACAGGAAACGGGTGGCGCACCAGCAGGGGGTGGGGGCGAGCACCGCGGCGAAGGCCGCGCTGACCGCCGCGGCGTTGGCCGCGACCGCCTACACCGGCGTGCTCGGCGCCAGGCTCGCGGACGCGGGCGACGTGCCCGTGGAGGGTGCCGTGAAGCCCGACAAGGAGACTCCGGACGACGTCGCCAGGACGCAGCAGCGGTTGCGCCTCATGCAGTGGGTCGTCCCGGCCGTCACCGGGGCGATCGTCGTTCTCACCTCCCTGCACGGCGAGCAGCAACGGCCGAGCCAGGTCATCCGGGGAACCGCCCGCAAGAAGTTCTCCCGGTAGGGGTTCCCGGCCGGTCGCGGAGTCGTGGAGCGCCAGGGGTCGCCGCCGGACACGTCTGGCTGTGGAAGACCTTGGCGTCCGGGGGCCGGGCTGCCCCCGAACAGGCCGGTGACGTCGTGACGCGGCTCCTCCCCGCAAGGAGGAGCCGCACCACGCTGGGACAGTGAAGTGTCGAGACAGCCGGCTGCGGCGACCGGAACGCCTGACCCACGTCGAGGACGTCGATCGCGCGCTCGTCCAGGTCCTGGGCGCGGCGCGCCCCCCGGCGCGAAACGGCGTCAGGCCGCGGCGCATGGCCACCACGGCCTCGCGCGTACGGTCGCTCCCGGCAGGCGCGGAGCGACCCGCGCTAACGTCACGCGTTACCCATCGCGGCCACGTCGTGACGTATCAGGCGGGCAGGCCGAGGGCGCGAGCCTGGTGGCGCATGGCGTGGTCGAAGATCGGCGCGCGGTCGAGGATCACGTTGTCGAACTGGCCGAACAGCTCGAAGCTGATCCAGCCGAACAGGCCGGTCCAGGCGATCAGGCTGCGGACGATCACGTCGTCGGGGACGTCGGGCATCAGCTCGCGCACGCGCGTCGCGTCGTCGCGGAAGGACGGCGGGACAGGCGGGTGGGGGCCGGGCGGGTTCAGGGCTCCGGCGTGGTGGGCGTCGGAGACGATCCGGCTGTAGACGACGGTGTCGCGGACGGCGGCGGGGACGGTGTCCTGCGGTGCCCGGTAGCCGGGGACGGGCGAGCCGTACAGCAGGGCGTACTCGTGGGGATGGGCCAGCGCCCAGTCCCGTACGGCGTGACAGACCGCCATCCACCTGCCCGCGTGGTCCTCGCGCGGGACGGCGGCCTCGGCGTTCTCCACGGCCTCGCCGACGGCGTCGTAACCGTCGATGATCAGGGCCGTGAGCAGGTCGTCCCTGGACGGGAAGTAGCGGTAGATCGCCGAGGAGGCCATGCCCATCTCGCGGGCGACCGCGCGCAGGGACAGGCCGCTCGCGCCGTGGACGGCCAGCTGCCCTCGGGCGACGTCGGCGATCTCGCGGGTCAGCTCGGCTCTGACCCTCTCGCGTGCGGTGAGGCTCGAACTCATACCGCGACCATATCAGAGCACTGAAAACAAACGAGAGCACTGCTCTTGACGAGCGGTGCTCTCCAAAGAGAGCATTGCTCTCATAAGAGAACGGATGAGCCGGTACGTCGGCAACCACCGAAGGAAGAAGGATCATGGCCAAGCACGTCATCGCGGGAGCCGGTCAGGTCGGCTCCGAGGTCGCCCGGCTGCTGGCCGGGCAGGGACACGAGGTCGTCCTCGTCAGCCGTTCGGGCTCGGGCCCCGACCTGCCGGGCGTCCGCAGGGTCGCCGCCGACGCGGGCGACCGCGGGAGGCTGACCACCCTGACCAAGGGGGCCGAGGTCCTCTACAACTGCGTCAACCCGCGCTACCACGAGTGGGCGCGCGACTGGCCGCCGCTCGCCGCGTCACTGCTGGGAGCCGCCGAGGACACCGGCGCGGGGTACGTCATCCTCGGCAACCTCTACGTCTACGCGGCGCCCGACCGGCCGATGAGGGAGGACGACCCGCTGGACCCGCCCAGCGCCAAGGGCGCGATCCGGGTCAAGGTGTGGCGGGAGGCACTGGCCGCGCACGAGGCGGGCCGGGTCAGGGTGACCGAGGTGCGCGGATCCGACTACTTCGGCCCCGGCTGCCTCGACCAGTCGCATCTCGGGGAGAGGTTCGTCCCCGCTCTCCTGGCGGGCAAGACCGTCCGCTTCGCCGGCGACCCCGCCCAGCCGCACAGCTGGACCTACGTGCCCGACGTCGCGCGGACCCTGATCGCGGCCGGAGAGGGCGACCGCGCCTGGGGCCGCGCGTGGCACGTCCCGACGAACGAGCCGATGACGGCGCGCGAGATCGCCGAGCGCCTGTGCGCGCTCGCCGAAGTCCCCGACCCGGGGGTCAAGCCCATGCCCCACTGGATGCTGCGTGCCGCCGCGCTCTTCTCGCCGATGCTCGGCGAACTGGAGGAGCTGCGTTACCAGTTCGTCCGTCCCTTCATCCTCGACTCCAGCACCTCCCAGGCCGCCTTGGGCATCGCGCCGACCCCGATGGACGAGGCGCTGGCCGCGACACTCGCGTGGTGGCACGACCGCCTGGCCGCGGCGGCATAGGAGGAGACGTCCCACGCCGTACGCGGGACGGGGAGCGCGGCCGCAGCGCACGCGCCGGGATGGGGCCGGGGGGGCACGCCGTACGCTCTGAGCATGAAGATCGCAGTCATCGGCCTCGGGGACATCGCGGAGAAGGCGTACCTGCCGGTCCTCGGCGCGACCCCCGGCCTCGACCTCCACCTGTGCACCCGCGACCGCGCCACGCTCGACCGCCTCGGTGACGCCCACCGGGTCGAGCGCCGCTTCTCCTCGGTGGACGAGGTGCTCGGGGCGGGGATCGAGGCGGCCTTCGTGCACGTCGCGACCGGCGCGCACGCGGAGGTCGTCGAGCCGCTGCTGCGGGCGGGCGTCCACGTCTACCTGGACAAGCCGATCGCGTACACCCTCGCCGAGTCCGAGCGCCTGGTACGGCTGGCGCGCGAGAGCGAGCGGTCGCTGCTCGTCGGTTTCAACCGGCGCAGGGCGCCGTCCTACGCGGCCCTGCGTGAGCTTCCCCGCGATCTGGTGGTGATGCAGAAGCACCGGGCGCGCCACCCCGCCGACCCGCGGACCGTCGTCTACGACGACTTCATCCACGTCGTGGACACCCTCAGGTTCCTGGTGCCGGGCGAGGTCGAGCACACCGGCGTCCGCGCCCGGGTCAGGGACGGCCTGCTGGAGCACGTGACGCTGGAGCTGTCCGGGGACGGCTTCACCGCCTTCGGCATCATGAACAGGATGAGCGGGGCGGCCGAGGAGACCGTGGAGGTGATGGGAGGCGGCTCCAAGCGCCGCGTGGTCAACCTCGCCGACGTGACCGACCACGCCGACGCCGAGATCCTCACCAGGCGAGGCGACTGGACCCCGGTCTCCCGGCAGCGGGGCATCGAACAGGTCTGCCTGGAGTTTCTCGACGCGGTCCGCTCCGGCACCGTGCTCGGCGCCGACGACGCCCTGGCCACCCACGCGCTCTGCGAGGACATCGTCAAGGACATCGCCGAAAACATCGCCGCCGCGAGCTGACCGCCCGCGTCGCGCGCCCCCGGTGGCGCGACGCGGGCGACCGGCTCGCCGGGTTCCCGGCGGGGGCGGCCCCGGTCAGCGTTCGGCCAGATACCGCAGGCCGAGGGCGCGCAGGCGAGCGTGGGCCGACTCGTAGACCTCCGGACGGCCGAGGGCGGACTTGGGAAGCTTGGCGACCATCGTGTAGTTGGTGTCGCAGACGTTGCCGACCGGTGCCTCGCCGATCTGGCTGACCAGCTGGTAGGCGTCCAGGGGGTCCAGGCCGGTGAGCTCGGAGCTCCAGGTGACCAGGTCGTGCTGGCTGATCCGGTACGCGTCCTCCAGCGGGCGGGCCGAGCCGGTGGACATCAGGTGGTCGTCGTCCTCCAGGCGGGGCCACGGGGTGCCCACCCCCTTGATCAGCTCCACGGCGACGACGGTGTTCATCGCCGCCTCGACGGCGGTGCCGCACACCTCGCCGTGCCCCTGCCTGGCGTGCCCGTCGCCGATCGCGAAGAGCCCGCCCTCGACGTTGACGCCGAGGTAGACGGTCACCCCGGCGCGCAGCTCGGGAGTGTCCATGTTGCCGCCGTGGGCGTCCGGGGTGATCGTCATGCGGGCCTCGGACGCGGCGGGGGCGACGCCGACCGTGCCGTGCATGGGGTCGAGCGGCAACTCGACCGTGAAGTCGCTCCTGCGGGCGTGGTAGCGGACCACGCCCGAGGCCGTGTCGATGTCGTAGCGCCATACCAGCTCCTCCAGGGGAGGGGTGAGCATGGCGGTGGTGTGGGTGCCGGTCAGCGCGCCGAAGTGCGGGAACGTGGCCGACACGGCCCAGTCCCTGGCGGGTTCGATGGAGACGAAGTGCAGCGCGAGCGTGTCTCCGGGTTCGGCCCCCTCGACGTGGAAGGGCCCGGTGACCGGGTTCAGATAGGGGAACTCGCAGACGCGCGAGGGCAGGTCGTCGACCGAGGTCACCCGGCCGCCGAAGCAGTCCTCGGTGTACGTCTCGACGATCGAGCCGGGGGCGATTCTGGCCACCGCGGGCCGCCCGCCGAAGGTGTAGCTGAGGTCCTCGGGCGCGGGCCGGTAGGAGAAGACGTTCATCGCGCGCCTCCCGCGGTGGCGCGCTTCATAGTGGGGGAGGGGGTACGGAAGGAGCCGAGCCCCTCCCCGACCTCCTGGAAGATCTCGAACAGGGTTCTGCCCTCGCATGCTGTCGGGTCGGCGGGATGGGGGTCGTGGGCTTTCAGGGCTTGCCCGCGGTGCCGGACGTCGCGGACGTGCCGGGCGCGGCGGGGGTGCCGGGGGTGTCCGGGGTGTCGACGAGCCCGGCCAGGGTGGGGCGCCGGCCCGTGGCGTAGGAGACGCCGAGCACCACCAGGCCGACGACGAACCAGACGACGCCGAGCGTCTGGGCCGCGATGCTGGCGTTGATCACGACGTAGAGCAGGATCGCGAAGCCGAGCACCGGGGCGACCAGGTGCCGCCACAGGTCGCGGCTGCCCTGGCGCACGACGTAGTGGACGACCACCGACACGTGCAGCGCGAGGAAGGCCGTCATCGCGCCGAAGTTGACCAGCCCGCTGATCAGCGTGATGCCGTCGTCGCGGGTGGTCAGGTAGAGGCCGACGACCAGGGAGATCGCGGCCACGACGAGGGTGGCGTTGACGGGCACCCTGTGCCTGGGGTCGATCCTGGCCAGGAAGGAGGGGAGCTGGCGGTCGCGGGCCATCGCGAACAGCAGACGGGAGGTGGCGGCCTGGGCGACCAGGGAGTTGGCGAAGCCCCAGGCGATGGCGGTGGCGACCGCGGTCAGCACGCTGAGCCAGTGGCCCCCGGCGAACTCGGCCATGTCGTAGAAGGCGGTGCCCGCGGGGTCGCCCGTGGTCAGCAGGTCGGCCCGGTTGGGGGCGAGCAGCGCGGCGACCCAGGTCTGCGCGATGAACAGCACCCCGGCCAGGCCCAGCGCCGCGACCATGGACCTGCCGAGCCGCCGCGTGTCCTCGCGGCTCTCCTCGGCCATCATCGAGATGCCGTCGAAGCCGAGGAAGGACAGGACCGCGATCGAGACCGCGCCGAAGACGAGCGACCAGGAGAAGGTCGAGGAGTCGAACAGCGGGCTGAGCGCGCCCGCCTGGGCCTTGCCCTGCGCCAGGGCGACCACGCCGACGACCATGAAGATCGCCAGCACGATGAGCTCGCCGATCAGCATGATCTTCGTGATGCGCGCGGTCATCTGGATGCCCGTGTAGTTCACGACCGTGTTGAGCACCACGAACACGATCAGCCAGCCCCAGACGGGGATGGCGGGCACGAAGGAGGCCATCGCCGCGCTCGCGATGAGGTAGAGCAGGGCGGGCACCAGCACGTAGTCGAGCAGGATCACCCACCCGGCCAGGAAGCCGACGGGCGCGGCGATGCCGCGGCCCGCGTAGGTGTAGACCGATCCCGCCATCGGGAACGCGCGGGCCATCTGCGCGTACGAGAGCGCGGTGAAGGCCATCGCGACCATGCCGATGGCGTACGCGAGGGCGACCATGCCACCCGAGGCCTGGAAGACGCCGCCGAAGATGCCGAACGGCGCGATCGGGACCATGAAGATCAGGCCGTAGACGAGCAGGTCGGTGAAGCTCAGTGACCTGCGGAGTTCTTGGCGGTAGCCGAATTGTTCCAGTGAGGGCTCGGTTGTCATGTACGGCTCCTTGAAGTGGGTGCAGCCGTACCCTAGAACTTTTCTTTGCAGAGGAAAAGTTTTCAGTCGAAAGTTTTTGCTCGATCCTGACCCGCCACGTGCCTAGCGGACGATGTCGAAGTCCAGCCCGTCGGCCCGGCCGATGTGCGCCTGGCGCCGCACCCCGTGCCCACGCAGCGTGAGCCGTCCCCGGGCGGTGACGATGGAGGTGCCGTCGGCGATCGCGTCCACCTCGGGCACGGCGAGCGTCCCGGCGCGCGAGCTCAGCGCGGCGAGCATCAGCACCGCCTCGTAACAGCCCTGCCCGTGCCCGTTGAGCAGCGGCGCGGTCGAGCCGAACCGGCGGGTGTAGCGCTCGCCGAGGCTCAGGCTGTCGTCGGTGACCAGGCTCGCGAAGTAACCCATCGCCCCGTACAGCTCGCCGGTGGCGTCGCCGCCGATGCCGAGCAGGCCGTGCTCCTCCAGCGCGCCGCAGAGCCGGGGCCACGACAGCCCGGCCGCCGCGAAGGCCCGGTTGAAGGCGACCAGGTCGCTGCCGATCAGGCTGAGCAGCACCGCGTCGGGCCTGCCGGCGACCAGTCTCTCCATGATCGAGGGGATGTCGCCCATGCCGTACGGCACCAGGAGCTCGCCGACGACCCCGACGTCCCGCGCGGCGAGGTGGCGGCGGGCCGCCCCGTGGACCAGGCGCGGCCAGACGTAGTCGTTGCCGAGCAGGAACCACCTGCGCGCCCGGCGCCGGTCGATCAGCCAGTCGAGGCCGGGCCGCAGCTGGCGGGCGGGGGTCTCGCCCAG
Organism: Streptosporangium oxazolinicum; assembly: GCF_039537505.1. NCBI lineage: Bacteria > Bacillati > Actinomycetota > Actinomycetes > Streptosporangiales > Streptosporangiaceae > Streptosporangium > Streptosporangium oxazolinicum. The sequence goes on from NZ_BAABAQ010000010.1 coordinate 346,463, forward strand.
GAAGTAAACACCGGGCGCGTGGCCGCCCCCCTCGTACGGCGGCGCGTAGACGAACGGCACCCGCCCGGCCAGCGCCCGCACCACCTCGATCCTGACGTCGCTGCCGTGGGTGCCGACCACGGCGTCGATCGCGCCCCAGCGCGCGAGCCCCGCCACCTCGGCGGCCACCTGGGCCGCCGGACGGCCGCCGTCGACCAGGACCAGCTCCACCGGCCTGCCGAGCATCCCGCCCGCGAGGTTCACCTCGTCGGCGGCGAGCATCGCGCAGTTGATCGCGCACGGACCCACCAGGCCGAGCACACCGGAGACCGGCACGACCAGCCCGACGCGCAGCGCGTCACCCCGGAGAAGCTGGGCCTCCAGGGGTTCTATGACGGGTGTGATGGCTTCTGCCACAGGGACGAGTATCCTCCGGGATGGAAGGGTACGGCAGTCCCGTTACCTGGACGGGACACGGATCGTGACGCAGACGGGAGCTCCATGTGGTGACGACCGGGCTGGGATCCTCGCTCGCCTACCTCCTCAGCAGGGCTGAGCGCAGCGTCAACCGGGCACTCGCCGCCGCGGTGACCGCCGAGGAGGTCTCCGTCGAGCAGTGGCGCATCCTGCGCGCCCTCGCCGACGGCCGGGGGCACTCGATGGGTGACCTGGCCGAGGCCGTGCTGATGCCGCATCCGACGCTGACCAAGGCCATCGACCGGCTCATCGACCGTTCTCTCGTCTATCGGGGCCACGATCCGGGCGACCGCCGCAAGGTCGCCGTCTTCCTCGCCGACCGAGGCTCCGAGCTGCTCGACCGGGTCGAGGGCGGGGTGGCCGAGCACCACCGGCTGATCGAGGCGGTCTACGGCACCGAGCGCACCGAGCGGCTCATGCGGGACCTGGAAGGGCTGGTCGCCGCCCTGGACGAGTCTCCGGCGACCCCGGAGCGTGAGCGTGCCCCGGGCGGCATGAGCCGCTCGTGACACGCCCCGGCCAACGGCCGTCGAGCTCATGACGCGCTCCGGTCCGCGGTTTCGGGATCCACCGCACATTCCCTCACGGCTTCTGGGCTCATGTACGCGCTCCGGTGCGCGGCTTCGGGATCGATGGCGTGTCCTCCCATGGTCTTCTGGCTCATGACACGCTCCGGTTGGCGGCTTCGGGATCCATCGCACCTCCCCGTACGGCCTCAGGGGTGCAGCCCGCGCGCCCGGTGGGCCTCGGCGACCCGGCCGACGCCGATCACATGGGCCGCCTGGCGCAGGGTGATCCCGCACTCGGCCGAGACCGTCGCGGTGGTGTCGAACGCGTCCTCCATGATGCCGCGGAGCCTCGCGTCGACCTCGCGCGCGCTCCAGCGGCGCGCCTGCATGTCCTGCAGCCACTCCAGGTAGGAGACGATCACGCCCCCCGCGTTGGCCAGGATGTCGGGGACCACGGTGACGCCCGCGTCGGCGAGGACGCGGTCCGCCCCGGGCGTGGTGGGGGAGCTGGCGCCCTCCACGATCAGACCGGCCCTGACGCGGACGGCGTTCTCCTCGGTGATCGCCCCCTCCATGGCGGCGGGGACGAGCACGTCCACGTCGAGCTCCAGCAGCTCCTCCCACGACAGCGTGTCCGCCCGGCGGTAGCCGCGTACGCCGCCGGTCTCCTCCGACCACGCCCGCAGGTCGTCGACGTCCAGGCCGGAGCGGTCGATCACGGCCCCGGTGCGGTCGGAGACCGCGACCACCAGGCAGCCCGCGTCGGCGAGGTAGCGCGCGGCGGGGGCGCCGACCTTGCCGAACCCCTGGATCGCGACGGTGCGGCCCTCGGGGGAACCGCCCAGGGCCCTGAGCGCGGCGATCCGCACGCCGCGGGAGGTGGCCCCGGCCCGGTCGGGCGCGCCGCCGGGGGTCACGGGACCGCCGGTCGTCACGCCGGGCACCGGATAGCCCGCGTTCACCGAGTAGGTGTCCATGATCCAGGTTATGGTCCGCTCGTCGGTGCCGACGTCGGGGGCCGGGACGTCCCTCTCGGGGCCGATGATCGGCAGGACCTCGTTGACGTAGCGCCGGGTGACCCGTTCCAGCTCGCGGGCGCTCAGCGAGGCGGGGTCCAGGGAGACGCCGCCCTTGGCGCCCCCGTAGGGGACCCCGGCCAGCGCGCACTTCCACGTCATGCCCATGGCCAGGGCGGTGACCTCGTGGACGTCGGTGCGAGGGTGGAAGCGGATGCCGCCCCTCGCCGGGCCGCGGGTAGTGTTGTGCTGCACCCGGAAACCCTGCACGACGTCCATCCGGCCGTCCTCGCGGCGGACCGGAACCGAGACGGCGAGCGAGCGGCGGGGAGTGGCGAGCATGGTGCGCAGGCTGTCGTCCAGGTCCAGCCGATCCGCCGCCTGGTCGAGCTGGAAGAGCGCGGCGTCGAGGGCCTGCCGGCCCGGACTGACGGAAGCGGTGGCGGCCGGCGTCGTCGACGGCACCGTGAGCGTTCTCAAGGGAAACCTCCGTACGGTGAGTGGAGCGCCTTTGCTCCGCTCGGGGCACATGGTCACGATCAGACTAGGTGCGGTTTTTTGCCCGCAGGGACGGACTGTGTTTCGTTCTCATGACTGATTCCCTGACCCGGTCGCGAGCCCGCGACCAGGAGGTGCGTTGTTATCTGCCAGCCCCCCTGGGCAATCTGGGAGTAACACGCAGATTTGCCAGGATCCGGTCAGGGGTCTTGGCGTTGTGCAGTGGCTGAGGGGATGAAAGTGCCGGAACTTGTGGTCGGACCGATGCTGCGTTACGTGGACGAGACGAGCGCGTCGGTGTGGGTGGAGACGAGCGAGCCGTGCGAGGTGACGGTCGAGGTCGGCGAGGTGCGCTCGGAGGCCAGGACGTTTACCGTCCACGGTCACCACTACGCGCTCGTGGACGTGGAAAGCGGCGGGACCTACGAGGTGCGCCTGGACGGTGAGACCGTGTGGCCCCTGCCCGACCGGCCGCCGAGCCGCATCCGCCTGCTCGGCCCGGACGGCCCGAACCGGGTGATGTTCGGCTCCTGCCGGACCAGCGTGCCGCACGACCTCGTGTACACGATCTCCCACGGGGTGGACGTGCTGCGCGCGTACGGCGGCACCCTGCCGGACGCGCCCGACGAGCGCTGGCCCGACCTGCTGCTGCTGCTCGGCGACCAGGTCTACGCCGACGAGCCCTCCGCCGAGATGCTGGAGTTCATCGCGGGCCGCAGGGACACCGACCCGAAGAAGGAGATCGCCGACTTCGAGGAGTACGCCGAGCTGTACCGCCTGGCGTGGACCGACCCGGAGATCCGCTGGCTCCTCTCCACGGTGCCCACCGCGATGATCTTCGATGACCACGACCTGCGCGACGACTTCAACACCTCCATCTCCTGGCGTACGGCGATGGAGGACGTCCCGTGGTGGCGGCACCGGGTGGTCTCCGGGATCGGCGCCTACTGGGTCTACCAGCACCTGGGCAACATGTCGCCGGCCGAGCGCGCCTCGGACGAGGTGCTGAGCAAGGTGTGCGCGGCCGAGGGGGACGGCGCCGAGGTCCTCGACGTCTTCGCCGAGCACGCCTACGACGTTCCCGCCGACAGCCGGTGGAGCTACGCCCGCGACCTCGGCGACACCCGCCTGATCATGCTCGACTCCCGCTGCTCCCGCCAGCTCGACCCCGCCGACCGGCGCATGATCGACCCGGTGGAGTGGGAGTGGCTCACCGAGCAGCTCCACAAGGGGGGCGCGAAGCGCTTCGTGATCGGCTCCTCGGTGCCGTTCCTGCTCCCCGCGGGCATCCACCACATCCAGAACTGGAACGAGGCCCTCGCCCAGGGCGCCTGGGGCAAGACCGTGGCCCGCTGGGCGGAGGTCCTGCGGCAGGCCGTCGACCTGGAGCACTGGGCGGCCTTCCGCCGCTCGTTCGAGGACCTGTCCAAGCTGCTGGCCGGGCTGGGAAAGCCGGTGATCATGCTCTCCGGCGACGTGCACTACTCCTACGTGGCCAAGGCGCGCGGGCTGCCCATCTACCAGCTGGTCTGCTCCCCGATCCGCAACCCGCTGAGCCGCACCCTGCGCCTGGCCAACATCGTCGCCCAGTTCGGCATCGCGAGCCTGATCGGCCGCTCGCTCTCCCGCGCGGCGAAGATCCCCAAGCCGCCCTTCAAGTGGCGGATCACCAACGGGCCGTGGTTCTCCAACGCGGTGGCGATCCTCTCCCTGGACACGCACCCCACGTCGGTCCGCTGGGACACCGCCGCGGGCACCGAGGTCTCGGAGATCACCGTCGTGGAGCTGGGCGAGGACTCCGCCGTCCGCTAGAGGACCCGGGCGCCGCCCGGGGGAGCGGCGGTTCCGACGCGGCGCGCCCCCACCGGGGCGCGGGCCGCGCCGGAGGGATTTCCCGCGGGGCCGCACCGAGTCGGCTCCCGCACCGGAGAAGTCACCTCGCGAGTTCCTCCAGAACCGCGCCGCACCGTACCGACTCCCGCATCGGAGGGGTCACCTCGCGAGTTCCTCCAGGACCGCGCCGAGCTGGCCGACCGCCCACAGGAGGTCCTCCTCGGAGACGACGATCGGCGGGGCGAGGCGGATGGTCGAGCCGTGGGTGTCCTTGGCCAGGACGCCGTGGGCCATGAGCGCCTTGGAGACCTCCCGCCCGCTCGCCAGCGACGGGTCGATGTCGATCCCCGCCCACAGGCCGCGCCCGCGCACGGCGATCACACCGTGGCCGACCAGCCCGCGCAGCCTCTCGTGCATGACCTCGCCGAGTTCCCTGGCCCGCGCCTGGTACTCGCCGGTGCCGAGCAGCTCGATGACCGCGTTCGCGACCGCGCAGGCGAGCGGGTTGCCGCCGAAGGTCGAGCCGTGCTGCCCCGGCCTGATCACGCCGAGCACGTCCTCGTTCGCGGTGATCGCCGAGACCGGGACGACGCCGCCGCCCAGGGCCTTGCCCAGCACGTAGACGTCGGGGACGACGCCCTCGTGGTCGCAGGCGAAGGTCTCGCCGGTGCGGCCGAGACCCGACTGGATCTCGTCGGCGATCATCAGGATGTTCTCCGCGGTGCACAGCTCGCGGACCTGGGTGAGGTAGTCGTCCGGCGGCACCAGCACCCCGGCCTCGCCCTGGATGGGCTCCAGCAGCACCGCGACCGTGTTGGCGTCGACGGCCTCGCGGATCGCCTCGACGGAGCCGTACTTCACGATCCTGAAACCGGGGGTGTACGGGCCGAAGCCGCCCCGGGCGTCGGGATCGGTGGAGAAGCCGACGATCGTGGTGGTCCGGCCGTGGAAGTTGTCCTCCATCACGATGATGTTGGCCTGCTCGGCGGCCACGCCCTTGACCTCGTAGCCCCACTTGCGGGCCACCTTGATCGCGGTCTCCACGGCCTCGGCGCCGGTGTTCATCGGCAGGACCATGTCCTTGCCGGTGAGGTCGCCCAGCCCGGCGGCGAAGGCGGCGAACTGGTCGTGGAAAAAGGCGCGGCTGGTCAGGGTGAGCCGCGACAGCTGCTCCTGCGCCGCTGCGATGATCTTCGGGTTGCCGTGCCCGAAGTTCAGGGAGGAGTAGCCGGACAGGCAGTCGAGGAACCGCCTGCCCTCCACGTCGACGACCCAGGCGCCCTGTGCCTCGCGGATCACGACGGGCAGGGGGTGGTAGTTGTGCGCGCTGCGGCGCTCGCTCAGCTCGATGAAGTCGTCGGTGCCGGTCATCCGATATCCGCCCCTCCCTGGTGTGTCTGGTCCGTGGCCGTCATGCCGGGCACTATGCCCGGATTTCCAGCGTGCAGCACTTGGGACCGCCGCCCGCCTTGCGCAGCTCCGACAGGTCCACCGGGATGACCTCGAAGCCCCGGCGCTTGAGTTCGAGCTGCAGGTCGGCGGCCTCGGCGTTGATCACCACGTTGACGCCGTCGCTGACGGCGTTGAGGCCCAGTACGGCCGCGTCGCCCTCGCTCGCGATGACGGCGTCGGGGAAGAGGTGGCGGAGCACCTCCTGACTTCCTGGAGAGAAGGCCCCCGGGAAGTATGCCACGTTATGTCCGTTTAGCGGGAAGAGTGCGGTGTCCAGGTGGTAGAAGCGGGGATCCACCAGCTGCAACGTCACCACCGGGCGGCCGAGGAACTCCTGGGCCTCCTTGTGCGCGGTGATGTCGGTACGGAACCCGGTCCCGGCCAGCACCAGGTGGTCGAGGGTGAGGAAGTCGCCCTCGCCCTCGTTGGTGAAGGCCGCCTCGCGGACCCGCTCGTAGCCGTTGTCGACGAACCACCGCAGGTACGCGGGCCCCTCGGCCGCGCGTTGCGGGTGGGTGAACCGCGCGCCGTACACACGGCCGCCCACGACCAGCGCGCCGTTGGCGGCGAAGACCATGTCCGGCAGGCCCTCCACCGGCTCGATGAGACTGACGCGGTGCCCGAGCTCCTCGTAGGCGCTCCTGAGGGCCTCCCACTGCCTGATCGCCACCTCGCGGTCGGCTCCGGCCTCGGGGTGCATCCACGGGTTGATCGCGTACTCGACCGCGAAGTGGTCGGGCCGACACATGAGGTAGTGCCTCGTCATGGATAACCCCGCATATGAAAAGATCGTGATGACAGCCGCCGATCATGGTTCCGATGGCGGCGTCATCAGCCTAGGAACAGCGTTCTCGCAGGCCAAGAGCCTGCGATTGCGCGCTGACGCGGGTTTCTTGCGTCGTTCAGGCCAGGAACGTCGATTCGTTGTGCGGGGCGATGAACGGCTCGCTGCGCGAGGTCACCAGGGGTGCCTCGATGAGGCGGGAGAGCACGATGGAGCTCTTGGTCCGCACCACGAACGGCTCCGCGGCGATGCGCTCGATCACCCTCTCCACGTGCCGCACGTCGGTGGCCCTGATGTGTAGCAGCGCGTCGGCCTCACCGGTGATGGTGCACGCCGAGACCACCTCGGGATGGCGGCCGACGGCCACCCCGATCTCCGACGGCGAGGTCTTGCCCGCGCAGAACAGCTCCACGTAGGCCTCGGTGGTCCAGCCGAGCGCCGCGGGCTCCACCCGGGCGGTGAACCCGGTGATGGCGCCGGTCTCGCGCAGCCGGTCCACCCGGCGTTTCACCGCCGACGCCGACAGGCCCACCCGCTGCCCGATCTCCGCGTACGTGGCGCGGGCGTCCTCGACGAGTGCCCCGATGATGTCGCGATCCAGCCTGTCCAGTTCCACGCAGACCTGTATATCGCTTCGGATCGGCGCGGGCTCGCGGCGGGCGGCGTGGCGGCGGTGGGGCGGTGGTGGGGCGGTGGTGTGGCAGGTGGCCCGGACGCGCGAACGCCGCCGGACGGGTGGTCCGTCCGGCGGCGTCCTCTTCGGTCAGGTCTGTTTGGCGGCCTTCCGAGGGCCCAGGGGAGGTCTCAGGTCAGGTCTGGTCGGCCTCGCCGGTGGCCTGCTCCTGGGCCTCCTCGGGGGAGGTCTCCAGATCGTCGCTCGCCTGCGCGGCGTTCGCCGTCTGCTTGTCCAGGCCGACCCAGCTCGTCACGCTCTCGACCGCGAACAGCACGCCGAGGTAGAGCGTGAGCGCGGCCAGCACCCACGTCAGCACGCCCAGCGCGGCGCCGGCGCCGATCAGCAGCAGCCGCAGCTCCCAGCCCAGCCCGGCCTGGAACACCCAGGGGGCCGGCCAGATGCTCTGCCGCGTCCGGTAGACCGTGTCGTAGGTGTGGTAGCCGATCACGTAGATCAGCACGTACAGCAGCCACTTGGGCGCGTCGGCCGCGAGACCGACGAGGATGATCGTGAGGAACTCGGTCCCCCGGATCAGCGGCGGCGTCAGCCAGTCGAGCTTGCCGAGGTGGTCGCGGGCCGCGGTGGGCAGCACCAGGACGATCATGACCAGCACCGGGACGAGCAGGATCGGCCCGTCCACCAGCATCCCGGTCACCGCCATCGCGATGATCGCCAGCAGCGCGGCGAGCGCGGCGGGCACCGGGGGCAGCCCCGGCCCCACCTTGTCGCGGAGCAGCCTCACCAGCGGGCCGTCGTCGCGGTAGGCGAGCAGCCGGGCGGTCTGCACGCGCAGCCGCTCCTCGTACGGATCCGGAACGGGGGTGGTCTGCGGCTGGGTGATCATGCGAGAGACCTCATCAGGCGTCCGGTGAGCGAGTAGGCGGCCCCGATGCCGCCCCAGATGATCAGGGTCAGGAAGGTGATCCTGGCGTCGAACAGGGCGCTGACGATCGCGATGGCGGCGAAGCGCTCGCCGATGGGGAACACGATCATCTTGCGGGCCCAGTGCACGGCACGGTACCTGCCGGCCCGGCCCCAGATCTTCAGCAGGTTGCGGATCCCGCCGGTCTTCGCGTTCTTGCGCTCCTCCAGCGCCTGGCGCAGACCGGTGTCGGCGCTGACCGACAGCGCCACCGAGGGCAGCGGCGACGGGGGCTTGCGCCGGTTCGCCGCGCCGTAGGAGAAGTCGAGGAGGTGCCTGATGGACTGCACGCCGAGCGCGATCAGCGCCAGCGTCCAGACGTCGCCCACGCCGGAGACCGCCGCGCCGACCGCCAGGCCCGCGAAGACCACGTACTCCTTGAACCGGTCGAACGTGGCGTCCAGCCACGCGCCGAGTACGCCGAACTTGCGGGCGTACCGCGCGACCTGGCCGTCCACGCAGTCGAACACGAACGCGAAGTAGATCAGCAGGCCACCCGCGACCATCCCGGCCCGCTCGCCGGTGGCGAAGCACAGCGCCGCCGCCACCCCCAGCGCGATCGAGATCAGCGTGACCTGGTTGGGGGTGAGTCCCCGCCGGGCCGCCCAGCGGGCGATGAAGCGGGAGTAGGTGCTGACGAAGTACGTGGTGAAGAAGCCGTCGGCGCCCTTCACCGCGTTGTTCAGCCGCGCCCTGTCCTCGTTGAACGTGGACATCTCGGCCAGTGCCTCGGCGGCCTGCTCGGGGGTGAAGACCCGGCGGAAGAACAGGTCGCGGCGGCCGCGGATGCCGACGGAGACGCCCTTGCGGACCAGGCCCAGCACCAGCAGCTGGACCAGGTCGTCGTCCGGACCCAGCAGGTGGGCCATGTCGGCGAGCTCGCGGGCGGCCTCGGCGAGGGCGGGCGCGTGCTTGTGGTGCAGGTGCAGCGGGCCGAGCAGGACCGAGTTGGGCCTGGTCACCGCGTGGTAGGCCGAGCCCACCGAGATGACCCGGGACTTGCGGGCGCGCACCCGGACGGGCAGGCCCTCCAGCCTCCGGTCGCCGATCTCCGGCAGGGCCTCGTCGATCGGGACGTCCTGGACGATGACGTCGCCGTTCTCGTCCTCCTCGCGCGGCTCCTTGGTGATCAGCGCGAGGGCTCCGCGCTTCGACTTGGTGATCTGGTAGATCAGCTCGTCGTGGATCAGCGAGTTGGCCGGCAGGAAGAGCAGGTTCTCGGTGGCGCCCTCGACCGCGTCGGCCACGGCGCGCAGGTCACCGGCGAGGTCGGAGGTCTCGACGAGGCTGCCGGGGAAGCCCCGGTGGGCGGCGGCGTCGCCGGAGCGGACGATCGTCACCGGCTCGGAGTCGAGTGAGGCGAGCTGGCCGTGCAGCTTGCCGATCACCGTGGGGCAGCCGGGAAGCGCGGGCAGGGTCAACGCGGCGGGCGTCACCTGGCCGGGAGCGGCATCGGGGCCGGGCGATGAGCCCAGCAGGACCACGCGGGGCATGGCACCCTTTCGTGCGGAGACGGGTGTGGGGCGGGTGTAACCAGGGGCGGCATTTCGCCAGAGGCCAAAGTTTAGTGAGTTTTAGGTGAACAACACGCACCGGTGATCTATCCGTGTCGTTTGATCATGGTTCCACCTCTGCCAAGTGGACGGTCCCACTACACTGTGCGGGTGAGTCTGTACCGTGACGACGGCATCGTGCTGCGCACCCACAAGCTGGGCGAGGCCGACCGTATCGTCACCGTCCTGACCCGGCGGATGGGCAAGATCCGGGCCGTCGCCAAGGGGGTCCGGCGGACAACATCACGATTTGGCGGCCGACTCGAACCTTTTACTCATGTTGACCTTCAGTTCCACACCGGCCGCACGCTCGACATGATCACCCAGGCCGAGACCATCAGGCCGTACGGCGAGCCGCTCGCCTCCGACTACCCGCGCTACACGGCGGGCACCGCGATGCTGGAGACCGCCGACCGCCTGGTGATGGGGGAGAAGGAGCCGGCGCTGCGCCAGTTCCTGCTGCTCGTCGGCGGCCTGCGCACGCTCGGTTCGGGTGACCACGAGGCCAGGCTCGTCCTGGACGCCTACTTCCTGCGCTCCCTCGCCGTCGCCGGTTACGCCCCCGCCCTGGACGCCTGCGCCCGGTGCAAGGCCGTCTCGGTGCGGGCCTTCGCCATCGTGGCCGGTGGCGTGGTGTGCGGGGCCTGCCGTCCCGCGGGCGCGGCGGTGCCCGAGGGGGAGACCCTCTCCCTGATGACGGCGCTGCTCAAGGGCGACTGGCCCGTCGCGGACGCCTCCGCCGCCCGGCACCGCGCCGAGTGCAGCGGCCTGGTCGCGGCATACCTCCAATGGCATCTCGAACACGGCATACGCTCTCTTCGACACGTAGAAAGGGAGCTCGCCACGTGAACATCCGCCCGCCCGCCCCGCATCCCTCCGGCGCCACCCCGCCCCCGATCCCGCGCGACCTCGTGCCCCGGCACGTGGCGATCGTGATGGACGGCAACGGGCGGTGGGCCAAGCAGCGCGGCCTGCCCCGCACCGAGGGCCACAAGGCGGGCGAGGCGTCGCTCTTCGACGTGATCGAGGGCGCGATCGAGCTCGGCGTCCCCTACCTGTCGGCCTACGCCTTCTCCACGGAGAACTGGAAGCGCTCCCCCGACGAGGTCCGCTTCCTGATGGGTTTCAACCGCGACGTCATCCGCCGCCGCAGGGACCAGCTCCACGCGATGGGCGTGCGGGTCCGCTGGGCGGGCCGCCCCGGGCGGCTGTGGCGGAGCGTCATCCAGGAGCTGCGCGACGCCGAGGAGATGACCGAGGGCAACTCCACGCTGACCCTGCAGTTCTGCGTCAACTACGGCGGCCGCGCCGAGATCGTGGACGCCGCCCTGCGCCTGGCGCGGGACATCGCCGACGGGCGGGTCAAGCCGGGCCGGGTGAAGGAGGAGACCTTCGCCCGCTACCTGGACGAGCCGCAGATTCCCGACGTCGATCTGTTCGTACGGTCCTCGGGCGAGCAGCGCATCTCCAACTTCCTGATCTGGCAGACGGCGTACGCCGAGATGGTCTTCCTCAACCGCCTCTGGCCCGACTTCGACCGCCGTGATCTGTGGGAGGCCTGCGAGACGTACGCCAAGCGCGACAGGAGATACGGGGGAGCGGTGCCGAACGCGGTCCCGTCGGCCCGGGACGCCTCGGGCGGCGTCGCAGAATAATGTTATGTTCCGGGTGACGCCGACCCGCTGAGAGGTGCCCCGGATGACTGTCAGGATCGAACGCGACGGGCCCGTCACCACCGTCGTGCTCTCCAGGCCCGAGGTCCGCAACGCCGTCGACGGTTCCACGGCTCGGGCGCTCGCCGACGCCTTCCGCGACTTCGACGCCGACCCCGGCGCGGCGGTGGCCGTGCTGTGGGGCGAGGGGGGCACGTTCTGCGCGGGAGCCGACCTCAAGGCCGTCGCCGAGGGCCGCGCCAACCGGGTGGACGCCGAGGGGGACGGGCCGATGGGGCCCACCCGGATGCGGCTCGGCAAGCCCGTGATCGCGGCCGTCGCCGGGCACGCGGTCGCCGGGGGGCTGGAGCTGGCCCTCTGGTGCGACCTGCGGGTGGCCGAGGAGGACGCGGTGTTCGGGGTCTTCTGCCGCCGCTGGGGCGTCCCGCTGATCGACGGCGGCACCGTCCGGCTGCCGAGGCTGGTCGGGACGGGCCGGGCGATGGACATGATCCTCACCGGCCGTCCGGTGGCCGCCGCGGAGGCCCTCGGGATGGGGCTGGTCAACCGGGTGGTGCCGGCCGGCACCTCGCGCGCCGCCGCCGAGAACCTGGCCGCCACCCTCGCGCGCTTCCCCCAGGAGTGCATGCGCGGCGACCGCCTGTCGGTACTGGAGCAGGAGGGGCTGCCCGAGCGGGAGGCGATGGCGGGGGAGCTGCGCCACGGCCTGAACGCCCTGCCCGGCGCGGTGGCCGGCGCGTCCCGCTTCGCCGCGGGGGCCGGCCGCCACGGTGACTTCGGCGCCCTCTGACGCGCGGGCTCCTGTCGCGGGCCGTCAGGCTTTGACCTCGCGCAGGCGGCCGGTCTCCACCTCGTAGACGAAACCGCGCACCGAGTCGGTGTACGGGATGAAGGGGTCGGTCCTGATCCGCTGGAGAGACTGGACGACGTCCTCGTCGAGGTCGGTGAAGGCCTCGGCCGACCAGTCGGGCTTCACCCCGACCTCGTCCTGGATCTGCCGCTTGAAGTCGTCGTCGGTGAAGGTGAGCATGCCGCAGTCGGTGTGGTGGATGAGGATGATCTCCCTGGTGCCGAGCAGGCGCTGGCTGATGGCCAGGCTGCGGCGCTCGTCGGCGGTCACCACGCCGCCCGCGTTGCGGATGACGTGCGCGTCACCCTCCGAGAGCCCGAGCAGGCCGTAGGGGTTGAGGCGGGCGTCCATGCAGGCCAGCACGGCCACCCCGCGCGCGGGCGGCAGGGGCAGGTGGCCCCTGGTGAAGGTCTCCGCGTAACGCTCGGCGTTGGCGAGCAGCTCGTCGGTGACGCTCATGGCTTCTCCTCGGGGGTAGGCGACGTCACGTCTCAACCTATCCGCATTACCTACTTGGTCAATAGGTATTAGCGGAGAGTGACGTCAGGCCCGGCGCCGTGCGCGGTAGGCGGCGACGTGCATCCGGTTCCCGCAGGTGCGGCTGTCGCAGTAGACCCGTGAGCGGTTGCGTGACTCGTCCACGAAGACGTGGTCGCAGTCGGGCGCCGAGCAGGTGCGCAGGCGCTCCCACTCGCCCTCGACGAGCAGGTGGGCGAGGGCGACCCCGATGTCGGCCGCGAGGTGCTCGTGCAGCGAGGCGTCCGGCGCGAAGTAGTGGACGTGCAGGGGGTGGCCGTCGTGCTCCGCCAGGCGCGGGGTGATGCGGGTCCCGCTCAGCAGGGTGTTCAGCCGGATGACCGCGGTGGGCTGGTCCGGGGCGGTGAAGACCTTGTGGAAGGCCTCGCGCAGCGCGCGCACCTGGGTCAGGTCGGCGGCGTCCAGCTCACCGATCCCGCTGACCTCCCAGCGTGCCACGAAGTCGCCGAGTTTTCGCAGGTCGGTCAGGGTGTCCTCGCCTCCGGTGGAGGGGGAGGTGTTGACCAGGTCGACCGCGGTGGCGAGTGAGTGCACCATGTCATGTCCGAATGGCATGTTGACTCCTGTATGAGCGATTGCAACGTGGAGGCGCGTACGGCGGCTCGCCGTGTCGGAAGCGTATCTCTCCCGTGGCCCTCCGGCGCCCCCTCGCGTGCGCTCATCACCGTGGCGTGCCCCGGATCATAAGACTCATGTCCCGATACGTCAGGATGTGTCCGCTACGTCCGAACCGCTCTTCCGCACCCGCGCCTCACCGGGGCGTCCGCTCAGGCGCGGCTCGGGGTGCGGAGCGGCTTGGCGGCGGTGGAGCAGGAGGCGCAGGTCCCGAAGACCTCCACCGTATGAGTGATCTCGGTGAAGCCGTGCTCGGAGCCGATCGCCTCGGCCCAGCGTTCCACCGCGGGCCCGGCCACCTCCACCGTACGGCCGCACCTGCGGCAGACCAGGTGGTGGTGGTGATGGTCGCTGGCGCACGCCCGGTAGACCGACTCTCCGTCGTCGGTTCTCAGCACGTCGACGTGGCCGGTGTCGGCGAGCGCCTGGAGCGCCCGGTAGACGGTGGTCAGTCCGATCTTGGCGCCTTCCGCGCGCATCTCCGCGTAGACGTCCTGCGCGCTGCGGAAACCCTCGCTCTGGCGGAGGATCGCGTGGACGGCATCACGCCTGTTGCTCATGGGCTGGACTCCTGAGGTCGGCTTCGACGTACGAATCTACCGAGCCCGAGGGCGAGGACGAACCCCGTGAGAGCGACAATGACGATGATCGCGCCCGGCGGGACCTCGACGTAGAAGGAGGAGGTCAGGCCACCGACCGTGGAGATCATCCCAAACAGCATGGAAAGGAACATCGTGCTCACGAACCCCCGGGTGAGCTGCTGACTGGTCGCCACCGGCACCACCATCAACGCGCTCACCAGAAGCAATCCTACGACGCGCATGGCGATGACCACGGTCAGCGCGGCGGTAACGGCGATCAGCAGGCTGAGGAAGCGGACCGGCAGACCGCTGGCCTTGGCGACCTCCTCGTCCTGGCACAGCACGTAGAGCTCCCGCCCGAAGACGGTCACCACGCCGAGCACCGCCACCGCCAGCAGGCCGATCACCCACACGTCCTCGACGGCGACGCTGCTGATCGAGCCGAACAGGTAGGACATCAGCGTGGCGTTGCTGCCGCCGGGGGCCAGCGAGATGAGCAGCACGCCCCCGGCGATACCGCCGTAGAACAGCAGTGCGAGCGCCACGTCCCCGCTGGTCCTGCCGCGCTCGCGGACCAGCTCGATGGCGACGGCGCCCAGTATCGAGACCACCACGGCCGTCAGCACCGGGGCGGTCCCGGTCAGGAAGCCCAGGGCCACGCCGGTCAGCGCGACGTGCCCGATGCCGTCGCCCAGCAGGGCGAGGCGGCGCTGCACCATGAACGTGCCGATGGCGGGGGCGGCCAGGCCGACCAGGAGAGCGGCGATCAGCGCCCGCTGCATGAAGTCGAACCGCAGAAGCTCGATCACGAGGTCGGCCTCCAGTCGAGCGGGCTCACGGGCTCCTCCTCGCCGTGCGGGTGCACGTGGTCGTGGCCGGGCAGCGCGTGCGTGCCGACCGCCTGGGGCGGCGGGCCGTCGTGGCACACGTACCCGTCCCTGAGGACCACCGCGCGGGTGATCAGGGGCTCCAGCGGGCCCAGCTCGTGCGCGACCAGCAGGACCGTCTTGCCCTGCTCGACGAGTGCGGACAGCGTTTTCGCGAGGAGCAGCTGGCTCTCGGAGTCGACGCCCGCGGTGGGCTCGTCCATGACGAAGGTGTCGGGCTCTCCGGCGAGGGCGCGGGCGATCAGCACCCGCTGCTGCTGCCCGCCGGACAGCGCCTGCACCGGGTCGGAGGCGCGATGGGCCAGGCCGACGGCCGCCAGGGCCCTGCCGGTCGCCTCACGGTCGGCCGCGCCGGTCAGGCGCAGGCGTCGCTGCCTCGCGATCCGGCCGGAGGCGACGACCTCACGGATCGTGGTCGGCACGCCCCCGCCCACCGAGAGCCGCTGGGGGACGTAGCCGATCCGCCACCATTCGCGGAACCGGGCGGGAGGGCTGCCGTACAGGAGAGTCTCGCCGCCGGACAGGGGGACGAGGCCGAGCAGGGCGCGGATGAGGGTGGACTTCCCCGATCCGTTCGCGCCGAGCACCGCCACCGCCTCGCCGGGTTCGACGGAAAGATCGATGCCGCGAAGCACCGGACGGCGGTCCAGGTTGACCTGGCCGCCGTTCATGGTGAAAACCGTTTTGCTGGATGTCACGTGTGACCTTTACGAGCAGCTGAGCGCCGCCTGGAGTGTGGAGAGGTTCTGGCGCATGGCGGACAGGTAGTCGCCGTTCGACGGCCGGCTTTCCACCGGGTCGAGGACAGCGGTCTTCGCACCGACCTCCTGGGCGAGAATCTCGGCGACCTTCGGGCTGACGAGGGTTTCGGTGAAAATCGTAGTTACTTTCTCCTGCTTGGCCACTTTTGCCACTTCGGCGAGGCGGGCGGGAGAGGGCTCGGCGTCGGGATCGAGGCCGCTGATGCCGATCTGGTGCAGCTTGTAGCGGTCGGCGAGGTAACCGAACGCGGAGTGGCTCGTGACGATCGCGTCCGACGAGCAGGTGGCCAGGCCCTTGGCCAGTTCCCCGTCCAGGGCGGTGAGGTCGGCGGCGGTGGCGGCGGCGCGGTCCCGGTAGCCCCGCGCGTGCGCGGGGTCGGCGGCGGCCAGCCTCTCGCCGAGCTTGGTGGCGACCGTCGCGAAGCGGGCCGGGTCGAGCCAGAGGTGGGGGTCGTAGTCGACCTCCTCGTGCTCGTGTCCCTCCTCGCCGTGGTGTTCCTCCTCCGCGACCGCGGGAAGGGGGGTGACCGCGGTGGCCGCGTCGAAGGCCCGGTCGGCGGCGTGCTGCTCGACGGCCTCGTCCACCGCGGGCTGGACGCCCCTGATGTAGACGACGAGCCCCGTCGTCTCCAGCCCGCCCACCTGGAGCGGGGACAGCTCCAGGTCGTGCGGCTCGACGCCGGGCTTGGTCAGGCCGGTGACGGCCGCGTCGGGGCCGCCCACCCGCTCGGCGAGCCACTGCAGGGGATACATGGCCGCGGTGACGGTGGTCTTCCCGTCCGTGGAAGCGCTCGACGCCCCCCCGGGTGAGCCGCCGCTGGTCGAGCCGACTTCGGTACCGCAGGCGGTGGCGGCGAGAAGGGCGGCGGACACAGCCAGGCCGACATTACGTATACGGATACGTCGGGAGGACTCGGACATCATGTCGACTAGTATGCGCGTAAATGAAAACGGTTGTCAAAATCGAGCCTCGGGCGATGCCCCACCGAGGGCGTCACTCCACGCGTGGTGAGCCACCGTACGGCATCCGGGCCGGACGCGTCCGGCCCGGCGGGGAGAGGCGGAGGGAGGTCGTGACGCGCAGGCGGGGGACGCGCTGCCCGGCGGGCGGGGGCCGTGAGGGGGGTGTCCGTCGCGGGGTACGTCAGGCGCGTGAAGGGGAGGTCGTGACGCGTGGGCGGAGGTTGTCGTTTCGCGGGGAAGGCGGGTGCGGCCGGGAGACGGGGAGGCGTCAGGCGTGTGAAGGGGAGGTCGTGACGCGTGGGCGGAGGTTGTCGTTTCGCGGGGAAGGCGGGTGCGGCCGGGAGACGGGGAGGCGTCAGGCGTGTGAAGGGGAGGTCGTGACGCGCGGGCGGGGACGTGCCGCCCGGTATTCAGGGGAGGACGCGCGGGCGTCAGAGAGCCCGGCCGGCGAAGGGGGCGAGTATCGCGGGCCGGGCTCTCGTCGCCGGGCCTGGGAGCCGCCGCTCCCCGGCCTCGGCGGTCGGTGTGGGGCGAACGCGGCGGCTTCGGCCCGGTGGAGAGTGTCACGGGCCGCACCTCCCGGCTCCCGGTGGGCCGCGGCGCTGAGGGTGTGGGCGCCCGGCCTGGGAGGTGCGGCCCGAGCTCAGCCGGGGACCAGGTCGACGCGTCCTTCCCCGGTGTAGACGTTCATCGAGCTGCCCCTGACGAACCCGATGAGTGTCAGCCCCGTCTCGGCGGCCAGCTCCACGGCCAGCGAGGAGGGGGCCGAGACGGCGGCGAGGATCGGGATGCCGGCCATCACCGCCTTCTGGACCAGCTCGAAGGAGGCGCGTCCCGACACCATGAGCACGGTCGAGGCCAGCGGCAGGCGGCCGTCGCGCAGCGCCCAGCCCACCAGCTTGTCCACCGCGTTGTGCCGGCCCACGTCCTCGCGCACGCAGAGCGCGTCGCCGCCGAGCGTGAACAGGCCCGCCGCGTGCAGCCCGCCGGTCCGGTCGAACACCCGCTGGGCCGCGCGGAGCCGATCGGGCAGCGCCGCGATCACCTCGGCCGTCACCGGCGCGGGATCGCCGTCCACCCGCCATTTGGCGACCGTGCGGACCGCGTCGAGCGAGGCCTTGCCGCACACCCCGCACGAGGAGGTGGTGTAGAAGTTGCGCTCCAGCGAGGTCGCCGGCGGGGACGTGCCCGCCGCCAGCCTGACGTCGAGCACGTTGTAGGTGTTGGCGCCGTCGGCGGTGGCGCCCGCGCAGTAGCGGATCGCGGTGACCTCCTCGGGGGAGGTGACCACTCCCTCGCTCACCAGGAAACCCGCCGCCAGGTCGAAGTCGTCGCCCGGCGTGCGCATGGTGATCGTGAGCGGCCGCCCGTCGAGCCGGATCTCCAGCGGCTCCTCGGCCGCCAGCACGTCGACCCGGTGGGCGGCCGCGGCCTCCCGCAGCCGCAGGACCCGGCGTTTGACGGTGACCCTACCCATCGGCCGAAGCCGTCCGCGCGCCGGGGACGGCCCCTGGGGCGGAGCCGGAGACAGGGCTGGACACGGGGCCGGAGACCGGGATCGCGTCCTCCTGGGAGGCCACGTTCTGGACGTGCTGGAAGCCGAAACGGCCCTTGATACAGAGGTTGCCGTGGGTGACCGGGTTGTCGTGCGGCGAGCTCACCTTGACGATCCGGTTGTCCTGCACGTGCAGGGTCAGGTTGCAGCCGACCCCGCAGTAGCTGCAGATCGTCGTCGTCTCGGTCTGCCGGGACTCGTCCCAGCTGCCCGCGGCGCGCATGTCGAACTCGCTCTTGAACGACAGCGCCCCGGTGGGGCAGACCTCCACGCAGTTGCCGCAGTAGACGCAGGCCGAGTCGGTGAGCGGGGCGTCGTGCTCGGTCGAGATCATCGCGTCGAAGCCCCGCCCGGCGACCGAGATGGCGAAGCTGTTCTGCCACTGGTCGCCACAGGCGTCGACGCACTTGTAGCAGAGGATGCACTTGGAGTAGTCGCGCACGTAGAGGTCGTTGTCGACCTTCGCGGGCTGCGCGACCGTGGCGGCCTCCTCGCCGAAGCGGTCGGGCCGCGCGCCGTACTCCTCGATCCACTCGGCCGCGCGCGGCGTGGTGGACAGGTCGGCCGTCGAGGCGAGCAGCTCCAGGACGATCTTGCGGCTGTGCCGGGCGCGCTCGGTCGCGGTGCCGACGACCATGCCGGGCTCGGCCCTGCGTGAGCAGGCGGGGGCGAGGGTACGGGCGCCCTCGACCTCGACCACGCAGACCCGGCAGGCGTTCTTCGGGGTGAGGGTGTCGCCGTAGCAGAGGGTCGGGATGTCCTTGCCCGCCGCCGAGCAGGCGTCCAGCACGGTCGAGCCCTCCGGGACCCGGACCGGGTCGCCGTCGACGGTTATCTCGATCAGCCGCCGGGGCGGCTGCAGGGGAACACTCATGATGCCTCCGAGGGGGAGAAGACGCCCAGCCGGTCGATGGCCGATTCGACGGCGTTCCAGGCGGTCTGGCCGAGCCCGCAGATCGAGGCGTCGCGCATGGCCTGACCGACCTCCCGCAGCAGCGCGATGTCGCCGGCCGTGGGTCTGCGGCTCAGCCGGTGCAGGGCCTCCTCCTGCCGTACGGTGCCCACCCGGCAGGGCACGCACTGCCCGCACGACTCGTCGCGGAAGAACTCCGCGATGCGCAGGAGGATGTGGGCCAGGTCGACGCTGTCGTCGAGCACCAGGACCACACCCGAACCCAGGGTCGTGCCCGCCGCCCGGGTGCCCTCGAAGGTCAGCGGGACGTCGAGCTCGTCCGGGCGGACGAACCCGCCGGCCGCGCCGCCCAGCAGCACCGCCCGGAGCCTCCCGGTCGCGCCCCCGGACAGCGCGAGCAACTCGCGCAGGGTGGCGCCGAACGGCAGCTCGTAGACGCCCGGCCTGGCGACCGTGCCCGAGACGCAGAACAGCTTGGTGCCCGTCGAGCCCTCCGTGCCGGTCGCCGCGTAGGCGGCGGCCCCGCCGGTCAGGATGGGCAGCACGTTGACCAGCGTCTCGACGTTGTTGACCACGGTGGGCTTGCCGAACAGGCCCTTCTCCACGGGGAAGGGCGGCTTGCTGCGCGGCTCGCCGCGGAAGCCCTCGATCGAGTTGAAGATCGCGGTCTCCTCGCCGCAGATGTAGGCGCCCGCGCCGCGCCTGATCTCGATGTCGAAGGCGAAGCCCTGCCCCATGACGTCGGCCCCGAGCAGGCCGCGCGCGCGGGCGACGTCGATGGCGTGGGCCATCCGGCCGATCGCCCGGGGATACTCCCCGCGGATGTAGAGGTAGCCCTTGGGGCAGCCGGTGGCGTACGCGGCGATGGTCATCGCCTCCACCAGCGCGTACGGGTCACCCTCCATGACCACGCGGTCCTTGAAGGTGCCCGGCTCGCTCTCGTCGGCGTTGCAGACCAGGTAGTGGGGGTGGTCGAGCTGGCGGGCCGTGGCCTCCCACTTGCGCCCGGTGGGGAACGCCGCACCGCCCCGCCCGACGAGGCCGGATTCGAGCACCTCGCGGATGACTCCGGCGGGACCGATCCTGACGGCCTCGCGCAGCGCGGCGTAGCCGCCCTCGGCCCGGTAGTCGTCCAGGCTCGCCGGGTCGACGGCCCCCACCCGGCGCAGCAGCACGAGGGAGGGATCGCCCGCCTGCGGGACGGCGTGCTCGGCGGGAGGCTCCGCACGCTCGGCCAGGGCGGGGCCACCGGTGGCGTCCATGCCGATGAGGCCACCGAGCCTGCTGAGACCCTTCGTGCCACCCGAGCCCGTGCCACCCGGGCCCGTACCGCTGACGCCCTCCGCGGGGCGAGTGGTGCCCGCGTCGCCCGCACCGCTCACGCCGCCGATGTCGCCCGCGCCGCTCACGCCACCCGCGCCGTCGGCGTCGTGGGCCTGGCCCGTTCCGTTGGCCGCACC
Source organism: Streptosporangium oxazolinicum (assembly GCF_039537505.1). Taxonomy (NCBI): domain Bacteria; kingdom Bacillati; phylum Actinomycetota; class Actinomycetes; order Streptosporangiales; family Streptosporangiaceae; genus Streptosporangium; species Streptosporangium oxazolinicum. The sequence goes on from NZ_BAABAQ010000010.1 coordinate 366,957, forward strand.
ACTCGCGATGGCCGCACCGTTTCCGTTGGCGCCGCCGGTGGGAGCCGATGCCGGTTCGGCGGGGCCGTACACGGTCGCCCCGGGGAACTCGCCGGCCTGCAGAGCCAGCGCGGCGGGTGCCCGCTCGCACAGGCCGAGACAGGGGCTCGGCTGCCAGGACATGCCGGGCGGGCCGAGTCTCTCCTCGGTGCTCCGCCGCACCGCGTCGGCGCCGCGCGCCTGGCAGGCCAGGTCGGTGCAGACGTGCAGCACCCGCGCCGGTCGCGGCTTCGTCGAGAACAGCGAATAGAACGTCGCCACCCCGTACGCCTCGGCGGGGGGCACGGTCAGGCGGCGGCAGATGTAGTCGAGAGCGCCCTCGCTGATCCAGCCGATCCTGTCGTTGACCGCGTGCAGCGCGGGGAGCAGCAGGTCGCGCCGGTCGCGGGCCTCGTGCCCGCCGACGGCGACCCGCAGGTCGCCGTCGGAGCGGATGCCACCCTCCCAGCCCGTCGCGGGGGCGCCGAGGAACGCGTCGATCGCGGCGCGCTCCTCGGCCGAGGGTTCGGCGTCGCTGAACCGGAGATCCACGCCCCTTTCACCCGGCCTTCGCGGGCACGAGCTTGTCGACGCGCACGGCGGCGGCCTTGAACTCGGCGGTGCCCGCGATCGGGCAGGTGGCCTCGATGGTGAGGGCGTTGGTGTCGACCTCGTCGGGGAAGTGCATCGTCATGAAGACCAGGCCGGGACGGAGGGCCGGGTCGATGTAGACGGGGGCGACGACCGAGCCGCGCCGGGAGCTGATCCTCACCTCCTCGCCGGGACTCACCCCCAGCCGCGCGGCGTCCTCGGGGGAGAGCTCGATGTTCTCGCCCCTGCGCAGCGGCGAGGCGAACCCGGACGACTGCACGCCGGTGTTGTAGGAGTCGAGACGGCGGCCGGTGGTGAGCCGCAGGGGGTATTCGTCGTCGAGCAGGTCGACCGGCGGGGAGTGTCTGAGCACCGCGAACGGCGCGGCCCTGCCCCGCAGGGCCGGGTCGCTCTCCCAGAGCCGCCCGTGCAGGAAGGGCGGTTCGAGGGAGTCCTCCGACGGGCAGGGCCACTGGATGCCCTGGAGTTTGTCGAGCCGCTCGTAGGTCATGCCGGTGTGGGCGGGGGAGAGGGCGCGGAGCTCGTTCCAGACCTCCTCGGCGCCGGTGTAGTTCCAGTCGTGGCCCAGGCGGCGGGCGAGCTCACAGAGGATCCAGATGTCGTCGCGGGCCTCGCCCGGCGCCTGGAGCGCCTTGCGGACCCGCTGCACCCGCCGCTCGCTGTTGGTGAAGGTGCCCTCGCTCTCGCACCAGGCCGCGCCCGCCGGCAGCACCACGTCGGCCATCTGGGCGGTCTTGGTCAGGAAGATGTCCTGCACGACCAGGTGGTCGAGCATGCTGAGCCGCTTGATGCAGCTCAGCGAGTCGGCCTCGGACTGCACCGGGTTCTCCCCGATGAGGTAGCAGGTGGTGACCTCGCCCTCGGCCATCCCCTCCAGCATCTCGGTGAGGTTGAGGCCGTAGCGCGGCTGGATGGGGGTGTCCCACGCCTGCTCGAACTTGACGCGGATCTCCGGGTCGAGGATGTCCTGGAAGCCGGGCAGCCGGTTGGGGATGGCTCCCATGTCGCCGCCGCCCTGCACGTTGTTCTGGCCGCGCAGCGGGGACAGGCCCGACCCGTATCGCCCGACGTGGCCGGTGAGCAGCGACAGGTTGATGAGGGCGCGCACGTTGTCGGTGGCGTTGTGGTGCTCGGTGATGCCGAGCGTCCAGCACAGCTGGGCGCGGTCGGCCCTGGCGTAGGTGTGCGCGAGCTCCCGGATGGCGGCCGCGGGCACGCCGGTGACCTGCTCGGCCACCGGGAGCGTCCACTGCTCGACCGAGGCGGCGAACTCCTCGAAGCCCTCGGTGGCGCGCTCGATGAAGGAGGTGTTGTGCAGCCCCGAGTGGATGATCTCGCGGGCCACCGCGTGCGCGAGCGGGATGTCGGTGCCCACGTTGAGGCCCAGCCAGAGGTCGGCCCACTCGGCGGTGCCCGTGCGGCGGGGGTCGACCGCGAACATGCGGGCGCCCTTTCGTATCCCCTTGAGCACGTGGTGGAAGAAGATCGGGTGTGCGTTGCGCGCGGCCGACCCCCACATCACGATCACGTCGGCGTCCTCCACCTCCTGGTAGGAGGAGGTGCCGCCGCCGCTGCCGAAGGCCGCGGACAGGCCCGCCACGCTCGGGGCGTGGCAGGTGCGGTTGCAGGAGTCGACGTTGTTGGTGCCGATCACGACGCGGGTGAACTTCTGACCCACGTAGTTCATCTCGTTGGTGGAGCGGGCGCACGACAGCATCGCGAAGGCGTTCGGCCCGTGCGCCTCGACGTTGCGGCGGAAGCCCTCCGCGGCCCGCTGTAACGCCTCGTCCCAGGTGGCGCGGCGCAGCACGCCGTTCTCACGGACAAGGGGATGGGTGAGCCGGTCGTAGTGCTCGGCGCGGTCCCCGCGGTCCTTCTTCATACCCCATCCTTTCGACAGTCCTGTATACAGTCTACGGTATGTCGCATCAACTGGCGGCGGCAAGATTTTCCCGGACCCGCTCGTCCAGGAGGTCGGCGACGGCGTGGATCGCCCGCAGCGTGGGCACCTCGGCCCCGGTCAGGTCGGCGAGTTCCACGACGGCGGCGAGGAGCACGTCGAGCTCCAGGGGCTTGCCCTTCTCCAGGTCCTGGAGCGTGGAGGTCTTGTGCTCCCCGGCCCGCTCGGCGCCCGCGATCCGGCGCTCGATCGAGATGTCCGGCTCACAGCCCACCCGGCGGGCCACGTCGACGGTCTCGCGCATCATGGTGACGACGAGGTCGCGCGTCCCGCGGTGGCGGCAGATGCCCGCCATGGTCGCCCGGGTGAGCGCGCTGATCGGGTTGAAGGCGATGTTTCCCATGAGCTTGATCCAGATGTCGCGCCGCAGGTCGGTCTCGACGGGACACTTCAGCCCGCCCTGGACCATGGCGGCGCTGAAGTCGACACAGCGTGACGAGAGGGAGCCGTCGGGTTCGCCGATGGAGAAGCGGGTGCCCTCCAGGTGGCGGATCACGCCGGGCTCCTCGATCTCCGTCGCCGCGTAGACGACGCATCCGATGGCGCGCTCCAGCGGCAGCGCGGAGGTGACCGCCCCGCCGGGGTCGACGCTCTCGATCACATGGCCCTGGTAGGGGCCGGGCAGCCGGTGGAAATACCACCACGGGATGCCGTTCTGGGCCGCGATGAGGCCGGTGGTCTCGTGAAGCAGCGGCTGGATCATGGGGCCGGCCGCCGCGTAGGAGTTGGCCTTGAGGCCGAGGAAGACGTGGTCCACCGGGCCGATCTCGCGGGGGTCGTCGGTGGTGTGGGGGTGGGCGGTGAAGTCTCCGCGCGGGCTGAGCACGCGCACTCCCGATTTGCGCATCGCCGCGAGGTGCTCTCCGCGGGCGATCAGATGCACCTCGGCACCTGCCCTGCACAGGGCGGCGCCGACGTAGGCGCCGATGGCGCCGGCGCCAAGAACAGCGACTTTCACAAGAGGCTCCGTCCTCGCGTCCATAGTGCATTCGGTATACAGTATGGAAAAAATCCGGTCAAGGAGCCGCCGATGGCCGTCCCCAGATCCACCGTCCACGAAGCCCCGTCCCGAGATCCGGCCGTCGTGTCCCCGCCGGGCCCCTCACCCGGCCTCCCACCAGGACCCTCACCCGCGGGGGCCCCGCACCGCGGCGCACATGCCGACTCCCACGCGGAGGCGCTCCCGTGGGAGTCGGCCCGCCGGGTCGCGGCGTCCGCCGCGGGGCCGCTGCCACCCGTCGACCTCCCCCTCCACCTGGCGTACGGCTGCCGCCTGGCCGGGCCGCTGCGGGCCCTCGTCCCGGTGCCCGGCGCCGACGTGGCCGCGATGGACGGCTACGCGGTCGCGGGCGATCCGCCCTGGCGGATCACGGGTCTCGTGCTCGCCGGGGGCGCGGCCCACGGGGCCGCGCTCGCGCCCGGCACGGCGGTGGAGATCGCCACCGGCGCCCCGGTGCCCGAGGGCGCCGAGGCGGTGCTGCCCTACGAGGCGGCCGTACGGACCGGCGCGCCGCCGCCGGGAAGCGGGATGCCCGGCAGGTCGGCGCCACCGGGCCGGTTCACACCGCCGCTCGGCCGGTTCGCGCCGCCGGGCGAGCCGGTGGGTGAATGGGCGGGCGAGTGGGTGTCGGCCCCTCCCGGGGCGGTCGAGCCCGGCAGGCACATCCGCCGGCGCGGAGAGGACTGCCCGCTGGGGACCGTCGTGCTCACGGCCGGTTCGGCTGTGACGCCCGCGGTGCTCGGCCTCGCGGCCGGGCTCGGGCACGACGTGCTCCGCGTACGGCCGAAACCCCTGGTGTCCGTGCTGGTCACGGGCGACGAGGTGGTCACGCTGGGGCTCCCGGGCCCGGGGCGGGTGCGTGACGCGATCGGTCCCATGCTGCCGGGGCTCGTCGAGTGGGCGGGCGGCCGGGCCGAGGCGCCGTCGTGGCTGCCCGACGGGGCGCGGGCGCTGACCGCCGCGCTCGCGGGAGCCCCGGACGGCTCAACGGGCCAGGTGATCGTGGTCTGCGGCGCCTCGTCGAAGGGGCCCGCCGACCACCTGCGGGCGGTGCTCGCCGGGCTCGGGGCGGAGATCCTCGTCGACGGCGTCGCGGTGCGTCCTGGCCACCCGCAGCTCCTCGCCAGGCTTCCCGACGGGCGCCTGGTGGCCGGGCTGCCGGGCAATCCCTACGCCGCGCTGGTCGCCGCGCTGACGCTGCTCGCCCCGGCGGTCCGGGCGCTCGCGGGCGGGCCCGAGGCCCCGCGCGAGCGGTCCGCGCTCGCCGGTCACGTGCGGCCCCACCACGCCGACACCCGCATGGTCGCGGTGCGGCGCGACGGACGTGGCGCGGTGCCCGTCGGGCACGACCGGCCGGGGTCGCTGTGGGGGGCCGCGCTCGCCGAAGCGCTCGCGGTCGTCCCGCCCGGGTGGAGGGGCGAGCCGGTCGAGCTTGTCCCACTCCCCGCACAAAGGGTCTAGACATCGCCGGACCCCGGGGGTAACCATTGCCCTCATACGGTATGCAGTATGGAGAACACAATCGAGAGGACCACCAGAATGACCCAGCCAGCGGACACGGCGCCGGAAACCATCTCCGGAGGCCACCTGGTGGCGAAGGCGCTCAAGGCGGAGGGGATCGATGTGATCTTCACGCTCTGCGGCGGCCACATCATCGATATCTACGACGGTTGCGTCGACGAGGGCATCGAGGTCATCGACGTCCGCCACGAGCAGGTGGCGGCGCACGCGGCCGACGGTTACGCCCGGATCACCGGTAAGCCGGGTTGCGCGGTCGTGACGGCGGGGCCGGGCACCACCGACGCGGTGACCGGCGTGGCCAACGCCTTCAGGGCGGAGAGCCCCATGCTGCTCATCGGGGGGCAGGGGGCTCTGAGCCAGCACAAGATGGGCTCGTTGCAGGATCTGCCCCACGTCGACATGATGACCCCGATCACCAAGTTCGCGGCCACGGTCCCCTCGACCGAGCGGGTCGCCGACATCGTCTCGATGGCCTTCAGGGAGTGCTACCACGGCGCTCCCGGGCCGTCCTTCCTGGAGATCCCGCGCGACGTCCTCGACGCCAGCGTCCCGATCTCCAAGGCCCGGATCCCCGAGGCCGGCCGCTACCGCGCCTCCGTACGCCAGGCCGGAGACCCCGAGGCCGTCGAGCGCCTCGCCGACCTGCTGGCCCACGCCGAGAAGCCCTGCGTCCTGCTGGGCAGCCAGGTCTGGACCACCCGGGGCACCGACGACGCGATCAACTTCGTCCGCGCGCTCAACGTCCCCGCCTACATGAACGGCTCGGCCCGCGGCACGCTGCCCCCGGGCGACCCGCACCACTTCCAGCTCTCCCGGCGCTACGCCTTCACCAACGCCGACCTGATCATCATCGTCGGCACCCCGTTCGACTTCCGGATGGGCTACGGCAAGCGCCTGTCGCCCTCGGCGACGGTGGTCCAGATCGACCTCGACTACCGCACCGTCGGCAAGAACCGCGACGTCGACCTGGGCATCGTCGGTGACGCCGGGCTGATCCTGGCCGCGGCCACCCAGGCCGCCTCGGGCCGCGTCGAGAACGGCGCGACCCGGCGCAAGGAGTGGCTGGAGGAGCTGCGCGCGGTCGAGACCGCGGCCTACGAGAAGCGGCTGCCCCGCCAGCTGTCCGGCTCGCAGCCGATCGACCCCTACCGCCTGGTCCACGAGATCAACGAGTTCATCACCGAGGACACCATCTACATCGGCGACGGCGGCGACATCGTCACCTTCTCCGGCCAGGTCGTCCAGCCCAAGTCGCCCGGCCACTGGATGGACCCCGGGCCGCTCGGCACCCTCGGCGTCGGCGTCGCCTTCGCCATGGCGGCCAAGTACGCCGAACCCGACAAGGAGGTGCTCTGCCTCTTCGGAGACGGGGCGTTCAGCCTCACCGGCTGGGACTTCGAGACGATGGTCCGCTTCAACCTGCCGTTCATCGGCGTCATCGGCAACAACTCGTCGATGAACCAGATCCGCTACGGCCAGGCCGCCAAGTACGGCGAGAACCGCGGCCGGGTCGGCAACACCCTCGGCGATGTCAGATACGACGAGTTCGCCCGGATGCTGGGCGGTCACGGCGAGGAGGTCAGGGACCCCGCCGACATCCGGCCCGCGCTGGAGCGGGCCCGCGAGTCGGGCAAGCCCGCACTGATCAACGTGTGGGTCGATCCGGACGTCTACGCGCCCGGAACCATGAACCAGACCATGTACAAGTGAGGGGGACCCCATGAAGGCACTGGAAGGTGTCCGCGTCCTCGACATGACCCACGTGCAGTCGGGTCCGTCCTGTACGCAGCTCCTGGCCTGGCTCGGCGCCGACGTGATCAAGCTGGAGGCGCCCTCCGGCGACATCACCCGCAAGCAGCTGCGCGACGTCCCCGACGTCGACAGCCTCTACTTCACGATGCTCAACTGCAACAAGCGCAGCATCACCCTCAACATGAAGAGCGAGCGCGGCAAGCAGATCTTCACCGATCTGGTGCGCGACTCCGACATCCTGGTGGAGAACTTCGGGCCCGGCGCGGTCGACCGGATGGGGTTCTCCTGGGAGCGGCTCCAGGAGCTCAACTCGCGGCTGGTCTACGCCTCGATCAAGGGTTTCGGCCCCGGCCGCTACGCCAAGTTCAAGGCGTACGAGGTGATCGCCCAGGCGATGGGCGGCTCGATGAGCACCACCGGCTTCGAGGACGGCCCGCCGCTGGCCACCGGCGCCCAGATCGGCGACTCCGGCACCGGCATCCACGCCGTCGCCGGCATCCTGGCCGCCCTCTACCAGCGCGAGCAGACCGGGCGCGGCCAGCGCGTCCAGGTGGCCATGCAGCACGCGGTGCTCAACCTGTGCCGGGTCAAGCTCCGCGACCAGCAGCGGCTCGGCCACGGGCCCCTGTCGGAATACCCCAACAAGACCTTCGGCGACGAGGTGCCGCGCTCGGGCAACGCCTCGGGCGGCGGCCAGCCCGGCTGGGCCGTGCGGTGCGCCCCCGGCGGTCCCAACGACTACATCTACGTCATCGTCCAGCCGGTCGGCTGGGCGCCACTGGCCACGATCATCGGCCGCCCCGAGCTGGCCAACGACCCCGAGTGGGCCACCCCCGAGGCGCGCCTTCCCAACCTCGACAAGATGTTCCAGCTCATCGAGGAGTGGAGCGTCACCCGCGACAAGTGGGAGGTCCTCGACCTGCTCAACGCCGCCAACATCCCCTGCGGCCCGATCCTGTCCACCAAGGAGCTGCTGGAGGACGAGAGCCTGCGGCAGGAGGGCGCGCTGATCGAGGTCGACCACCCCCAGCGCGGCTCCTTCGTGACGGTCGGCAGCCCGCTGCACCTGTCCGACTCGCCGGTGGACGTCACCGCGCCGCCCCTGCTCGGCGAGCACAACACCGAGATCTACGCCGGCCTCGGCCTGTCCGTCGACGAGCTGGCCGACCTGAAGACGAACGGAGTCATCTGATGGCGCATGACCAGGCCGCCGTACGCGAGGTGCTGGAGGCGGCCCGCGCCGAGGGCCGCACCGCGCTGACCGCCCCCGAGGGCAGGAAGATCTGCCAGGCGTACGGCATCTCGACCCCCGGCGAGGGGGTGGCGACCTCGGCCGACGAGGCGGTGTCGCTCGCCGAGGAGATCGGCCTGCCCGTGGTGCTCAAGATCGTCTCTCCCGACATCCTGCACAAGACCGAGGCCGGCGGGGTGCTCGTCGGCCTGGCCGACCTCGACGCGGTGCGCGCCGGCTACGACCGGATCGTGGCCTCCGCGCGCTCGTACGACCCCGAGGCGTCGATCGACGGCGTCCAGGTCCAGGCCATGGTCGGCGCCGGGCACGAAGTGATCATCGGTGCGGTCACCGACCAGACCTTCGGCAAGGTCGTCGCCTTCGGGCTCGGCGGGGTGCTCGTCGAAGTCCTCAAGGACGTGACCTTCCGGCTGGCCCCCCTCTCGGGTGATGATGCACTCGGGATGCTGGACGACATCAGGGCGGCGGACGTGCTGCGCGGTGTCCGTGGTGCCGAGGCGGCCGACAGGGGGGCGCTCGCGAACATGATCGAGCGAGTCGGCGCCCTCGTCGGGGACTTCCCCGAGATCGCGGAAGTGGACCTGAACCCCGTCTTCGCCACCTCAGACGGAGCGACGGCCGCCGACGTGCGCATCCTGCTCGACGCCGACCCCGCCATCGCGCCCGCCCGGCTCTCGCGGGAGGAGATCCTCACCGGGATGAACCGGATCTTCAAGCCGCGTGCCGTCGCGGTGATCGGAGCCTCCGGCGAGACCGGCAAGATCGGCAACTCGGTGATGCGCAACCTGATCAACGGCGGCTACCGGGGTCACATCTACCCGATCAACCCGAAGGCTTCGGAGATCCTCGGGCTGCCCGCCTACCCGAGCATCGCCGACGTGCCGGGCGAGGTCGACGTGGCGGTCTTCGCCATCCCGGCCAAGTTCGTGCCCGCGGCGCTGGAGGACGCCGGGCGCAAGGGGGTGGCGGGAGCCATCATGATCCCGTCCGGGTTCGCCGAGACGGGTAACGTCGAGGGCCAGCAGGAGGTCGTCGAGATCGCCCGCAAGCACGGTGTGCGCGTGCTCGGCCCCAACATCTACGGCTACTACTACACGCCGGAAAACCTGTGCGCCACGTTCTGCACGCCGTACGACGTGAAGGGCGGGGTCGCGCTGACCTCGCAGAGCGGTGGCATCGGCATGGCCATCCTCGGCTTCAGCCGCACCACCGGGATGGGCGTCTCGGCGATCGTCGGGGTCGGCAACAAGGCCGACGTCGACGAGGACGACCTGCTCACCTTCTTCGAGCAGGACGACAACACCAACTGCGTGGCCATGCACCTGGAAGACCTCAAGGACGGGCGCGGGTTCGTCGAGGCCGCGCAGCGGATGGTCGCCAAGAAGCCGGTGATCGTGCTCAAGGCCGGGCGCACCGCGATGGGCGCGCGGGCCGCGGGCTCGCACACCGGGGCGCTCGCCGGCGACGACAAGGTCTACGACGACATCCTCCGCCAGGCGGGCGTCGTGCGGGCCCCGGGCCTCAACGACATGCTCGAGTACGCCAGGGCGCTGCCGCTGATGCCCGCCCCCAAGGGGGAGAACGTCGTCATCATCACCGGGGCGGGCGGCTCGGGAGTGCTGCTCTCCGACGCCTGCGTCGACAACGGACTGACCCTCATGGAGATCCCGCCGGATCTCGACGAGGCCTTCCGCGCCTACATCCCGCCCTTCGGGGCGGCGGGCAACCCCGTCGACATCACCGGTGGCGAACCGCCCAGCACCTACGAGAACACCATCAGGCTGGGCCTGGCCGACCCCCGCGTGCACGCGCTGGTGATCGGCTACTGGCACACGATCGTCACCCCGCCGATGGTCTTCGCCGAGCTGGTGGCGCGGGTCGTGGCCGAGGAGCGGGCCAAGGGCAACGACAAGCCCGTGGTCGCCTCACTCGCCGGTGACACCGAGGTCGAGCAGGCCTGTGACCATCTCTTCGCGAACGGAGTGATCGCCTACCCGTACACCACGGAGAGGCCCGTGGCCGTGCTCGGCGCCAAGTATCGCTGGGCGAGGGCCGCAGGGTTGCTGCGCGGCTGAGCCGCGCTTCATGAGCGAGGGGGCGAATCGGGGCACTCGCAGGATCAACCAACCCCCCAGGAGGTCCGCAGGTGGACACATCGAGAACACCGGCTGCAGCGGAGTCCGGCGAAGCCGCCGCCGCATCCGGCCAGGAAGAAAAAGTATGGCGGGCGGGCGGGCTGGAGCCGATGCCCATCCGCACCCTGCCCGACGCTCCCCCGTCGGTCCACATCCTCGGGCCGACCGTGTTCCTCGTCGCGCTCGGCGTGGGCATGGGCGAGTCGTACATGTGGCCCCGGCTGGTCCTGCTGTTCGGGCCGGAGATCCGGTGGCTGTTCCTCATCGGCGTCACCCTCCAGGCCGTGGTCATGCTGGAGATGGCCCGCTACGCCATGGCGACCGGAGAGAGCATCTTCTTCGGCGCGGCCCGGGTCTTCAAGCCGCTGATGTGGTTCTTCTTCACCGTCGCGATCCTCGTCTACATCTGGCCGGGTCATCTGTCCGCGGGGGCCGCCGCCTTCGAGCAGATCACCGGCATCCCATGGGTGATAACGGCCGTCACGGGCCTGATACTCGTCGGCGTCGTCTTCAGCCTGGCGAAGGTGATCTACAACCTGCTGGAGAACCTCCTGTCGATCCTGATCGGCGTCCTCGTCGTCGGCACCGCCGTGGTGGCGGCGATGGTCGGCACCTGGAACGACGTGACGAGCACCATCGGCGGGATGTTCGCCTTCGGGTACCTGCCGCAGGAGGCGCTCACCCCGACCTGGTTCCCGGTGATCGTGGGAGCGATCGCCTTCGCCGGCCCGTCCGGCATGCAGCAGATGTGGTACACCCTGCACCTGCGTGACTCGGGCGCCGGAATGGGCACCCACATCCCGACGGTCCGCGGCCTGCGGCACGCCGGGGAGGAAGAGGCCATGCCCTCGCGTGGCTTCATGTTCGACACCGACAACCCCGAGGAGATGCGGAAGTGGAAGGGGTGGCGGCGCTGGGTCACCTTCGACGCCTTCCTGCTCTTCTGGGGCGTCACGATGCTGGTCACCATCTCCTTCACCGTGATCGCCCAGGCGGCGACGAGGAACACCCCCAACGTCCGTACGGTGATCGAGTCCGGCGAGCGGGAGGCGGCGCTGTACGCGATGGCCGACTCCTTCGCCTCGGCGGGCAGCTCGGTGCTGGGGGTCGTCTTCCTCGGGTTCATCGCGCTGATCGGGCTCAACGCCACGCTGGGCCTGTTCGACTCCTTCTCCAGGGGCCAGGCGGACATGTCCTACCACTTCGTGCGCGGTGCGAAGAAGTTCGGCATGTCCAAGCTGTACGCGGGCTTCCTGTGGGGCGTCATCGTGTTCGGCATCCTGATCCTGCTGTTCGGCCCGGCCGACGGCCCGAGCGGGATCCTCGACACCCTGGCGTTCCTGTCCACGTTCGCCATGGGTGCCTACTGCGTGACGCTCCTGCTGGTGAACAATCGCATGTTGCCCAAACCGATCCGGCCGAAGATCTGGACCAACCTGATCATCGGCTTCGGCGCGGTGTTCTACCTGGGGATGTTGTTCTACAGCCTGTTCGCCTACGGCGTGGTCCTGTGAGCTGAGACCGTGCCGATGCGACAGGACGCTGAACTGGCCCTCCCCGGGGCACTGATCGGAGTCGTCGCCGGCACCATGGCCGGGGGGCTGACCCTGCTCGCAGGGCAGTCCTCCGGCTGGGCCGCGATCTCCGCACTGACGCTGGCCCTGCCCCTCGGCCTCCTTGGGGCGGGATACGGCGTCCTGCTGGGCCATGGCCTGTTCAAGCCGGGGTTGTTCACTCCGGCGGGCCTGTACTGGCTGGCCGGCTTTCCCCTGGCCCGGCTGTTCCAGGAGGCGGTCACCGGCCTGGTCGTCTTCGGCCAGGTCAGCCTTCCCGGCGGTACGGCCGGATTCCTGGCCTACCAGGCCATGGTGAGCCTCGGCTTCGCGATCGGCTTCGTCTGGTTGCACGAGAGGCTCATGCCCCACTGGTTGATGCGCCTGAGAGAGCGCAATCCGCAGGCGCGCGAGCTGTTCGCCGCCTACGTTGAGCACGCTGAGGCGCTGTGGCATGCCAAGGAACGCCGCCGCGCACGGAAAGGAGTGCGTTGAACATTCCCACCTGGGTGTGGCTGGTCACGATCGCCGGGTTCGGTCTCATCCTGGCCATCGACTTCTACCTCGTCGCGCGCAACCCGCGAAAACCGTCGTTCCGCGAATGCACGTTCTGGGTGGCCTTCTACGTCTCGCTCGCCGTCGCCTTCGGCGTGGGACTGCTGGTGGTCACGGGGCCGTCGCACGGCGGCGAGTTCTTCGCGGGCTGGATCACCGAGTACTCCCTCAGCGTCGACAACCTGTTCGTCTTCCTGCTGATCATGAGCCGCTTCTCGGTGCCGGACCGCTACCGGCAGAAGGTGCTCCTGATCGGCATCGTCCTGGCACTCCTCATGCGCGGCATCTTCATCGCCGCCGGGGCGGAGGCCGTGACCCGCTTCGACTGGCTCTTCTACATCTTCGGCGCCTTCCTCATCTACACCGCGTGGAAGCTCATCGGTCATGAGGAGGAGGAGGCGGAGTTCTCCGAGAACATCGCGCTGCGTACGGTCAGGCGGGTCGTCCCCACCACGGAGACCTACCACGGCTCGTCGCTCTCCGTGGTGGTTAACGGCCGCCGTGCCGTCACCCCGATGCTGATCGTGATGGTGGCGATCGGGACCACGGACCTGCTCTTCGCCCTCGACTCGATCCCGGCCATCTTCGGGCTGACCAAGGAGCCCTACCTGGTGTTCACCGCCAACGCCTTCGCGCTGATGGGGCTGCGGCAGCTGTTCTTCCTGATCGGAGGGCTGCTCGACCGCCTGGTCTATCTCAGCAAGGGCCTGTCGGTGGTCCTCGCCTTCATCGGCGTCAAGCTCATCTTCGAGGCACTTCACCACGACGGCGTCTCCTGGGCCCCGGAGATTCCCATCCTGGTCTCCCTCGGGGTCATCATCGGCACGCTGACCATCACCACCGTGGCCAGCCTCCTCAAGTCGAGGAGCGACCGCGGCCGTACCCCGGCGGACCAGAACGGCCCCGCGGAGGGTCCGGCTGCCGGTCCCACGGACCCGGTGACCGACCCCTCCCCCTCTTCCGACGCCGTCGATCCCGATCCCGCCGGCCCCGCCACGAAGCGGAGCGAGGCGCACGCGGACGGCTGAGGCGCGGCCGGCCGTCGCGAGCGGGTGGTCTCCACGGAGGCCGCCCGCTCGCTCATTTGGGAACGTCGATCCCGTCGGTCCGCTGCTCGGTCGCCCAGCGGCGCAGATGGCGCTCGGCGTTCTCCGCGGAGCCGTACTTCCGCATGGCCGTCGCGAGGCCGAGCCCCATCATCCGGCCGTCGGCGGAATAACCCGCTGATCCAGAGGTGAGAAAGCGGAACCTGTTGAGAAACGCTCTCATCGATCATCACCACCAATTCTTTCGTTCAGTATCTGCCCTGGGTGTTTCACCCAAACGGGCCAACCGTGAATTCTGTGTCAACTAGCCTGTGAGCTGCTCGGACCGGGTGGGAAGGGCCTTGGAATGGTGGTATCCCGTGACGGTCCGCGCGGGATACCCGCGCTTTTCCGCGCCGGTCGGTACGGATTAGCCGGTGCCGGCCCGCACGGATTAGCGGATGCCGATCCGTTGGAGCGGCAGGCTTCGGCCCGTGCGTGATCGGCCCATGTCGGTTCGGTTGATTCGTCGGTTCGCCGGTGCCGGCCCGCAGGGGTCCGGGGCCGGCTCGCACGGGGTTCGTTCCGCGCCTGCCCGGACGTGCCTGCCCGGACCGGGACGCGCGTGATCGTCTCGTGCCGGATCGGACCGGCAGGAGCGGGTTTCTGGTGATCAGCCCGTACCGGACCGAACCAGCACGGGAGGGGACGGCTCGCGGCGGATCGGCCCGGCGCGAGCGGGGGAGCGGGGAGCTGAGAGCGGGAGCGGGTCGGGATCGGCTCGCGCCGGCCGGGGAGGGGCGGCCCGCGCCGAGGGGGCGGAGCCGGGGGAACGGAGGGTCAGCTCGCGCTGAGCGAGCGCGGGCGCCGACGGCGGGCCACGGGCGTGGGCTCCTTCGGCTCGGCGGGCTCGGCGGCCCGCTGCTCCAGGTAGGAGGAGCGGGTGTGCTCGGTGTGGTCGCGCATGATCTCCGCGGCCCTGACATCGTCGCGCGTCTCGATGGCGTCGATCAGCTGGCCGTGCTCCTCCCAGGAGGCGCGGCCGCGCTGGCGGGCCACCGGTGTGTGGTACCAGCGCACGCGGCGGGAAACCTGGGAGGCCAGCTCGGCCAGAACCGTGTTTCCGGACAGCTCGGTGACCAGCGCGTGCAGCTCGGAGTTGGCCGCCACGGAGGCGTCGATGTCGTCCGCCTCCAGGGCCCGGAGCCCGCGCGCGCACACCTCGCGCAGCCGGGCCACGCCCGCGGCGTCCGAGTTGAGCGCGGCCAGCCGCGCCGACTCGGTCTCCAGCAGGGCGCGTACGGCGAGCAGCTGGTCGGCCTCCTGCACGGTCGGCGCGTGGACGAACGCCCCATGGCCGGGGCGGAGGTCGACCCAGCCCTCGCCGCTGAGCATCTGCAGCGCCTCGCGGACCGGCTGGCGCGACACGCCGAGCAACTCGGCGAGCTCGCTCTCCGCGAGGTGCTGGCCGGGGCTGAGGCTCCCGTTCACGATGAGCTCCAGGATCGCCTCGAAAACGCTTTCCCGGAGGGTGGTCGGGCGCGGGATCTTGGGCGCCGCTCCCGAGTTCGCCAGTTCCGACCGCACCATGTCTCTTCAGCTCCAGGATGAGAAAATGTGGCGGCCCCTCATCTGGCCAGCCCATTGTCTGTTGTCGACTGCCTACAGTATACAGTTTCGGACAGAGTGTCCGTCGTGAGCCTGATCACACCATCGCTCACCCCGGAAGCGTGACCGGATGGCCAGGCTGACGCAGTGTGGCGCTGAGGCCCGCGGCGGCCAGCACCAGGCCGGCGGCGAGGAAGAACGCCGCCGCGTGCCCGGACGAGGTCAGGGCCAGAGCGGCGAGGCCGACCCCGACGAGCCCGGCGACCGCCTTCGCACTGTAGACCACGCTGTGGATCGAGGCGGTGTGCCTCTCGCCGAAGTATTCGCGGACCAGGCTGGCGATGAGCGGATAGAACGCGCCCCCGCCCAGGCCCGCGGGCACCGTCGCCACCAGGATCATGACGGCCGACCCGGTCACCGCCCCCCAGGCCAGCAGCAGCTGCCCGAGGCAGAGCAGGGCCAGCACGGCGCTGAGCGCGCGCCCCCGCCCGGTCGTCTCGGCGTAGATCATGGCGCAGGCGCGTCCCGCTCCGTTGAGCACCAGGAGCAGGGCGACCGCGGCCCAGGGGGAGAAGCCGCCGAAGGTCGCCAGCGCGACCACGTCGAAGATGGAGACCGCCCCCGCGCAGACCAGGATCGACACCAGGGTGGGAAGCGAGCCGGTGCGCAACGCCTGGCTCAGGGAGAACTGGCGGACGGCCCGGGGCTCCCTGCGCAGCGCGACCCGGTCGTGGGCCCAGGCGCGCGGGTCGATGTGGGCGGGCCACCAGTGCGGCGGCGGCAGGCGTACGAAGGCCGCCGCCAGGCCCACCGCGGCGAGCGCGACGGCCGCGGCCACGGTGAACGCCGGCTGGAGCACGCCCTCCGCGCCTCCCACGCTCACCGGATCTCCGTTGAGGCCGGCCACCACCGCGAGCGGGGCCGTGCCGTAGGCGAAGGCGCCGGTGGTGAAGCCCACCCGCGTGGCCGGGCGCTCGGGGTACCAGCGGGCGACGGCCTCGGTGCACGAGCCGTACACCAGCCCGGCGCCCACGCCGCCGAGGAGGGCGTAGCCCGCGACGACCACGGGAAGGTCGCGGGCGAAGGCCACCGTGAGCAGCGCGGCGGCGCTGAGCGGCGCGCCGGCCCACAGCGCGACGCGGATCCCGAGCGCGCCGCGCCGCAGCAGCAGCACGGTGGGCAGGGCGACGGCGGCCTGGCAGACGATCCAGACGGCCAGCGGCGCCAGGGCCGGGGCGAGCGGCCAGCCGCGCGCCTGCGCCAGGGCGGGCACCGCCGCCGCGTAGCCGTACTGCATGGCGCCGATGGAGGCCATGGCGGCCCAGGGGAGCCAGAACATCCATGACCGGGGGCGGTTGATCAGATCCTGCGGGGTGTCGCCGACGAGGTAATCGCGTCCCCGCCAGTCTCGTACGAGCTGCGTCTTCTCCATACCGTATGGAATATCCGTCGCCGGAGTCCCTGTCGAGGTCTGGACGGGTAGATTTCCATACGGTATACCGTCTACAAGAACCATATCCAGGGAGGTCGCGTGGACCTGTTCGAATATGAGGCGAAGAAACTCTTCGCGCGGCACGGGGTCCCCGTCCCCATCGGCGAGGTCGTGGCCACCCCCGAGGCCGCCCGTGCGATCGCGGCCGGTCTCGGGGGGCCGGTCGTGATCAAGGCCCAGGTGAAGACCGGCGGCCGGGGGAAGGCCGGGGGCGTGCGGCCCGCCCCCGGCCCCGCCGCCGCCGAGCAGGAGGCACGGCACATCCTCGGCATGGACATCAAGGGCCACATCGCCGAGACCGTCCTCGTGGAGACCGCCACGGTCCCGGTCGAGGAGTATTACGTGGCCTATCTCGTCGACCGGGCCAACCGGTGCTTCCTCGCCATGGCGTCCGTCCACGGCGGCATGGACATCGAGGAGGTGGCCGCGACCAAGCCCGGGGCGCTGATCAAGATGCCGATCGACCCGCTGACCGGGATCGACGAGGGCGCCGCAC
The DNA here is from genome assembly GCF_039537505.1 of Streptosporangium oxazolinicum. Lineage (NCBI taxonomy): Bacteria > Bacillati > Actinomycetota > Actinomycetes > Streptosporangiales > Streptosporangiaceae > Streptosporangium > Streptosporangium oxazolinicum. The sequence continues at coordinate 383,936 of NZ_BAABAQ010000010.1, forward strand.
GCGAGCTGGTGGCCCGCGCCGGCTTCCCCTCCGACCTGCAGAACGCGGTGGCCGAGGTGCTGGTCCGCCTCTGGCGGGTCATGGTGGAGGAGGACGCCCTCCTGGTCGAGGTCAACCCCCTGGTCTGGACGGCGGGGAGCGCGATCATCGCCCTCGACGGCAAGGTCAGCCTCGACGAGGGCGCGGGCTTCCGCCACGACCATGCGGCCCTGACCGCCGGGCCCGGCGACGGCGGCCTCGAGTCACGGGCCAGGGCCAAGGGCCTCAACTACGTCAAGCTCGACGGCCGCGTGGGGGTCGTCGGCAACGGCGCGGGGCTGGTGATGAGCACCCTCGACGTCGTCGCCCAGGCCGGGGAGCGCTTCGGCGGGGTCCGCCCGGCCAACTTCCTCGACATCGGCGGCGGAGCGTCCGCGCAGGTCATGGCCGACAGCCTGGAGATCATCCTCTCCGACCCCGACGTCAAGTCGGTCCTCGTCAACGTCTTCGGTGGCATCACCGCCTGTGACGCGGTGGCCGACGGCATCGTCTCCGCGCTCGGGCTGCTCGGCGACCGCGGCCTGAGCCGCCCCATCGTCGTGCGGCTCGACGGCAACAACGCCGAGGAGGGCCGCCGGATCCTCACCGAGGCGGGGCACCCCGCGGTCCGCCAGATCACGACCATGGACGGCGCCGCCGAAGAGGCGGCCAGGCTCGCCGCGGCATGAGCGGGCCGACCATCGGACCCGGCGAGCCCGCCGGTCCCGCCCACGAAGGGCACGCGAGCACCGAGAGGGAGTGGCGAGCATGGCGATCTTCTTGACAGGCGACAGCAAGGTGGTCGTGCAGGGCATGACCGGCGCGGAGGGGCGACGGCACACCGCCAGGATGCTCGCGGCGGGCACCGACGTGGTCGCCGGTGTCACGCCCGGCAAGGGCGGCGGCACGGTCGACTTCGCCGAGCGGAGCGTCCCGGTGTTCGGCACTGTCGCCGAGGCGATCGCCTCGACCGGGGCGGACGTCTCGGTGGTCTTCGTGCCGCCGAGGTTCGCCAAGGCGGCGGTCATCGAGGCCGTCGACGCGGGGATCGGCCTCTGCGTGGTGATCACCGAGGGCATCCCCGTCCACGACACGCTGGCCTTCTGGGGCCACGCCCAGGCGGCGGGCGGCAGGACCAGGATCATCGGCCCCAACTGCCCGGGGCTGATCAGCCCCGGCGCCTCCAACGCGGGGATCATCCCGGCCGACATCACCAGCGCGGGCCGCATCGGCCTGGTCTCGAAGTCGGGCACGCTGACCTACCAGCTCATGTACGAGCTGCGTGACATCGGGTTCTCCA